>JAADHV010000102.1 GCA_013151635.1 Deltaproteobacteria bacterium | reverse complement strand
TTTTATCCCGGTCATTTCCGTAACAAGTGCGGAATCAAAGGCATTTGCAGACAAATAGGCTTCAGCCTTAAAAAGCTTTTTCCCTGTCAGCTTAAGGGCTGACTTTGCTTTTTTTTCCTGTTCTTTTTCTTCTAAAATCCTGTTTTCAATCTTTCCGCATTCCGATTTTGAAGTTTCCAAAGCAGACTTTTGCTGTGCAATTTGAAAATCAAGCGCTCTTACCTCCCGGATCTTTAAGATTTCGTTTCTTTGTTCTTCTTTTACTTTTGCCGTGGCCTTTTTTGCTTTTTTTAAATTAATTTCTTTTAATCCTGATAATTTTTCCTGGTCCGGCACCAGGTTTTGAGCTTTTGCCAGGGCTCCAAGATCAAACTTCTGCTGCTGCCTTGTGGATTGCAAACCTGCATATTCGCCCTCCAGTTCTGCTGCTTTTAAAGCATTTTCCAATTTTATTTTATCAGGTTCAAACGCCTTTACCCGCCCTGACAGGACTTTAGATTCCTTATCGATTTGAGAAAGCTCTGCTTTAAGAGTATTGATTTTTTCAAGCCGGAGAATGGACTTTCCCAAAGCTTCATTTTTTTGATTAAGTTCCTTTTCAAGCTTTTGTTTCGTGCTTATCTCCTTTATCAATGCATCTTCGTCTTCATCGCTTAAAAATATTATCCCAAAAGTTTCTGCCCTGAGCAATTCAAGTTTTTCTGATTCGTCCCGGAAGCGCTCATGGACCTGTTTTGAAATTTCGCTGTAAATTCCAGTGCCTGTAATCTGTTCAAGTATGGGTGCTCTTTTGTCCGGTACGGCCGCAAGAAACGCAGCAAAGCCCCCTTGAGCAAGCAGCATTGAACGGGTAAACCTGTCAAAATCCATTCCTGTTTCCTTTTCAACCCTGAGTGCAACATCCCGTTTTTTCGACTCTATAATCCGCCCGGTGACAGCATCTGATATCTCATGCCTTGAATCACCAAGCTTACCATCAGCCTTTTTCCAGGCCTTTTGCTGGCTCCAGTGGGACCGCAGTTTTTTATCCATGGTTTCAAAGGTTACTTCTGCAAAGCACTCCCCGGTCTGCCTGGACATGATCTCATTGCTGGTTTTGGTAATGGATTTCAAGCGCGGAGTTCTTCCGTAAAGAGCAAGGCAGACAGCATCCAGAATAGTTGACTTGCCGGCCCCGGTCGGGCCTGTAATGGCAAATATCCCGTCAAAAACATATCCCGGTGTTGTAAAATCAATACTCCACTCACCGTAAAGTGAATTAAGATTTTTAAATCTCAGCTCAAGAATCCTCATGACTCGTCCCTTTATTCCGCATTTATATCTTCCTCGTGGAGAAGAGTGATGATCTCCTGGTAGGCCTGTTTAAGAGACGGTCTCTCGTCCGCTGCCACCTCATATGTGTCAAGCAGACGGTTAAAAACATCGGTTTCATCAAGGTCATCCAGGGTATCGTTTTCACAAATCCACTTGGTTACCCGTTCAATAACACGTTTGTTTTTTATTCTAAGAACTTCCATACCGCTGCCGGCAACTGCCTCATCAATCAGCCATCTTAAATTTGCGGCAATTTTATCCCCTGTATATTCAATCTCCAGCCATGCGTGGCTGCCTTTGGACTTAAGATCAACTATCTTGCTTATAATCTCATCCACCCCGCCGGATATTCTTTCCAGGGCCTGAAGGCACGGAATAGTATGTAATTTTATTTCAAGCGGGTTGCCAGTGTCTGCAAGCAAAATCTCTACAACACTTTTTTTTTGTTTTGCTTCTCCAAACCCCATGGGTACAGGTGAGCCAGCATACCTTATATGCCCTGACTTTCCAACCTCCTGGGGAACGTGCAGGTGCCCCAATGCAAGATACTCCATGCACACTGGGAAAATATCTTTTCCAACATGGGCAAGCGAGCCCACGTAAAGTTCTCTTACTCCATCCCCTTCGACTATTTTGCCCCCGGCCGTAAAAAGATGCCCCATTCCAATTATCGGGATATTATCATATTTTTTCTGTTTCTCTCCGGCAAGCGCACATACTTCAGCATAATGCCCCCGTACGCCGTCAACAAGATTTTGATTCTTGTCTTCCAGGCTTTCCCCGGCCTTTGCGGCCCTGATATCCCGGTCCCGCAAATAAGGAACAGCGCACACTATAGCCTTTGGAACACCTGAATGGTCTTTAAGAAGTATAATCTCATCCTCAGGATTTTCCGCAGCAGAACCTATAACATTGACGTTCAAAGCTTTAAGAAGTTCTTTTGGCGCATTCAGGAAAGAAGGAGAATCATGATTGCCCCCGATGATCACAACCTGATGGCAACCCGATGCGGAAGCATTGCCGAGAAACCTGTAATAAAGCTCCTGGGCCCGGTTACCCGGCGTGGTGGTATCAAAAATATCACCTGCAACCAGGAGGGCGTCAATACTCTCATTTTTGATAAGCTCCAACAGCCAGTCGAGAAATGCTGCAAATTCATCATATCTTTTCCTGCCATAGAGGGACCGGCCGATATGCCAGTCCGAGGTATGAATTATTTTCATAAACCCGTAACCTCTTAATTTTTTTTAAAATTCTCAATTCGTTCCATGTTGTCAGGGCAGATCCATTTATATGCTATAACTTAGCATATAATGTCAAACAAACATACCCGCCTTCAGCATACCCGAACTTACGGAATATAAAATTGTAATTATATGATAACCCTTTGTAGAAAGTGTCAAAGGATACTTGATAGGGCCAGGCCTGGGTTGAGTCAACATCAAGAAGGGTCACCCTTCCTGATACAGGGTCAAACCCGCCCACAGGGGAAATATGAGGGATGTGCAGGTCCTTGATAAAACTTCCCTGGTCAAAATGCGAAATGATAAGGCAGTTGCTCTTTTTTTCAAACTGCTCAAGCCTGTCACGCAGCAGCTTCCTTGTATTTTTCAATTTTGCAGGATCACCTGTTGTCTGGACGATTTCAACAGATTGATATGGGATATCATAAGCCTTGAGGCTGGCTTTTAAAACCTTGCCAAGGGTATGGAGGGGAAGCCCCCTTCGCCCTTTATAGCCGTTGTCGCTCATCCTCTCCTTCCAGTGTGCTGTTTTCACCTTTTCAAGCAGGTCCTGCTGTGTAACACAAGTCCCGTTCAAAGAGCCTTGCCTTTCAAGGAGGGTGTTGACGACAGACACAATGGATGCAACCGAACATGAGGATTCATGAAATTGTTTAACATGGTATTTAAACAACCCGTCCTTTAAAAAATTACCGGTATTTTTACAGGGCTTTTTAATATAAACAGCCTGATCTGCCCCAAAAGCCCCCTGCTTCGTGAATTTCTGGAAAAAATACTGAATATAAAGATACGGACGGATTACCCATTTTAAAAAAACCATGGAACAGCCTTATTGTCCTTTACAGCCTAAAATTTCCTTTAAAAAGTGGCCTGTATAGCTTTTAGACGACTCTGCAATTTTTTCAGGAGGCCCCTGGGCAATAATTTCACCCCCGCTGTTGCCCCCCTCAGGCCCTAGATCAATAACCCAGTCTGCTGTTTTAATGACATCCATGTTATGCTCGATAATTATAACAGTGTTACCGGCCTTTGTCAGGCGGGAAAGGACTTTGAGCAAAAGCCTGACGTCCTGGAAATGGAGGCCTGTGGTGGGCTCGTCAAGTATATAAAGGGTTTCTCCCGTGTCCCTCTTGGCAAGCTCACGGGCAAGCTTGATCCTCTGGGCTTCTCCCCCTGAAAGCGTGGTTGCTGCCTGTCCAAGCTTGATATAGGAAAGTCCCACATCCATCAGGGTATCCAGTATATGGGTGATTTTAGGATGGCTTGAAAAAAGTTCTCTTGCCTGCATGATGGACAGATCCAGTATATCTGAAATAGAATGGTCCTTATACGTGATTTCAAGGGTTGCCTTGTTAAACCTTTTTCCATGGCAGACTTCACAGGGGACAAATACATCGGCTAAAAAATGCATTTCCACTTTAATATACCCGTCACCATGGCAGGCCTCACACCGGCCTCCTTTTACATTAAAGGAGTACCTTCCCTTTTTATATCCCCGTGCCTTTGATTCCGGCAGCATGGCAAAAAAATCCCGGATATGGTCAAACACCTTTGTGTAAGTGGCAGGGTTGCTGCGGGGAGTCCGGCCTATGGGCTTCTGGTCAATGTTTATAATTTTGTCCAGATAAGAAAGGCCCCTGATTTTATCATGCCTGCCCACATTCATTCGGGAGCCATGAAGTTTTGCTGCAAGAGCAGGAAAGAGAATCTGGTTAACCAGGGTTGATTTTCCCGCCCCTGATACGCCCGTAACCGCCACAAGCAGTCCTAATGGTATTTTTACCGTAATATTTTTTAAGTTATTTTCTGATGCTTTGACAATGGAGATCCATTTGTTTTCCCGGGTTTTATGGGTTTTCCTTTTTTCCGGGATTTCTATCAGCTCTTTGCCTGTTAAAAATTTACCCGTGATGGATGCCTTGTTCCGCCTGATCTGACTTGGTGTGCCCTGGGCCACGATCTGACCGCCAAGGTGTCCTGCACCAGGGCCTATATCCACGATCCAGTCTGATTTTTCCATTGTTTCCCGGTCATGTTCAACAATGATAAGGGTGTTGCCGATGTCCCTTAGATGATGAAGGGTGTGCAGTAATTTAATGTTATCCCTCTGGTGCAGGCCGATGGAAGGCTCATCCAGGATATAAAGAACCCCTGTAAGCTCAGACCCCACCTGGGAGGCAAGCCTGATCCTCTGGGACTCACCGCCTGAAAGGGTTGGCCCGCTCCTGTCAAGGGACAGGTAATCAAGTCCTACATTTACAAGGAACCCGAGCCGGTCTGATATCTCCTTTAACAATTCTTCGGCTATCAATTTTTTATTTCCGCCCAGGCTCAGGCCGTTGACAAATTCAAAGGCTTCTTTCACAGTCATGGCTGTCACATCAATAATAGACTTTTTATTGATGTGGACATGAAGTATCTCTTTTTTCAGCCGCCTGCCCCGGCATGCAGGGCAGGTGCTGGCGGTCATAAACGCGGAATAATATTTTTTCTGCCCCTCGGACTTGGTTGCTTTGTAACGCCGCATAAGGGTGTGGATAAGCCCTTCATGGGTCCTTGTAAATTCTCCCTGGATTTTGGCTGAATTCCAGTTTACTATCATTTCTTTATCTTTAGAGCCGTAAAGGAGAAGGTCTTTATCTTTTTTGGATAATTTTTTCCACGGAGTATCAAAATTGATGCCCCATTGCTGTTCCATGGCCTTAAGCTGGCTCATTCCCCATGAATTATCATTTTGATACCTTGGTTTCTTGATAAAATAATTCTTCCACGGGACAACAGCACCCTGTCTTATACTCAGGTTCCTGTCCGGCACAATCTTATCAGCATCCATGGACAAAAGGGTTCCAATACCATTGCAGTCCGGGCACATGCCCAAAGGTGAATTAAAAGAAAAAATCTGGGGTGTAAGTTCCGGGTACGCAATCTTGCAGCAGGATCTTGCCTCACTCATTTTCAGGTCTTCACGGCCAATCATATGGACAATAATCTGTCCGTTTCCAAGTTTCAAAGCAGTTTCCACAGAGTCGGTCAGACGCTCTTCAAACTTACTGCTGTTTTTAAGGTGCAGGCGGTCCACCACAACTTCAATATGGTGCTTCTTGTTTTTAGCAAGGGACTGGACATTATCAAGTTCCTGGACCACACCATCCACCCTGACCCTTGCATACCCTTCCTTTTTCAGCTCAAAAAGCCTTTCTTTATGCTCCCCTTTCCTATTCTCAACAATCGGGGAAAGAATCAGGATTTTTGAATTCAAAGGCAGGGACAGGATCTGGGACACCATGCTCTGTGCATGCCCCCGGCCCACTTTTTCCCCGCATTTATAGCAATACTGGGTTCCAACCCTGGCAAACAGCACCCTTAAATAATCATAAATTTCCGTAATGGTTCCCACAGTGGATCTCGGGTTCTTGCTTGCAGCTTTCTGTTCAATGGCAATAGTGGGGGAAAGTCCTCTTATCGTATCATATTTGGGCTTTTCCATCTGGCCGATAAACTGCCTTGCATAGGAAGAGAGGGATTCAACATACCTGCGCTGGCCTTCTGCAAAAATCGTATCAAAGGCAAGGCTTGACTTTCCAGACCCTGACACCCCTGTAAAAACAACCATCTTTTTTTTGGGAATGTCTATATCAATATTTTTGAGATTGTGCTCTTTGGCACCCTTGACAATGATCCTGTCAAGCTCTTTGGAACTTGACCCTGGAGTTTTATTGGTTACGCTTTCTTTCAAAACTGTTGACAAGCCCGTTGAACTGCCGTTTCCCATCTGGTTTTTCCCGTGGTATGATATTGTTTTTAAAATTCATTTCAATATTTGAAACCATAAGCATGCCAGGGTAAAAGTAAAGTTAAGTCAATATTAAAAATCAAATTGATTTTATGGGTTTTCTTCTGGTATTAAATCATCATGGAAGAAAATAAAAGATATCGGCTTGCATATTCAGGCTGCCCTAATGATACCTTTATATTTAAAGGCATTGCCAGGGGCCTGATTGATCTTCAAGGGCATACCTTTGACATTGTGCTTGAGGATGTGGAGACTCTGAACAGAAACGCTTTTAAAGGCAAATATGATATTACCAAGCTGTCTTTTGCTGCATTTGGCAATATCATGGACAAATACGCCCTGTTAAGAACCGGGGCTGCATTGGGCATAGGCTGCGGCCCGCTTATTATCAGCCTTCCCGGACGGTCCTTTGATGATAAAATAAAACCCGTGGTTGCCGTGCCAGGCCTTGGAACCACAGCTTACCATCTTTTCAGATTTTATATGGATGATCTTTTTAAGGGTGCCGGTATTGATCCTGTAATTATTCCCATGGCATTTGAAAAAATCATGCCGGCCGTGATTGCACAAGAGGCTGACTTTGGCGTGATCATCCATGAAGGGCGTTTTGTTTATCAAGCAATGGGGCTTGAATTACAGGCAGACCTGGGTGTCTGGTGGGAAAAAACTGCGTCCCTGCCCATTCCGCTGGGCTGTATTGCCATAAAGCGTGATATTGACCCTGCTTTTGCCTTTGATATCCAGGAACTGATCAGGCAGAGCATTGACCACGCCTTTTTAAACCCGGGCATGGCTTATGATTATATTAAAACCTATGCAAAGGAACTTGATGAAGATGTGATCCAACAGCATATCGGGCTCTATGTCAATGATTTTTCAAAAAATATTGGAAAGGACGGGGAAGCTTCCATCACTGCATTTTTTGAAAGGGCCCGGCAGTCCGGATTAATTAAAAAACAAGAATATCCCCTGTTTGCCTGCTGATATGAGCGACAAAAAAACCAAAAAAAAACATTTCATTAAAATTATTGCAGAAACCGTCTTTGATTTCAAGATGATTGAGAAAGAGGACAAAGTACTTGCAGCGGTATCAGGCGGCCCGGATTCTGTTTCCCTTTTACTGGCACTGCTGGCCCTGAAAGAAAAATATAACATAACACTGGGAATCGCCCACTTAAACCACATGCTCCGGGCCGGGGAATCCTTAAGGGATGAAACCTTTGTAAAAAAACTTGCCGGAAAACTTGCCCTTCCGTTCCACAGTGAGAGAAAAAATGTAAAGGCCCTTGCCGGGAAACACAGGCTTTCCATTGAAGAAGCAGGCAGGCAGGCCAGGTATGGTTTTTTTGAACTAACAGCTGCAAACCACGGATATTCAAAAATTGCAACCGGGCATAACAAGGACGACAATGCCGAACTTGTATTGATGAATCTTTTAAGGGGGACCGGCCCCAAAGGGCTTTCAGGTATTCCCCCCATCAGGGGCGGCCTGTATATAAGACCCCTGATCCGGCTCACAAAAAATGAGATCCTTGATTTTTTAAAAATTAAAGGCCAGCCATATGTATTTGATTCTTCAAACAAGGATATGACCTATTTGAGAAATAATATAAGAAACCGGCTGATCCCTCTTCTTAAGGCAGAATACAATCCTGAAATTATTGACGGCCTGGACAGGCTGAGCAATATTTTAAAAAAGGAAGAAGAATTCCTGGACAATGAAACTCAAATGCAATTTAAAAACTGTGTGGTCAAAAAAGACAGGTGTTTTGTTGCATTTTCAAAAACCAGGTTATCAAACCTCCATCCGGCTGTTTTAAACCGCTTATTTCGAAAGGGCATAAAAACAGTTAAAAAGGATTTAAAGCGTATCACCCTTGCCCATATAAATGATATTGTAAAATTTTGTTTTAATCAATCTTCCGGCATGAGCCTGGATCTTCCCGACCGGATCAGGATATATAAAAACAAGGACGTTATTTTGATTAAAAAAGAAGAAAAACCATTGCGGGAAATCGGCAAAAAAGAGAAGCAATTAAGGCAGATGGCAAAGGAAAAGTAAGACAAATAAAGCTGAAACTTTTTCTTGTATATTCGGATTTCATGTTTATATATTAGTTAGTTTTTAAAGAACAAAAAAATTATTCGGTCACAAGGGCGGGCAAAAGGAGCAAAACCGGCCGGGCTTATGGCTGAACAGTGTTTTGGTTGATTAAACAAAGAAAGGAAAAACCTTGAATCAATTTTATAAAAATATTTCCCTGTGGCTGGTAATTGTTCTTATGATGATCATGCTCTACAATATATTCAACCAGCAGCAGGCAGGCCAGACAGATATCGGGTATTCAGAATTTATCTCCATGGTTAAAACCGGCCGTGTCAAGAACGTTGTGATCCAGGGCCAGAATTTATACCTGACCGACAGCAATGGTGGCAGGTATAAAAGTTTTGCACCGGCAGACGGGGAGTTAATCAGCATCCTGCGTACCAACGGGGTTGCCATAAAAGCAAAACCGCCGGCTGAAAACTCCTGGTTCATGTCCCTGGTTGTTTCCTGGCTGCCCATGATTGTCTTAATCGGCGTGTGGATCTTTTTTATGCGCCAGATGCAGGGAGGTGCAGGCGGAGGCAAAGCCCTTTCTTTCGGAAAGAGCAGGGCAAGGCTTTTGGATGACAAGAAAGAAAAAGTCACCTTTGCCAATGTACAGGGGATTGATGAAGCAAAAGAAGAATTGACCGAAGTAGTGGACTTTTTAAAAAACCCTTCAAAATATACAAGGCTTGGCGGACGTATCCCTAAAGGGGTATTGCTCGTGGGGAATCCGGGAACTGGCAAGACCCTTCTTTCAAGAGCGGTTGCAGGCGAGGCCGGGGTACCGTTTTTTACCATAAGCGGGTCTGATTTTGTTGAAATGTTTGTGGGTGTCGGGGCTTCAAGGGTAAGAGATCTCTTTGCCCAGGGTAAAAAAAATGCGCCCTGTATTATATTTATTGATGAAATTGATGCGGTTGGACGGCAGAGAGGTGCAGGCCTTGGCGGGGGACATGATGAAAGGGAACAGACCCTGAACCAGCTTCTTGTTGAAATGGACGGATTTGAATCCAATGAAGGGGTGATCCTGATGGCAGCCACCAACCGGGCAGATGTTCTTGACCCTGCCCTGCTTCGCCCTGGGCGGTTTGACCGCCAGGTCATGGTTGATATGCCTGACATTAAAGGCCGGGAAGGTATTTTAAGGGTTCACATGAAAAAAACCCCCCTAGCCAAAGATGTTGATCCGGTGGTACTTGCCAAAGGCACACCCGGATTTTCAGGTGCCGACCTTGAAAATCTTGTAAACGAAGCAGCGCTCCTGGCAGCAAAGCGTGACCATGATAAACTTAGCATGAAAGATTTTGAAGATTCAAAAGACAAGGTGTATATGGGTCTTGAGAGAAAATCCAAGGTCATTAAGGAAGAAGAAAAGAGGACAACTGCCTATCACGAGGGGGGACATGCCCTTGTGGCAAGGTTCCTGCCAAATACAGATACCGTAAATAAGATTACGATTATCCCAAGAGGCAGGGCTGCCGGTGTTACGTGGTTCCTGCCGGAAGAAGGAGATTTCAAATATAAGGACCAGCTTGAAAATGAGCTTGCTATTGCATTTGGCGGCAGGGTGGCTGAAGAAATTATTTTCAAACGAATCTCCACTGGTGCATCCAATGACATAAAACAGGCTACAAAGCTTGCCAACAGCATGATCAGGACTTTTGGAATGAGTGATAACCTGGCACCCCTTTCTTATGAAAACCATGATGAAAACATTTTTATCGGCCGGGAAATGACACAGGCCAAAGCCTATTCAGAAGACACTGCAAGAAAAATTGATACAGAAGTTGCCCTTATTGTTGAACGGGCATATGATACTGCCAGAAAAATTCTTGATAAAAATACGGATATCCTTCACGCGTTAACCGATCTGCTTATTGAAAAAGAAACGGTCTTAGGACCGGAACTGGATGACCTGATTGCCTCTGTACGGCCTGATTTTGATTTCTTCGGGAAAAAGAATGTATACTCACCGCCAGAACAACCTGTTGAACCGGAAGATCCTGAAGAAAAGCCTTTGGAAGATGACAAAGAAGACATTGAGGTTGTTGACCGGGCTAAAGACCCTGATACCAGTGACACCTCCAATGATGATGATTCTGACGATACAGATATATCATGAAACCATTCACACTTGAATTTGACGGATTCCGCCTTGAACTGGGTTCCGGAACATGCATTATGGGAATTTTAAATGCAACTCCGGATTCTTTTTCCGACGGTGGAAAATTCAACACTTTTGAAACTGCGGTAAGACAGGGAATCAAATTAGTTGAAGACGGAGCCCATATCCTTGATATTGGAGGAGAATCCTCAAGACCCTTTGCCACACCTGTTTCAGAGCAGGAAGAACTTGACCGGGTAATACCGGTCATAGAAACCCTGTCAAAACAAATTGATGTGCCGATTTCCATTGATACGGTAAAGTCAGGCGTGGCAAAAGAAGCCCTCAATGCAGGGGCTGCCATTATAAATGATATATCTGCTTTTGAAAAAGACCCTGCCATGGCTGTTCTTGCTGCTAAAAAAAATGCACCGGTCGTACTGATGCACATGAAAGGAACCCCTGAAACCATGCAGGTGGATCCTGATTACGATGATTTAATGCTTGAAATCACAAACTATCTTGGTTCAAGGGCGGCATATGCCGTTAAAAAAGGCGTTCAAAAGAAAAATATCATACTTGATCCCGGAATAGGTTTTGGAAAAACTGTTGAACATAACCTGGTTCTCATCAAGTATCTTGACAAGATTACCTCACTTGGTTTCCCTGTTCTTATCGGGCCTTCAAGAAAGTCGTTTATTCAAAATATCCTGTCAAAAAAGGGAAACACCCCTGTTGGACCGGACAATATCAGGACAGAATATGGCACATTGGCGGCTGTTGCAGCCTCCATCTTGAACGGAGCCCATATTGTAAGGGTCCATGATGTTGAAAAAGTAAAATCATTTACCCGTATCATAGATTCGATCAGGAATGCATAAGCCTTTTTTCAACCTTTTTATCGTCCTTCTCACACTTGTTCTTTTTTATTTTCCAGGTTGTACCACAGAGCCTGTGGAAACGGACCTGCTGCTTCCTGTGGACTTTTCCAATGTACCTGCAAACATGGTCTTAACTGATTTTCACACAGATAAAATAGAAATAAAAATACAGGCTGACCCGAAGTTGATGGAATTTATAAACAAGGAAAATTTTCGTTATCCTGTTGACCTTTATACTGATCTTGAGTTCGACCCTGCCGGCGCTTCCGACTCTATTGAACCCGGCACGTATTTGATCCCTGTGGAAGAAAAACGGATTCCCATGGACCCTGCCATAAAAATCCTGAGTATCAATCCTTCTTATCTCAGAGTTCGGCTTGAAAAAAAAATAAAAAAAATTTTTAAGATTACTGTTCCCTATATCGGGAAACCTGCCAAAGGCTATATTGCACTGGAGGCTGCCACTAAGCCTGCCCGTGTAGAATTGACAGGTGCCTTTCCCATGATTCAGTCAATCAGGGAATTAAAGACCAAACCGATTGATCTTACAAATGTCAATGAAACATTCAAAAAAAAGATCCCCCTGGACCTGGAAAAGCCGTCAATTATTTCATCTTCAAACCGTATTATCATTGTAACCGTGCCGGTTCGGCAGCAGCTTGTTTCAAAAAAGGTTGAAAATATTCCTATCCAGGTCTGGAATACCTCGTCCAGGGTCAATATTGAACCCTCAAAAATCAGTATCATGGTTAAAGGCCCCTTTGAAACATTAAGCAATAAAAAAATTATGGACCGGATATATTCATTTATAGACATGAAGGGACTTTTACCTGGTGTATATGCAAGGCATGCCTATATTAACATACCCGTAGGCCTTATGATGACTGATGCCGACCCGCAAGTGTTTACCGTAAAAATAGAATAAAGGGGGATTTTTATGCTTCTTGTCATTGATGTTGGAAATACTAATACTGTTATCGGTATTTATGACAACGACACACTTAAGCATGACTGGCGGATTCGAACGATCCGGGACACAACGGCCGATGAATTCAATATACTTGTCAACGCGCTTTTTTCAGATAAAGGTCTTAGCCGTACCAGAATTAAAAAAACCATTATCTCCTCAGTGGTTCCCTCAGCAGTTCCCATTCTGGATGCGTTCTGCCGGAGATATCTTGATTTAACACCCTTATGGATAAATCCTGATTCTGTAAAAAAGCTTATGCCCATTCTTTATAACAACCCGAATGAAGTGGGGGCAGACAGGATCGTCAATGCCGTGGCAGCCTACGATAAATATAAAACATCTCTCATCATTATTGATTTTGGAACTGCAACAACTTTTGATGTCATCTCGGAAAAAGGAGAATACCTGGGCGGCGCAATTGTACCTGGTATCATGATTGCCTGTGACGCTCTTTTCCGGAAAGCATCCAGGCTGCCCAGGGTGGAAATATTCAAGGCACCTGAAAAAGTCATAGGAAAAGACACCATTGAAAGCATTAAATCCGGCATTATTCACGGAAATGCCGCCATGGTGGACGGGATGGTCGAAAGAATGGCAAAAGAAATGGGCAGCACGCCCAAAATCCTTGCCACGGGCGGGCTTGCACCATTGATATCAAAGGTTTCCAAAACCATTGAAAAAGTGGAGCAATCCCTCACTCTTGACGGTTTAAAATTAATCAGCAATCAAATTTGAAACAGAAGATATGTTCAATGCTTGACCTTGAAAAACCGTTCAATTAAAGTATAATTATTATAAATAATTTTCTTTAACATAAAATAAAATTTAACAACAATAAACAGGGACTGTTTTTCTGATATGTGCGTAATAACTAATCAAAATTTAAAATATATTCTTCTTGTATTCTTTGGTTTTCTTGTCTGCTCAAGGGCATATGCCCTTGACCCGGATGAGGTTCTTGTGATCGCAAACTTAAATGCGGCAAAAAGCAAAGGGCTTGCTGAATTTTACATGAAAAAACGGCAGATTCCCAAAAACAACCTTGTTTTATTGTTTATGACGGACAAAGAGACATGTACAAGGGAAGAATATGAGAAAAAAGCCTTGCCGCCAATAAGAAGATTTCTTGACCGGAACAAACAGATCAGGGCTATAGTTACCATGTTCGGGCTTCCTTTAAGAATTTCATCCCCGGGAAAAACATTGATGGAACAAAAAAAAATTAACCGGATGAAAGCAAAAAAAAAAGCTCTGGAAGATAAATTAAACAGTGGAGAAATCATTGATTTAAAAATAAAACAGGAAAAACAAAAGGAATTATCCAGCCTGAAAAGAGCAATTTCAAAATATTTGAGATCAATTGACAAGATTGCCTCTTTTGACTCTGAATTAACCCTGGTAAAAAAGAAAAAATATAACCTTAACATGTGGATGCCAAATCCGTACTACCTGGGCTTTCGAAACCAGAAACTTAATGTAAGGCGATCTGAAGTTTTAATGACAAGCCGGCTTGACGGTGCTGACGAAACCATTGTAAAAAGAATCATTGAAGACAGCATTGAAGCTGAAAAAACAGGCTTAAAGGGAAAAGCCTATTTTGATGCCAGATGGAAAGATCCCGGAACCAAAAAGGTATCCGGCTATGCCTTTTACGACAAATCAATTCACCTTGCAGCGCAATTGCTTTCAAAACAAAAAAGGATATCCGTTGTCCTGAATGATGATCAAACCTTGTTCCAAAGAGGAGAAAGCCCTGATACAGCACTTTATTGCGGCTGGTACAGCCTTGCTAAATATATTGACGCTTTTACCTGGCAAAAAGGATCTGTGGGATACCATATTGCAAGTTCGGAATGCACAACACTAAAAACCCCGGGCAGCCAGGTCTGGTGCAAAAAAATGCTGGATAATGGAATTGCCGCAACCATCGGCCCTGTCGGAGAACCTTATGTTCAAGCATTCCCGGTGCCGGAAATTTTCTTTAGTTTCCTCACGGAAGGATACCTGACCCTGGCGGAATCTTATATAATAAGCGTCCCTTACCTTTCCTGGAAAATGGTCCTTGTCGGCGACCCTTTATACAGGTTAAACCTTAAACCATGAAGGTTTCTGACCAGCATACAGACCTTGAACATTTTTTAAAACAAGTCCCTTTATTTTCTTCCATTCCTGGCCCGCAAATCATTGAAATCGCATCCTGCTTCCATTTCTCGGAATTTAAAAAGGATTCCATTATTTTCAGCCAGGGTGATTTCAGCGATTCAATGTATATTATCCGCTCAGGTGCCGTCATAATTTATTCGGGGAAAAGAGAGGAAAAAAATTTCCAAACCGAACTTGGAAGAGGAGATTTTTTTGGTGAAATGGCCTTGCTGTCTGACCTTCCAAGGAACGCAAGTGTAAAAGTGACCCTGGATGCAACCCTCTTTTACCTGAAAAAAAAAGACTTTGAAAACCTGATATCAAAAAACAGGCATATCGGCCTGTTCCTGAGCAGGCTTTATGCCAGGCGTTTGTCATCCGGCTTTAAATTCAGGGAAATTCAACCAAAATCAATTTTCTACACTATTTCCGCCACTGATCCTGACCTTGGTCTTTCCCATTTTCTGTATTCAATGTCATTCCATATTTCAACAGAGTCAAAAAAAAGAGTCCTGGTTGTTGAACCGCATCTTGAGCTTGAAAGCGTTATGCAGAGATTCGGCCTTTCCATCATTCCCTGCCCTGATGAAAGCCTTTTTGGCCTGTTACCGCCAGACACATATAAACCCGGCGATTTTAAATGGTTTTACCATGAGTCAGGATTCCAGGTATTACAGGTTAATAAAGGGTTTAATGAAAAACTTGTCCCGGTGTTGCCTCTTTTAATGGAAAGTTTTAAATACCGTTATGATATCGTTATTTTCAGCCTTGCACACCATTTTAAAAACCTTGAACAGCAGGCTGTAAGGCTGTGCGATAAAAATCTTTTGCTGATTAACAACACAAGAAAAGCTTTAAGGGATGTAAAACAAAAACTTTGTGCAATTGAAACACAGGCAGGTACGGGTTTAGACAGGGTCCGTGTCGGGGTCAGCCATCTTTGCGGTTCATATGGAATTGCAAGAGAAGACTTAAAAAGAGAACTCAGCCTTTCCGAAATCCCTCAAATATGGGTGGACAGGTCTGACAAAGCCTTAAATGATCAGATTGATACTGAAAAAAGATTCCCGGTTAAAGGGCCAAGGGCAGTGGCCAGGGAAATTGCAGGTGTAAGAATCGGACTTGCCCTTGGTGCCGGCGCTGCAAGGGGATGGTCTCATATCGGAGTATTAAAGGTCTTGGAAGACCAGGGAATACATATTGACATGATCGCGGGCACAAGCATGGGGGCACTTGTGGGTGCAATTTTCGCCGCCAGGGGATCAGTGGACCATTTAAAAAAATATACTATTGATCTTTTCCCTACACGGGCCCTGGCAAGAAAAAAAATATTTGATTATACCCTTCCCTTCAGAGGTTTTTTAAAGGGGAGAAAAGCCATGAATCTTGTTGCAACAGCAATTGATCATGCTGATTTCATGGATCTTGTAATTCCAACCTACCTTGTGGGTGTTGACATAATGAAAGGAGAAGAAATCCTCTTTGAAACAGGTGATGTTTCAAAGGCGGTAAGATCCAGCCTTTCTTTACCGGCTGTATTCACCCCGTTCAAATACCAGGGGCGGTGGATGGTTGATGGCGGCCTTTTAAACCCTGTACCCGTAAGTATACTGGAACAAAAGGGCGCTGACAAGGTTATTGCAGTCTGCGTGGAAAGCCCTGGCTCACATCCAAAAGACAGAACCAGGGTTCCTGGTATTATGGGAGTGATTTCCAGAACGATCAGTATTGTCCATGGAAGAGCCACCAGTGGCTTTGCCAAAAAATCCGATATTGTCATCTACCCTGATGTCCAGGGATTTGCATGGGACGACTTCCATAAAGGAGAGGTGCTGATGCAAAGGGGTATAAAAGCCTGCGAAGAAGTTATCCATGAGATCAAAGCCCTTGTTCAATAAACAAATCTTTTTAAAATCAAAATAAGGCTTCCGGCAGGTAAATATGAAAGGATGTGCCTTGTCCCATTTTGGTTCTGATATCAATGGCTCCATGATAATTTTTAACAATCCCGTGGACAACGGCAAGGCCAAGGCCTGAATTATCTTTGCCTTTTTTTGTTGAAAAATAAGGTTCAAACACGTGTTGCAAAATATTGGTATCAATGCCAGGGCCATTATCTGAAATACAAAGCTCAATATATTTTCCAGGTGCCAGGTCCAGGGATGAAATAGGTTTTTCCGCAAGAACACGGGTTTTAGAAGCGCAAACTGTAATGATCCCTTTTCTATCAGCAATTGCATGGGCGGCATTTGTTATAAGGTTCATGATTATCTGCTGGATTCTTGTTTCTTCAGCTAAAACATGCATCCCGGTCTTTTCAAAACCGGTTTTGATCTCAATGCCTTTTCCCAGGGATGATCTTAATAAATCAATGGTTTCATTGATTGTGGATACCATGTCGATGATATGTTTCTTGTGATCGTCTTTCCTGCCAATGGTATAAAGTTTTCTTGCCAGGTCAACCGCTCTGTTCGAGGCTGTCTGCACTTTTTCCAAATGGCTGTAAACCGGGCTTTCTTTGGGCAGGCAGGAAAGTGACAAAGAAGAATAATTGACAATAACACTTAAAATATTATTAAAATCATGGGCAATGCCGCCTGCCAGTATTCCAATGGATTCCATTTTCTGGGACTGCCACAGTTTTTCTTCCAGGAATTTTTTTTCCTTTTCCGAGTTCAGCCTTTCTGAAATGTCCCTGCCCACAATTAAAATCCCGGGTGGCGCGCCTTTATTTGGAATGGACTCTATGTTTATTTCCATTGAAATTTTATCCCCGCATCTGGATAAAAGCTTTGCATCGTGGGTATTTGAATAACTGTGGGCATGGTCTGCCATAATATTGTCAAAATCATCAATCAAATCTTTAATACTCATGGCTTCCACAGCCTTTTTCGAATATCCGCAGGCCTTTTGAGCAGATTGATTCAAATACAGGATTTGACCATTATCTGAAACCATGATGATGATTTCACTGGCAGTTTCGGTAAGCAGTCTATAGAGTTTCTCACTTGATTTTAAAGCGGTCTCGGTTTTCCTGTGCTCCTTTATTTCGCGTTTCAGGCAGGATTCTGAAACAGCAAGCTCGTTTACCTTGTCTTTAAGGCACCTGTTTGAAGTTCTAAGCTGGTAATATAACTCAAAGCTTTCCAAAGTATTTGCACAATGTGCCATCAATATGGATAATAGCTCAAAAGAGGCTTCCGGTATATGTTTTGACTTTTTCTCCAATACACCCGCAAACATACCCCGGACCCGGGAAACCGTTGCCAGCACATGGAGCAGCAATTGATGGTTGAAATCCTTTGAATAGGCTGTGACAGGTTTCTTTTCAAGTACTGCCCGTGAAAAAGTCCCGTCTTCTATCAACACATCAATTTCTTTCTCGATCTTGTCTTTACCTGTTTCAGGATAGCATCTTGTGAGATGAAAATCAGAATTGTCTTCATCCACGAGGAAAAAGGCTATTTGTTTAAACCCGACGATCTGCCTTGCCCTGGCATTGCATTTTTCAAAAACAATGCCAGGATTCTCAAGCCTGTTGATACTGGAATTGAACTCTCCCAATTCTTTTGTCAGGTCCAGGGCCATCATCTTAAAAAGATTGGCCTGCTCCAGGTAGGCCAACCTCTTTTCCATATCTATTTCATTTAGTTTATTCATAAAAAAATTTTACTGCTTCCACAATTTGCCGGTCAATCTGTTTAACAATGGATTCCAGCATGGTTTCCGGCATGTCTAAAACTTTCCAGGCGTTGATATTCATTGGCGGCAGTCCATTTTCACCGGAGGAGCCTATCCCGATGGCATTTACCAGCCAATTCGCAAAATACACAATTGCCACTTCCCTGGGCGGCTCTTTTTTAAAATCATCATGGTGGTGATGTATAAGCCTGGATATCTTGCCGGAAAAATTCCAGGTTTTTGCAAGAAGACTTCCAAACCGGGCATGGTCCATTCCAAAGCATTCGGGTTCAACCTGGTATAAAAACGCACCAAGTATTTGAGACTTGTTCAACAAGGCGTTAAACTCGGCAGGATAGATATTTAAAAAAATCAGGCGGCCTATATCATGGAGCAGTCCGCCTATAAACACCCGGTCCGGCACAGCACCCTTCACATGTGCTGCAAGAGTTTTCGCAGCAATCCCGCATGCAATACTGTGGCGCCAGAAAGACTGCATATTAATACGCTGGTCTGATATCCCCTTAAAATAATTAATTACCGTAATGCCAAGGGCAAGAGAGCTTACCTGCCTTGTTCCAAGTGCCATGGCTGCATAATTCAAGGACTCCACTTTTTCACCCAGCCCGTAATAGGCACTGTTGACAATTTTTAAAAGCGTTGCGCTCAAGCTTGTATCTTTGCTGACGATAGCAGCGATATCCTTGCCTGAGCATTTTGGACTTTGAACAGCTTCATTGATTTCAGAAAAAATTGTCGGAAGTGACGGGAGTTTTAGCTTGTCTTCCAGCAGACGTTGAATATTTTTAACAGGTTTAATCTTTTTTCCGGGCTGCAATTTTGCTGGATCGTCTTTTTTTTCAAAAAAAGAAGGAATCTCGAATTGATTATTTTTTAACCTGGAAAGGCAAATATCATAGAGCATTTCAATTACAGGACTCTTAAGATCGTTGTTGCCGAACCAGTTGTCAAGGAATTGCCTTGTCCTCTTATTGTCCTTTAATTTACTGCCGGTTTCTGTTTGCTCCTCTTTTTGAGATTCAATTTGAATAAATATTTCCGGGATTCCCCACATCTTAAGGGTACGGATTTCTTTTTGTGCAAGTTTCAGATCTTTTAAGAACAGGAGCCGTCCATCCCTGTTTTTGACATCCCGCCCAAGGATCATTCCAGGCTTGATCTTATAAACATTGACTTTCTTCATAATATTCAACCTGTGATTTTTAATTGAATCTTAACTTAAGAAGTATATGAATTCAAAAAGATGGTCAACACAATACAACTAAAACATATTTTAAATTAGATACGGATAAAATTTTTTATTGATTTCCCGGCTGATTTAATATCTAATCCAACCCTTGTATTTTAATAACTGGCCTTTGATGATAATAAATGCTTAAAACTGAAATAAAGAAAACCATGGTTTTGTCTCTTCCCATTGTTGTGGGGCAGCTTGGGCAAATGATGATGTCGGTTGTGGATAATATTATGGTGGGTAAAGTTGGTGCCGGGGCGCTTGCTGCCGCATCCATAGCCAATGCAATGTTCACCCTTGTCATGGTTGTGGGATTCGGACTTACAATGGCTGTGACCCCTCTTACCGCCATTGCCTGCGGGTCTGGCAATGACAGGGAATGCGGAATTGTTTTACGCCAGGGAATTATCGTAAACCTTTTTTCCGGCATATTGCTTTGCGGTATCACTGTTTTTTTTTCATATTGTATTCAATACCTTGACCAGCCGATTGAAATTGTCGGGCCGGCATCCCTTTACATGAAGGTATTGGGATTTTCCATGCTGCCTTTAATGCTGTTTCAAAGCTATCGCCAGTTTGCAGAAGGGGTAAGTTTTTTAAAACCTGCCATGATTATCATGCTCCTGGCTAACATCGTTAATATCCTGGCTAACTGGATATTCATATACGGCCATCTCGGGGTAACACCTCTTGGCCTTACAGGTGCAGGTATTGCAACCTTCAGTTCCAGGATGTTCATGGCGGCAACCCTTATGATTGTTATTGGTAAATCTCCAAAAATGAAACGCTTTGACCCCACCTTGAATTACAGGAAAATTGATTTTTCCATG
Source organism: Deltaproteobacteria bacterium (assembly GCA_013151635.1). Lineage (GTDB taxonomy): Bacteria > Desulfobacterota > Desulfobacteria > Desulfobacterales > Desulfobacteraceae > Desulfobacula. The sequence continues at coordinate 18,822 of JAADHV010000102.1, read as the reverse complement.
ATAAAGCGTCTTTTAGCCATCGGCATTCCGGCCGGGTTTCAATATTTTTTTGAAGTCAGCGCTTTTGCAGCCTCGTCTGTCATGGTCGGGTGGATGGGAACCGATGCCCTTGCCGCCCACCAGATTGCATTAAACCTTGCCTCCATTTCATTCATGGTTGCCATGGGAATCTCTTCTGCCGCAACCATCCGGGTCAGCAATGCCATCGGAAGAAAGGATATTCAAGGGGCAAGGATTGCCGGATTTTCCGCCACGCTTTTATGCGCCGGGTTTATGGCATTAGCAGGACTTGTTTTCATACTGTTCAGGTCTTTTTTACCCACCCTGTATATTTCTGAAAAAGAGGTCATTGATATTAGCTCGGCCCTTTTAGTGATTGTTGCCTTTTTCCAGGTATCCGACGGGACCCAGGCAGTGGGCCTTGGTATTTTAAGAGGAATGACGGACATGAAAATCCCGACCCTGATAACCCTTGCCGCATATTGGCTGATAGGGCTTCCTTCAGGGTATTTTCTGGCATTCAAGCTCAACATGGGCATTTACGGGGTCTGGTACGGACTTCTCATAAGCCTTACCGCATCAGGGCTTTTAATGATGCTGAGGTTCAATGCAAAAAGCAAAAAGGACGGCAATCAATGAAAGTACCAGCCTGCTTTTGCTGCCTGGAATGCTAAAACAACATATCCCCGCTATGTAGAGGATTAGAATGCATGGGCAGAATCCTTTACAAGTATCTTAATTTCATCTGCTATTTCCATGATTTTGCCTGTTTCAAGATTTAACTGCTTTAAAAAATTAAGATTTTCCAGGTTTTTCTTGAAATCTGATCCTGGTTTATCATAGTTTTGATAAGCATCAAAAAAACCAAACCCGATTTTATTTGCCAGGTAATCTGAAAGATGAATAATAAGAAGCTCTTTTGCATCATCTTTGGAAAAATCATTCCAATGATGAAATTCCGCAACATGGATAAATTCTTTTGAAAACCTCATTTTTTTAAGAACCGCAGCACCAAATGTCGTATGGATTTCATGGATGGCAACAAGCATCTCACCATCTTCAAAGGTTTCTTCGGGATTCATATCCACAATTGCTTTTATCAGCAGCATCTTGCCTATATCATGAACAATACCCATTAAAAAAACGCTTTCGGCATTTGGCATACCCAATTGCTGTGCAATACGCTTTCCCAGGCAGCCGCAGGCAAACGAATGCATCCAGAGTTTTTCAAGCAGGCCATTCAATACCTTATTATCCGATTTAAAAAGATCCTTTGTAACAATGGTGGATATAAGTCCCTGGGAAGCTTCCATCCCCAGCCTGAGCAGGCCTGCATTCAAATTTACCGCATTATCAACACCCCTGTACAGTGGGGAATTTGCAATGGCGATAAGTTTACTGGTTATAAGAATATCCTTTTGAATAATTTTTGCCAGATCCTCAATGGACGGCTCCTGACCCTCTAATAACAACTTTGCTTCTTCAACAATTTTAGGCAATACCGGCAGCTTGATTTGCCCTTTATAAAACCGTTTAATAATCTTTGCTACAATCCTGGAATGTGTCTTTTTATCATCCTTTTGAATTTCCGGGGGCTGGGCCAACCCCATCCGGCTTAAATTTTCAAGCAATTGATATTTGTTAACCGGCTTTGAAATATACCCGTTGCACCCAAGCTTAATACACTCTTTTATGGTGGATACGTTCATCCTTGAAGTAACCATAATAATCTTAACCCTGTCTTCCCTGGGGGTTTTCATTTTTCTTTCTGTTTTACGGATCGTACTCAGCAATTTTCTGCCATCCATTTTAGGCATGGACACATCCAGAGTGACAAGGTTAAACGGTTTTTTGGTCTTTACTGCATTATTAAATAATTCCAGGGCATAAAGGCTGTCATCAACAGCCGTGCATTCGCCAATGAGTTCCATTTTCTTCAGTAATATTTTTCTGGAAACATTTTCATCATCGACAATTAAAATCTTCATTGCAACTCCCTTGTTAAATTGCCAGACACCCCTTGTTATCAGGAATCAGTGATGGGAATATCATCCATGATATCATCCTGGTCTTCCTTTTCATAGGGCATAAGCACGGCCTGGGATGTTTTTCCGTCCACAAGAATTTTTATGGGGTTTTCAAATTTTATATGTTTTAGATAAGTTGTGGTGTTTTCACATTCCCGGCATTTGAAAAATTCATAATCAATAAAATCATTCCCCTTATCTGATACAGTAATATAGCTGATACCAAGGGAAGTTATATTCTGGAAAAAGTGGGATCCCTGGGAAGGATCTGCTTTAATGCTTTCTATGGTGGTTTCAAGCATTACTCCCACATTGGAAATATCATTCCAGACCACGGGTATGCCAAGCCACCTGTCTGACGATCCCCAGCGGCCTGGCCCGATCAAAACATATTTTTGATTATTTTCATTAAATAAGGCGTTTATCCTGTTTATTTCCGCTACAATTTCAATAGTTTTTCCAGGGTCAAAGGTTTCAGGGTCCACATAAACCACATCATAAATATCCTTATATTCCCCATTCCCAAGGGATAACGAGGAATAACAAAACGCCTTTTTAATCTCTTCCTTTCCGATTTTTACCCCGAGATTTTGCTTGTACCGCCCCATGGGCCTGATTTGAAGCAAAGAAAATTGTGGTTTTTTAGTCTTATCTTCGGGCAAATTAACTGCAAATTCCACCTCGACAGAGGAACCCATCCATTTGCTGCCGATTTTCGTGACCTCTTCCAGGAGCCCGGCCAGGGGAAAAGAATTATATTTCAGTATATTGGCAAAGGTTAACACCGGGAATCCTTTATTGGAAAAAGAGTCTCTGATCCTGTTGTCCTGGACATAAAAGGTGGAGGACAAAAACCTGACAACAGGATGGTCGGTTGCATCGCTTAAATCGAGCTTTGCAAGCGTAGGGTCTTTTGCTGAGTCAAATACAAATTTTTCATCTTCAGGTGCTTCATCAAGTTTTAATGCGTAAAAATATTTCTGAGAATTTTCAAGAATATCATCCACAATGGAAAACTGTGGTAAAAACTGGCGGTATTTCGGACAGAACCTCAATGTCTTTCCCCCTTCCATGACAATCTTTCCAAGCCCCAATGCAATATAGGTAATGCCGTCTTCCGCCTCTAAATGGGAAATAGGATAAAAATTATATGACTGGGCCACCCCTGAAATAGAAGGGTAAAAATAATTCTTATACTTCATGCCTGTTAACTGCTGGAGAATCACTGCCATTTCCTCATCCTCTGTCCTGTGCATGGTGGATTTGGCATATGACCTTGGAGCCTTAAGATAGGTTGAGGCATAGACAAGCTTAATTGCCACAATCAGTCTTTCAAGCCGTTTTTCAATGTTGGGATGAGAATTGGGAAGCATATAGGTATTATAGAGACCTGCAAATGGTTGATAATGAGCATCTTCAAAAAGGGATGATGACCGGACGGCAATGGGGTACCTGACACTCTCCAGATATGCTTTCAGGCTTTTTTTCATCCAGCCCGGAAACCTGGTTTGAAGAAACCGCTCAACAATCCGGCTGTCTTCCAGTTCCTCATCCGATTCAAGGAGCCCTGCAAGTTCATTTTCCTCTATAAAGGTTTTAAACCCTTCCGTTGAAATCACAAAAGTCTGTGGAATGCTGATATCCACATCCGGGAACTTATCACGCAAAGAAGTGTCCTTCCTGATCTGGGATGCCATAAAAGCAAGGCCCCTTGCTTTTCCGCCAAGGGAGCCGTTCCCGATTTTCATGAAATCCGTATCTGAATCAAACTTTTCAGAATCAAAATCAATAATCTGGCCCTGCCTGGAGCCTTTTCTCCTTGCATGAATGCTCTCGATCAAAAATTTTTTCAGGTTACTCGGGTCTGGAAAATCACTGATTTTATAAGGCTTGAGTTTGAGTGCGAATTCAATTTCACTTCTGGCCATGAACCATCTTGAAAAATCATTGTTCATGGCATGATAAACAATGGATTCATCCGGGATTTCAGACAAAAGTTTTTCAATGGCTCTTAAATCGCTTGCTCTTGCAATTTCCTCCCCGTTGGGAAGCCTGAAAACAAAGGCTCCGAATCCGAGATAAGACACAAAAAAACTTTTAATCCTGTCGTTTAAATTACTTGAATTCTTATTGATAAATACAGCCGGAATATCAACCACTTTCTCCTTGTTATGCTCTTCCGTACTAAGTATAAGCACCGGCAGGTCAGGTATTTCTTTTTTGATTTTTGTCAAAAGCTTGTACCCTGCCTGTTCATCCTCCACACCGTCTTTCGGGTAACGCATATCTGAAAAAACAGATAAAAGATATGGCTTATATTTCTCATACAAAGCCATGGCTTCTTCATAATCATGGGCAACCAGTACTTTGGGCCGGCCCCGCATTTTCAGCAACCTGTGTTCTTCATTAATGGATTCATCAATGACGGACTGGGTCTGCATTACAATCTGCTTGTAAAGCACAGGCAGAAAGGAAGAAAAATGATAAGGTGAATCCTCCACCATGATAATCACCCTGACACTTGCATTCTCAGTGTCAAAGGCAACATTCATTTCATCTTCAAAATTTTTGATAATGGCCAGCAGAAGGTCTGCATTCCCTCCCCAGATATATATGCGGTCAATGGCCGTGGAATTGTCCGCGCATATATACTTGTCAACATCGCAGGTATTATGCAGCAGCATAAAAAGGGGCAGATCCGAATATATTTGTTTTACTTTAGCTCCAAAGGTATATACATCCATTTCATCCAGGCTCGGCATGGCAATAATCAAGTCAAATTTCTTGCTCTCAAGCATTTGAAATGCCTCTGATGCTGATGATACCCATGTAAGCCTGGGCGGTTTTGAAAGGTTAAGCCCTTTATATTCATTTATGATACGTGTTGAAAGCCTGCCCTCCTCTTCCATGATAAACGCATCATAAGGACAGGATACAAGCAGGATTTCACCCACCTTGTTGGCCATTAATTCATGATATAATTTAAGCGTGGGGACCTTGGTCGAGCTATTGGTGGAATGAGCCATCTTGAATAAACCTTTGTGAATAATTGATATATTTACCAGTGCAAGATCGTTTTGATTTTAAATTATATTAAAAAAACATGAAGAATGCAATAAAAGAGAGACATGAGAGTAAAACCATTGCCTTTCTTAAGTATTGACTTTTTAATGATTTTTATTTATCAGATTTTCAATATTTTTATTTATCAGGATTGATCAGGGAAAGCTATGGACATGGAAATAAAAATCACCAGAACAGCAGATACCATCCTCATGGTCAGGCCCAGGGATTTTGGTTATAATGAAGAAACCGGTGTGGACAATGAATTTCAGAACAAACCTGACATGAGCCCGGAATTGATTAATAAAAAAGCCAGTAAAGAATTCCAGGCAATGGTGGATGGCTTAAAAAGCAGGGGCGTAACCGTTCTGGTGCTCGAACCTCCCATCAGCCGTGATATCACAACCCCGGATGCCATTTTCCCTAACAACTGGTTCTCTACTGAACATGACGGTACTATCCTGACCTACCCTATGATGGCAAAAAACAGGCAGGCTGAAAGACGGCTCCTTGAAATAGAAAAACTTCTCAATAAAAACGGATATACAATTCGAAACTGCATAAATGTAGGAAGGCTTGATGAACCTGAAAAGTTCCTGGAAGGCACAGGAAGCCTGATCATAGATCATGTGGACGAAAAGGTTTATGCTGCAAGATCGGAAAGATGCCACCCTGACCAGTTTGACAATTTTATCCGCCTTCGCTTTTATCTTGAAGGAATTTTATTTGATACAAAAAGCTCTTCGGGAAAACCTGTATACCACACCAATGTCATGATGAGCCTTGGAAAAAAATATGCTGTTATCTGCCTTGAGTGCATAACTGATAAAAAACAGAGGAATCACGTCCTTTCCACCTTGAAAAAGTCTTTTGATGTGATGGAAATAACAATGGGCCAGATGGAAAATCATTTCTGCGGCAATATTCTTGAAGTCAGAAACAATAAAAACGACCCTTTTATTGTGATGTCCAAAAATGCCTGCCAGGGGTTTACCAGGGCCCAGAAAAGTTTTCTTGAGCAATATGGTGAAATCTTAAGTTTTGATCTTTCAACCATTGAAAAAACAGGCGGCGGCAGTGCAAGGTGCATGATGGCGGAAATCTTTTCCGCAAGGGAAAAAAAGTTCTAACCTCTTCTAGTACAGCTCGTATTTAACAAGTTTGCCGTCAAGGCCGCCGATTTTCAAAGGCCGTTTCCATGATGGCGAAAGCAGAACTTTTTTAATGTATCTTGGCTCCCCGAAATAGACAAAAGCAGTTGATTTCCTGCATTTATTTTTCAAAAAAAGGCCAAAACTCTGGTAGAACTTGTTAAGATTTTTATCTTTCCCCATTCTTATGCCATAGGGGGGATTGGTTACAATCACGCTGTTTCCCATGGATTCGATATCCTGGAAATCCTTTAGCTCAATTGTAATTTCACTTCCGAAATGAAGGCCCATGATGTTTGTTTTTACAGCATTAACAGAATGCCCGGATATATCGCTGCCCGCAATCATACCCTTTTCAATCTTTCTTAAATTTTCAAGGGAGTTGTTTTTAATCTTTCTCCATAAGTTTTCATCAAAATCAGGCAGCCTTTCAAAGCCAAACCTGGTCCTGAATACCTGGGCAGGTATCCTGCAGTACTTCATGAGGGCTTCGCACAAAATGGTGCCTGACCCGCACATGGGATCGTACAGCGGCACCTTGCCGTCCCACCCGGACAGAGTGATAATGGATGCGGCAACAGTCTCCTGCATGGGAGCGGACACAGATTCTTCCCTGTAGCCGCGTTTGTGCAAAGGACCCCCTGAAGCATCAATGGACAGGGTTGCAAGATCTTTATGAAGATGAAGATTGATAATAACATACGGGTCTTTTGAATCCACACTCGGTCTTTTGTTGGTCCTGTCCCTGAAATAATCTGCAATAGCATCTTTGACCCGCAATCCTGCAAAATTGGAATGGGTGATCTGCGATTCAGATACATTGGCCACAACGGAAAAAGTATTTTTCGGTGTTAAAAATTCTTCCCAGCGTATTTTCCTGACAGCCTTATAGAGATCATCCTTGTCATGGCATTCAAAAGAAACAAGGGGGGCAAGAATTCTTGAAACAAGTCTTGCAAAATAATTGATCCTATAAAAATCCTTTTTGGATGCCTTAAACCATATCCCCCTGAAAACCGGCTTTAAACCATAGGCTCCAAGCTCTTTCAGTTCGTTTATGGCAATGTCTTTTATGCTTTCTGCAATCTGTGCAAAATATTGTGATTCTTTTTCATAAAGATACTCAAGTTTAGCCTGTTTTCTTGTTTTGCCTTTTCCTTTTTGGAGGATACTTTTCTTGCCTTTGTTCAAATTTTAAATCCTTTAATTGGTCAACAGCTATAAAAAGCAGGAATTATATCAGGGTTAAACCATTTTTAAAATATCTCTGGACCAAATAAACTTTCAATATTAATTTAATTTAATTCCTTTTGCATTTATTTCTGCCCTGGTTTGTTCACGATGCCCTGTTGCCCTGAAGTTTATCAACCTGTTTAACATATCAAACCAGAAAGGAGCTCCCAGGGAAACTGCAAATACCGTTATGGCAAGGCCGATTACTTTACTTACTGTCAAAAGTATCCAGCCTAAGACTCCCAGGTTATCCGGCAAATCATAATCAAGCTTCCAGCCAAGCGGGATTCCTAGACTTTTAAGCTCATTATGAACGTTTTTTAATTTTTGAGCGTTTCTGGATAACAGGTCTTTTCGCCCCATTCCCGCCTGCTGCAATTCCAGTTGATGTTCTTGTTTTACAAGCATACCGGCCTGGGTCACAAGGGTTTGTCTCAATGCCGGATCATTTGACAATGATTTGATAATCTGGATCGTATCTGCATTGCTGATAAGTACAATTATAAATGCGACTCCAATGGTTAATATCTGCAAATCGCGTTTATACCACCCGACAACCCTGCTCATAACATTATCATACCAGGCTTCCAGGTTTTCTTTAAACTCGTCGATATTTCCAGAAGATTCTTCCCATAATACCTTGAGGATCTTATTCAGGTGGGTCTGTTTGGCAAATGAACTGATCATTTCCCCGATATCAGGCTCGTCTTCGCCTTTGGTATTCGCTCTTTTATCCAGGATGTCCATGAGAACCAGAAAAAAAGTTTTGGAAGAAATATAAGAAGGAATGCTCTTCTTGCTTTCGGTGTCTTTGCAAAGACTTCTGATCATGGAGTGGCTGAAAAACGCGTTTCTTATCTCATTTTTCTTACCGTCACCCAGAAAATTATTTATACATTTTTCCAGATTCTTTGCTCTCATATTTCTTAGGCCCGAAATGAATTCATTGGCTGCCGTGCAGACAAAGCTCAGTGCCAAATAGACAACCATAAGGCCAATACCTATATCAAGGGTTTGCATCCCAAACATATTCCTTCCTCCTGAAAATAAATTGTGAGTATGACATGACCGTCCGGGGCTGCATTGCCGGCCTGGCATGCCCTGAAAGAAAACCCTTTTTGAAAAAAATTATGCTTTTTTTCTTTTTGTTCCTATTTTAAGAAGATTGGCAATATTGGCATCCGGATCGATCACAGGTTCAATTAAAGGGACATGACAGGTCATTAAAGTTGAAATACCGGGGCCATGGCCTGCAAGCAGGCAGTCTGAATGGACAACGACACCAATGCTCACGGCGCCTCTTACAAACGCCCTGCCATATGAATTATCATGGTCAAGCAATGCCACAAAATCGCCAAACCTGAGCCTGTCCAGTTTATATTCTTTTACAGATTCAGGATCGCTTGTCATAACATCGTAATCTCCTGCTGCCACATGGGCGGAGCCAAGACCTGAACCCATGCATTGTGCGGGCACAACGGTCGTAACCGGAACCTTCAGGGTCTTGCCTTTTATCTTTTTTATTTTCATTTTTTTCAAAAGACCCGGATCAAGATTAAACAGTTTTATATCAGGATAATCAATAAGTTGAAGCCCCTGGCCCCTGGTTCGGATTATTATCTTGTCATCATAGGTCAATTGTCTTAAAACCTTTTTAGAAAAATCAACCATGACATGCTCTGATCCACCATGATGGCCTGTGACCGTGCCTTTTTTACCCTTTACATCCCCTGATACGATAATGGCCTCATTGCCTATGCAGGACAGAAGCTGCAGTGAATTATTGGGAAACTCAAAAGGTTTTTCAGCATTTGCAGAACAACTGACACCCGGTTCTATATGATCTCCTGCAAGTCCGAAGGCCAAATCCCCCACCTGGACATTTAATGTAATACCACCGATGGAAGGAAGGATAAAGGGCTTGCCCTCATGGCCCACCTTCCAGCCGGGCCTTATTCTGGGTGGGCCTGGCTTACACTGCATGGATAGTTCGACAAGCCTGTCTTCATTGGTTTTTAACATCATTACCTCCTAAATTCTAATGATCAAGTTTTAATAAAAACGGAATAGCAGAAAACCCGATTAAGGCACTGATGATAAACATGTTGTCAAGTCCTGCCAGATCTCCGATTATTCCTGCAATAAATACAGCTATGGATCTTACAGCAAAAGAGGTCATCATGAAAAGTCCGTTTGCGGCCGAAGGGTTTTGTTTTGCATTGTCCTGGATTATTGCCAGCATGACAGGGGTGGTTGAAAGAACGGTAAACCCTGTAATGGCCAGCATGATAATTTTTAAAATACCGGTTGAAAGGACAAAGATTAAAATGGCAGCAGGGGCCACGGTCAACACCCAGAACAATACTCTTTGCCTCCCTATCCAGTCGCTGAATGTTCCGGCACTTAAAACACCTGCCACGCCAAAAGCTTCATACAGGGCAAGGGCCGCCCCGCCAAGCCAGAGGCTTCCGGTCTGCCTTTCCACAAAAACCGTGAGGAAAACCCCCATGGATGCATGCATGAAGGACCGTGCCGCCAGGATACCCGCCAGGGGGATAAGCACATGCCGGATTTCATGAAATGATGCTTTTAAAGAGCCTTTTTCCTTAATGGCGGTCTTTTTTTCCTCTTTTTCAAGGGTAAAAAACAACAAAACTGATGTTAACCCGGCAAATATAATTACAGCATAAAAATGATCCGCACCGAGAAATGATACGGCAAAGACAGCAAACATGGGGCCTATGGTCCTGGCAGATTCCCCGCCTGTCATAAAAATGCTCATGCCCCGGCCTTTTTTATCTCCTGAATACTTTGCAACCAGAACAGGTGACGGGACATGGTATAAAGCCACACTTACTCCCGCAAAAAAGAGAAGACAAAGCAACACAGAGTAGGAGGATGCACTTAAAATAAGGCTCATGGGTATGGCCGTGAGAGTCGGTGCAAGGATAACCAGCCAGCGGGCCAGGCCCTTGTTGTCTGCAACAAGCCCGATAAAAGGATTGAGCAGTGCAGGCACCTGCATAAAAGTAGACAAAAGTCCTGCCTGGCTTAAACTCAGTGATAATTTCTCAATAATTAAGGGCAGCAGAGGAGATAGAAAGCTTGTATAAACATCATGGATAAAATGGGAGAATGCAACAAGTGTAACCCTGCCTGCCTGGAATTTTTTAGTTTTCATTCCGGTAGAATTATCAAATTTACCTTTGAAAGTAAAAATATTTCTGTCTTGACCGGATAGTTGATATAAGAGTGAGGTATCCTTTGAAAATAAAACCAATAGCCATTGCGCAAAAAGGGATTATATTGTATGAAAATCAGATAGATGGTCTATATACCATAAAAACAGGAACAACCAAAACCTTTGATTGAATTTAAGACATCAGAATACAGGGCAACCTTTATGGACGCATCAGGCAACCGGATGGAAAGGGTCCAACAGGTACGGACAGATCCTGTAAGCCTGAAACAGTGCAGGGTCACGCCCAGCAGAGCCCTTGAAAATGAACGAGGCACGGAAATGCTTTATCACCCGCCGGAAACAGACCTGGACGAAAAAAAATGTCCGTTCTGCCCTGGAAATCTTGAGTCCATGACACCCTGCCTTTTGCCGGAAATAAGCGAAGCCAAAAGACTGTCCAATAACCATTCCATCCTTTTCCCCAATCTTTTTCCATACACCGAATGGTCGGCAGTCTCTCTGTTCGACAATACCCACCATGTTGAAATCGCTAGTGCAAGCCTGCAGTCTTACCAGGACAGCTTTATCAATTGTTCCAGATACCTTGTACAGGTTAAAAAGGTTGATCCGGGGGCCATTTACATGTCAATCACCCAGAACCATCTGCCCGGTGCAGGGGGTTCCCTGATTCACCCCCACCTGCAGGTACATGCGACAAAGCAGATATCAAACAATCACAGGGTTTTTGAACAAAGAGCCCGGGAACATGAAGCCCGGCATGGCAGCTGTATCCTGTCGGATCTGCTCATGGCTGAAAAAAAAACCAGGGAAAGATATATCGGCAGGACAGGATCATGGGAGTGGATCGCAGCCTTTGCCCCTTCCGGGTTTTATGAGATATGGGGAATATCACGGATGAACTCATCCCTTCTGGCTTCAGGGGAAACAGCGGTCTGGAAGAATCTTGCCAAAGGCGTTTTGAACGTACAAAAATTTTATAAAAGCCTGAACAGGAACGCGTATAATCTTGCCATTCTGTCTGTTGAAGATGGAAAAACCATTCCAGCCCTGAGGGTTACCCTGACAGCAAGATCAAGTTATGCTCCCTGGGTGCGAAACGATTTCACGGGTTTTGAGCTTGCATCGGGCGAAATGGCCACCTTCACTCTTCCCGAAACTGTTGCAGCCATGGCAAAAGAGTTCTGGAATAAATAAAATCAAAGGAGCGGCAAAAATGGAAAATATCTCATACAAAGCATTGATAGTTAAGGAAACCGGAAAAAACGAATTTTCAAGAACAATCAAAAAAGCGTTTATCAACGACCTGCCCCGGGGTGATGTTCTTATCCGGGTCAAGTATTCTTCCCTTAATTATAAAGACGCGTTATCAGCCTCGGGAAATCGCGGTGTCACAAAGCAATATCCGCATACACCAGGGATTGATGCCGCAGGGATTGTGGAGGAAAGCCATGTTGATACATTTAAAAAAAATGATATGGTAATTGTTACGAGCTATGACCTTGGCATGAATACAAAAGGCGGGTTCGGCCAGTATATCCGTGTACCGGCGGATTGGGTGGTAAAGCTGCCCAAAGGGCTTGACCTGAAACACAGCATGGTACTCGGCACAGCCGGGTTTACAGCCGGCATGTCCGTCTATAAGCTTACCCGGACTATAGAGCCGGAACACGGGGACATTCTTGTCACCGGTGCCACAGGAGGAGTGGGAAGCCTTGCCGCCGGGATCTTGTCCCACCTTGGGTATCGTGTAACAGCTGTGTCGGGGAAAAAAGATACCACCTTACTGAACAACCTTGGTGTTAAAAACATTATTGCCAGGAATGATTTTCTTGAAAACACAAAACCGCCTGTTTTAAAACCCCAATGGGCCGGAGTCATTGATACTGTGGGGGGAATGATTCTTGCGACCGCCATAAAATCTACAAAACCAGACGGAATTGTAACCTGCTGCGGCAATGTGGCATCGCCTGATCTGCCCATTAATGTATTTCCCTTTATCTTAAGGGGGATCTCGCTTTTGGGGATAGACTCACAACACTGCCCCATGGAATTTCGCATGGAAATCTGGAAAAAACTTGCCGCAGACTGGAAATTCGACATGCTTGAAAACATCTACGAAGAAATTTTTCTTGACCAGTTAAATGATAAAATCAAACTTATACTGAAAGGAAAGCTAAAAGGCAGAACCCTGGTAAATTTAAACTAAATTAAATCTTTGTTTTATCTTGACAATGAAGACAAATTAACCTTTAATTTTTAACAAGGATTCCTTGTTCCAACAATCAAATCCCGAAAGGAGGATATTATGACAACCCCAAAACATTGCCCAGGTTTTGAACAATTTAAGAATTTAAAATCCTTTACCTGCAATTGCCCTGAATGCAATGCACCCAAAGAAATTTTTTCAGATGAATTTGAAAAAAATCATAACTGCGATAAATGTGGCGCGGAAATAGACTTCACAACCTGTACATATGATGCAGGCTGATAAACTTAAAATGCTTGCTTGATAAGGACATCCTGGTTTTCTCAACTCCTGACCCGGTTCTTTCCTGGTCGATAGAGTAAAAAAGCCAGGATGTATTTGTGTGAACCACAGGATTGAATGATATTTTCAATTTTTACCAAACCATACGCGTCTGTATAAGGAAAAAAATATAATGGCATGTTCATTAAAAAAAGAGTTAATTGAGCAAACCATAGACTTTCACGGGCATAACTGCCCGGGCCTGACTATAGGAATCAGGGCATCTGAGCTTGCAATTGAAAAACTGGATATACGTAATGTCAAAGCCCCCTTGTGCATAACCGAAACCGACATGTGCGGAGTTGATGCGATCCAGTTTCTGACAGGTTGTTCTTTTGGCAAGGGAAACCTTATCCACAAGGACTACGGCAAATCAGCATTCACTTTTTATGACAGAGATGCCCAAAAAGGATTTCGAGCTGTATTCAGGAATAATTTTGCAAATAGAGGACAAACTAAGGACCAGCGTATCAAAACCCTGCTTAAGGCTGATTTAAAAGACCTTTTTTTGGTGGAAGATATTGACACACCACCTGCAAGACCGGCCAGGATATTGAAAAGCATTCAATGTGATACCTGTGGTGAAAAGACAATGGAATCCCGCATCAGAATGTTTGACGGCAAAAACCTTTGCATCCCGTGTTTTCAGAATGTGGAACAGAAAATTTAACTTAGCCGTCAAAAGCGAGTTATGAACCAAAAAAATATTAGAGGGAAAAATCCCTCTAATATCAAATATTTACAGGCTACAACAGGGCTCCAACCCGTTTTACCGCACAAAAATCACCGCACATGGTGCATACATCCTTTTCAGAAGGTTTGGAAGATTCCCTGTATGAACGCGCCTTTTCAGGGTCAATCGCACAGTCAAACTGTCCATCCCAGTCAAGCTTCCCTCTTGCCCTGCTCATTTTGTGGTCCAGGGCATCTGCTCCTTTTAACCCTTTGGCAAGATCTCCTGCGTGGGCAGCAATTTTTGAGGCAATGATGCCTTCTTTCACATCATCGGCTGACGGCAGTCTAAGATGTTCGGCAGGAGTGACATAGCAGAGAAAATCCGCCCCGTGCATGGCAGCAAGCGCTCCGCCTATGGCAGAAGTGATATGGTCATAACCGGGAGCGATATCGGTAACAAGAGGGCCTAAGACATAAAAGGGTGCGTTATGGCACAGCTTCTTTTGAAGTTTCATATTCATTTCAATCTCGTGGAGAGGTACATGACCCGGGCCCTCTATCATGACCTGGACATTTCTTTCCCAGGCCTTTTTGGTCAGCTCTCCAAGGGTGATAAGTTCCTCGATCTGGGGTGCGTCAGTGGAATCTTCTACAGCACCCGGCCGAAGCCCGTCCCCCAGGCTGATACAGACATCATACTTTTCACAGATATCAAGAAGCCTGTCAAAATGTTCATAAAAAGGATTTTCATTTTTTGTTTTTTCCATCCATTCAAACAAGATGGCCCCGCCCCGGCTGACAATACCGCAAAGCCGCCTGTTGGCCCTGAGGCTTCTTACACATTTTTTTGTAAGCCCTGCATGTATGGTGATAAAATCAATCCCGTTTTCAGCATGAATTTCAACGGTCTTAAACCAGTCTTCAATGGTAATTTCCCAGACGGATTTGCCTGTTCTTGTAAGGGTATCATAGATTGGTACAGTTCCGATCATCACGGGAACTTCTTTTACAAGCCTCTTTCTGAATCCTTCGGTGTCGCCTGACACGCTAAGGTCCATCACGGCATCTGCTTTGTAATCAAGAGCAAGTTTTGCCTTGTTCATCTCCGCATCAAAGGAGCATACGTCTTTGGATACACCAAGGTTTACATTGATCTTGGTTTTAAGACCTGCGCCCACACCTTTTGCCTTAAGATTAAAATGATTGCGGTTGGCAGGAATCACAATATGCCCTTTTGCAAGTTTCTCCATAAGACATTCCTGCGATATGGTTTCATTTTCAAGCACCTCTTTCATCCGGGGTGTCAAAATACCTTTTCTTGCCGCATCCATCTGGGTTGTGTAAGCTTGCTTCATTTAACCTCTCCTATTATCTGTTTGATTTCTTTAATCCTGCTTTTAATATCTTTTGCACCTATAATTTCAGTAACCAGGCATATCGTTTTTGCACCCCTTGAAACGACCTTCCCTAAATTATGCCGTTTGATCCCGCCAATGGCAACAAAGGGGATATCATGATTTTTTACGACATGATCAAGATATTCAAATCCCACGGCATCGCATACATCCTCCTTTGTGCGGGTGGCAAATATGGGGCCGACACCAATGTAGTCAGCCCCGTCCTCCACGGCCTTCCCAGCCTGGCAGGGCGAATGTGTGGAACACCCGATCATCATATGAGGGGCAATTTTTCTAAGGTCTTTTACAGGAAGATCATCCTGGCCCTGGTGGATGCCGTCCGCCCCCACCATAAGTGCGATAGCGGCATGATCATTAATAATAAACGGTACACCCGCCTCTTCAGTAATTTTACGGATATCACGGCATTCCCTGAACATTTCCTTAAGGCTTTTATCCTTTAATTTTTCACGGTACTGGATGATATCAATGCCTGCATCCACCATTTGCCCTGCAACTTCCACATTGGACCGGCCAAGGGAAAATTTTTCACCTAAGATACCGTAGATACCATGGGGAAGCCTGCGCGAAAAAAGCGAAAGGAACCCGGGTTCCAGGGAGTAAACACAAAACCTTAATGCTTCAATTTTTTTCCCGGCCTTATATTCGCCCTTTGTCTTGAGTATTTCCTCCATGGTTCTGAAGGCTTCCTGGACCCTCTTGAAATTGGAAAGTACTGTGTCTTTCAGATTCTTTCTTGCATCACAGCTTTCCCCAAAAGATGTTGCAACTCCCACATCATGGAAGGAATCCCTGGAGAAAAGGAGTTCTTTTGTTCTTTCTTTGAAAAGCCGCCTTATATCATGGCGCATCCCGCGGAGACCAGATGACATCTTTTGATTGTCAAACCTGAACCTTGCTATATCTTCCAGCACCCGCAACCCTTCGGCCGACCGGTTAATATTTGCATCTAAAAGCCGCGATTCTTTCATTTGCTCCACCCTTTTAATGCCTTTAAAACAATTCCCGCCATGATTGATGCAACCATGACGATTTTCGGCCCGAAAAGCGCGTAATTTTCCTGGTCAGACACAAAATCCCCGACAATTTGACAATTGCCAATTTTTCTTATTGTCACGGCATCCATGTTTTCCCCGGCAACGCCCGAGGCTGAAACCAGAAGCCGGCAGGTTCCTGCAAGTTCTTCAATAATCATTTTCTTTAAATTTTTATTATCAAAGCCTTCCACCACGATTTCACAGCCTGAAAAAAGCCCGGCCAAATCCCCGGGTTGAATTTTCTTTTCAATCTTTTCAACGGTCATACCCGGAAATATCTCCTTAAGATTTATTTCCAGGCTGTCGGTCTTTTTTTTCCCAACCTGGGAAAAAAGGTAAAACTGCCGGTTGAGATTTGAGGCTTCCACATTATCAAAATCAACGATCCTGATATCTTTTACACGGGCCTGGGCAAGATGCCTTGCCACATTTGACCCGACACCCCCAATGCCTGCTATACCGATTTTCATTAAATAATCTCCCAGTCTTTAAACACCGGCTGATAACCTTTCTGCCGGATCATCCGCGCTATTTTTTCCACACTTCTTTGATCTGTCACTTCAAACTGGACTGTTGAGTCATCTGCTTTTAAAGCATATCCCCCCACATCGGTTTTTGAACCTGCCGAATACTTTGTTGCCCCAAGATAAATAAGCTTATCTCTGAAATTTTCCGATTCCCTTGTGGAGATATTAATACCCACCCTTGGCATAAAAAGCCGCCAGGCCAGCATGAACCGGACAAAGCTTGAGTCATCAATAATATGCTTAGGTTCAATCCCGCCTTTAGCCTTTGTCATCCTGGGAAGGGAAAGCGATACTTCCACATCAGGAAACTTCTGTTCCAGGTATCTTGCATGGATGGCGGTCAAAAAAGCTTCTGATCTTGGTTCACCAAGGCCGAACAATGTCCCGATATTGACAGCCCTGAACCCTGCTTTTGCCCCTCGCTCCGGGGTTAACAGCCGGTATTGATAATCTTTTTTTCTTCCCGCAAGATGGACATCTTTATAAATTTTTTGATCATACACTTCCTGGTATACAGTCAAAGAATCAGCACCTGCGTTTTTTAAGGTTCGATACTCATCTTCCTCCATGGGAAACATCTCAAGGGCAATGGAAGAAAAATACTTTTTCAAAACACCCACGGCATCTTCAAGATAGGACAGGGGGGTTTTGGCAGGCGCTTCCCCGGTCAGGACAAGGATGTGACAAATCCCCATATCATGAATCGCCTTTGCCTCCCTGTCTATTTCTTCAAGCGATAATTTAGTTCTCTTAAACCTGGTTAAACTGTTAAACCCGCAATAGGTACAATAATTGGTGCAATAGTCGGAAATATACATTGGTGCGTAAAGCACTATGGTCCTGCCAAAATACTGAAGGCTTATCTTTTGTGCTTTTTGAGCCATCTGTTCTAAAAACTTCTGTGCTTTTCCGGATAAAAGGTTAAGAAGATCGTATGGGTCAAGATGATCCCGGGCCAAAGACTTTTGAATATCAGAATTTGTAACTGACTTGAAATATTCTTCAAAATCAAAGGATTCAAACCTTTTTATAATATTCATAAAACTCATGTTGTTACTTCCTTAAAAATCCGGTCAGGGGTGAAGAAGCCTCGGCATACACTTTCTTTTCCACCATCCGGGAAAGATAAGCCATCCGCCCGGCTTTCACAGCCAGAGAAAAGGCCCTGCCCGCAAGGACAGGATCGCAGCTTGTGGCGATTGCCGTATTAACAAGGACTGCGTCCGCACCCATTTCCATGGCCTGGGCTGCCTGGGACGGCCTGCCGATACCGGCATCCACTACCACAGGAATTTTACTTGCCTCAATGATCATTTTTATCACAGGCTCCATTTCAAGCCCGCGGTTGGACCCTATGGGAGAACCAAGGGGCATTACTGCTGCTGCCCCGGCATCATAGAGCTGCTTTGCCACGGTAATATCCGGCATCATGTAGGGGAGGACCACAAAACCGTCCCTGGCCAGGATTTCAGTTGCCTTGACAGTTTCATGATTATCCGGCAAAAGGTATTGCATATCCGTGATCACTTCAATCTTAATAAATTTTCCACACCCCCCTTCCCTTGCGATCCTTGCAATGCGAACTGCTTCGGATGCGGTTCTGGCGCCTGATGTATTGGGCAAAAGCGTGACTGAGCCCGGAATATAATTTAATATATTTTCCTTGGCCTGTCCCGGATCAATCCTGCGAAGAGCAACCGTTATCATGCCGGAACCGCTCGCCTCAAGCATGGGCGCAATTAATTTTTTAGATGCAAATTTGCCTGTCCCGGTGAACAGGCGGCTTTGAAAGTTGACATCGCCAAGGGTAAGCATATCGTTTTTAATATCCTGCATTTATCCTCCTCCCACAAAACTTAACAATTCAATATTATCCCTGCATTTGAGGAAGATATCTTCCCAGGCTCCCTGTTTCACCACTTCAAGATTAACTTCGGCAATCAGGGAGTCCGGGTCAAAACC
>JAADHV010000133.1 GCA_013151635.1 Deltaproteobacteria bacterium | reverse complement strand
ATATTTAATATGGATTTAATTTATAATATGTTCTAATTAGAAAATGATATTCAACTGAACGAATTCGTCCAACAATAAGCATTTTGAAGAGGAATTAGTGTTTAATAAAGGGTTTTCCATAATTTGAAACTGTTTTAAAAGTATTGCAGGCTTTTAATTTGAAATTGACTGTAAAGTCTGCCATATAATAAAAAAGCTCCAAGAAAAAAAGTTTTTCAAGGGGCCGCGCCCGGGGAATGACGTTTTTTATCAGGCATTGGCTGTTTCCTGTCCAAAAACCCTTACAATTAAAGGTTTATAATAGTATGGGGAAATCAAATCTGTATAAGAATAAAGATAGGTTGATTGATCTATTCAAATCTGAAGGGCGGTGGTTGAAAATACCGGATACCACCGGCAGATGTATAATTTTTTCAGACCCCCATAATGATGGCCGTACCACGCATTTCATTATCGACAGGTATTTGATCAATACATCAAATACTAAAATAATAATATGCGGGGACTATGGTGATCGAAGCCCATTCTCATGGCAAGCAAAACCAACAGCAACTATTGATTACCTGTTAAAGCTGAAACTGAAGTATCCGGATCGATTGTATATGCTTATGGGGAATCACGATCTAAATCCAAAGAAGTATCAAAGATTCTTGCCATGTGATTTTTGGGAATCCCTATCTCAATATGATGAAAATTTTTATACTGAAATCCTTGAATCATTGCCAATAGTAGCAACGACACCCAACAATTTCATAAATGTCATATGCACTCACGGTGTGTTACCAGATAATAAAAAATTCTTTGATGACTTTGACCTGGATAATGAAACGCTAAAGGATTGTCTATGGTCAGACTACGTTGAAACCATTTCACCGATTAAGAAGCAATCACTAAGAAAAGAGAAAGGATATGATGATTTTTATAAATCCATGAAATCCTTTAAAAGCACCTATTTAATAAAGGGACACAACCCAAGAGCTCCTTTAAAAATGTTTGATAATAAGTGCATCACCCTTTCAACAACAAGGGTGTTTAAAGGTGTTTGTGATCGGCATATAGCTATTATCGAGTTGGGAAAACAGATAAAGAGCACAGATGACATTGAATTAGTAAATATTGATAACTTGATTGAACTATAAAGTTTGTGTTCTGACTCTTTATTTTTTTTCAGATATATTATTCAGTAATTATAAATAAACATGGACTTTCTGAAATAGAGCTGCAAGCAATTACAGGACATCGAAGTCTGATCATTATTTGTATTGCGGAGTCACCTGCTTATTGTTCCTTTACTTCATCAGGGCTTGACAATTTATGAATAAAAATTATTTTTTCCACTGAAAAATAAAAAAGCAGGAATAAATTCTGTCTTTTTCAAAGGCAGATACCCAAAACCATTAAACCCGTAAAGGAGGAATGTATGTCTGATGAATTCTGCATGGACTGCGGCAGCTTATTAGCGCCCTATACAAGGATCTGTCCTGTTTGCGGATTTGACAACGCTTTCGATCAGCAGCAGGAAATACCTATTGATGAGACGTTCTTGAATGATTTGCCGGATGATTTTATCCCGGAAAACTATCCTGGATATTAACAAAAAGGGAATAGAATCCCCCGGTTACAGGTAAGATCTTGAGAGGGGGCCTTTTTCAGCAATTATCTTAAACAAATGCAATAAAGGCCCCTTCATCTAAAAACAGATGCCCATGCCGTCATCAAATACCCGCTAAAGAGTCATTTACGGCAACCGGGCCAAGGAGCTTTGAGAAACCATTTGATACAGGATTACTCAACAATTTCCAGGATGACCCGTTTTTGTTCTTTTGCAGATGCACATGACAAAATAGTCCGCATGGCCTGGGCAGTCCTGCCTTTCTTACCAATAACCTTTCCTAAGTCTTCTTTTGCAACCCTCAATTCCAGAACAAGGGTCTGCTGGGCCTTAATTTCCTGGACTTCGACCTGGTCCGGATTATCGACCAGTGCTTGAGCAATGTACTTAATCAACTCTTTCATAACCTGTTCTCCTTTTTTCCTGTTCAATAGTAGAAGAAAATATAATATGAGCTACTACAAGTATTGCCATAATCGTTGAACCTTTCGGGAAATCAACCCAGAAAATTAAAAATAGAATAGCACAGCCTATAATAATCTCAAGGATTATTTATCATTATAAGTTTTGCAAATTCTATCAGCCATTTTGACCTCTGGCTTTGATCCTTTAAAATGTTTTATCCATTTTGCTTGACATAAAAAAGAAATCCATTATTTTTAGAACACATGTATGAATTTTATGGACAGAATATTTTATTATATTACCCGGTAAACTATTCTTTTTGATCAGGGTAAAATGAAGGAATAAGCAGTGGTTACAGGAATTACATCATCTGATGCTGAACATAAAATGCTGTCAGATGCAGGATATGCAGAACCGGCAATAAATTACTATCTTGAAAAAAAATATATGGGACATATTGAAAATGCTGATCAGGTATCCGAAAAAGTAGGGTCCTGCGGGGATATCATGAAGGTCTACCTTAAAATTGACAGCAATCACCTCATCAATGATGTCCGGTATGAAATCACAGGCTGTGCCGGGGCGGTTTCGGCCGCAATGGCTGCTGTTGACCTTGTTTTGGGGAAAACACTTGATGATGCCCTGATTATCAATGACGGGGATGTTTTTAAGGTTCTTGAAAATATCCCGGAAAAAAAGCATCATTGTATCCAGCTTGCTGTTAAGACACTTCATAAGGGCATTCAGGAATATAAAACTAAAAAAGCATTATAGATTTTCCTCCCTGAAATCAGTTCCATTATTTTCAGGGGGAAAAAAGGAAAAAACTATTTTCAATCCTTTTCTGAGAAAACCCCTTGTTTTTTTTCTCTTTTGTATCTTTTTTTTATCAGGATGCATCTCATCCGGTGATTTTCATATTAAAGATCTTGCCAAGACAAATATTGATATTGTCTCGGAAATTCATATAAAACGGGTGACAAGCCTTTTAAAGACCCTGACTGAAAAACTTTACAAAAAAAACCCGTATGAACTGCATAAAACTTCCGGCCAGACAATTGAGTCCCGGTTAAGACAAATTTTTATCTGCCCGCCCGGTAAAAAATATAAGGAGCTTGACTTCAAAGACAGTACGGATGCCATTTTACTGGGATTTGAACCGGGGTTTAAAGGGGACAGGGTCTTTGCGCTTATGTATGGTTTATACACCATGATTCATAAATCCTATAACAGCAAATGTGAACTTTTCATGCTGGATTATCTAAATGAACAAAACCTGTATAACAGTGCCAGGAATATTGAAATTTTTGTCTGGCGTCTTAAAACCAGGAAAAAAAATGATGGGCGGTTGTTTATCCTCACCAACAGTTTGGAAGGAAAAATAAAGAATCTAAGCTTTGAACGTATTTTCGGAAAACTCATCTCCCTTCAGGACACCATGGCGCTGATCATTTCCAACAGGACCGGCAGGGTTATAAAAGAAGCTGTCCAGATAGCAGGTATGGCATTTTTGCCCATTGGCCTTTAAAATTTCAAAAGGTTAACATTTTCTCAAACCGCTGCAATTGGCTTTTATAATACTTTTTTTTGTCCTTTGACTTATGCAGGGCCTCTTTTGCAGCAATCACAGCGCTCTGGATATCATTATTAACAAAAAGGGCTTCAGCATAGGTATCCAAAACAAAGGCCTCTCTTTTCCGGGCCAAAGCCCTTGTGGCATATTCCAAAGCTTTGTCCCGGTTCCTGTATTTTTGTTCCGGGCATGTTGCAAAAAGCCATGAAAGGTTATTTAAGGCATGAATATTGTAAGAATCCACCTTTAAAACATTTTCATAGGAATCAATGGCCTTTTTATAATTTTTCTTATCATAGTAATAATCACCGATAAGCGCATAAACCCCAGAATTTTCAGGATCAACGTCCAATTGCTGGAAAAGGATCTTTTCAGCTATGAAATTGTCAAACGCGTTCCTGGCCATACCGTAATTTATGGAATAGCCAAGACCGAATACTAATGTTATAATAATAAAATACCCGGTTATCATTTTTTTGACCCTTAAATGGTGGGCCTGTATCAATGTTGGAACTGCCTGGCATTTTTGAAGGAACCGTACTCTCTGGCCGATGCTGAAATGGTGCCAGTTGGGTTTATCAACGGATTGCCTTGAAAAGGATGCAATTTTATAAAATGTTGAAATAAGAGAGGATGCACCGTTTGTAAAATGATATACATGGAGATCGGCCTGACGTTCAAAATTTCTCATGAAAAACCCGAATATAAACCTGAAATATAAAACAAAGAATCCAATGAGCGTGATGCTGAGTAAAATCGAATGTGCCTGGCTTTTCTCAACGTTTATAAACTCAAACGCTTTATAAACGGGTGAAAGAATATATAATAATCGCATAACAGGTTCAAAAAAAACAAAATTACAGGCAATGAACCCTGCAAAAAAGAACAGGTAAAACAACATGTGATATTTTTTCACGTGACCGATTTCATGCAGCATGACTGCATCCAATTCATCACTATTCAGTGAATTCAGCAGGGCCGGCGTAACAAGAATATACCGGAAACGCCCAATAAGTCCCATCACCCCGGCCGTGATCATGGTACCGCCAAATAAATCCCATTTTAAAATATTTGAATATTTCAACCCGGCTTCTTTACAGACATCTTCTATGCCGGTTCTTGCATAGCCAGGTTCCAGGGGTTTGCAACGCCAAAGTTTTTTGATCAGCACCGGCCCGAAAACAGCTATGACCACAAGAAACAGGGCAATATAGCCGATTTCGCCTGCCGGGGTTTGAATAAAGTCCTTAAACGGTTGCCAGGGTAAGAGCCCCATGATATCTGCAATAAGTGACAGGCAGAACCAAGGCAGCAGTGCAGGCAGAGAAATGGAAATATTTGACATGATAAAATTCTTTTTTGACACATCCCCTGCAAAATATATTTTCTGCACACGATATGCTGCATCCCAGATAACAACCAGGTAGAAAAGAAACAGCCCTAAAAAAATAATTGCTTCAAAGGTTGGAAAAATATTAAAAATTTTTATGCCGGAAAACAAAAAATTTAATCTAAACACGTAAATATTAACGGCAAAAACCATCAAAGCAAGTATGGAGAGGCGTGAAATATAATTATTGATTTGATAGTCAATGTTCCCATAAGGGTCTTTAATGTTTTTTTTTTCAAGCCTTTTAAATGCGACATTGCAAATTACAACAAATACGGTACTGATCACAAGACTGTCAAAAACAACAGTTTTATCAAAACCTTTGACCGGCTCAAACAGCTCAGAGGTTGCATATATAACTAAGGCAATAAGGAAATATAAAAAATTAGAAAACATCTAAATCATCCCCTGTGACGAAAATGTGTCCAAAATAATCCAGAATTTCACATCAAACCTGATCTTTTTATCCAGTAAAATATCTGAGGCTTGTTTTCTGGACAGCATCATGACGCTGATATCCTCGGAGGCTTCATTGAAACGGTTTGTGGGGCAGCCTTCGCATTCTGCAAACAACAGGCTTACAGACTCATCGGTCATGCCTGAAGATGAAAAAACAGCAGGGCTTTTTTTTAACACGCTTGTGACCGTCAAGCCCGTTTCCTCAAAAAGTTCTCTTTTCCCTGCCTTTTCAACGCTCTCGCATTTATCCACCAGGCCTGCCGGGAATCCGTACTGGTAACCACCCAGGGCAAATCTGAATTCTTTTATGATCACAAGTTTTCCCTGTGTTTTATGAAATGGAACAATGACAACAGCATGCGGCCGTGTATAATCCTGAACAAGCGGGTTTGACAAACTTGACCTGGATGCAAACAACCATTGTTTTTCACAATTTACCCTGTCTCTATAATTGATGGAAAAAAGATTCAGGTATTTGCAGTCCGTTATTTTTTCAACATTATTGATTTCCATATCTGCTCCTCATGTAAACGCCATGCAAAGACAATAAGCACACAAGAAATAATTACTACCCGATATAATATGATTTTACAACGAAAGAAATGCTATATTCATGCAGGACTGACATACATCAGATATTTGAATGCAAGCCAGAAATGGCTGAGACTTCCCAATAAGACAAACAAATGCCAGATCTCATGGAAACCAAAGATACCCGGAAAGGGATCCGGTTTTTTTAAAGAATAGACAACTGCCCCGATACTGTAAAACAATCCGCCCAGGGCAAGCCAGAAGAGGCAGGCAGGCTCAAGGGTTTTAACAAGCGGGTAAGCAGCTACAACACACAGCCACCCCATGGTCAGGTAAATCATGGTGGAAATCCATCTTGGAACATTCATGGCAAAGATCTTTAATACTGTCCCGATTATTGCAATACCCCAGACCGCACCAAAGATACTCCAGCCCCAGGGGCCACGCAAAGGAACAAGGCAAATGGGCGTATAAGACCCTGCTATGGCCATAAAAATCATAATATGGTCAATCCGCCTGAAAACCAGCAATGTTTTTTCAGAAATTTTCAATCCGTGATAAAGAAAGCTTGAGGTATACATTAGAATCAAAGTTGTTCCGAAAACGGCAAAGGAAACGACATGCCAGGCATCTGCCCTTATGGCGGCAAACACAACCATCAACGTCAAACCGGCAACCGATGCAAGGGCACCTGCCATATGGGATATGGCATTTACAGGTTCTCTGAAAACTTTTTCACAGGCAAACATGGAGTTAATAATAAACTGCATTTCATCGGCTTAACATTGTTTTTTTTAATATTACATTTCTTTTACCTTGATCAACTTGATTAAATAGTAAACCTGACAACAAACCTCTTGAAAAATATTGATAGTATGTTAATAGTTGCAAAGGTTCAAATGGTCTAATTAATACAAACGTGCGGGTAATTCTTTAAAGAATTATCCAAAATCAATTAATCTTAAGTAGATGGAGGGGAGTATCTATGAAATTTTTAAAAGTATTAGCTGTTTGCATTACCATTCTTGCAATAACCGCCGTAGCCATGGCTGGCACACTGGATGACGTTAAGAAAAAAGGTTTTATTAAAATCGGTGTAAACGGTTCTGTTTTCGGGTTTAGCATGCCGGACGACAAGGGTGTATGGAAAGGCCTTGATGTTGATACGGGACGTGCTATTTCCGCTGCAATATTCGGTGACCCTGATAAAGTTGAATTCGTCCCGCTAACAGGTGTTCAGCGCCTGCCTGCCCTTCAGTCCGGCGAGATTGACGTGCTTTGCAGGAATACGACCCAGACTCTTACAAGAGATACAAAGGCAGGGCTTAATTTCGCACATGTTAATTATTATGACGGTCAAGGCTTTTTAGTACCCAAAAAACTTGGTATAAAAAGTGCTAAAGAACTTGACGGGGCAACAGTCTGTGTTCTTCCCGGCACTACAACGGAAATGAATGCTGCCGACTATTTCCGTTCAAACAATATGAAATGGAAACCGGTTGTTATTGAAAATACTGCTGAGCTGAATGCTGCATTTTTTGCGGGCCGCTGTGACTGCCTGACATCTGATGCTTCCCAGCTTGCAGCAACAAGAACTATTGCTCCAAATCCCGCTGACTATGAGCTTCTTCCTGAAATTATCTCAAAAGAGCCTCTGGCACCCGTTGTCCGACACGGTGATGATCAATGGTATGATGTTGTGAACTGGACTGTTATGGCCATGATCCAGGCAGAAGAATTCGGTATTACTTCCCATAATGTTGACAAAATGCTGAAAAGCAACAACCCCGGTATCAAACGTTTCTTAGGTGTTACCCCTGGCATGGGCACCCAATTGGGACTTAATGACAAATGGGCATACAACATAGTAAAGATGGTAGGCAACTATGGTGAAATCTTTGACAGAAATATTGGTCCTAAAACACCTCTTGCGCTTCAACGCGGTCTCAACGCCCTCTGGACAAAAGGCGGCCTCATGTATGCAGCTCCTGTAAGATAAATTACTTTTTCCAACCATAAAAGGTGCCTTAATTTTTTTTAAGGCACCTTTACAGACCATACAATTTTATAAAAACATGAAGAACAGTATTTCAGAAGAAAAAGTGCCATTCTGGCTTGACCCGGATAAACGTGCAATTTTCTACCAGGTTATTACCTTCCTGATGGTAGGATTGCTGGCGTATTATCTTGTGCATAATACCATTGTCAACCTTGACAGGCAAAACATCTCGTCAGGATTCGGGTTCATGGAAAAAGAAGCATCTTTTGAGATTGGCGAAAGTCCCATTGAATATTCTGCGGCAGATTCCTATGGGAGAGCGTTACTTGTAGGGGCGCTAAATACAATGAAAGTGTCTTTCATAGGGATAATTCTCTGTCTTTTTATCGGTATTTTTGTAGGTGTCGCAAGACTCTCCAGCAACTGGCTGGTGTCCAAACTGGCCTTGATATATATTGAAATCATGCAGAACATTCCAATTTTATTGCAACTTTTCTTCTGGTATGCTCTTTTTTACGAATCCCTGCCCTCACCCAGACAGGCAATAAATCCCTTTACAGGACTTTTTATCTGTAACAGGGGCGTTGCCATGGGAATTCCGGCGGCCAACCCGTCACATAAATTTATCTTTATCGCTTTAATTTTAGGCCTGATCATCTCTTTTCTAATCAGAAAATGGTCCAAAAAACGACAGGAAAACACAGGAAAACACTTTCCCGTGTTCTGGACATCCATGGCTGTCACTATCGGGTTGCCCATTTTAACATGGATGATGGCAGGTGCCCCCGCCCAAATGAATCTTCCGGCCTTAAAAGGGTTTAATTTTAAAGGCGGCATCATGATGTCACCTGAATTTATTGCTCTGCTTTTAGGGCTTGTAATTTACACCTCCGCCTTTGTTGCCGAGGCGGTAAGAGCAGGTATCCAGGCTGTAAGCCGTGGACAGACGGAAGCTGCCTTGTCCATTGGATTGAAAAAAGGACATGTGCTGAACCTGGTTGTACTGCCCCAGGCACTTAGAATTATTATCCCGCCTTTGACAAGCCAGATGTTAAACCTCACAAAAAACAGTTCCCTGGCCATTGCCATAGGGTTTCCTGATTTTGTGTCCGTGGCAAACACAACCATCAATCAGACAGGGCAATCCATTGAAGGTGTAGCCCTGATTATGGCTTGTTACCTGACTTTCAGCCTTTCAACATCGGTTTTCATGAACTGGTATAATAAAAAATCCAAACTTGTGGAAAGATAAGCTTATGGCAATTATAGCGATCGATAAAGAACATATTAAAAATATCAAGCCGCCAGTAATCAGATCCGGGATAATCGGATGGCTTAAAGAAAATCTTTTCAATGGTGTGCTTAACTCTATTATTACCCTTACCATTTGCTTTTTCCTGGTAAAATTCATACCTCCGTTTATTAAATGGGCCTTTATTGATTCGGTCTGGATGACGACAAGCACGGTTTGCAAGGAATGTAAAGGGGCCTGCTGGTCTGCTGTCACACAGAACCTGAGATTCATAATTTTTGGCTTTTACCCCTATGACCTTCATTGGAGACCGTTTGCCGCAATGATGGCACTCTTTGCACTGCTATATTTTACCTACAACAAAAAATACTGGTCAAAAACCTTGGGATATGCCTGGCTTTTCGGCCTTATTGCCATGGCAGTACTGATGAAAGGCGGAATTCTCGGTTTAAAATCAGTCCCGACAGATCTCTGGGGCGGTTTGCCTTTAACCCTGCTTCTTTCCATTTTCGGCTTAACTGCTGCATATCCGCTAGGCGTAGTGCTGGCCCTTGGGCGGGGCTCTGAAATGCCCGGCATAAAATATATGTGTGTGGCATATATTGAAATGATCAGGGGGGTTCCTTTAATCAGTCTTTTATTCATGTCCTCAATTATTTTTCCCTTGTTTTTACCTGAAGGCCTGACCATAAATAAAATCCTCCGTGCCCAGGCAGCAATCATTTTTTTTACGGCAGCCTATGTTGCTGAGGTGGTAAGAGGAGGTCTTCAGGGGATGAGCAAGGGCCAGTATGAGGCTGCCGAAGCCCTGGGACTGAACTTTTCCCAAACCATGAGACTTGTTATTTTACCCCAGGCCCTGAAAATTGTGATCCCCCCCACCGTAAGTGTTCTTGTCTCAGCATTTAAAGACACATCTTTGGTTGTCATTATTGCCCTTTATGATGTACTTCTTACCTCAAAAACCGTGATCCAGAACCCTAAATGGAACGGATTTTCAACAGAAGTATATCTGTTTGTAGCACTCTTATATTTCCTGGGATGTTTTTCAATGTCCAACTTTTCAAGGAAGCTTGAAAAAGAACTTGATACAGATAAACGCAGTTAATAAATTTAGGATGATAAAATGACCGATTCCACAAACCAAAACCAAAATATAAGCAGCAATGATACAATTATTCAAATAAAAGACCTGAATAAATGGTATGGTGACTTCCATGTTTTAAAAAATATAAACCTTGAAGTCAGGAAACAGGAAAAAATTGTCATCTGCGGCCCGTCAGGTTCGGGGAAGTCTACTTTGATCCGGTGCATCAACCGCCTTGAAGAACACCAGAAAGGCCAGATTATTGTGGACGGTGTTGAGCTGACAAATAACCTGAAAAACATAGAAAAAATCCGAACGGAAGTTGGCATGGTGTTTCAACATTTCAACCTTTTCCCACACCTGACCATACTTGAAAACCTGACCATGGGACCTATCTGGGTCAGGAAAATACCCAAAAAAAAAGCTGAAGAAACCGCTATGTTCTATCTTGAAAAAGTTAAGATTGCAGAACAGGCAAAAAAATTCCCCGGCCAGCTTTCCGGTGGTCAGCAGCAGAGGGTTGCCATTGCCAGAAGCCTCTGCATGAAACCCAATGTAATGCTGTTTGATGAACCCACATCCGCCCTTGACCCTGAAATGGTCAAAGAAGTGCTTGATGTCATGGTACAGCTTTCCGATGAAGGCATGACCATGATTGTGGTCTCCCATGAGATGGGGTTTGCAAAAACCGTTGCACAAAGGGTCATGCTGATGGACGCAGGAATGATTGTTGAGGAAAACAACCCCATTGATTTTTTTGAACATCCCGAGCATGAAAGAACCAAATTCTTTTTAAGTCAGATTCTTCATTGATATTATTCAATCAATTAAATTTGCAACTTAATATTCATCAGTTTAATTAAATATCATTAATTATCATTTAATTTAAACTAGCATATCAAGGCACTGGCCCTGAATAAATAATAAATTTATCTTAAGGAACATTTTTTGCATCAATTATTGCTGACCAGAGGATAATTTGATTATGAATATTTTAAAAGGAGACCTGATACAATTTACCATGGCAGGACGGTTTGATGTAATTATCCATGGCTGTAACTGCTTTTGCAGCATGGGGGCCGGCGTGGCAAGGCTGATCAGGGATAACTTTCCTTTAGCCTATCAGGCTGATCTTAAAACCCGGATGGGAGAAAAAGAAAAACTTGGAACCTACTCATCGGCAAGCATTGAAGAAAACGGCAATATTTTCACTATTGTTAACGGATATACACAATATGATTTTTCAGGCAGTGGTGTACTGGTTGATTACAAGGCCATCCGAAAACTTTTTTCCATGGTTAAAAACGATTTTAAAAACATGAGGATAGGCTACCCGAAAATAGGCGCCGGGCTTGCAAAAGGTGACTGGAAAATGATATCTTTTATCATTAATGAGGAACTCAAGGGAGAAGATCATACTTTAGTGGAATATGCCAGAATTTGATTCTTGAAAAGGATTATTCTATCTGCTAAAGCAATGGGCTTATAAAAATTTCCAGGATAAGAGGAACCATATGATTAACGTTGGGATTGCAGGAGCATCAGGGTACGCAGGCATTGAACTTGTCAAGCTGATTTCAAACCATCCGGAAGCCAAATTGTGTGCTGTTACTTCAAACAGCTATAAAGGCAAATCTCTGACTGATATTTTCCCTTCCATGGGAGGATTTGAAAACCTGGTTTGTGAAGATTTAGATATTAAATCCATTTCCAGTAAAATCGATGTCATGTTTTTAGCACTGCCGCATAAAATTTCAATGAAGCATGTGCCAGCCCTTTTGGAACAAAATATAAAAGTCATCGATTTATCAGCCGACTACAGGTTCACAAATGCAGCAGCATATGAATCCACCTACCAGGAACATACTTCAAAACATCTTTTAAAAGAAAGTGTTTATGGTCTCAGTGAAATATACAGGGGAAAAATCAGAACTGCAAACATTGTGGGAAACCCAGGCTGCTATCCGACAAGCATTTTATTGCCCCTGCTTCCCCTGTTAAAGGAGGGTCTGGTACTTGGAGATGGCATTATTGCAGATTCAAAATCAGGTGTAAGCGGTGCTGGCCGATCTTTATCGCTTTCTACTCATTTTTGCGAAGTCAATGAATCATTCAATGCTTATAAAATTGGAAACCACCGGCATGCCCCTGAAATAGATGAAGTCCTGAGCATGCATTCCAGGCGGAAAATCTCCATTACCTTTGTCCCTCACCTGTTGCCTCTGACAAGGGGGATGCTGTCAACGATTTATGTTAAAGCAAAAGACAATGCAGATGAAAACGAAATCAGGCAAACCTATAATTCATATTATGGCAATGAGCCTTTTGTAAGAATACTCAAGAAAAATCTATACCCGTCCATTGCCCATGTTAAAGGGACAAACCGCTGCGATATCGGAATTCATTTTGATGAAGCACGGCACCAGTTAATCATCGTTTCAGCTATTGACAACCTTTTAAAAGGTGCGGCCGGTCAGGCCGTTCAAAATATGAATATATTGTTTGGTTTAAACGATGAAACAGGCTTGAATTCAGTTCAAGGGCCATTGTAAAAATATTTGTCCTTGACATATAAAAAATATCTAATTAAGAAAGGTTGTAATGGGAAAAAGAATTAAAATATGGTTTCATACCGGCGCTACTTCTGATATCAGGGAATTTTCCATCTACAAGACTGTATTGAATTTTATCTTCTTTATTTTTATTTCGGCGATTATTGGCGCGTCCTTTGTTGGATATGACTACTATCGAATAAAAAATATCTCATTTGACAATATAGTTTTAAACCAGACCATCACTGACCAGAATGACGAAATTAAAAACCAGAGAAGCCAAATCCAGAGTTTTGCAGGCGAGATAGAAACCCTTAAAAAAGAAGTTGCAAACCTTTCAAAATTTGAAAATAAGGTCCGGCTTATAGCAGATATTCAGCAGACCAGCAACTCAAGCGGCCTGATCGGTATCGGGGGCATCCCGAAAGAAGAACTTGACACGGATATACCGTTGGAACAAAAGCATAACAACCTGATGCGTGAAATGCATAAGCAGGTGAACCAGATAAATATGGCAGCAAAAAAACAAGCCCTTGATTTTGAAGACCTGATTAAATTGCTTGAGCAGAAAAGGAACCTTCTGGCGTCAACCCCTTCAATAAAACCGGTGGACGGCTGGATCACTTCAAGATTCGGCTACAGGATATCGCCCTTTACAGGAAGAAAAGAATTTCATTCAGGCCTGGACATTGCAAATAAAACCGGGACAAAAATCATTGCATCTGCAAATGGCAGAATTTCTTATGCCGGACGGAAAATGTATATTGGCAACCTGGTTGTGATTGATCATGGTCACGGCCGGGTCACTAAATATGGCCACATGAAAAAAATTCTGGTTAAATCCGGCCAGGAAGTTAAACGTGGTGATGTCATAGGACTTATCGGCAATACCGGGAGAAGTACAGGCCCGCATGTACATTATGAGGTCAGGATTAACGGAACACCTGTCAATCCTTTAAGATATATTCTGAATTAAGCTTTATTCCTTTTATTTCCTTTATTTTTTTCATAAACAAAAATTTTTTTGATTTTTTTGTTTTATTTTATCTGATTAATGCTTATATGTTTGATTGGAAATGGTTAAATATTTATATTTTAAGAATAGGTAGACTATCAAATGGTACTAGATTTTGTTACAAAGATCTTTGGCTCCAATAATGACAGGATTATAAAAAAACTCCAGCCGATTATTGATAAAATTAATAATCTTGAGCCTGAGATGCAATTATTATCCGATGAAAACATGGTTCAAAAAACAATAGAATTCAAAGAAAGGGTTCAAAAAGGCGAGAAATTGGATGATATTTTACCATCTGCCTTTGCCCTTGTAAGGGAAGCCTCTGTTAGAGCCCTTGGAATGCGCCATTTTGATGTTCAGCTCATTGGTGGAATTTCACTTCACAGGGGAATGATCGCTGAAATGAAAACCGGTGAAGGGAAAACATTGATGTCCACCCTGCCTGCCTACCTTAACGCCTTGTCAGGAAAAGGGGTTCACATTGTTACCGTAAATGATTACCTGGCTAAAAGGGATGCCGAATGGATGGCAAAAATTTACAATTTCCTTGGCTTGAGTGTTGGGACCATCCTCCATGACATGGATGATGATGAAAGAAAAATTTCCTATAGTTCAGATATAACCTACGGCACAAACAATGAGTTCGGTTTTGATTATCTGAGGGACAATATGAAGTTTGACAAGGAATCCCTTGCCCAGAAAAACCTGAATTTTGCTATTGTGGATGAGGTTGACAGTATTCTTATTGATGAAGCAAGAACCCCGTTGATTATTTCAGGGCCGGGCGAAAAATCCACTCATTTTTATACCCAGGTCAATGCCATTATCCCGGCCTTTGAAAAAGAAAAAGATTATACTATTGATGAAGAATCAAAAACTGTTTCTTTAACAGAAGAAGGAATTGCCAAGGGTGAAGATTTTTTAAAGGTTGATAATTTATATGATCCTGCAAATATAGAAATACTCCATCATGTAAACCAGGCATTAAAGGCGCACACTCTATTTAAAAAGGACACGGATTATATTGTTAAAAATAACCAGGTCGTCATAGTTGATGAGTTTACAGGACGCTTAATGACAGGAAGACGTTATAGTGAGGGACTCCACCAGGCCCTTGAAGCAAAGGAAAACGTTAAAATTGAAAATGAGAACCAGACCCTTGCGTCCATTACATTCCAGAATTACTTCAGGATGTACGAAAAACTATCAGGAATGACAGGTACGGCTGAAACCGAAGCGCCTGAATTTAAAAAAATATATGACCTTGATGTCCTTGTAATTCCAACTCATAAGGAAATGATCCGAAAAGATTTTCCAGACTTGATCTTTAAAACAAAAAAAGAAAAATATGATGCTGCCATAAAAGAAATCATAAGGCTTTATAAAAAAGGCCAGCCAGTCCTTGTGGGAACCATTTCAATTGATGTTTCCGAGGACATGAGTAAAAAACTAAAGAAAAAAGGCATCAAGCACACAGTATTAAATGCAAAGCACCATAAAGCAGAGGCTGAAATCGTAGCCAATGCAGGACAAAAAGGAGCTGTCACCATTTCCACCAACATGGCCGGGCGTGGTACGGATATTGTTCTTGGAGAAGGCGTGAAAGAGCTTGGCGGACTCCATATCCTGGGGACATCCCGCCATGAATCCAGGCGGATTGACAACCAGCTTCGCGGCCGTTCCGGCAGGCAGGGTGATCCAGGGACATCAAGATTTTATCTTTCTTTGGAAGATGATCTTCTAAGAATCTTTGGCGGAGACAGGATCCATTCGGTTATGGACAAACTTGGAATTGAGGAAGGTGAGCATATTGAACACAAATTTATCAGCAAGGCCATAGAAAATGCACAGTCAAAGGTTGAAGGTCATAACTTTGAGATAAGAAAACAGCTTCTTGAATATGATGATGTAATGAACCAGCAAAGGGAAATTATTTATCAGCAAAGACGCATGGCATTGCTTGAAGACAATTTAAAACCTGTTGTTATCGAGATGATTGAAGACAAGGTATACGATGTTGTTGATGAATTTGTCGTTGAAAAAAACCCTATCAGGCAATGGGATTTGGAAGGCCTTGAAAACCGGATCAAACAATTATTTAACTTTAAACCTGACCTTGCAACCCCGTTAAACGAAAATTATAATGCACAAAAGCTATCTGAATCTCTTTTTGATGATATAAAAAATCTATACAATCAAAGAGAGGCTTCCATTGGAGAAGAGATCACAAGGGAAATCGAACGGCACCTCATTCTTCAGACAGTTGACACAAGGTGGAAAGAACATTTGCTATCCATGGATCATTTAAAAGAGGGCATAGGTCTTCGTGGATATGCACAGCAGGATCCTTTACAGATTTATAAAAAAGAGGGATTTGAAATGTTCCATGATTTAATGGAAAGAGTAAAAGAAGAGGTTGTTGAAATTCTTTTCAAAATCCAGATATCCACATCATCCAAGGTAGATGAAATGAAAAAGACAGAAGAAAAAGATCTTACTTTTTCCCATTCAGATGGTTCCAGCATAAGACAACCCATAAAAAGGTCATCTAAAAAAATAAAAAGAAATGATCCTTGTCCCTGTGGAAGCGGTAAAAAATACAAAAAATGCTGTATGTCATAGGAGAACCGGGATAATGACATCCACTGATTCCAAAACAAAAGAGGATATTTCATCTAAATCAAAAAACGACAATCCTCCCATGTATAAAGTCATTCTCTATAATGACGATTATACTACCATGGAATTTGTTGTTCAAATTCTTGTAAACGTTTTTGGAAAATCACTTGAAAAAGCGACACAAATGATGCTTAATGTACATAATAAGGGGAAAGAAATATGTGGTATCTATCCAAGACAGATCGCAGAAACCAAAGTGGAAACTGTACACAACCTGGCAAGCAATAAAGGATTCCCTTTAAAAAGCACAATGGAGAAGGAGTAGGTATGATTAGCAAAGAACTCAGTACAACCCTCGGTTTTGCCGTACGGGAAGCAAAAAAACGAAGGCATGAGTATGTTTGTGTTGAACATGTTCTTTATGCAATCCTTAACCATGAGACAGGCGCTCAGACTATTGAAAAATGCGGTGGAAGCCCTGAGCAGATAAAAGAAGAACTTGAAAAATTCTTTGATGAAAAACTGACAAAAATCGACACAAAAGAAGAATATGTATTACAGCAGACTATCGGATTCCAGCGAATGATACAAAGAGCTATCAACCATGCAAGGTCTGCAGAAAAAAGTGAAGTCAATTTAGGGGATATCCTTGCATCCATTTTCCAGGAAAAAGACTCCCATGCTGCATTTTACCTGGAGTCAGAAGGCATTACCCGGCTTGACGTTTTAAAATATATTTCACATACAGCCGAACCTGTTAAAAAAGCCGCCCCGCCCCTGGACCCTTCACAGAAAATATTCAAGCATCCTGACATGAAAACAAAGCGGCAGAAAAAGAAAGATCCTTTAAAAACTTTTACAACAAATCTATTGCAAAAAGCTATGGACAAAAAGATTGACCCCCTCATCGGAAGATCTGATGAAATGGACAGGGTCATGCAGGTCCTGTGCAGGAGAAGAAAAAATAATCCTATCCTGGTTGGGGATCCCGGCGTTGGAAAAACAGCAATCGCAGAAGGACTTGCACTGAAAATTAATGAAAAAAAGGTGCCGGACCTTCTGGAAAATTGTGAATTATTCTCCCTTGATATGGGGACACTCCTTGCAGGGACAAAATATCGAGGAGACTTTGAACAACGTCTGAAAGATGTTATCCATGCTCTTGAATCCAAGGAAAATGCACTGCTGGTTATCGATGAAATCCACACAGTGGTGGGAGCCGGCGCAACCACCAGCGGCTCCATGGATGCTTCAAATATTTTAAAACCCGCGCTTTCTTCAGGAGACATTAAATGTATCGGAACCACCACCTATGAAGAATATAAAAATCATTTTGAAAAAGACCGGGCCTTTTCAAGAAGGTTTGAAAAAATTGAAGTCTCAGAACCTTCCGTTGAAGAGACCACGCAAATATTAAATGGACTAAAGCCTTACTATGAAGAGCATCACGGGTTGAAGTACACGGCCCAGACCATTGAAGCTGCGGCATATCTTTCCGACAAATATATCAATGACCGCCTCCTGCCGGACAAAGCCATTGATGTTATTGATGAAACCGGTGCCTATCTCAGGCTTACAGGCAATGGCAAAAGAAAAATTGTAAGCCCCAAAGATATTGAAAAAATAGTC
This sequence comes from Deltaproteobacteria bacterium, assembly GCA_013151635.1. GTDB lineage: Bacteria > Desulfobacterota > Desulfobacteria > Desulfobacterales > Desulfobacteraceae > Desulfobacula. The sequence continues at coordinate 21,625 of JAADHV010000133.1, read as the reverse complement.
GCTAAAATTGCCAAAGTGCCTGTCACTAATGTTACTTCCACTGATAAAGCCAACCTGGAATCCCTGCCAAAACGACTTTTTAAAGTCATATTCGGACAGGATGACGCCATTGAAACCCTGACCACTTCCATTAAAAGATCAAGGGCAGGGCTTGCATCCCCGGATCGTCCCATAGGATCTTTCCTTTTCATGGGGCCAACAGGTGTTGGGAAAACAGAGGTTGCAAAACAGCTCGCCTATCATATGGGAATAAAATTCCTGAGATTTGACATGAGTGAATACATGGAAAAGCATGCCGTTTCAAGACTTATAGGGGCGCCTCCCGGATATGTAGGATTTGAGCAGGGCGGTATTTTAACCGACAGTATCAGGAAACATCCCCATAGCGTCCTTTTGCTTGATGAAATTGAAAAAGCCCACATGGATCTTTTTAATATTCTTTTACAAGTCATGGACTATGCAACATTGACAGATAACAGCGGCAAATCAGCAGATTTCAGGAATGTTATCATCATCATGACGTCTAATGCCGGCGCAAGGGAAATGAGCGCAAATGCCATCGGATTTGGCTCCCAGTCGTCAAATCTTGATTCAAAGGGAATGAAGGCCATTGAAAAAGCATTCAGCCCTGAATTTCGGAACAGGCTTGACGGAATTGTAAAGTTCAACCATCTTTCTTCAAAAGTCATGGAGATGATTGTTGATAAAAATATGAAAGAACTTAAATCCATGCTTAATGTCAAAGGGATCACCCTAAGCTATTCTGCAAAGGCCAGATCATTTCTTGCAAATAAAGGCCATGATCCCAAGTTTGGTGCCAGGCCTCTTGCCAGACTTATCCAGACAACAATAAAAGATAAGCTCACTGATGAAATCCTTTTTGGCAGGCTTGAAAAAGGCGGGAAAATATCCATTGGCCTTAAGAATAACGAGTTGAATTTTATATTTAAAAACTGAATGCCCCTTTTCAGGTTATCAAACAGATTAGACTTTCCCCCGGCCTGGCTTGCAAGATCAGACGGGCTTTTATGCATCGGGGGAGATCTTTCTCACAAAAGGCTTTTGCTTGCTTATGAGAACGGTATATTCCCCTGGTTTTCAAAGGACGAACCCATTCTCTGGTGGTCACCTGACCCAAGGCTTGTACTCTTTCCCGAAGACATTAATATTTCAAAAAGCCTGAATAAAAAAATTAAAAAAAAACTCTTTACCATCAGGGTTGACAGTGCTTTTGAACAAACCATCCGTTCTTGTGCAAAACCAAGAAAAAATGTAAATGAAGGGACATGGCTTGTGGATGAAATGATAGATTCTTATATAAAGCTTCATGACCTTGGATATGCCCATTCTATTGAAACCTTCAGGGAAGGCAGATTAGTCGGCGGCCTGTACGGCGTTTGCATGGGCGGATCATTTTTCGGCGAATCCATGTTTTCATTTGAAAATGATGCGTCCAAAATTGCCCTGGTTGCTCTTGCAAATTATTTAAAAAGATGCGGATTTGACCTGATTGACTGCCAGGTAACGACAAATCACCTTCTCAGCATGGGAGCCATAGAGGTATCCAGGAATTCTTTTCTTGATATCATCCATAAATCTGTTAAAAGAGTTGATATTAAAAATATTTGGGATCCTGGTATTGATCTGCAAATTCTTTAACAAGAAGGCAAATATGAAGATACAATTTAACCTTAATTTTTTGGCAGTTTGATATGAATAAATGGAACATGTTACCCTACAAAATCAGCCCTTACTTAATTCGGGTCAATGGCTTTGGCATCCGTTATTACAGTTTGATGTATGTTTTTGCCTTTGTAACTTTTTACTTTTTAATAAGACACAGGCTCAGGACTGAAAAATTCGACATGGATATGAGCCTTATTGACGACTTTATAATATGGGCTGCCATTGGTGTTCTTTTAGGCGGCAGGCTTGGATATGTCATCTTCTATAATTTAAAATATTATCTTGCTCACCCGTTAAATATTTTCCTGCCTTTTGACTTCTATAATGGATTTGCATATACAGGAATTTCAGGAATGTCCTATCACGGCGGACTTTTAGGAGTTATTGCCGCTGTTTATTTTTTTTGCAGGAAAAAAAATCTCAACATATGGAGTTTTTCCGATCTCCTGGTCCCGGCAGTTCCCTTAGGGTACACATTTGGAAGGCTTGGCAATTTTTTCAATTCAGAACTTTACGGAAAGGCAACCACCCTGCCATGGGGCATGTATTTCCCCAGTGATCCGACCCATACGCTGCGACATCCCTCCCAGCTTTATGAAGCATTTTTTGAAGGTGTTGTCCTGTTTGTTATTTTATGGCTTGTCCGGCGGAAAAAAGCATTTAAACATCTTATGTTCGGTTTATATCTTCTTGGATACGGGGCCATGCGATTTATGATTGAATTTGTCAGGAAACCCGATGAACAATTAAATTATGTCTGGCACGGGTTTACCATGGGTCAAATCCTGTGCTTCGTTATGGTATTAACAGGTTTTTCCCTTATGATAAAAATAAAACTTAAAGATTAATTTTACTTTGGTCCTGTTTTAAAAAACTTTATTGTAAAAAACCTTAAGGCCGCCTTTTTAAGGATTTCTCAGAAGACTTGACAAAAAGGGTTTAAGCCTCATTATTTTAAAAGGTACAAAAAAAATGAGGAGCAAAAAAATGCTTTTAAAACTATTTTTATGTTTTACCATGGTTCCTGTTATAGAACTTTATCTATTGATAAAAGTTGGGACCGTCATTGGAGGGCTTAACACGATTTTACTGGTTCTTCTGACGGGATTTTTAGGGGCATGGCTTGCCAGGCTGGAAGGCATGAACACCATGATGAAACTTAAAATGAACATAAGCCAGGGACTTATGCCGGCAGAAGAATTGATTGATGCCGTCATTATCTTTATTGCAGGTGTCCTGTTGATCACTCCGGGGCTTATCACCGATACTTTCGGCTTGCTGCTTCTGTGGCCTTTAACACGAAATAAATTCAAGCGGATGTTAAGAAAAAAATTCGATAAAATGCAGTTGCAGGGCGATATCAACATCACCCGTTTCCACTGATTTTTTAGCGGTAAGCCTCAGCTAAAGAACTTTTAAATATACCCGATAATATAATGATTGAATCATTCATTACTATAGGATATCCTTAATGAAGTAAAAAAGTATCGGAAAAATTCTTTTTTATGCAATTGCAAAGGAATAAATGGAAATAAAAGCTGAAATCCTTAAAATGATCCAGAAAAAGGAAAGCGACCTGCCAACTCTCCCGGTTGTTATTGATAAAATCATCAGTGTCGCATCAGACGAGAAGACAACGACAGAAGAACTTGCAAAGGTTATTTCCTATGATCAGGGGATGACAAACAAACTGTTAAAACTTGCCAACTCCATTTACTATGCTCAGAAAACAAAAGTTGAAACCACAAAAAGGGCCATTACGGTTATCGGGTTTGATGAAATTATCGGTATTGCCCTTGGCATGGGGATATTATCTTCTTTCACGGATAAATCAGGATTAAGCCTTGATATGAAAGCCTTATGGATACACGGTATCGGTGTTGCCACAGTTTCAAAAGAGCTTGCAAAAAGAACAAATCCGGGAGTTGCAAACAAGATTTTTATTCCAGGGCTCCTCCATGACATGGGAAAGGTAATCTTTTCAGTATATTTTAAAGAAGAATACATGAAAATCAGGCAGCTTGCCATGGAGAAAAAAAAACCTTTGTATTTTGCTGAAAATGCCATCTTTAAACTGGATCATGCCATACTTTCAGCACTTTTGATGAAACGCTGGAATTTTCCCCACTCTATTATGCTGCCCTGCAGGTTTCATCATAACCCTGAATCCGCCCCGATTAGATTCAAACACCAGTCTTTAATTATTAATCTTGCAGATTACCTGACACAAAAGGCAGGAATTGGCCATAGCGGGAACCCGGTCCCGGTTACGGTTAAAAATTCTCCCCAGAAAATCGGTGTAAACCAATCCATATTAAAGCTGACCATTGATCACCTGAGACGAAAAGAAGACGAAATAAAAGAGTTTTTTAACATCACAACAGAACCATAGCGCTTCTTAAATATCCTTAAAATTTCTTTCACCGCAGGAAACCCTGCATGCTTTTGCAAACTCATCAAGGCTTTCTTCCAATGCTTCAAATTCTATTGTCCCGCCAACCTTGATGACATCATCCCCTCTTTGTTCAAATGCTGTCAATACGTCAAAAATTGTCAGGCACTCTATATCCGAAGCCGGCACGTAGCCCATCTGATCGTGACTGCTGACCTCAAGGAGGATACGGCATTCCATAAGCTTTGCCAATAACACTTTAATTATTTTTAGAGGAATTCTTATACTGGTTGCGATATCAATGTCTGAGGCTGGTGTTTCTTTATTAGCAAACCTGATTACACACAAATGAACAATTCGCAAAGCAATTAATTTCTTTAACCTTATACTTATCTTTGCATAATCAATATTCTGGGTTTCAAGTGCTTCGGTATTTTCCCAGGAAAATGCAATTTCAGCCCCGAATAAAACAATTGCCCAGGAAGCCTGCAGCCAGATCAAAAATAAAGGCAGGGCCGCAAAGCTGCCATAAATAGCATTATAATTTGAAACTCCCACCTGGAATTTCAAATAGGCAATCTGGGCCACTTGAAATATGGTTCCTGCAATCATACCGCCTGCCAGTGAGGCCTTAATATCCACTTTCTTATTTGGAATAAAAACATAAAAAAAGATAAACAACACCCAGACAGGCAGGAAAGGAAAAATATTAAACCCCAGGGAAATCAAATTTTCTATATTATGGGGAAGTGCGATATGGGACAAAAACCTGGAAAGATAAGTTGTAATAAAAATATTGGCGCTGCTTGAAAAAATGACCAGGATACCGGCTGTTATTGAAATAGCAATATAATCGGTAAATTTTCGAATCAAGGGCCTGTCATCATTTACCCACCAGATTTTATTAAATGCATTTTCAATATGACCGATGAGTTTCAATAAAGAATAAAAAAGCAAAATAATTCCAAAAACCGCCATTAACCCTCCTTTTGTTTTTTCAAGAAGGTTGGCTGAAAAGGCAAGAATATTCTGGATCACCTCTTCCTGGCCGGCAAATAATTCAAGAACCCGCTTTTCCAGGATTTCTCTGAATCCGAACCCCTTTGCAACTCCGAATGCCATGGCCATTACAGGAACGATTGATAAAAGCGTAAAGAGAGTCAAAGATGATGCCCGAAGGTCACACCGATCTTCTTTAAATCCTTTTAAAGCAAAAATAATCACCTTTATAAACTTGTTAAACTTCAGTGAGAGTGTTTTTTGAAAACCATTCATAGTTTTTATCCTGTTTTTGAAAACCATTCTTTTAATTTTTGAAGCCCTTCTTTTGTAGAAACCTTTGGATAGTATCCCAGATCTTTTTTGGCCCTTGAAATATCAAACCAGTGAGATGTAGCAAGTTCTTTTGCCGCAAACCTGGTCATTGGCGGTTCTTTTTTTATGTTGAAGACCTTATAAACAAACTCGAAAATTGAACCTGCAATATATGCTGTTCTTGCAGAAACATGCCCTTGTACCGGTGGCAAACCGGCAGCATCAAGAAAGGCATTTGCCATTTGCCATTTTGAGACAGGTTCATCCTGGCTGACAAAATAGATATTACCTGATAATGAAGGGTCTTCCAAAAGCTTTTGAAAAGCCAGGATATGCGCATCCGCAGCATTATCAACATAAATGGTATCAACCAGATCATCTTTTCGCCCTACCCTTTTTAATTTTTTTGCTCTTTTTATAATCCCCGGCACCAGGTGGTTGTCTCCAGGCCCCCAGATCAGATGCGGACGGATAATTATGGAGTTAAGGCCTTTTTTTGAAGCATGTTTAACTAATTTTTCCGCCATGGCCTTGGTTTCCGGGTATGGTGCCAGGTATCTTCCAGGATAGGGAGCGGTTTCATCAATATTTTCCATGTCAAATTCATCAAATATCACACTGGGAGAGCTTGTATATATCAATTGTTTAATTTTATTTTCCAGGCATGCGGATATTACATTCTGGGTTGCCAAAACATTAGCCCTGAAAAATTCTTCAAAAGGTCCCCAGATACCAGGCTTTGCAGCTACATGAAATACTGCGTCAGTATTTTTAAAGGCCTTTGCAACAGCTTTTTTATCTGTCAGATCTCCTTGAACCTGCATCACACCCATACTTTCAAGGTCAGGGTAAAAACTTCTTGAAAAAGAAGTAATGCTAATTTTTTTTTTTATAAGCTTTTTCACAATCGCCTTGCCTAAAAAACCACCGCCCCCGGTAACCAGCACATTTTTTGTTTTCATTCACCACCCTTTTTTTTCTCTGGCATTGCAATAATTTTACTGATGATAATATCATATTCAATTCATATGCAACAAAATATTTTCTATGGAAAACACCTGAATCTAACAAATCTATTCTTGACAAAAACCAGTTTTTAAAGTAGTTAGAACAAACTTTTGCTGAGCGGGAATAACTCAGTGGTAGAGTGCGACCTTGCCAAGGTCGAAGTCGCGGGTTCAAATCCCGTTTCCCGCTCCATTTTTTTTTATCCTTGGCTAAAAATCAAGTGTTTGTCCTATATTTTGTTCCAAGGCAAATTCATAAATGGCAGAAGCCACTGTTAAGTCAAACAGGGCCATCCCTACAGACTTAAAAAGAACTGTTTTATTTTCTGAATAATTATTATTTTCAAGCAAGCCTGCAAATTCTTTTATCTTTTCTTTTTTTACAACATGGTTTTTTAAAGGAATAGCTATATCGCCGGATTCTTTTGCAGCAAACATTGTATCAACAAAGACATCATCTGCATTTTTTATCACTGTATCGGGAAATTCCTGCATTCCGGGTCTGAATGATCCGATTGAAATAAATGTCTTCCCGAGAATACAATCGCGACTTGTCTGGAACAAGGGGGCGGTGCTGGTTGTGGCGGCAATAATCACGGCTGAATTTTCAATTAGCTGGGCCGGATGATCCGGAATCACATATTCAACACCAGGGTATTCTTTTTTAAGTATCCGGCTCATTTTTATTGCAGATTCCCTGTGCAGGGCACAAAGGTAAAGGGTTTTTATTTTACGGTTAAACAAAAGGTACCTGGCCTGGCTTATTCCCTGCACCCCGGCACCGAAAATACCGGCGGTACTAACAGACCCGGAACTAAGAAATTTGACTCCTAATCCCCCGACAGCACCTGTTCTGTGGGCGGTAACAGCCGCACCATCCATAATGGCCAGGGGCTGCCCTGAAATATTATTAAAAAGGACCATCACCCCATTCACTACAGCTTGTCCATGAAGCCTTGCTTCCGGGAAAACAGAGACTAATTTTGTGGCAAAGAATTTTTCTGAAAAACACGGCATTAATAAAAGCGTATTCTGGCTGTCTGCCACATGCATCCTGTCCGGCATATTATACTGTTTATTAAGCACAAGTTGATAGGCCTGTTCAACAGCTGTTTGAATAATACCCTGACCTGCCTTTTGAATTGTATCTTTATTTAAAAACAACATAAGCATCCCTTTTTTAATGATTTTCTATCCCCATACCACAGGTCCTGTATAATCTCTACCAAAACCCAAAAAAATCAGCTTTCATTTCTCCTGCAAAGTATGATAAAAATATAAAATTTATTACTATGCAAACAACAAAAGGATGATTTCTGTGACAGATAACGAAAAAGTATTATGTATTAAAAGACAGCTTTTACCAAAATCATGGGTCCGAAAAAAAAGTATCATACCATTGGAACTTGATATATTTATTAAAAATTGTTCTATGGCTGGATTTGAATTTATTAACCGGACCAGTGCAGAAACAACCCCCTCTTACAAGCAGATTATCCCATATATTATCCTTCAGACAGCAGATGTTCAAAAAACTGCTGTCTATAACCGGCAGGGCAGTGAGCAAAGGCTTCATGACCTTTGGTCCGTCGGGATAGGAGGTCACATCAATCCTGTTGATATGAAAGCACAAAATTACTCTTTTAAGCAAATTCTGATTGCCGGGATAAAAAGGGAACTGAACGAAGAACTTGACCAAAGGCCAAAAGAAGATCAGCCAGGCTTTATCGGTTTGATCAGCGAAGATGTTACAGACGTCGGGAATGTTCACCTGGGAGCTGTTTTCAGAATACTGACCACGACCCCTGAAAAATATTTGCCAGGAACAGAACTATTCCAATTCAGGTGGGAAAAAACAAAAAACATTGGGAAGTTAAATATGGAATTATGGTCAGAACTTGCATTGGAACTTATTTCCGGTCATTCAGGAATTTAACACTTTTAATACCATGGAGTCCTTATTTTTCAAAATTTTCGATCCCCTTGTAATCTTACACAGGCTGATACCGTATTTCTCAGCAATTTTACGCTGGGCAAGGCCTTTGTGAAGATCCTTTAAAAGCTTCCACCTCAACGAGATAACATCCAGTTCAGCCGGAGTGAAAATATCTTCAAAAAAACGGTTTAAATCATCAAGTCCGTCAATGGATGATATAATTTTCAACAATTCCGGATCAACTGCCATATTTCTCCCCATACTTGTTTTCTTTTTATAAACACCATGCTTTATTTGCTTAATCTTACAAAAAAGGCATCAAGGCTTTTCTTCAAACACTTGGACCTGATATGTTAACACATCAAGATCACAGGATTTCCACTCATCCGGTGACAACCCGGCTTTCATACAAAGATGCTTTAAAAATTCCCCTGGATCTTTCAGTTGGTCCCATACCTGGGGCAAAAAGGTCGCGCCATGATGATTTTTTCTTATAATGACCCCGTCAATACCTGGCCGAAGCTTTGCGGCTAAATCTGCGGCGTCCTTGTAATCAAGCTTTTGAGGGCTTGTTAAGATACTGATCTCAATACTTGTATCCTTTAGCTCTTCACAGGACAACGGGCTGAATCTTGAATCATTAAAGGCTGCATGTTCTGCATTATCCTCAATCGCGTCAAAGACAGTTTTGACAGGCTCAATATTACCGATACAACCCCTTAAATCCCCTTTTTTATGTAAACTGACAAAAGTCCCGCGCTTTTCTTTGAGTACCATATCTGAAACTTCGGCCTTCAAAGCGGCAAGCTTGCTATCATCTTTTTTAAACGTGTTAAAAATTTTCTGTCTTGCAAGCTTTAAAAGCAACTTTCCATCTTGTTTTGATAATGTCTTTGTCATTTGCCCTTCTCCATTAAATCCTCTACTTTTTTAACAATATCACCTGTCACAAAAATATAATAGTTAAACATATTTTTTTTAATAGAGCAAAGCCGCCCCTGGAAAGGGGCGCACTCTTTTTACATGAGGAAATAAAAGCTATTGGATAAAAATTAGAGGAATACAAAGCTTTTCATTATATAAAGCAAGCCATAATCATGGGAATACAATTTTTCAGGCACTCACAATATTCACGAAAAAAAATCATCCGCTATAACCCGGATTGACTCCAATGCTATTCACGAATAGAATATTTTCAAAGCAGGGTTCGGCCTCCTAAAGACAAGACCTTAAATTAAAAATATTTCAATTGAGAATATTATATGGCAACAATGGTTGATAAAAAATTGATTCGCAAGCTTATTGAAAACGGGGTTGAAGCCTCTTTAATCCCGGGATTCATCAGAAGCTTGGCAAATGCATGTTTAATCAATCCGGGCATGTCTCATTGCCAGGCTAACAAAAGGCTTAAATACCTTGGATGGGATGACATTGAGATAGATTACCACACACTGCAGCTTGCTATAAACTCCCTTGAAACCAAGGGTCTTTGCCAATTGGAATATAAATCAGCTCCATGGTATTTAAACAGCTTTAATACCAAAAATCCGGATGGCACCTACTGATTGTTCATCAAAACTGCAAAAGGCGCACGAAAAAATCGTACGCCTTTTGCAGTCAGTATCTCAATCTTAATATTACATCAGGCTTTCAAGGGATGTATACTTAATGTTTAACGCATCAGCAACCGGCTTGCACACAAGCTTATCACCAACATAGTTTACACCCTTTGCAAATCCTATATCCTCACAAACGGCCTTCCATCCATTATTGGCTATCTTCAACGCATATGGCAAAGTTGCATTGGTTAAGGCAATGGCAGATGTCAAGGGAACCGCCCCCGGCATATTGGCGACACTATAGTGGATAACCCCGTCAATTTCATAAATGGGATCATTATGGGTGGTGGGTCTGGATGTTTCAAAACATCCGCCCTGATCAATTGCAACATCAACAATTACAGAGCCTTTTTTCATTGTCAAAAGCATATCTTTTGTGATCAGCTTAGGTGCTTTGGCGCCTGCAACAAGAACTGCACCCACAACAAGATCTGCTGTTTTTACAAGCTCTCTTATCAACGCAGGCGAAGACATTAATGCCTGGCAATTGGCAGGCATAATTTCTGAAAGATAGCGCAGCCGTTCAATATTCATATCCAGAATAGTAACCTTAGCCCCCATGCCGCAGGCGACCTGGGCCGCATGAATACCAACAACGCCACCACCGATAACAAGGACATTGGCCGCGGGCGTTCCTGTCACGCCACCTAAAAGCAATCCTCTTCCGCCAAATGTTCTTTCAAGATATTTTGCTCCCTGCTGGGTAGCAAGTCTTCCTGCAACTTCACTCATTGGGGCAAGCAGGGGCAACCCACCATTACGATCCTCAATAGTTTCATAAGCGATGCCGATCGACCCTGTTTTCAACAATGCCCGCGTAAGGTCTTTATCCGCTGCAAGGTGCAGATATGTAAAAACAATCTGCCCTTTTTTAATAAAAGCGAATTCCGAGGGCTGGGGCTCTTTTACATGCATGACCATATCAGAGATGTCATAAACTTCACCAGGGGTATCAAGGATTGCAGCACCGGCTTCAGTATACTTATTGTCTTCAAAGCCGGAACCGAGCCCTGCATTTTTTTCAACATAGACAGTGTGACCATTGGCTTTCATCATATCAACGCCGGATGGGGTCATACACACACGATTTTCCTGGGGTTTGATCTCTTTGAGAATTCCTACAATCATAGTCCTTTGCTCCTTGAATTTAGTGGTATAAAAAAATATAAAGCCTGCTTACTTTATTTGGTACTCAGCAATAGCAACTTTCTTTATAAGCTTCTTTAGCAAATCTCTTGCCACATATTTATTGTTTAGGAAAAAATCCTGTATCGCCTTTATTATAAGCGTACCACAGGTATTATAAGAGATAAGTCAAAAGAAAAAAACAGATCAAATTTTAGGAAGTGGAAAGAAAACAAACCATTTTTACAGAGTTATAACTATATTGGTACAAATACCTGGAACGATAAAGAACCACTGGTCTAATTTATTACCATTTTTATTTATTGGCACATTTTGCAAGATGGCTTTATTTAAGGGAACCGTCTATTAATCCCCTCAAACTCTTTTATATTTAAGAGGAAAATATCCACAAGGCCTGCATCAAAATGCTTTCCTGATTCTGATTTAAACAAGCCTATAATTTTATCCATATGCCAGGCTTCTTTATAGCAGCGTTTATGGCTCAACGCATCAAACACATCGGCAATGGCTGCAATTCTCCCCAAAATGTGTATGCTTTCTCCACAAAGCCCCTGGGGATATCCTTTGCCATCCCACCGTTCATGATGCTGCAGGGCGACAATGGCTGCTGTCTGCATAATGGAACGATTGGATTTTCTTAAAATTTCATACCCGGTTTTTGCATGTTGCTGGATTATTTTAAACTCGTCGTCCGTCAGTTTACCCGGTTTATTTAAAATAGCCTCGGGAACACCTATTTTCCCTACGTCATGCATGGGAGAGGCAAGCCTTAATATCTCGCAGATTTTTTCATCCATGCCATATTTTTTTGCCAGGAGATAACAGATTTCCGCCACCCTTGTAACATGATGCGCAGTTTCCTGCGAACGTGTTTCAACAATTTCCCCCAGGGTTAATATAACTTCCTTTTGCGTATTGATTATTTCCCGGGCAAGGCTGATATTATCAAAGCCGATGGCAATGTTGTTTGCATAGATTCTAACCAGGGCTCTGTCAATGCCAGAAAGGTTGTTGCACCCATTTAAATATAATATACTGCAAAAACCGTCCCTGTTCTTAAACACACCGACATATTCATCATCCAAAAAGGTCTCCCTGCCGGATTTTATAAATTTTTCAAAATTTTTAGCTATAGTCCGGGGCATGGATTCATCAAGACGGTTTCCAGTCATTCCATTAAACCTGCCTGTGCCGGCCATCAGGACAGGCAGGCTGTCCGGCATACCAATAAAATAAGCAGTGTCAACACCTGAGCCGGAATCCAGGCATAAGATCTGCTGCAATTGTAAAAGGACGCTGGAAGCAAATTTTGGAAAAGATTGATTTTTAAAAACTTCAGCTGTTGAGCGGATAATCGCTTCAAGGCCTTTACTGTTTCTTTCTATTGTTTTCAGGCTGCCATAGGCCCTCAGGCAGGATGTTACCGTGGTGAAAAGTTTTTGGGCTGTGAGCTCCGGCTTGGTTTTGTAATCATTGATATCATATTTTGCTATCACTTCCTGTTCAGGGGCTTTTCCCGGCTGCCCGGTTCTTAAAACAATGCGAACACACGAATTGTTCAACTTTTTTCTTATATATTCAACAAGAAAAAGCCCTGTGTCATCCTGTTCCATAACAACATCCAGAAGGATAAGTGCGACATCAGGTTCTTTTTTTAAAATAATTTTGACATCTTTCTCACAATAAGCGCTCAACAACTCAACACCTTTGTCCTCAAACAAGTATCCCCTGAGAGTAATCCTTGTGATTTCATGGACTTCCTCTTCATCATCAACAATCAGGATCTTCCATGAATTTTTTTTATCTTTTGAGCCTTCTTTACAAATTAATTCATCATTTTCTTCTGCAAATACAAGGTGGTCTTCCAAAATTTCTTTAGATTTAACATCCATACGGATTCATCCTCTATTTTTTACTAAAATAGATATCAACCAGTTTTTGTGCAAGTCCCACATAAGTCCCAGGCGTTAATTGTTTCATCCTTTTTTTAAAATCCGCGGGCACTTTTTCAAGACTGTCTACAAACCTGTCAAGGTCTTTTTTTTCAATTTTATGTCCGCGCGTCAGTTCTTTCAGCCTCTCGTAAGGGTTATCTTCGCCAAATACCCTCATGGCTGTCTGAAAAGGTTCTGCAAGAAGCTCCTGGTTTTCATCAAGATCTTTTTGTATCTTTTCAGCATTCAGGTCAATCTTTGATAATCCTTTCAATGCATTTTTCACTCCAATTGCGAAATAGCCGAAAGCCGACCCAAGGCTTCTTAAAACCGTACTGTCACTCAAGTCTCTTTGAAACCTTGACTTCTGCAATTTAACACACAGATGTTCCATCATTGAAATGGCAACACCCATATTTCCTTCGCTGTTTTCAAAATCAATGGGGTTTACCTTATGCGGCATAGTAGATGAGCCGGTCTCCCCTTTTTTAACCCGTTGCTTAAAATACCCAAGACTGATATATCCCCACATGTCCCGGTCCAAATCGATAATTATCGCAGCAGCCCTGATCATGGCATGCAAAATAAAAGCAAGGGAATGATTCGGGTTTACCTGGGTTGTAAAAAGGATAGGCAAAAGATTTAGATGAGTAGAAATAAATCGTTGCGATGCCTTGATCCAGTCAATCTCAGGGTATACAAAATAATGAGCATTATAATTTCCGGTTGCCCCGTTTATTTTTGCCTGGACCCCGGCCTGATCGATAATATCTGCTTCCTGTGAAATACGCCATGCGAAATTTATATATTCTTTACCAACAGTTGTAGGTGTCGCGGGCTGTCCATGGGTTCTTGACATCATGGCGATTGATTTATATTGCAAGGCTTTTTGTTCCAAGTCGGCAACAAGCTGTCTTAACAGGCCTGCTGCAATCTTTTTGCCTTTTTTTTGCATCAAAGCATAGGAAGTATTATTAATATCATCTGATGTACATGCGAAATGAACCCACTCTTTTATATCCATAAGCCCTGAAAGCTCAAGCTTGTCTTTTATAAAATATTCAACCGCTTTTACATCATGATTTGTCTGTTTTTCAATTTCCTTGATTCTTTGTGCATCGTCAAGGTCAAAGTTTTTGGCAATATCATCCAGCTTTTCAGTGTTTAAATCATCAAATTGTGCAAGTTTGAGATCGGACAATATAAATTTAAGCCACTCAATTTCAACAAAAACACGATGTTTAATCAAACCATATTCAGAAAAAATATCTGCGATTTCAGCCGTTAATCCGGCATATCTTCCATCCAGGGCAGTCAGTGCATTTATCATGAATCTTTCCACTCCATCATTAAAAACTAAGCAATTAAAATCATTTGACTTTTATTATAAATTCATTTAAATTCTTATAATTATTACATACCACATAAAATAGCAGACAATCAAAAATTTAACAATCCAAAAGAAAGCGTATCTTTCAATGGGTAACTTAAAGTATAATGAAGCTTTTGTTAAAAGCGAAAAGAAATTTCAATCTCCTATGCCTGTAACCGCACCCGGTGTATGGAAGATTCTCATTATTGACGATGAACCCTGTGCCCATGATATTACCGAACTGGTTCTCAAAGATTTTCATTTCAAACAAAAACCCCTGTCTTTACTCCATGCTTATTCTGCAAAAGAAGCCAGGATAATTCTTGAAACCCATGAAGATGTGGTGCTTATCCTTTTGGACATCATCCTTGAAACTGAAACAGCAGGGCTTGAACTGATCCACTGGATTCGCAAACACTTAAAAAATAAAATTTCCCAGATCGTAATAAGAACAGGCAAGCCTGAAAACTTTTCCGAACAGGATATGATTGAAGCATATGATGTAAATGACTATATCGTTAAGACAGATGTAACCGCCCAAAGGCTTAAGACCCTTATAACAGGTTCCATCAGGACTTTTGTCGATAAACTTGAACTTAAAAAAGAATTAAATGTAAGGAAGCTGATTGAGCAGTCTTTAAAAGAAAAAGAAATCCTCTTAAAGGATATTATCGAAAATATAGGTGATATCCTCTGGGAAATCAATGTAGACATGAAATATGTTTATATTTCAGAAAAAGCAGAAAATATCACAGGATTTTCAAAATCCGAGCAAAAAAAAAGGCGATTTTCGAGTGATATGACTTTGGAATCAAAAAAAAATTCCTGGCCGGAAATACAAAAAAAAATCATGCAGGAAAAAAAATTTTCAAATATAGAAATATCCAGGACAACTAAAAATGGTGATATTCAATATTACCTGACAAGCGGAAAGCCTTTTTTTAATGAAAAAAATGAACTTAAAGGCTATCGCGGTGCTGATATCAATATCACCGACCTGAAAAATTCAGAGCTTGAAAAAGAAAAACTGATCGGTCAATTACGCCATGCACAACGTTTAGAGGCAATGGGAACACTTGCCGGTGGGATTGCCCATGATTTCAATAATATATTAGGAGGTATTCTCGGATATGCACAATTGCTGCAATTTGAACTTTCGGACAATCAAAATTGTTTATCCTATACCAGACAAATCGTGACCGGGTGCAACCGGGCAAAAAATTTAATTTTTCAGATCCTTGATTTCAGCCGCCAAAGCGAGAACCTTATACCGCAAAACATCGCAAACCCGATAGAAATTGTTGAAGAGACTTTAAAACTATTGAGAGCGTCTTTCCCTTCCTCTATAAAACTGCACTCCAATATTGATAAAAACACAGGCTGCATAAAGGCCGACCCTTCCCAGATCCACCAGGCTGTCATGAACCTCTGTACGAATGCCAGACAAGCTATTAAGAGTGGTATCGGGCATGTAACGATTATTGTCAGACAAATTATTTTTTCTTCTGACAATCCCATTGAAAACCTCAAAACCGACCTGCCGTTTGGCGAGTATATCTGCATTTCAGTTGAGGACACAGGAGAAGGAATTGAAACCGATACCTTAGATAAAATATTTAATCCATATTTTACAACAAAAGACAGGGGAGATGGGACAGGTCTCGGGCTGTCTGTTGTTCATGGTATTGTAACCCGCTTCAGCGGAGCTGTTACCACCCGGACACGACCGGGAGAAGGAACTGTTTTTGCATTGTATTTCCCGAAATATTTAAAGAAAAAGAAAAAAGAAAAAACAAGCAGAAACATACTTATAAAGGGCAAAGCCTGCGTCCTGTTTATCGATGATGAACCCATGCTTGTAAATCTTGGTAAAATGATGCTTGAAAAACTGGGTTACAAGGTTGTGGCAAAGGAATCTGCACTGTCTGCATTAAAAATGATAAAAAAAAGTCCGGAAAAATTCGATATCATCATAACAGACATGACAATGCCGGATATCCATGGCACACAGCTTGCCGTAGAAATTAAAAAAATAAACAAAAAAATCCCCATAGTCCTTGCCACCGGGTTTACAAACATTATCCAGACAGAAAAACCAAACCCCTCCGGCATAGATGCCATCCTGCCCAAGCCCATTGAAATAAACACCTTGTCACAAACACTTCATCAACTGCTGGCAAAATAATAAAACCCGGATGTTTTTCTAAAAGCGACCCATGATATCCTGAAAATATTTTTTATCTTATGAACATGGATTAAATTAAATTTATATCCTTAACCTTAGTTACTTGACAAAGCCACAGGGAATAAAGTATTTTAGCAAGCAATTTTTAATACACAATTTAAATAAAACGCCACATTTTGTTGCAGGAGTAGAATTTATGGCATTAACCAAAACAATTATTGCTGAAAGAATACAAGACAAGCTTAATTTATCCAGAACAACAACCTATGAAATCCTGGAAGAATTCCTTGAAATCATTAAGGAAACAATTGAAAGTGGTGAAGATATCATGATTAGCGGTTTTGGAAAATTTTGTGTCAACGAAAAAAAGGCCAGAAAAGGAAGAAATCCTGCAACAGATGAAGAAATGACCCTGCCTGCCAGAAGGGTCGTCACCTTTAAATGTTCTGGAAAATTAAGAGACATGATTAATTCTTAAAGCGTCTTTCCTATTCGTGATGCACTTTTCACAGCAATTTATTACCCTTGTCATTCTTACAACCCTTATCGGCAGTTACTTTATTGATAACATTGCAGGTTTCCTGAACCTTGGGAATCTCAACCAGCCTCTTCCAAAAGAGTTTAAGGACCATTATAACCCCCAAAAATATGCTGAATCCCAGAGCTATCTCAAGGCAAACACAAAATTCGGGTTTATCACATCAAGTTTTGATCTTGCTGTCATTCTGGTTTTTTGGTTTTCAGGAGGCTTTCAATTAATAGATTCATATATCAGATCGTTTAACTTCAATTCAATTGTTTCAGGACTTTTTTTTATTGGTATCCTATTAGTTTCAAAACTTTTTATATCCCTTCCTTTCAGTGTTTATTCCACTTTTGTAATTGAAGAAAAATTTGGTTTCAATAAGACAACGCCTATGCTTTTTTTTACCGACCTTATTAAGTCCATTGCTCTTTCTGCCGTATTGGGAGGACTTTTACTATCAATCATTCTTGGCTTTCTGGAATTTGGCGGCAGGTTTGCCTGGATCATGTGCTGGGGAGTAAGCACCATTTTCCTTATTGTTGTTCAATATATCGTTCCAACATGGATCATGCCGCTTTTCAATAAATTCACTCCCCTGGATGAGGGCCCTTTAAAGGAAGCCATATTAAACTATGCAAAATCAATTGATTTTAAACTTTCCAATATTTTTGTCATGGATGGTTCTAAAAGAAGCAGCAAATCCAATGCTTTTTTTACAGGGTTTGGAAAAAACAGACGCATTGTTTTATTCGATACCCTGATTAAAGAGCAGACAATTGAAGAACTGGTTTTGATTCTTGCCCATGAAATGGGGCATTTTAAAAAAAAACATATCATCAAACGGATGGTGTCAGGGATATTTCAGATGGGATTTATTTTTTTTCTTATTTCCATATTTATCTCTAATGAAGGATTGTTTCATGCCTTTTTCATGAAAGAAGTTTCCATTTATGCAGGTTTGATATTTTTTGGAATGTTATATTCACCCATTGATCTTTTTTTGTCAATTATCTTTCAAATATCATCCAGGAAAGATGAATATGACGCTGACAGATTTGCTGCAAAAACGGTTAAAGACAGCAGGCCGTTGATCAGTGCATTAAAAAAGCTTGCAGCACATAATCTTTCAAATTTAACACCTCATCCTTTTTATGTGTTCTTAAACTATTCCCACCCGCCGGTGCTGGAGAGAATTAATGCATTAAAATCACTTTTTAGTCACGCATCGGTCGCGGCCATTATCTTTTGCTTCATATAAGGCCTGGTCTGCCTTTGCAACCAGATCCTGAGCGGAATTATCATTTCCTGGGACCATTGTGGCGACACCCAGGCTCAGGGTGACATGTTCGTGGACTTTGGATTTTTCATGTTGAATTTTCAGATTCTTTACATTCTTCCTGACCTCTTCAGCTACAATCATGGCACCATCTGCACCAGTCCCCGGCAAGACCATGACAAACTCTTCTCCACCATATCTTGCGGCAAGGTCCGCCGGTCTGTGGGCACAGTCATGAATTGCCCTGGCAACTTTCTTAAGGCAGTCATCACCTGCCTGGTGTCCGTAATTATCATTATAAAGCTTAAAAAAATCAATGTCAGAAAGGATAACCGATAATTGGTCTTTATCCCTGTAATGTCTTTTCCATTCCGACCCAAGGTATTCATCAAATCTTCGGCGATTGGGAATCCTTGTTAATCCATCCATTACAGAAAGCATTTTAAGCTTTTCATTTGCCTTTTTAAGTTCCTGCTCCACACGTACAGTGTCACTGATGTCCATGGAAAAACCGTTAAATCCATCCATCCGTCCGGATTCGTCACGGGTTGCCTTTGCATAGCACAAAGCCCAGACAAAAGAGTTGTCCTTTCTCTTTAGCCTGCAGCGGAATCGAATTACTTCCTCGGCCTCAAAAATGCTGAACATGAACTCATCTGCTTTTTCCTTATCAAAAAATATCTGGGTGGCAAAATCCGTTACCTGCTCTGCCACGACCTCGGCAGACTCGTAGCCCAGCATCCAGGCATATTCCGGGTTTGACGATACAATTTTCCCTTCCATATTCACGTGATAAAACCCTATGGGAGCAAAACTGAAAATATCATTTAAATTTTGTTCCTGCTGCTTCAAACTTGCTTTATCTTTTACTCTTCCTGAAATGTCTTTGGCAAGAACAGCAACACCGAATTTTTCACCCTTTGTATTCATAATGGGTGCATAAAAAATATCACATTGTATTTCCTGCCCGTTGTGGTTAAGGAGAGAGCAGGTTGTAAGCCGGGTGTGTTTGCAATTTATAAGTTCACGTTTTTTTACAGGGATAAGTTCATACAATAACCGCCCCATTGTATCGTCTTCAGTATATCCGAATAAATCCATGGCACCTTTATTCCAGGAAGACACCTGCAAGTTATTATCAGCTTCTATATATGCCAGCCTTGCCTGTCCGATTAAGTTGCCAAGAGCCAGTATTCTGTCTATTAATTTAAAATCCATATCATCTTTTTATAAAATTTAGTTGATTTGAATTCGATACTATGAAATTTTATTTTTTTTAACAAGAGAAAAATAAATTGTATGGCAAAACTTATTGTGACAGCGGACATTCATGGCAGTTACAGTTCATGGTTAACCGTGAAAACTCTTTTAAACCGGAATGACGGGCTTGCAATTGCAGGAGATCTTTTTGATACAAAATACGGCAGATACTCAAACACGGATTTTCAACCACAATCAATTAAAAATGATTTGAACGCTTTTAAACATCATTTTTATTATGTCTACGGGAACTGTGACACGCCTTCTTTTTTCCCTGGATTTGAGATAAAAATGGAATTTACAGCGTTCAACAAAAAGATTCTTCTTTATCACGGGCATCGCCTTTGCACCTTTTCAGAAGAGACCGACATTATTATACAGGGTCATACCCACCTTTGTTTCCTTGAAAAAAAAGATGGGCGGATATTCATGAATCCCGGCTCCATCACCTGGCCACGAAATGGTGTTTCCACCTATGGTGAGATTGACAAGACCTCAGCAAATCTTATTTGTCTTAAAACAGGGGAAAAGTTAATTACGATAGAATTTTAAAACGGTTTTTAGAAAACACCCGGATTTAATTTTTCCCGACAGGACCAACACGATTGACCGGCTTGATTTTCTCCACCCTTTTCATACCGATATCTTGATGACTGCTGCTTTGTCTTTTTATCATCCTATTTTTAAGTGCCATATATTTTTGATATCCATAATATGGATCTGAATTTTGAAAATTCCTTTTATTTTTTTGTTTGAAAGTTGTTTTATCTGAATTAGAGCGATCCTTATAGAGCCCCCTGAAAACATCATCAAAAGAAGTTGTTTTACCTTTTTGATTGTCTTTTGATTTTCTTGGCGGCTTTTCTTTCCTGATGCTTTTTTTATTGAACAAACCCGGCAATAATCCAAACATTTTTGATAAAAAAGAAAAAATCACGTCCTTGCCACCTTTTCCGGGTGCACCTTTTTTAATTTTCCTGCCATATTTTTTTTCTTTTGTTTTTTTTATTGCTTTATCAGATCTTAAAAGCGGGGAAAGATAGCGGAATGCAATATTTATATCTTTCATTCTTGACTCTGCATTCTTTTCTGCCCGATTATTTTTCGCAACAAGATCAGGGTGGTATTTTTTAGCTAAATTCCTGTATGCTTTTTTTGCGTCCTCAAAAGTGGCAACAGCGGCATCCAAATTTAAAATTCTAAAAGCTGTTTTCTTGTCCATATTTACCTAATATGCTTCCTGAATCAGGCTGTCAAGCTTCATTTGTGCGCCAGCCAATTGCAAAATAATTATTGGAATGATATTATAAAATAATTTTTTAAAAAAAGGAGACCATATGAAACACAAAGCTAACAGCCCTGTTCTTGCTGAAAAAAGTCCTGATTTTAATGCCTGGTTTACAGCTTTTTTTCTTAAAAATCACATAGACCCGTTTGCTTATCCCACAAAGGTCGGGGCAAGGGAACAGATTGAATTTATGGTCTATCCTGAAAACAAGGAAAGGTATTATCCATGTTCCGATAAAATGTTTAATGCCATCATGTCTAGAAAATACCCTCCTTACCTGAAAAAACATTACCAAAAAGTGTTTGACAGGATCATGTCCCTGATAGAAAAATTCATTGATTCGGATTATGATAATCAGTTTTTAAAAGAACTGATCAAGATAAAATACGATGATGAAATAAGAACAGGTCTTTTAATACCTTCACGTCTTGAAAAAAGGTTATATAAAATTTTTTTAAGCCGTACGCATATAGAAAACCCGTATTCAGCAGAAAAAAGAGCAGCAAATAAAAAAATAAATAAATTCATTAAGTCTGAAACCTTTAAAAAAGCTTTAAATAAAATTGATGATTCATTGAAAACCATTGATGACCTTTCCCTGTTCGAACTAAGGACAAAAATAAGACAGATTGAATTTCAGAGGATTTTAACCCTTGTTTCGCAAGAAAATCTATGGACCCATGA
>JAADHV010000078.1 GCA_013151635.1 Deltaproteobacteria bacterium | reverse complement strand
TTTATTTTTGATTACTATATTAATAATATAAACGAATTTTAAGCTGCAATAAAGAAAATTTATATAAATAATTTTATTTTATATAAAGGCTTGGAATTTTTCTTATGGATTTATAATTATGATCCAGATTCATAAGGCTTTCTGCATTTCCTATGGCAAAAAATCCCTTTGGAACAAGGACTTTATAAAGTTTATTAATAACTTTTTCACTGGTTTTTAAATCAAAATAAATCATCACATTCCTGCATAATACAGCATCGAAATTTATTTGAGGTGGCGTATCCATAATTAAATTAAATTTTTTAAATTCAATATTGCGGCTGATTTCTTTTTTTATTTTTATGTGTCCTTTGTATTTTCCGGTTCCTTTTTGAAAAAAACGGTGGAGGATCGGCAAAGGGACTTTTTTAAGTTTATCATTTCTATAAACACCCCTTGAGGCGATATCAAGAACCGTGTGGGAAATATCCGTGGCAAGGATTGAGAAAGAAAGTCCCATATCTTTTAATTGAACTGCAATAGAATAGGGTTCATCTCCTGTCGAACATGCCGCACACCAGATTTTAAATTCTTTTGTATCTTTTTGAGGATGACGATTGAATTGGTTGATAATATATTCAATGCTTTTATTTTCCCTGAAAAAAAAGGAGTGATTCGTGGTCACAGTATCTATAAATTCAACCACTTCTCTTTCATTTGAATCCAGGTATTTCAGGTAATCATTAAAAGATTTTTTGGTTAATCTCATTCTTTTAGCAATTTTCGACTTTAAAAGCTCGATTTTGCCTTCATGAAGATTAATACCGGATGTTGAATAAACCAGATTTTTTAAGTCATTAAATTCTTTTTTTGACAGAGCTATAGAATCCATTCCAAAATCATAATATATAAAGGAATAAAATAAAATAAAAAAATAAGGAATATTGTGGATAGACGTAAAACAAACGATTTTTGGGCACAGCTCTTATTTTATCTTAATATCCTGGCCTGGATATTATTATTGTTTGTTTTGCTTATTTTCAATAGAGCCCAGCCAGAATTTGAGACATTGTTTGATCGATTTTACCAGTTAAAATTAAGAACCAGCTGGGATATCCAATATTTGCACTATCTTATTTATATGGTAAGCTTTGGAATCTTTATCAGTCTTTCAGGCTTATTGCTGGGTATTTTCCGGGGCAGAAGAAAAAAAGACCACAAAAAATCTTTAATTCTAATGGGAATTATTTCTCTGGCAATGCTTTGTGTCTCAATGATTGAACTTTAAACTGTCAAGATTTCATTGTATTGGCCGATAGTTTTTATATAAATCAATTGTTTAAATTTAGGATTATTGATGAAAAAATTATTTATCATCTGTTTTTTATTTGTAATTTTAACCAGATCAGGCTTTGCAAGAGATTTTATTGTAGACTTTGTGGAAGAAAATTATAAAGAAACCCAGGCCCGGTTTTCATATGATCCATTAATTTATCATTCCATCCAGGTCAACTCGGCCATAGGTTCCAAAATATTAATCCTGACCGGGGACGATTACAATTATCGCAAATGGTTAAGACACTATATAGCCCAGAATAAACAATTTATTATAAAGGTTCCTGATGAACGCTTAGATGAATTTATTTCGGCAAAAGCCTATAAGATTGATGTGACACTTGTTTATCCGTTTAATGAAGGAAAATGGGAAAAGAATAATTTAAAACTCCAAAGAAAAAATACAATTCAGGGGAATAATCATATCTTAATTGTAGATCCAAATGAAAACAGGACTCATCTGATACAGACCATTACAAAAAAAATGGGATACAGCGCCACTATTTTTAAATCAGGAGATAAAGCTCTTGATTCTTTCAGGTTACAACCTGATAAATTCAAAATGGTGATCGCCCAGCACAGTATTTTAGGGATGCCGTCTGATATTTTTATTAAGCAGATATTAAAAATAAATCCCGGAATTCCTGTCATTATCGGGACCGGCTATAAAAATAAAAATATAAAAAACGAATTTAATTCAAAATTTTCAAATTTCAAATCGGTTCATCTTAAACCTGTTATTTTAAGAGATCTGCAAAAAACAATTACAACGCTGATAAATAAAAAAGCATAGTCCCATGAAAAAATTGATAATACTATCGTTTATATTCATTTTTACTTTTATTATATCCAAACCATTGCCTGCAGATGATTTTGACTTCAACAGGATGGAAATGAGTTTTAAAAATTTTATTAAATGCGAGCTTACAAGAACTGATGCCTTTAACCATTTTAATGGAAAACCCTTTAAAATTACTATGGTAGACCTTTTTGACATACAAAATGAATCAGATATAAAAATCCTTACAGGGGCGGTTGAATGCTTTGTTGTTGATAAAAACGAAACCCTTTATGCTGCTGTCGGACTTAAGTCCATTATGGGTAAAGAACAAATTGCCTATTATACAATACGAAAAAAAGATTTCTCCATCCTTGCAACCGAACTTTTTAAATTTCCTTACAAGGAAAGGTGTAAATGGTCACAATACTGGATTGATATTGATTAATCAGGCCTTTTACAATTTATAATCCCCGGTTTAAAAAAAATTATGTTCCTTATAATTCTTATGGTTTATAAAACATTGCCACAATGATATGATGTCATTTTTTTTTAAGCTGGAAAAAATCTGTAATTATTATAGAGAATCATCAAAATGCTGAATATTGATGCTGTATCAAAAAGTTTTGGAGACCAGGCCCTGCTGGATAGCACGGGTTTCATGATTAATACGGGTGAAAAAGTAGGTCTTGTCGGCCGTAACGGCCATGGCAAAACCACACTTTTAAATATGATAACCGGCAAAGATCACCCGGATGAAGGGAGCATATCATATCCTTCCGGGTACAGGATAGGTTTTTTATCGCAAACTATTTCTTTTAGTGAAGCAAGTGTTATTAAAGAAGCGATGCTGGGGCTTTTAGAACACGAGAAAGATCATTCCTGGAAGGCTGAAAAAATCCTGGCCGGGCTTGGGTTTTCCCAGGATGATATGGCAAAAGACCCTTTACAGTTTTCAGGCGGTTTCCAGGTCCGGCTGAACCTTGCCAAGGTATTGGTTTCCGAACCTGACCTTTTAATACTGGACGAACCCACAAACTACCTTGATATTACTTCCATCAGATGGATTTCACAATTTTTGACTTCCTGGCCAAGAGAAGTCCTGCTTGTTACACATGACCGGGGTTTTATGGATAATGTTGTAACGCATATAGCAGGTATCCACAGGCAGAAGATCAAAAAAATCAAGGGTGATACATCTAAATATTATCTACAGGTTGCAAAGGATGAAGAAGTTTATGAAAAAACAAGGCAGAATGAAGAAAAACGAAAAAAAGAGATTGAACAATTTATTTCAAGATTCAGGGCAAAGGCCCGCCTTGCCAACATGGTACAATCCAGAATAAAGACCCTTGAAAAGACTTCTTCAAAGGAAAAACTTCAAAAACTGAAAAGTCTTGATTTTTCATTTAATTATCTTCCTTTTTCCGGAAAACAGGTATTAAGGATAGAAAATTTAGCCTTTGGCTGGCACAAAGACAAGCCCTTGATCAATAATTTTTCTCTGACCGTTTATCCTGAAGATCGTATTGGTGTTATAGGCAGGAACGGCAAAGGAAAAACTACACTTTTAAAGTTGATAAGTGCAAATCTTAACCCTGACTCAGGCAATATTAAAATTAATCCCGGTGTGCAGCAGGACTATTTTGAACAGACAAATGTTCAGTCCTTAAATGATAATTTTACTGTTGAAGATGAGCTTATTTACTCGTCACCTGATTCTGACAGGCAGGCTGCCAGAAATATCTGCGGGGCCATGATGTTTGAACAGGATGCTGCTTTAAAAAAAATATCCGTATTATCCGGCGGGGAAAAATCAAGGGTCATGCTGGGTAAACTTTTAATGTCTCCTTTGAATTTATTATTGCTTGATGAGCCCAGCAACCACTTGGATATTGAGTCCTGTGACTCTTTTGTTGCAGCCCTTGATAATTTCAAAGGTGCCGTGGTTATAGTAACGCATAATGAAATGTTTCTTCATTCCCTTGCAAACAGGCTTGTTGTATTTAAAAATAATACCATAGAAATTTTTGAAGGAACCTACCGGGAATTCCTTGATAAAGAAGGTTGGGACGATGATAATATAATTGAAAAAAAAAAGGAAAAACCTTGTATTTTATCAAAAAAGGAGCTCCGGCAAAAAAAATCAGAAATAATCACTCAAAGATCAATAAAAATTAAACCTGTAAAACAAAAAATTGAAATTCTGGAAAATAATATTGAAAAAAATGAAGAATTGATAAGCACAATCAACAAAGAATTGCTGGAAGCATCTGCCAGTCAGGACGGTAAAAGAATTCAGACTTTAGCCAGAAAACATGCAAAACTTGAAACCTTAAATGAAACCCTTTTTGAAGATCTTGAAACCCAGATGACTTTATTTGAAAAAATCGAAAGCTTGTTTAATAATCAACTAGAAAAATTTGAGAGGTAATAAATTAAGATGGACAAAAAAAATTTGGGATTTTATTATGGCATTATCCTGGTTGCAGTGGGACTAGGTGTTTTTTATCGAATACCCGAAGTAATGCCTAAAGTTGAAACCATTGAATTTTTCAGCCATAAACTTTTTCTTGTCAGATCAAGTTTTTATATTTTAGGCGGGCTTTTGGTTTTAGCCGGTGGTATAAGAATCTATAAGAATTATAAATAAGTTAAGGATTTATACATGCGTAAATCATCCAGCCTGAAATCCACTATAAAAGATCAATCCGGTGCCGGAAAGACCAAAATCGGAGAGATCCTTTCAAAAGAAGGCCAGATCACCAGTATGCAGCTGGATGAGGCATTAAAGGTTCAAAAAAAAACCAATGAACGGCTCAGCAGCATCCTTTTGAATAAAGGGCATATAGATCCTGACACTATTATCAATGTCCTGGGGCGGCTTTACAATTACAATGTAATCAGGTTCTCTGAAATAAAACCTGACCCGAAAGTGCTGGAAATCCTCCCCTATGAAATTGCAAAACAAAGCATGGTGTTCCCCCTTGAATTAAAGGCGGAAGAATTGTCCATTACCATGGTTGAGCCGACAGATACCTCAATTATTGAAGATCTTCAAAAAAAAATCAAGAAAACAATTCAGGTATTTGTATCAACTGAAAATGATGTGATTCAAGCCTATCGTGATTTTTATAAAATAAGTGATGAAGAATATAAAAGTTTTATTCATTTTGAAGATGATTTTGAAGATGATGAACCGGTCACTTCAGTTGATGATTTTGGCTCACTTGTCTCTGAAGCCGCAGAAGAGATGGAAGTCGGGTATTCTGACATGGATGATTCACCTGATGAGTTCATGGCCTCTGATGCACCTATTATCAAGCTTGTGAACGGTATCCTTACCAAGGCCATTAATGACGGTGTCAGCGATATTCATATCGAACCCTTTGAAAAGACATTCCAGGTAAGATACAGGCTTGACGGGTCAATGTATAAAGCCATGAATCTTCCCACCAGTATAAAAAATGCGGTTATTTCAAGAATCAAAATTCTTGCTGAACTTGATATTGCTGAAAGAAGAGTGCCCCAGGACGGCAGGATAAAACTTAGATTCGGAAAAAGAAAATCCATTGATTTCAGGGTATCAACCCTGCCGACGCTTTTTGGTGAAAGCATTGTAATGCGAATCCTTGAT
Source organism: Deltaproteobacteria bacterium (assembly GCA_013151635.1). GTDB lineage: Bacteria > Desulfobacterota > Desulfobacteria > Desulfobacterales > Desulfobacteraceae > Desulfobacula. The sequence continues at coordinate 6,427 of JAADHV010000078.1, read as the reverse complement.
CAAAGTGCCCTGAACATTGATTTGACCAAACTCGGGTTTGAATCCTCAACTTTCGACAGCCTGAAAAGATGTATTTCAAGACCTTACGGCCTTTTACTTGTTACAGGGCCGACAGGCAGCGGGAAAACAACAACTCTTTATTCCATACTGAACAGGCTCAATAAAGATGATATTAAAATATTGACGGCTGAAGATCCTGTTGAATTTAATTTTAAAGGGATTAACCAGGTTCCTGTGAAAGACGAGGTCGGCATGACCTATGCTGCAGCACTGAAAGCATTTTTACGCCAGGACCCCGATATCATCATGGTGGGTGAAATCAGGGACATTGATACAGCAGAGATCGCAATAAAGGCTGCAATGACCGGTCATCTTGTTTTTGCAACTCTTCACACTAATGACTGCCCTTCAACCATAGGACGTCTTGTTGATATTGGTATCCCGCCATATATGCTGGCATCTTCCGTAACCCTTGTCTTATCTCAACGCCTGGCAAGAAGGCTTTGCCCCGAGTGCAAACAGGTTGTCACAGGCTATAACAAAAAAGACCTTGAATTCCATGGATTTTCAAAGGACGAAATTAAAAATTTAAAACTATACGGCCCGAAAGGTTGCAGCCATTGCAATGGTACAGGATACAAGGGCAGGGTCGGGCTGTATGAATTAATGGAAGTCACGGATGATGTCGGCAAAGCCATAAGCGCTGAAGTGCCTGAAGATCAATTAAGAAAAATTGCCGTACAAGAAGGGATGGTGACACTGAGGGATGCAGGACTTGAAAAAATAAGGACATCTGAAACATCACTTGAAGAGGTTTTAAAAAAGACGACAATTACCAAGGAGTCATTGCCGGCCTACCTTATAAATCCTGATGTTGAACGATACGAGGACAAAGACGTCATAATAAGGGAAGGCAATACGGATATTGATTTTTTTAAGCTTGTTCAAGGAGGATTATACGTTGTCAAAGGCGGCAAGAAAATTGCTGAAATCGTTCAACCAGGTGATTATTTCGGAGAAATGTCTGCAATCACCGGTGAACCAAGGTCTGCTTCAATTATGTCCAAGGGCCGTTCAATGGTGAAACGTTTTCCAGGAGATAAATTAACAGAGGTTATAGAAAAATATCCTGACGTGGCAAAACATTTGTTTGGGGTCCTTGCAGCAAGGCTTGACAGCACGGATAAAAGGTTCGTGAATATGCTGAAACAAATTAAGAGGGCCCGGCCCAAGTGACCCTAATTAACTTGTCCGGTCCCACATTTATTGAAATACCTGTCCTTTTCGCTGTATATGCAACCGCAATACTGCTGGCGGTACATATCAAGCTGTCGGGATTCTTCAATTCCAAGTTTCCAGCCTTCCCTGAAATCATGGTAGAAAAACTCAAGACCGTATTTTCCGGCAATGGCCTCGCCTGTTTCTCTTATAAGTTCATGATTCTGGAATTTGCTGTATAAAAGTGTGGTGGTAAAGGCTTGAAATTTTCCTTTTTTTGCAACCATGGCTGTTGCTTTAAGCCTGTCATAGTAACAATACCTGCACCTGTCTTTTTCCCTGAAAACAACAGATTGAAGAAATTTTTCAAGCCTGTAGTCCTTTTGATAGATAATCTTTAACCCGATTGATTCGGAATATTTTTTTAAGGTGTCTTCCCTTTTCCGGCACTCTTGAAAAGGATGGATATTATGCCTGTAAAAAAACCCCATTACATCCATGTCCATTCTACGCAAAATTTTAACAGGATAAATAGAGCAGGGTGCGCAGCATGTGTGAAGTAACAGCTTCAATCTCTTCTCCCGAATATTGATGTGCCAACCCTCACCATTGTAGAACCTTCTTCTATGGCAACTTTAAAATCATTGCTCATTCCCATGGAAAGGTGTTCCATGGACACATTATCAAATTTCTTGGCAATAATTTTTTCTTTAAGCTGGGCCAGTTGTTTAAAATATATCCTTGCATGTTCAGGATCGGGAAAAAAAGGTGGCATGCACATTAATCCCTGCAAGGACAGGTTTTCAAACCTGCTTACTTCTTTTACCAATTGAATGGCATCATTAATCCCGGCCCCTGATTTTGTTTCTTCGTCACCAATATTGACCTGCACAAGTATTTTCTGGATTTTTTTAATCTTTTTTGCCTGCTTATCAATCTCTTTTGCAAGCTTTAAAGTGCCGACAGTATGGATATATTCAAAATATTTAACGGCAAATTTAGCTTTGTTCGATTGAAGATGACCTATAAAATGCCAGCAGGCCTTGTCTTTCCCAATGATATTTATTTTTTCAATTGCCTCCTGGATATAATTTTCCCCAAGGTGTAAGGCTCCCTTGTTTATAGCTTCCAAAACTGTTTTAACATTCTTTTTTTTACTGACAGCGATAAGTTTTACAGCATCAGGCCTTCTGCCGCAGGAAACAGCGGTGTCGACAATTTGCAGGTTTATTCTCTCAAGGTTATGTTTAATGGATGACATGATGATTTTTGTCCTTAAATTTGGATAATATTTAATTTTTCAAGTGTCTCTACAACCTCACAGACAGGTAATCCTACAACATTAGAATATGAACCTGCAATCCCTTTGACAAGAAATGCACCAATCCCCTGTATTGCATAGGCTCCTGCCTTGCCAAAAGATTCGCCTGTGTTTACATACCAATGTATTTCCCCATCAGTTAGTGACTTGAAATTGACTTTGGTTTTAACTGATTTTTTAATTATGATTTTTTTTTCCCGGTTAATCACGCAGAACCCGGTATATACGCTGTGCTCACAATTATTTAATTGATTCAGCATTTTGATTGCATCTGTAACTGATTGAGGCTTTCCAAGAATTTTGTCCTGGATCACAACAATTGTATCTGCGCCTAAAATCCACGAACCAGGGTTAAAAAGGGCAGTATTTTTTGCTTTTAAAAAGGAAAGTTCTTTTGCATATTCTTCAGGATTATTGATTGAAACCATGTCTTCGTTAATATTTGCCGGAAAAATTTCAAAATTCAACCCGATCTGTTCTAAAAGGTCTTTTCTTCTTTCAGACTTTGAAGCAAGGATTATTTTTTCACTATTAATTGATTCCATAAAACCCTTTTTACCAGAAATCGTTCAAAGTGACAATCTTCCTTGTTTTAAGCTTGCAAAACTTTAGAAAATGTTATAAAAAAGCCAAGAATTACGCCTGGGTGGCGGAATTGGTAGACGCAAGGGACTTAAAATCCCTCGGAGAAATTCTCTGTACGAGTTCAACTCTCGTCCCAGGTACCACAAAATAATAAAAGGGTTTTGGCCTTTTTTACCAAAACCCTTTTTTAAATCACAATTAAATAAATATCATTTTATGGATAAAATCCAAATTACAGGCGGTAACGAGCTTTACGGTGAAGTGAAAATAAGCGGGGCTAAAAATGCAGCGCTCCCTTTGATTGCTTCAAGCATTCTTGTTAATGGCAAAACCTGCTTTTCCAATGTCCCGGATCTCATGGATATTACAAGTATAAAACTTCTTTTGGAGGACTTAGGGGCAAGCTGCAGGACCTTAAAGGGCTGCCTGGAAGTTGACGGCTCCTCTATTAATAAAGCAGAAGCTGAATATGATCTTGTAAGGAAAATGAGGGCTTCTATCCTTGTACTTGGTCCTTTAGTTGCAAGATTCGGTCATGCCAAAGTATCGCTTCCAGGCGGATGCGCCATTGGGGCAAGACCTGTAAACATGCATCTTTCAGGTCTTGCGGCCCTGGGAGCAAGCATAAGTATCGAACACGGGTACATCGAAGCAAAAGCCAAAAGGCTTATCGGCAATGACATCTATTTTGACATGCCAACTGTCACAGGGACTGAAAACCTCATGATGGCGGCCAGCCTGGCAAAAGGAACCAGTGTATTGAGAAATGCTGCAAGAGAGCCTGAGATTGTTGCACTTGCAGATGCTTTAACCAAGATGGGTGCAAAAATAAATGGAGCCGGCACCGCAATTATTACCATAGAAGGTGTAAAAAAACTGTCTCCGGTTGACATTAAAATTATTCCGGACAGGATTGAAACCGGTACGTTTATGGTGGCTTGTGCCGCAACCGGCGGAGATATTCTCATTAAAGGGTGTGAACCTAAACACATCGGAGGCATCATCAACAAACTTAAGGCCACCGGCACAATTGTGAGCACATTTAAAGACAGTGTCAGGATAGTTGGGAAGAAACCCATTAAAAGCGTTGATATCAAAACATTGCCATATCCCGGTTTCCCAACAGATATGCAGGCCCAGTTCATGACCTTGATGACAATAGCCAAAGGAAATACCATGATCCATGAATCCATTTTTGAGAATCGTTTTGTTCATGCCAACGAACTTCTCAGGATGGGTGCTGATATTGCAATATCCCAAGGGAATATTGCAATGGTCAGAGGGGTTAAAACTCTTCAGGCCGCCCCGGTGATGGCTTCTGATTTAAGGGCCAGTGCGTCCCTTGTTATTGCAGGACTTATTGCAAGAGGGACAACAGTTATTTCAAGGGTGTACCATATGGACAGGGGGTATGAAGCAATTGAAAAAAAATTTTCTTTGCTGGGTGCCGACATAAAACGAATTAATTAATTATCAAATAAAATAAGGTGAGATGATGTGATGTGAAAACATTTTTCAAACCTTTAAAACCTGCATCGCTTTTTATCTTTATTTCTTTGATGGCAGGAATTTTAACGGGAAATCATTTATTTAATAATAAAGGTTCTGTATTCCCGTTTATTTTTTTATTGGGTATTTTATTCTTTCCTGCCTGTTTTTTTAACAAAAAAAAACTTTTTGTATTAATCCTCAGTTTAACATTTATATTTGGATATCTTTCCATTCAAATCAGATTAAATCCTGATTTGCCTGCAAATCATATTTCCAATTTCCATGATTTAAAAAAGGTCACTATTACCGGTAAAGTTGTTTCTTTTACAAAAGACTATGGAAAAAAACGGAAAATAACACTTCTTTGTCAAACAATAAAACTCAAAAACGGTTTAAAAAAAAATATTACGGGCAGGATCAACCTGAGCGTGTACGGATTGTCTGGAAATGTTCCACAATTTGGCGATATCATCATGTTTCAGGCTTCAATTAAACCTGTTAGGAATTTTATGAATCCCGGGGCATTTGATTATGAAAGATTTTTAAAATTAAAGGGAATATACGGCACAGCGTATACTGACATAAGAAAAATTAAAATCCTGACACGCATGGATCAAATCACCTGTTTTTCCAAATTGATCCGGAAAATAGAAAAATTAAGGACAAATTATTATTATTTTATTTTAAATAGCAGTGAAAATTCAACCCCGGGGAAAATTCTAGCCTCACTTATTACAGGTAAAAAACAAGCTATTCCCCTTGATGTCCGGGATCTTTTTTCCAAAGCCGGAATAAGCCATCTTTTAGCCATTTCAGGTCTTCATCTTTCCATTGTCTGTACACTTTTCTTTTCTTTCCTTTATACGGTTTTATCATTCATCCCTGGGCTTGTAATCCAGGGCAGGGCCAAAAAAACCGCAGGTATATTAACAATTGTTCCATTAGTATTCTATGCTGTGTTTTCAGGATTTTCCCCTTCAACCCAACGGGCCCTTATAATGATTATTGTCCTGTTGTTTTCATTTATTTCGGAAAAAGAAAAAGATATTCTTTCAAGTCTTTCAGTGGCAGGGATTTTAATCCTGATAATTAATCCTGCGGCAGTTTTTTCCATATCATTTCAATTATCATTTGCTGCTGTAATTTTTATTATATATGGCCTTTCTCTTTTAAAAAATTTTTCTTTCATGTTTAAAAAAACTTTATTGGCCAAAATAAGCCTCATGATATGCGTGACATTTTTTGCAGGCATGGGGACATTGCCCCTGGTTGCACATTATTTTAATATTATATCCACAATCGCGCTCATATCAAACTGCATATTTATCCCTTTAACAGGGTTTATTGTGCTGCCGTCAGGACTTTTCAGTCTTGGTTGTTTTTCTTTTTTCCCTCTTGCTGCAGGTTTTATCATTAGTTTTTGCTGTGACCTTATTGCATTTACAATCAAAGCTTGTGAGTTCCTTGTATCCATTCCATATTCATGGTTAAGGACCATTACATTTAACTGGAATGAAATAGCTTTGATTTATCTTGGTCTTATTTCAATCTTTCTTGTGTTAAAAGGGCACAAAAAATTCTTTGTATTAATAGTTACCATAGCTTCTTTACTTATTATATTCAACTTTTCCCCGGAAAAGCTAAAAAAGACACCAGGTACAAATTTAACCATTACAATACTGGATGTGGGACAGGGCAGCAGTGCCCTTATTCAGACACCTGAGGGAATAAACATTTTAGTGGACGGAGGTGGATTTTCCGATATATCAACGTTTGATACAGGAAGGTTTATCATTGCCCCATATTTATGGT
>JAADHV010000015.1 GCA_013151635.1 Deltaproteobacteria bacterium | reverse complement strand
GTATAATGAGGGCAATAAAAGCATTAACAAATGGTAACATGGTTGGGATTGATCCATCAGAAGGGATGATTAAAAAAGCAATTGAGAGAAACAAAGAAACAGATATAGTTTTCAAAGTGAAAAGTGCAGAAAAATTAGATTACGAAAATTGCTTCGATGTAATATTCTGTAATTCCGCATTCCAGTGGTTTCATGAATTATCAAAATCAATTCGGAACTGCTACTCGTGTTTGCGGGAAGGAGGCAGGATAGGAATACAGGCACCTGCAAAGAAAATATATAGTCCTAATTTTATTGAAGTTATAGAACGGGTAAAAAAGATGCCAGAACAGAAAGTACCTTTAACCGTTTTAATAAGCCATGGATTTTTTTTGAAACTGCTGATGAGTATAAAGATTTATTTGGGAAAGAAGGATTCAAGGTTGTTTTTTCCAGGACAGAGGCTATAAAATCAGAGTATTCACCTGATGAGGTTTTTAAAATATTTTTATCTGGTGCGGCTGCTGGGTATCTAAACCAGAACTTTTATGATATTGCAATTGATGAAAATTATATTAATACTTTTAAAAGTATTGTTAAAGACTCATTTATAAATCAAGTTAATGGTAAAGGAAAAATAGACCTGGTTTTTAATAGAATTTTTTTAGTGGCAATAAAAGAACGATAGCAAAATAATTGTTTGCCCCGGCATCCGGCATTGTAATTTCAGGAATAAAATAAATACTTTGAAGCTGATCTATCCATACTTTAAAAAAAATCTTTATAAAATATTATTGGGTATTTTATGCATGATCATTGTGGATGCCACCCAGCTTGTCATTCCACAAATCATAAAACATGCCATTGACACCTTAAATTCAGGGTCGTTTGACAATAGGACCCTGTTTCTCCAATGCTCGTTTATACTATTGGCAGGCCTGGCCATGGCAGGCCTAAGGTATGGGTGGCGCAATCTTCTCATGGGAAGTGCAAGAGATGTTGAAAAGGGCATAAGGGATGATCTTTTCAGGCATATCCTGAACCTGGACATGGCCTACTATGATAAGGTCCAAACAGGGGATATCATGGCCCATGCCACAAGCGACATAAACCATATAAGAATGGCTTTTGGTTTTGGCCTGATCGTGCTTGTGGATACCATCCTTCTTGGCGGTGCAACCCTTGCCATCATGCTATGGACAAATCCGAAACTTACAGCCCTTGCTGTTATCCCCATGCCCTTTCTAATTGTTGTGACAAAAATCCTGGGGAAAAAAATGCATGCCTTTCATAAAACTGCCCAGGAATCCTTTTCACAACTGACCGAGCTTGTTAGGGAAAGTTTTTTTGGCATACGAATTATTAAAGTCTTTAATTTTGAAACCATTGCCGGTCATAAGGTTAACATAGCTTCAACAGATTATTTTAAAAAAAACTTGAAACGGGCCTTTATTACCGCCCTTTTAAAACCAATGCTCGGACTGTTTTTTAACCTGTCCACGCTTGTGGTTATCTTTTACGGCGGTTTTCTCGTGATGAAACACCTTATTACACCTGGTGAGCTTGTGGCCTTTCTCCAGTATCTTGGAATTCTTGCATGGCCTGTAATTGCCATCGGATGGATGACCAATCTTTTTCAAAGGGGAATGGCATCCTTGAAAAGGGTTAATCTACTTTTAGATTCCAGGCCTGATGTGAGTTCCCCTGAAAACGCACGCATCCTTTCAAAAGTGGATGGAAGCATTGTTTTTAAAGATGTCAGTTTCAGCTATAATAAGGACAAAGCCATTCTTTCAGATATTAATCTTAAAATTCGTAAAGGAACTTCCATCGGCATCAGCGGCCCTCCCGGGTCCGGGAAAACAAGCCTTGTGCAACTGATTCCAAGGCTTTACAATATTACAAAAGGAAAAATACTTATTGATGGTATTGACCTTGATACCATGGATCTTGATTTTCTAAGGCAGAATATTGCCCTTATGCCCCAGGAAGCCATTCTTTTTTCAGGTACGATAAAAGAAAATATTCTCATGGGCCAGGATATGGGGAAAAATCGTCTTGACCGTATTATCACGGCATGCAGCCTGAAAGACACACTGGAAAAAATGCCGGCCGGGCTTGATACAATCGTCGGGGAAAGGGGAATCACCCTTTCCGGGGGACAAAAACAAAGGATCGCCCTTGCCCGGACATTAATGCTTCAAAAGCCAATCATCATCCTGGATGACCCCATAAGCCAGATGGACACCCATACCGCTGCCAGGGTGATTTCACAAATGAACCGGATGAATTTGAGCTCCACCTTTATTATTATTTCCCACAGGATCTCGGCCCTGGCTTCCTGTGACACAATTTATATATTCAAAAACGGGCGCATCGATCATTTCGGAAGCCATGAAGAGCTGATTCAAACCAGCCGTTTTTATAAAGACTCCTACCTGGTCCAGCAGTTTGAGGAGGAGCACAATGCCTGATATGCAAATGGAAGAAAAAGAAATCAAGCTTGCAGACCTTAAAGTAGCAAAAGCGTTGCTGCCTTTTATCCGGCCGTACCTCTGGATGCTGTCCCTTTCAACCCTGCTTGTTTTTATAGTTACTTTTTTTGAACTTCTCATGCCGATTTTCATCCAAAAAGCATTTGACGGGTTTATAGTCCCTTCCGGCCCTGAAAGAGGTATCCATATTTTAGGTGTCGGCATTAACTCTTTTCAGACCTTTTGTATTATTTTTTCTGTGTTTGTCTTCATCTTATTTGTCATTGATTTTTTCCAGGCCCTTTTCATGGAATACACTGGCCAGAAAATCATATTAAACCTTCGATGCACTCTTTTTTCCCATATGAGTTTCCTGCCGGTTGCCTTTTATGATAAAAACTCAAGCGGGCGGCTGGTATCAAGGGTAGCCGGTGATGTGGAAAACATGAATGAGATGTTCACAAGCGTACTGATCTTTATTTTCAAAGACCTTATTCTCATGGCCGGCATCCTTGTTATCCTTATTACCATTGATGTAAAACTTGGTTTTTATCTATCCTTGCTGGTTCCTGTGATTATGATCGGTATTGCTCTTTTTTCAAAAATCCTTAGAAAAGTATTCAGAACCATCCGGCAGAAAATTGCAGAAATCAACCACAGTTTTTCAGAAGCTGTCACAGGTATCAAAATCATCCAGACAACATCCAGCAGGGAAAGGTTCATGCAGCGCTTTGAACAGCTTAATTTCGAACATTTTACCGCGGCCTTGTTCCAGATAAAAATATTTTCCATATTCATGCCCTTTATTGGGTTCTTAGGGGTACTCAGTGTTGCGATTATCATTTGGGCCGGAAGTTTTGAAGTCGTTGCAAAATCATTAACCCTGGGCGAGCTTGTGGCCTTTCTAACCTATATGAAGCTCTTTTTCAGGCCTTTAAGAGAGCTTTCTGAAAAATTCAACCTGCTCCAGAATGCCCTTGCTTCGGCAGAGCGGATTATCAGTGTTCTGAAAAATGACAGGGCAAAACAGCGGGCCGGCAAAAAAAGAAATTGTATTGGTAAGATTACCAGTGTCTCATTTGAGAAAGTAAATTTTTCATATGAGAAGAATAAAAAAGTATTAAAAAATATTTCTTTTCATCTTCCGGAAGGGAACTCCATTGGTATTGTCGGGCAGACAGGATCGGGGAAAAGTTCCATTATCAACCTGATCACAGGATTTTATCAGCCCTGCGGCGGAAGTGTTTTCATCAACAATACCAACCAGGCTTCCATTAACATCAAAGATATCAGGAGCAAAATCGCCCTTGTCATGCAGGACCCGCTTCTTTTTTCCGGCAGCATCAGGGAAAACATCAAGCCGTCAGGCCCGGGCATGGACGAATCCGGACTCAAAAAAGCGTTATATGATGCAAACTGTGGTTTTCTATTTGAAAAATTTGCAGGGCTTGATACAAAAATCAAAGAGGGTGGCCGCCCATTGTCCAGCGGAGAAAAACAACTTGTCTGCATTGCCCGGGCATTTGCATTTAACCCTGACCTGATCATTTTTGACGAAGCAACATCCTATATGGATTCACAGTCAGAAAAAAATGTCCATGATGCAATGAAAAAGCTGATGAAAGGAAGGCTTTCCATCATCATTGCCCACAGGCTTTCTACGGTAAAACATTGCGATAACATAATTCTTTTAAGGGATGGAACCATAAAGGAGAAGGGAACCCACCCGGAACTTGTTGCGTTAAAGGGTGAATATTATCACCTGTTGCAAAAAGAAAAAATTTGATAGTTGACCTTGGCTTCAACAATATCTTCCGGTTCACGCATTGCCGTTTTGGATCGAAAAGACACATTTTTTCACAATCTTTCAATCACACCTGCGGCAATCAGGGGGATTAGTATTTCATGGTGGCCGACAATACTATAGCCTTTGCCCTTCCCAAGGGTGGGGCGGTTGACGACATTGGTCATGGGTCTGTAGTGGCGGATAAAATCCAGGTTGACTGTTGTGAAATCATCCAGGGTCGCCCCTATGTTTCTGGCCCAAGTGACGGCCTTTAAAAATACTTCAGGCATGATTACAGCGGAGCCTGCATTAATAAATACGCCTTTTTCAAGATCGGCTATTTTTAAAGCAAAGGTTTTGAAATCATGATGGGATGCAGCACCACAGGCTGCTGCGTCAAAATCAGGGTGCATATGGATGATATCGGTTCCAATGGCAACATGGACGGTTACAGGAACATCAAGGCCGGCACAGCAGGCTGTCAGGCTTAAGTCCTTATGGTCAAGATTTTCTTTTATGATCATGTCTCCCACTGCTTTCCCAAGGCCAAGGCAATATCTTTTTGAATTTTTTATGGCCTGGTTAAGGAAAGTCGATGTCTCTTTTGCCATGCCGAAACTTCCATTGCCCAGGGACTTTGTCACATCCTCCGAGGTTCTTCCCGTCATAGCGGTTTCAAGGTCATGGATAATACCTGACCCGTTCATGGAGAGCATGGTGAGAATATTTTTTTTTAAAAGGTCAATTAAAATTGGAGACATGCCGGTCTTTATGACATGGCCGCCCATGGCAAAACAGACCTGTTTTTTATTTTTTGCAGCAAGGCTGATGGCCTTTATAACCAGGCGAAGATCATTCCCCGCAAGGATTGATGGCAGGGTGTCAAGAAAATCGCAAAAGCTTTTGCCTTTTTTCCATGGTGTTGAAAAGTCTTTGATATCAACTTTGCTATGCCTGTCTTTTATGGAATATGTTTTAAGCTTGCCAAAATCCAGGGTTTTAAGTGAATCATTCATCAAAAAGTATCCTTTCTGTGAGATCGCACAGTATGTGGGCCAGAAGGATATGCACTTCCTGTATCCTTGCTGTTGTGTCCGAACCAACCGGAAATGGAAAATCACATAAATCTTTCAGCTTGCCCTTGCAGCCTGAAAAACCAATAATTAAAAGGCCCATTTGCCTTGCTTCCAGTGCGGCTTTTAAAACATTTGGGGAATTCCCGGAAGTTGAGATGCCAAGGGCTATGTCACCTTTTTTCCCAAAGGCCTGGATTTGTTTTGAAAAAATATCTTCATAGGAATAATCATTGCCTATGCTTGTAATAACGGATGTGTCCGTGGTGAGTGCCATGGCAGGCAGTGGTCTTCTTTCCATCCGGAACCTGTTGACAAATTCTGCGGCAATATGCTGGCAGTCTGCCGCACTGCCGCCATTTCCAAATAAGAGTATTTTCCTGCCTTCTTTCAAAGTCTTTGCCATAAACCTTGCACAGGGTTCTATAGTTTCTAAATTTTCAGTAAAAAATTTATTTTTTGCCGCGATACTGTCTTCAACTATTTGCCGGATAATATTTTTCATGATTTTTGAATTCTTTTAATATATTTAGTTATGCTGTTTTAGCCTTTTGTTCCAGGATTGTGCCCGGTTCAATTTTTCCCCGTATGATTTCCAGTCTTTTTTTAAAAACTTTATTGTCAGGTTCAAGCGCAATGCTTTCCTTTGCAAAGGTAAATGCGATATTCAAGTTTTTTTCCTGGATTTCCAGGGATTTTGCATACCCTGATAATGAGACTGCATCGGAAGGGTTCAGCTTAATGGCCCTGTTAAATTCCAGGCCTGCTTTTTCAGGGTTGTTTCCAGCAAGGTAAACTTCTCCTTTTGCCCTGAAAACCAGACCTGATTCCGGGTTTATAAGGCCTGCCTTTTCAAGATGGGGCAGGGCCTGGCCGGGATGTCCTTTTTTAAACAGCAGGTGCCCGAGAAGAAGCTCAACCTCAAAAACAGATTCGTCAATGCCATGTGCTTTACGCAGATAGATGACAGCCTTGTCAAGATCTTTGTCAATTTTATAAATAAGGCCGATATTATAAATTACCATAATTTCATCGGGCTTAATTTTTATGGCTTTTTCAAATTCAAGTTTTGCCTTGTCAAGTTTTCCCATGACACCGAAACAGACACCAAGGCTGTTGATCAGATTAATGTCATCAGGTTTGATTTCCAGGCCTTTTTGATATTCCTTAATGGCCATATCACCTTTGCTTAGCTGGTAAAGCCTGTCTCCACTGATATTAAGGGATGTGGCGTCAAAATGAATCATGGTGCCAGGACCGAAAAAGGCGGCATGATCTATTGCTTTAAGCGCATTGGCAAAGGTGTCTGATTTTGAAAAGTCATGGTATGGAAATTTTGCAATTCCCATTAGAATATCTGCTTTAAGGGCAGCCGATAGTTTTGTTTTTAAGGAAATAAGAAGCTGAGATGCTTTTTTTTCATTAACATAGTCCCAGAATGCCAGAACAAATGAATCCCCGCTTAAGTTTTCCCAGATCCCTCTTTTGTTATCCAGAAACAGGTTAAAAGTGGCTTCAAAAGTATCTTTTGCTTTATCCCTTATTTCTTGGGATTTGCTATGGGAAATATGTATCACTGCACATAAAAATTTTTCTCTTGGGATTTTTATTTCTGAAAGCCGCTTTTCAAAAGTTCTGACCGGGACTGTTTTGGTCAGGAGAAGATCACTGAAATAAGTTTCAGGCGGTTTGATATTAAAATCATCAGAATCATTTTTCAGAAAATGGATTTCTTTTGAAGAAAATTTACTTGTCATTTTTTTACCAGTATTTTGGTTAAGGTTGACGAGATAATCGCTTCCTGGCCTTTTTGAATCGTTCTTGGATCCAAAATATATTTATTGTCTTCGATCCTTCCAATAATGGCGGGCCTTGACAGGCGCATATTTATTTCAAGCCTGGATACCGACATGTTTTTCGGCTGAATGGCAATACACCGGGTCGGAAGGTTCAGTTCCGGGAATGATCCTCCGCCAGGCCTTGAATTCATGTCGGCAAATTCAATATCAGCCATGGAGCCGATATCTTTCTTAACGGTTTCAAATAAAAAGTCTGCTTTTTTGCAGATATCTTTAAAAGGTATGGTCAGCATCCTTAAGGTGGGTATTTCCAGGATGGCCTTTTTTTCATCCCTGTAGAGCTTTAAAGTGGATTCAAGTGCAGCAAGGGTAAGTTTGTCAATCCTTAAAGCCCGGGTTAAAGGATTTTTTTTAATTTCATCGATAGTTTCTTTTTTCCCGACTATAATCCCTGCCTGGGGTCCACCTAAAAGCTTGTCCCCGCTGAATGTTACGACATCGGCACCAGAACCGACCGAATCTGCAATCGTAGGTTCCGGGGGAAGACCGTATTTTGAGAAATCAATTAATGTTCCAGAGCCAAGATCTTCCATGACCGGTATGTTTTTATTTTTTCCGAGCGCCACAAGGTCTTTTAAGGCAACACTTGCTGTAAAACCCTCAATTTTATAATTGCTTGCGTGAACTTTCAAGAAAAGTCCTGTATTATCAGACACTGCATTCTCATAGTCCCTTAAGTGGGTCCTGTTTGTTGTGCCGACTTCCTTTAAAATACACCCGCTTTTCGACATAACATCCGGCACCCTGAAGGAACCGCCTATTTCAACCAGCTCCCCCCTTGACACAACCACATTCGTGCCTCTTGCAATGGTGTTCAATGCAAGGAAAACAGCCCCGGCATTATTGTTCACGGCAATGGCACTCTGGGCTCCGGTCAGCTCGCAAATCAGTTCATCTATGGCTTCATACCGGATCCCCCGCTTGCCGGTCTCTATTTTTAATTCAAGATTGGAATAGGACTTAGCCACAGCCCTTATATTATCCAGGGCATCTTCACAAAGAAGGGCCCTGCCAAGGTTTGTATGGAGGACAACACCGGTTGCATTGATGATATTGACAAGCCTTGGCCTTATCTTTTCTTTTGCAAGGCTTAGTGCCATAAAAAGTATGGTTTCTTTTGCTGCATTGGTTTCATTCCCTGCCAGGATATCTTTTCTTATGCGTTCAAGGCTCAATCTTAAGCATTCAAGAATAACACTTCTGGGGATATCAAGGAATTGATCATCTTTTTTCGTCAATTCCAGAAGGTGATCAATACCTGGCAGGTTCTTAAGGATTTTATGCTTGTCTGGATCTGTCATTTTCCTACCTTTGTAAATTTAAAATATCATCATTGTTAAATGCATTGATGGGGATTGCATCAACCAGTTCAGGGATCTCTGCCATTGTAAGCCCAAGATGGCCAAGGGCAGTTTCAAAACTTTTTGTCTGGTTTTTTTCAATGCTCAGTCCTGCATTGAATTTTTCCATGAGAAGATCTGAAAGATAGATGATATAAGCAAGGTCTTTGTTTTCTTTTGCTTTTTCCGGGGTATGGTGCAATTGAATTACTTCACACAATGCATCTGAAAATTTCCATTTTTTAGCAAGAAAAGCGCCTGCTTCACTATGGGTAATTCCCAGTAGTTTTTTTTCCGAGCTTATAAAATTTTCATTTTCCTGATTTAATTTTCTAAAAAAAAGAGGGGAATAGTCTGCAATATATTGATCAAGTACGACTTTGCCGATATCATGAAGCAGGCCCGCGCTATAGGCTGATTTTGCAGAAAATTTTCCTGATTTTTTTGCTATTTTTTCTGCTGTTGATGCTACACCCACAGCATGGAAAAAAAGACCGCCTTTACAAAGGGAATAGCCTGAAATGCCGGTTTGGTTGTAGTAAGTATTAACAGCAGCCGTGATAACGGACTTGATGAGCATGTCTTCACCCATAAGAAGCACGGCATCTTTTAACGAATCAATTTTTACCATTCCTGCAAAGAGGGCGGAATTGCAGATTTTTAAGGTCTGCCCGGAAAGAACCTGGTCTTTGGAAAGTTCAAGACTTATATCTGTAATGTGGTGGTGGGCTGATTGAAACATTCTGAAAATTTTTAAAGCGGTCTGGGGAATAGGCTTTAACTGATCAATTGTTTTGAAAATATCATCAATGGAAGGAGCTG
Organism: Deltaproteobacteria bacterium; assembly: GCA_013151635.1. Taxonomy (GTDB): domain Bacteria; phylum Desulfobacterota; class Desulfobacteria; order Desulfobacterales; family Desulfobacteraceae; genus Desulfobacula. The sequence goes on along the minus strand of JAADHV010000015.1, from coordinate 2,851 downwards.
TAAAATCGTTTTCAGATTTATGCCTGTCCTCCCAGGCAGGGCTGATACTGGTTTTGCCTGTTGCCATATCAAGTTCAAGGGTGCATGTAAAAAAGCCACCGGTTTCTGACCTGATTGTTTTAATCCCGGAGGCCTCAAGCATGGCTACGACAATGTCCGCGCATCTTCCGCCGATGTCAAGGTTCATATCCATCTGGCTGACAGGGCCGACAAGCGCACCACCGGCAATACTGGCTTTTAAATTTTCTGTTTTTACCCCCAGTTTTTTCAGCTCTTTGAGGAGCATGGGAACACCGGTGGAGGCATATTTTTCAAGAAATTTAGTACTGGCAAGAGATGGCGGCTCCGGCAGCAGGATATGGATCATGCCCCCGGTTTTTGTTGACTTGTCATACAATGCAACACCCACGCAGGTTCCAAGATAAGCCTGGTATATTATTTTTTGTGCTTTGCCTGCTTTAAACTGCCCGGCTGCAATATGTTCAATTTTTTGATAATTCATTTTAAAAGTCTGTTTTTATATCCTGCTTAAAAATTAATATTTAGATATCATTAATCATCAAAAGGTTTCAACCCTTATCTTAACAGGGTGATCGCAAGCAGATTGAAAAAATTTAAGCTGTGCCGGCAGGGGACAAGGCAATACTTTGGCCTGAACTTCGCCGGACATCTCCATGTCCGGCTGTGAGATGAAATCACTGCCCCCGCTGTAGCATCTCTACAGGATGCTATGTATTAAATTAAGTTGATTAACTGTGTGATGAATGAAATTTTCCCCAGATACAAGATGTTGTGTCTGGCTATGATGCAGAAAACCCAAGGCTGTTAATAATAGTCATCATGATAGAGTGGAAAATTTTTTTAGTGAGATGACACCGGTTTAGCTTGGTGTTGCTTGAAACTATTAAGACCGATTCTGTTGTATTGAATGGAACTTGTATGCGAAAACGAAGAGGGCGTTTCGTAAAAACAGAAAGACCCCGAACGATATTCTGTTCAGGGTCTTTCTGTTTTTCAAGTCATCAAGATGACTTTTTTTAAAGCAAATAAAACGGTTTACTAAACCACGGTTACATTTGCTGCAGCAGGACCTTTCTGGCCTTCTTCAATGTCGAATGTAACACTATCCCCTTCATTGAGGGATTTAAAACCGGTTGTATTAATGCCTGAATGATGTACAAACACATCTTTTCCACCGTCTTGTTGTTCGATAAATCCAAAACCTTTTGAGTCGTTAAACCATTTTACGATACCGTTAGCCATATTGGCAATCTCCTAAAAAAAAATAAAAAATTCAAGTTTCTAACTTTGGGGGTAATGCCGTTTTTATTGTCGGGAATATACACCTTGGGAGGGAAACCTGCGTGTTAATACAATATAACACAATTTAATCATAATATAAGAATGTGGATTAGAAGTCAAGCATTAAATATTTTTTTAAAAATTATTGCTTTCTGTATAGTAAGAAAGTGAGGCTTTGTCTATTTTTGTTGACAACCACCCTCGTAAAAATGGCGTTGATTTATTTTGTTATTGTTGGCTGAAAAATTCCTATTCAGACAATCAATTCCAATAAATTGGCCTTAAGTATTATTATCCTATGGACACCTGCCATAGGGCATCAAGAGCATCAATGATATCCGTTCAAATCTTGATGAAATTTCTGAAGATCTGACAGATCAAACCGAGGAGAATTGAGAAACAAACTACAGGCAGCAAGCATTGGTTTGACTTTTAAGATGGACTTCTTAGTATATAGCAAATGAAGTCAGGCCTTTTAATTGTGTAATTTTCCTTGAAAAAGTAGACATTCGAGACATGTTAAGCAAAAATTTATTAGGAAACCACTGTGATTAAAACAAAAATAAAAATAAAAATAAGATATAAATATGTGCCTGCTGGCATCAGTATCATGTATGAGGATCGGGACATCATTGTCATTGATAAGAGCTCAGGTCTTTTGAGCGTTAAAGCGAAGTACGAAAAAGAGAAAGCAGCTCATCAATTGCTTATAAATTATGTTAGAAAAGGCAATCCAAGGGCAAAGGTCAACCTGTTTGTCATACATCGTTTGGATCGTGAGACCTCTGGAGTGTTGGTCTTTGCTAAAAGTTTCAAGATCCGTGAGAAATTTGCAAGCCAGTGGGGCAATGTAGAAAAAAAATACCTGGCTATCGTTCATGGTAATTTAACAAAAAAAAGTGGAATTATTGAGTCTTATCTTGCTGAAGGAGAAGATTATCTGATGCACTCTGTCGAGAACCCGGAAGAAGGAAAGTTGGCCAAGACTAAATATACGGTAAAAAATGAATCTAAGAACTATAGTATATTGGAAATTGATCTTTTAACGGGCAAAAAAAATCAAATCCGTGTTCACTTGTCCGAACTTGGGCATCCCATTGTCGGTGATTTAAAGTACAGTGAGAACGAGAAGGGGCGTTTGGGGTTACATGCTTTTTTGATCAAATTTAAACATCCCTTTAATAATGAAGAAATGGAGTTTGAAACTAAAATACCAGAATTTTTTACAAATTATTTTAAACCCCAGGGCAAAGTCGGGGCTCACAAACAGCCGCGATACTAATGTTGAAATAGGCAACGCTGATTGACATTGCCATAAGACGTTCAAAATATCGATGATATCTCTTCTAATCTTGATTTTATTTTTGTGATGTCGGACAAGCCGAAAAGGAAGGCTTTAAAAAGACCGGACTACTGGTAAAATCTGAATTAATAAAATTTCACAATTACCCTGGATGTATAGATAGTCAACGGTTTCGAATAATCGTTTTATCGGGCAATGTGAGCGCTGGTATGTACAATGCCATTGCTAATGATATTCCCATAAAAA
>JAADHV010000033.1 GCA_013151635.1 Deltaproteobacteria bacterium | reverse complement strand
TCTGCCTGGGAATGGTCAAGAGGTATGATTTTATAGGAAATAGAACAATTGTGGTAATTTTTTTCCGTATACATAAGCCTTATCCGCTCAAGATCCGAGTTAAGCTTATGTATATTTAAAATTGATCCTGTTCTTGTACTTACAGTATCAGCAAGTTCCTTGTCTTCATAAACTGTATTGCTATTGAATTTGATTCTTCTTACACTTGACTTTTCCTTAACTTCAAAAATAATTTTTACGCCACTGTCAAGAGACTCTTTTTTAACAATAATATTATCAAAATACCCCATGGCATAAATTTTTCTAAGATCCTTGGAAATATTCTCAGGCTTTATGATATCCCCTGCCTTGGTGTCAATGATTCTTAAGATTGCATCAGCTTCTATTCTTTTATTTCCTGTGACTGCAATATCGGTTATGATCTTTTTATGGAATAGTTCTCCGACTATTTCTTTACTTATTGAAGAAATAGCTGAAAATAAATTTTCAAGATTCCCGGCATCTACATAAAAAAAGGAAGCATTGTCTTTCTCATAGATATTGATAAGTTTCGAATCAATACTGATGCCTTTTCCAGCAATAAATACAGATCCTGTTAAAATATAATCAACCCCTGATTTAATTCCAAGTTTCCTGAATTGTGCAAAATCCCATTCTTCGGCATTTTGCACTCCTTTTAGAAGAATTACTTTTGCGCCTTCCTTTTCAAGCTTTTCTGAAATCATCAAAGGAATTTTATTTTTCATCTGAATATCAGGTTTTTTTGCATCAAGGGAAAAAGGAATAATGGCAACTTTAAGCCGGGTTGCGGCAAACAGGTCTTGTCCAGACAAGAAACAGGTTAAAGCAGCAAATGTAAAAGCAATTATTAAAATAGATTTATTCATAATGGTATCCTTAAAAGTTCCCCGAAATCAATTAAACAGGAATAATTTCCCCGTCCATTAATGTAACCTTTCTTTTCATCATACTGGCAAATTCATTATTATGGGTAACCACAATAATTGTCATACCAAACTCCTTGTTCAAATTATCTATCAGCGCATGTACACTTTTACTGTTCTTTTGATCAAGATTTCCCGTGGGTTCGTCAGCCAAAAGTATTTCCGGTTTCATTACAAGTGCTCTGGCAAGGGCTACCCTTTGCTGTTCCCCTCCTGACAAATCCTCTACCCTGTGGGCGGATCTTAAAGAAAGCCCTACTCTTTCAAGCATATTTAAAGCACTTTTTTCAACACTTTTTTTATTTTTATGGGCGATTAAACCTGGAATCATAACATTTTCAACGGCTGAAAAACCCTGAAGCAGGTAATGAAATTGAAATACAAAGCCAATTTTAGAATTCCTGAAACCTGCAATTTTTTCCTCTTCATATGAAAGCAGGTTCTGGTTCTTAAAATGAATTTCACCGGAATCCGGCCTGTCAAGTGTGCCTATAATATTTAATAAAGTTGATTTGCCAATACCGGATGATCCCACAACAGCAACTGTTTCACCTTTATAAATATCAAAGGAAGCATTCTTCAGGATTTCAATTTTTGATATTTTTGAATAAAAACATTTTGAAACAGATTGAAGCGACATCAGTGGCATTAATGAACTATCCATATCTTAATGCCTCACAAGGTTCCATTTTTGAAGCCTTATATGAAGGATAAAGAGTTGAAAAAAAGCAAATAATAATGGCACTGACAGCAATGACCAATACATCTGCATATTCAAGCTGGACAGGAAGTGTTGAAAAGGGATAGGCATCCGGTAAATGGATAAAATTATATTTCTTGAGAATAAAACACAAGACCACACCGGATATTGTGCCGATAAAAGTTCCCAAAAAACCGATGATCATTCCTTTGAAAATAAATATTTTTCTAATGGTCTTGTTTGTCGCCCCCATGGCTTTTAAAACTGCAATATCCTTGGTTTTTTCCATCACCATCATAATCAGAGCACTTGCTATATTAAAGGCGGCAACAAGAATAATCAGGGTTAAAATAATAAACATGGCGGTTTTTTCAAGTTTTAGAGCGGAAAAAAGGCTTTTGTTAATATCCATCCAGTCCCTTAAGTAAAAGGGGTAAGCTAATATATCCGACAGGTTGTCTTTAACCTTTTTTACATCAAATACATNTACATTGTCAACCCAGATTCCGATGGCGGAAATCTTGTTTTTGACTCCGGTAAGCTGCTGTGCTTCCTTTAAATTGACATAGGCAAGCGCGCTGTCATATTCATACATGCCTGAATCAAATGTACCCGTGACAACAAAGCGTTTCATGGAAGGAATATGGCCCATGGGAGAAATAAACCCGTTAGGTGACATGAGAATTACTTTATCTCCTTTTATCACTCCAACAGAATTTGCAAGTCCCTTGCCTAAAATGATCCCGGGAAGCTTGTTTTTTGCAGTATTTTTATCAAGATCTTTTTTTAATTGTTCAGGACTGAATCCCTTAACAAGGCTGAACCCCTTTTCAGGATCAATTCCGCGCACCATAACACCGGAAAAAGAGTGGCTTGACCGGATCATTGCCTGGGCAAACAAGATCGGTGAAACACCTTTGATCTGTTCTTTTTTATCAAGGTTGGACAGGATACTGGAATACTTGTCAAACTTCCCTGAATAATTCATGACAAGTATATGGGGTTCAAGCCCGAGAATTTTTTTTCTAAAATCAGTTTCCGCACCGCTCATGACGGCAATCACAACTACCAGGGCCATAACACCTACAGCAACGCCGGCAATGGAAAGAAACGTGACAAGTGAAATAAACCCTTCTTTTCTTTTTGCCTTAAGGTATTTGCCGGCTATAAATAATTCAAAGGACATTTAATCAGATATTCTTTTTCATGTGGGGAAAGAGAATAACTTCCCTTATTGACGGAGAATTGGTCAGAATCATCACAAGGCGGTCTATACCAATGCCCTCTCCTGCTGTTGGCGGCATACCGTACTCAAGGGCCTCGACATAGTCTGAATCCATTATATGGGCCTCTGAATTTCCTTCATCCCTTTGCCGGACCTGCATTAAAAACCTGTCATGCTGATCTTCGGGGTCATTTATTTCGGAAAATCCATTGGCTATTTCCCTACCAGCAATGAATAATTCAAACCTGTCCGTCAGTTCAGGATTGATTTCGTTCTTTCTGGACAAGGGAGATACTTCCACAGGATAGCCCGTGATAAAAGTGGGTTGGATTAACCTGGGTTCAACAAGGATATCGAAAAGTTTGGTCAATACTTTGCCGTGGCGGTCTTTTTTTGTAATTTGTATATTCTTTTCTTTGGCAAAATCAAGAAGCGCTTTTGTGTCGTTTATTATTCCAGGGTCAATCCCGCCGATTTTTGTAAGGGATTCTATCATGGGAATACGCTGCCACCCATTTTTAAAATCAATCATATCACCCTGGTATTCTATTTTTGTCGATCCTGAAATCTTTTTTACAATGGATTCAAACATCTCTTGTGTTAAATCCATGAGCATTTCATAGTCGGCATATGCCTGGTAAAATTCCACCATTGTAAATTCAGGATTGTGCCGGGTTGAAACCCCTTCGTTCCTGAAGTTCCGGTTAATTTCAAATATTTTTTCAAACCCTCCCACAACCAGTCTTTTTAAATATAATTCCGGGGCAATTCTTAAAAAAAGCTCCATTCCAAGTGCATTGTGCCAGGTTTTAAAAGGGGTTGCTTCAGCGCCTCCAGCCAGGGGCTGCATCATGGGTGTTTCAACTTCCATGAATCCCTTTTCTTCAAAAAAATTTCTCATAAAAGCTATGGTTTTGCTTCTTTTCAGGAAAATCTGTTTTGTATCATCGTTCATTATAAGGTCAAGGTAACGCTGCCGGTAACGTTTTTCAGGGTCTTTTATTCCATGAAATTTTTCCGGAAGCGGCCTTAGTGCCTTTGATAACAGCCTGAATTCCTGCGCAAGAATTGTCCACTCGCCGGTTCTGGTTTGAAACAGCGGCCCTTTAACGCCTATAAAGTCACCAATATCAAGTTTTTTAAAAAGTGAATATGTTTCATCACCAATCCTGTTTTTCTGCAGATATGCCTGAACCTGATCAGAACCGTCCTTGAATCTTATAAAAGATGATTTGCCCATTTTATTGATGGCCATCATCCTTCCTGCAATACTGAACTCATCGCCTTTTTCCCCCAGGGACTCAGGTTTTTCTTCTATAATTTTTTTTAATGCTTTTATAGAACATGATGGTTTGAAATCATTAGGGTATAAATTGATCCCGTTCTCTTTTAATTCTTTAATTTTTTCTTTTCTGACTTGTATCAGTTTAGTTGCTTTGTCCATAATTACTTACCTTCATATTTCTAAGCGCATCTTTAAGACGGTTTTAAGTTTTTTTGCTAAAACAAGAATAAATAGCCTAGTTTACCTGAAATTGTCAAGATTTTGTTGCCTGCCTTTTTTTTAGAGGAGCACCATTAAAAAGAACAGTGAAAATCGTGCCCTTCCCGGGTGTGGATTCAAAATCGATGATACCGTTATAGGTATCGATCAATCTATGGATTATAGAAAGGCCAAGACCTGTCCCATCTGGTTTGGTTGTGTAGAACGGATCAAAGACATGATTAAAATTTTTATCACTGATTCCAACACCTGTATCTTTAATTGTTAAATAAACACGGTTGTTCTTTGATGATTTGAGTTGGATTTTTATCTCTCCTGATCCTTTTATTGACTGGGCTGCATTTTTCAAAAGATTCCACAGGATCTGGTTTAGATGGGAAGGGTCAATGAATACAAGAATATTTTTATCCAGATTCATGTTTATCTGGATTTTTTTATTCCATTCAGGATCATTTAAAAAAAGTTCAACCGTCTCTTCAATGGCATCTGTCATTTTTATTTCGCAGGCATTATCTGTTCTTGGTTTTGCAAAGAGCCTGATATCATCGACAATGGTTTTAAGACGGCCTGTCTCACGCAGGATAATCTGCATTAATTTATCTTCATAAGACCCGGGTTTTGTATCCTCCTGCAGCAATTGAATCGAACCCGATAAAGATGCCAGAGGATTTTTCACCTCATGGGCTATGCCTGAAATCATTTCATCAATGGCAGCCATTTTTTCAACCCTTTTTAAATGTTCCCGGACCATTTTTAAATCCTGCCGGGCCCTTTTTAACTGCAGGGCTAAAATACCGCTTAAAACCGCGACGGCAAAGCAGGCTGCCATAACAATGATTATCCTGTAGATTATATGGCTTTCATCAATTGTGCCGGATAGATAGATCTGTCCTGTAAAAGGTGTTATGATTTTATAGTATTGAAGTTCAATTAAAACAGCATATTGGATACATGAAATCGTGGCAATAATCAGGTTGCCTTTTTGTAGCAGGAGCATGGAAGTATAAATAATAACAACCAGGTAAAGGAAGGTAAAAATGCTGTCATAACTGCCTGTTACAAAGATAATGGCCGTTACAAAAAATGTATCTGCAATTGTCTGGAAATACGCTAAAAAAAGAATTTTTTGATATTTATTCAGCCAGATAAGATAAACAATTGAAAAAACAAGAATACATGCTGCAATATTATACAAAGATAAAAAAGGTTGTGAAAAAAAAGACAGGTTCTCACCTGAAGAAAAAATAAGGCCTGATGCAATCAGGATTACGGCAAAAAAAACCCTGGACAGGATAATCCATTTGATCTGGGTGGATAGATCCATATTTTTTTTAAAAAGGCGGGTTTCCATGTATTATTTAATGGCACCTGCCATGGTGAAAATGGGCAGGTACATTGAAATAACAAGACCGCCGACAACAACCCCGAGAAAAACAAGCATAAAAGGTTCTATCATATCCGTAAGGTTTTTAACGGCCTGGTCCACCTCGTCATCATAAAAATCGGCAATTTTTTCCATCATGGTATCAAGGGCACCTGTTGATTCTCCAACTGCAATCATCGAACATACCATGGAAGGAAAAACACCGCTTTCAAGCAAAGGGTCTGCCATTGACCTTCCTTCTGCAATACCGGTTTTAACATCCTGGATGGCAAACTCTATGATTTTATTTCCTGCGGTCTTTGCCACGATATCAAGCACCTCAAGTATTGATACACCGCTTGACAGCATCGTGCTGGTGGTTCTTGTAAACTTGGCCACTGCAACTTTTCTTATAAGAATACCTATGACAGGAAGTCTTAAAAACATGTCATCCATGAAAATACGCCCTTTTTTATTCGCATAGGTTCGCCTTATAAGAAACAAGGCCGTAATTATCCCCCCAATGATATATCCTATATTACCGATGACAAATCTGCTCATGGCAATTACAAGTAAGGTGGGCCCCGGCAATGTGGCGCCAAAGTCTGCAAACATGCTTGAAAAAACGGGTATAACAAAAATCAGGATAATGGAGATAACTATTACTGCAACAACAATGGTAATAATCGGATAGGTCATGGCACCTTTGACCTGCCTTTTTAATTTGGCCATTTTTTCCATGTATGCTGAAAGCCGGCTCAATATGATGTCAAGAATACCGCCTGCCTCGCCGGCGGCAACCATATTTATGAAAAGCTCGTTAAACACTTTTGGGAATTTCTTTAGGGAATCAGCAAAAGTTTCACCGGACTCAACAGATTCTTTTATTTTTTTTAAATTTTTTTTAAATGTCGGGTTTTCCTGTTGTGATTGAAGGATATCAAGGCATTGAAGAAGCGGCAAGCCTGCGTCAATCATGGTGGAAAACTGCCTTGAAAATATAATGACATCACTTTCTTTGACTTTGGGTTGAAGAAATTTTATATTCTCGAAAAGATCTTTTGGCTTTTTTTTAATTCTTGCAGGGGTTATTTTTCGTCTTTGAAGGCTTTGCTTTACCTGTTCTATAGTTTCTGCCTCCATTTCTCCCTTGACTTTTCTCCCTTTGGGATTTTTCCCCTTCCATTCAAAAATTGCAGACATTCTTTATCCTTTTTAAAATTTACCTGGGCCTTGGTTTTTTGAAAAACACCCGTATTTTTATTCAGGCATCACATATATCAAAGCCGGATCAATTGTAAAATCTAAACAGATATACTATATAAATTTTATCAATTGATTACAACAGGAGTTATTTTTTGAGTAAAAAAAATAAAATCGTTAAAGCAAAAACGATTATAACCAGCCACATCAATGCAGATTTTGATGCTATCGCCTCAATGCTTGTGGCCCAGAAGCTGTATCCCGGCTCTGTTATTATTTTCCCCGGCTCGCAGGAAAAAAATTTACGGGATTTTTTTATCAGCTCCACAAGTTACCTGTTTAACATGGCAGACCGGGATTCCATTGATTTTTCTTGTGTATCAAGACTTGTGATTGTTGACACAAGGCAAAAAGCAAGGTTGCCCCATGTATCCGGACTTCTTTGTAAAAAAGATATCATAATAGATATTTACGATCATCATCCTGCCATGAAAGATGATGTAAACGCAACCTTTGAAAATATAAGACAGACCGGCGCCACAACAACCATATTAAGCGCATTATTACAAGAAAAAAATATTATTCCCCTTCCTGAGGAAGCCACGATCATGGCCTTGGGAATATATGAGGACACAGGGCTTTTTACTTATACATCAACCACAAAAGACGATCTTGAGCAGGCAGCTTTTCTGTTATCATGCGGCGCCAATCTGAATACCATTGCAAGTTTTGTTGTAAAAGAAATTAAATCAGAACAGGTCACGTGGCTGAATGAATTATTAAATGAAATGACCACCCATAAAATAAGGGGTGTTGATATTCATATGTCTGTCATTTCTTCACCCGCTTATATTGCGGATCTTGCGACAATTGTTCAAAAAGTTGTGAGAATGGAAGACCTTGATACCTTTTTTGCCATTGTTCTGATGGACAATAAAATCAACATCATCGCAAGAAACAGGATTCCGGAAGTTGATGCAGGCAAAATACTTTCCAGATTCGGTGGTGGCGGCCATCCTTATGCTGCTTCTGCAAAAGTTGACAATAAGACCCTGGCACAGGTTGAAATGATGCTCATAGAACAGCTTCAAAAAGAAGTAAAAACTATCAGGATTGCAAAAAGCCTGATGACCTCACCTGCCATTACAATTGAGCCTGACATTACCTGTAAGGATGCCGGCGATATGATGACCCGGTATAATATCAATACATTACTGGTTGTTGATAAAAGAAATAATTCCTATGAAGGATATATTACAAGGCAGATAATAGAAAAAATATTATATCACAAGCTTTCCCACCTCCCGGTAAAAGAATATATGAATTCAGAGGTCAGCTATGTTTCTTCCGATGCAGAAGCTTGCCAGATCGAGAATATTATTATTGAAGGCAAACACAGGATTCTGCCTGTGATTGATGAAGGCTGGATTAAAGGAGTTATTACCAGGACTGATTTACTAAATTACCTGGTGCAGCATAAAAAAGCACTTAAGAGAAATGAAGCAGAACCTGGTATTAAAAAAAATACCAAGAAAAGGCAGATTGAAAACATACTTTACCAGCGGCTTGAAAAAAGAACCAAAAAACTTCTTCAGAATATTGGAGAAACCGGTAATAAGCTTGGTTTTAATATGTTTGTCGTAGGTGGGTTTGTAAGGGATCTTTTGCTGGGAAGACAAATTGATGATATTGATATTGTGGTTGAAGGAGATGGTATTGAATTTGCCAAGGTCTTTGCAAAAAAAGAAAGCTGCAGAATCAACACCCATAAAAAATTCGGCACGGCAGTAATAATTTTTCCTGATAATTTTAAGATTGATGTGGCCTCAGCCAGGCTGGAATATTATAAAACTCCGGCTGCCTTGCCCATTGTTGAAAAAAGTTCCATCAAGCTTGATCTTGCAAGAAGGGATTTTACCATTAATACTCTTGCCATCAGCCTCAACCCTGATGATTTTGGAACCATGATCGACTATTTTGGTGCCAACAGGGATCTGAAAGACCAAACAATAAGAACCATACATAATTTGAGTTTTGTTGAAGACCCCACACGTATTTTCAGAGCCATTAAATTTTCAAACCGGTTCGGCTTTAAAATCGGAAAAGTGACCTCGAATTTAATTAAAAATGCTATTAAAATAGATTGTTTTAAGAATTTGAGCGGTCTTCGGGTATTGTCTGAATTAAAACAGATTTTTGAAGAGGAAAACCCTATCCCCGCTATTCGGACAATGGAGGCATACGGCCTTGAAAAGGTCCTTCATAAAGAACTTGTCTTTATCCCGAATACCTATCATTTGCTTGAGTCCGCAAATAAGATACTTTCCTGGCATGATCTTTTATATACGGATGAACAATATCCAAGGTGGGCCGTATATTTTATGGCACTTTTGAACCGCAGCTCCTATAAGGTCTGTGAACAGATATGCGAAAGGCTTAACGTGCCTCTAAAAGAGCGAAGCATCCTTCTGGAAAAAAGATACAAGGCTGAAAAGCAGCTTTTTTTGATAGAGAATTCAAAAAATCATACAAAGCAGGATCTGTACTGGGCGCTTATCCATTTCAACACTGAATATATTTTATATATGATGGCTCTTGCAAAAGATGAAAAAATAAAAAAAGCAATTTCAAATTTCTATACGCATCAAAGAAATATACAGCCTTATATCAGGGGCAGGGATTTATTGAAGATCGGATTAAAGCCGGGTTCAATTTTCAGCACCATACTAAATCTTGTGTTAAATGCTAAACTTGACGGACAGTTAAAAACAAAGAAGGAAGAAATTTTGTTTGTGACAAAATATGCTGAGAAACACAAACTTATTGATTAAATCCCGGGTTTTTGTTAATCCCCGTTATTCAATTTTTTAAAAAAACTTATTTCAGGAACTGTTGAATATGAGAAACGCAGATTTTTTAACCGGTATCACAACCAGCGGGACCCCCCATCTTGGTAATTATGTCGGTGCTATCCGCCCGGCAGTTGAATCCAGTAAAAACAAGGATCTTGTATCCTACTATTTCCTTGCCGATTATCATTCATTAATTAAAAATTATGATCCAAGGCTCAGGAAACAGTCAGCGCTTGAGATTGCGGCTGCATGGATTGCTCTTGGGCTGGATTATGAAAACTGTGTGTTCTACAGGCAGTCAGACATTCCTGAAATTCCTGAGTTGACCTGGATTCTTACAAGCCTTACTGCAAAGGGATTGATGAACAGGGCCCATGCTTATAAGGCTTTTGTTGCGGAAAATCAGGAAAAGGGCCTCAAAGATCCTGATAAAGGCATAACAATGGGGCTTTTTTCATACCCGGTCCTCATGGCGGCAGACATCCTCATGTTTAATGCCAGAAAAGTACCAGTGGGCAGGGACCAGGTCCAGCACCTTGAAATGACAAGGGATATTGCTGCAAGATTCAACCATATTTATAAAAAGCTTTTTATTCTTCCCGAGGTGGTTGTTGATGAGACTTCTGCTGTCCTGTCAGGCCTGGACGGCCGCAAGATGAGTAAAAGCTATAACAACTATATTCCTCTTTTTGATACGCAAAAGCGTCTTCGGAAGCTGATAATGAAGATCAAAACAAATTCCCTGGGGCCGGATGAACCAAAAGATCCTGAAACCTGTACGCTTTTTTCAATATACAAGGCCTTTGCAAGCAAGCCGGAATCAGAACAAATGGCCGTCCGCTACAGACGTGGAATTGCCTGGGGAACCGTGAAACAGGAACTTTTCGAGTATATTGACGAAATTTTGGAAGAACCAAGGAAAAAGTATGAAGAGCTGGTTAAAAACCCTGCGGATATTGATGACATACTTAAAAAGGGAGCAACAAAGGCAAGAGAGTTTTCTGTGCCTTTTCTTGAAAAAATCAGGAAATCAATCGGCATTCACTCACTTGGTTAAGCCTTTGATTTCTTTGGGGTTAAGGTAACGCCATTTACCTTTTTTTAAATTTCCAAGGCTGATATCTGCCATCCTTATTCTTTCTAAAATATCAACCTTGTTGCCAAGTTTATCGACCATTTTTCTGATTTGACGGTTCCGCCCCTGTTTCAGCACAATTTTAAATTTGTTTTTTAAAAGCCGCTTTACTTTTGCTTTCCTTGTTTTTTCCTTGTCAATCACCATACCCTGTGCCATATTTCTTAATGCAGAATCAGATATGGGAAGGGTGGTTGTCACAATATATTCTTTTTCATGGTTAAAAGAAGGATGGGATAATTTATTGTGAAGGTCACCGTCATTGGTCAAAAGCAAAAGCCCTTTAGAATTTTTATCAAGCCTTCCCACGGGATATACCCGTTCATCTATATCAATCAGGTCAAGGACAATTTTTGTTTTCTGCTGTGAACAGGATGTGACATAGCCTTCAGGCTTGTTAAGGGCAATGTATACTTTCAAAGCTTCAGGTTTTAAAATAACCGGCTGATTATTAAAAAAAACCAGGTCTTTTCCAGGAATAACCTTTGTTCCAAGTTCTTTGACAACCAGGCTGTTTACTTTTACAAGGCCGTTTAATATAAATTTTTCCGCTTTTCTTCTGGAGCATACCCCTGCATGGGCGAGATATTTTTGAAGCCGCATTATTAAGACCTGTACTCAGCATTAATTTTAATATATTCCTCACTAAAGTCACAAAAAAGGAACCTGTCAGATTCTTTCCCAAGATTTAAATCAAGCGTGATATCAATTTCAGTTTTTTTCATTATCTGAGCCGTCTTCTTTTCAGCTTCCCTCCCAAGCCAGCTGCCTTTCAGGACCAGGGGCTGATCATCAAAAAAAAGATCCATTTTTTCAGGAACAACCATGGCCCCGGACCTGCCGGCAGCAGCTGTGATTCTCCCCCAGTTGGGATCTTCACCGTAAATTGCAGTCTTTACAAGATTTGAATGGGCAATGGTTTCACAGGCCTTTAAAGCATCCTCTTTTGTTTTTGCCCCTTTTACTATAATCTGTACAAGTTTTGTTGCACCCTCCCCGTCCTTGACAATCATCCTTGCAAGTTCAAAACACACCTTGTCAATTGCCTTTTGAAATATTTTTATGGATTTAAAATCTTTTGCACACGCCTTTGAAGTACCGCTTGCAAGAGCCATGAGCGTATCATTGGTACTGGTATCCCCATCAATTGTGATCCTGTGAAAGGATTTTTCACAAGCCTTTTTTAAAGATGTTTTCAAATCCCCGGCTGATATATTAATATCCGTACAAATAAAGGCAAGCATTGTTGCCATATCAGGCCTGATCATGCCGGAGCCCTTTGCAATACCTGTAATTGAAAATTTCTCATCGTTGATAACAAAGGTTTTATTAATAATTTTCTTTTTTGTATCTGTTGTAAGAATAGCCTCTGCAAAATCATCAAGATTATCTTCAGAAAGCTTGGTAATAAGATCAGGAATACCGGATTCAAATTTATCCATTGGAAGAGGCGCTCCAATTACACCAGTTGAAGACATAAAAACAAGTTCTTCCGGAATATCCAGGTTATTTCCGACGATTTTTGAACAGGCCATGGCATCTTTAATGCCATTTTGACCAGTAAAACAATTGGCATTGCCACTGTTGGCAAGAACGGCCCGGCATAATCTTTTTTTTATCTTTTCTTTTCCAAGAATAACAGGTGCGGCAACAACTTGATTTTGTGTAAAAAGTGCTGCTGCAACAGCAGGTTTGTCACAATATATAAGTCCAAGATCTTTTTGGCCATTGTTCTTAATACCGGCATGAATACCGGCAAATTTAAAGCCTTTCATAAACAAAACCTCCTGAAAATAAAAATTAAGTCCATAATATAAGTTGAAGTTTAATTTGTGTAAAGGTAAAATATTTTATTTCAATCAGTCCTGGTCCTTGACCAGGGTTCAATGAAGATCAGATCATTAAAAACTAAAAAATATAAAAACTTAGTTCTTTTTCCTTGACGGAAGCAGCTTTATTTAGGAAGAATATAAACAACGTTTACTGTTGTGAATAAATATTGTTTTACAGGAGAGGTGTCTTAAATGAAAAAAAACGTTAATGTGGAATTAACAGCTAAATACAAAAAAAATCAAACATTAGAGCTTGCCAGGCGGTCCCTGACCTCAGTTGGAGCCCATTTTGTACTGTTTTTTTTTGTGGCAGTCATTACACCTATGAAAACGGATCATCAATCAGTTCTCGCGGGATTCGGCATTTTGATATGCATCATTTCAGCCATAAGACTGCTCCTTGCTAAAAAACTTCCGGCCCGGTATGATACGGCTCCTGATTTCTGGATCAGGGTATTATCAGGGTTTAATTATCTGTCAGGTGGCTTGTGGGGCGCTTTAGCTTTTATGATGGCAACATATTATCCACTTGACTGGCCTTTTATGTTTACTCTTGTTATTAATTGCGGCCTGGCGGCCGGTGCAACAAGTTCCCTGGGACCTAAGTTTTCTCTTTCACGGAATTTTACCTTGCTAATGCTGTTTCCGATCACCATTTGGGGATTTTTAAACGGGACATCACTCGGTATAGGCGTCGGTGTTTTATGTGCATTTTCAATATTTATGTTTATCCGGATGGCCAAGGATAATTATCTATGGTACTGGGAAAATATCCAAAATACCGAGCAGATTACAAAGCAGACAGAAGCCATGAAAGAAATATTTCATGGAGTTTATGAAAACGCTGATAGCTTAAACAAGTCTTCAAGAGATCTTTCAGGATTCTCAGGTGAAATGAACCGGAATGCCATGGATATGACTCATAAATTAAAGGATGTCGTTGGGGTAACCGAAGATGTCAACACCAATTCCGATACAATAGTGTCATTAATGGAACAGGCCACCGATAATTTTTCTAATATTGCTTCTGCAACGGAACAAATGACGGCAACCATTGGTGATATCGTACAAAGCACTCAAAAGACCCATGATATTACGGCCGAAGCAGTCGTTCAAAGCGAAAAAGCAGTTCAAAAAATGGAAATCCTTGATAATTCAGCTACTGCGATTAATAAAATCACAGAGGCCATTGGAGAAATTTCAGAACAAATAAATCTTCTGGCCTTAAATGCCACCATCGAAGCTGCGAGAGCTGGAGAAGCAGGGAAAGGGTTTGCTGTAGTGGCAACAGAGATAAAAGAACTGGCTATCCAAACATGAAGTTCATCCAATGAAATTAAGCTCCAGGTAAATGATATCCAGGATTCAACAAGAGATACCTCAGAGGAGATGATAGCAATAAAAAATATCGTTCTGGATGCCAATAAAAGGGTCGAAGCCATTGCCCATGCCGTGGATGAACAATCCAGTGCTACAAAAGAGGTTGCAAGAAATATCAGCGAGGTTTCCTCCGGGTTTTCTGAAGTCGATAGTATTATAGGTGAAAATGATGGGAAACTGAAAAATGTAGCCCATCATGTTCAGACGCTTGAAACATCTGCAAAAAATGTCCGTCAAGGTGCTAACACTATTGATAATAATGCTGAAAATCTTTTAGATCTTGCGTCAAGGATGGTTAAACTAGTCGAAACCCAAACGGCATAATGCACGGTTGCTTCGGATATTAAAGCTGGATCAGCTTCTTCAAGGAAGCCAAGGTCATTCATATCTCTAAACGTTAAATAGATAGCCAAAAGACTTACAATAGTAATGACGGCTAAAGTCTTATCAGCAATCCTGACTATTTCCGGTTTCCAATCGTTATATTTTTTCCAGGTTCAAGCATAT
>JAADHV010000038.1 GCA_013151635.1 Deltaproteobacteria bacterium | reverse complement strand
ATATTTCCATCAATTTTATAATCAAGGTCAAACTGCTCTGTCAGCTCTTTTAACACCTTTTTTGCAGGCACATTCTGGAAGTCAAGGGTGACAAGATTTTGCCGGGCGGCAATTCCCTGATCCAGCATAAGGTTCATCCCGACAGTATCAGCAAGGAGATATAAAACAGTTTCAAGTTTTTCATTAACCATGGAAAAAGAAATTTTATGATCTTCCAGGGGATCGTATTTAGGAAGGACCGGCTGGACATTGATGCTGTTTTTTTTTAGTTGTTCAAGCGTTCTTTTTCTGTTGTCCTGTTTTGCTGCAAGCAGATCAGAATCTGTTTTGATTTCAGATGCAATGGAAGGACCATCTTTTCCCGGTACGATATCTTCATGAATACACCCGGTGAATATGAGTAAAAAAAATATAAGAACAATCCAGGTATTTATACAATATTTCATATGGCTTCCTCATTTTTTTCTTGGGATTTTTTGCGGTACTCAAAAAGATAGATCCATTTTTTCTTATTGTTTTTTAAAATCAAAACCCGGTCGTTTTCTATTTTCAGGATTTTTCCGCCATCGGGTAATTTTCCATTCTCTTTATAAATTTTACCGCCAATGACACAGGCCCTGTTTTTTAAAGAAGCAAAGCTAAGGGTTAAGGCATATGAAAAACCCACATTTTTTTCATTGTCCGCAAAGGAGGCGTGGGTATTCTTTAAAGATCCGGGTCCGGTTTTATTAATTTTACCGGGCAAAGAGGGCAAAAATCCGAAAAGACTAAGATCAACATTCAAATCAGTATCTTTTAATTTTGCAAGGTCATCCAGGCGGGATGTTAAAAAATCAATATATGCTACAGTACTTTGATCAGGAACTTTTATGTCGGGAACAGGTATTTGCCGCGCAACACGGATTTTTCCAACCATTCTGTCTGCAATATAAAAACCATGGACAAGCACTCCCAAAAAGGTGAGGAAAAAAATACTAAGGCAAAAAAGACCCTGGTGCTTGTTCCTCATTTTATGCTCCTTGACAAGGCAAGTTCAAACCTGGACGAATCAATCCTTGTATTAAAGCTTTTGTTCTCAACTGCATACCCGTCTTTTTGAAGATTTGACAAAAGCGCCTGATAGCCTTTATATGCCTTTTCAAAATCCGTTGAAACAACTCCGCTTAATTTGATCACAACTTTCCGGTCCAGGTAATCCACCTGCAATTTATCTATAATTGCTGACGGGAAAATTCCCATTGAAATATCATTGATAATATCTTTGTACGAGGGCAGGTGTTTATTGTAAAAAATCGAATCAATAAATTTAAGCGTGTCAAGATATTTAACTTTTCCAGGGTCGGGCAAATCAATTTTATTCAGGCTGTCAAGCCTGGTCTCAATGGACGAGATACTTTCTACAAGATCATTTGTTTTTGACTGGAAAAAAAAAGTCCCCCACAGGAATATAAAAACCAGTATAGTAAAAAAAGCCAGCATAAAAGGTGATAATTTGTCTGAAAAATAAAAAAGCTTCCCGTTCCCGGGCGCAAGTCCTTCCATTGGCGGGAACATTTTTAATGCTTTTGTAAAAGAAATACTATAAATTGTCCGGGCATGGGTAATTTGTTCTTCATTGAACATGAAAATTTCAATGTCCCGGGAATCCAGGACGGGAATATCTTTTTCAGAATCGATCCAGTTAAGGCAGATCAGACGTTCAACCCGGATGGATTTTTCCAGGACAACGCTTGATATCTCTCTTGAAAGGGTCTGCCATAATGATGCAATCTGTTCTTTGCCGGTATCAAAGGCCACACACCTTGTGGCAAAATAAAATTGATTTTTTTTTGCCACAACAAGATCAATAAACCTGCCATGCCTGAAAATTACTGCAATAGGTTCCTTTTGCGCCACCTGATTAATAAAATTTGCAAGAACTGAGAAAACAGGTATCAGGAGAAGAAGATCATTATGCTCATTTATCTTTTCAAGATATTTAAAATAAATTCTTGACGGTAAAGCTGTAAAAAAGATCCGGGCATTTTTTTTCCCTTTCCTTTTTTTCCAGTGGGTGATAATGGAAACCGGTTCATCAAACTCTCCTTCTTCCTGGAGTCTCCTTGTAACCATGGCCTCTGCATACTTGACATCAGCGTCAACATGCATGACCCTTGTCACGGATTTATCAAAATCCGTGACAAGGAACTTACAGCCAGTGACAGATTCAAAATCATTGTGTATTTCAAGGGTCCGGCCGGATAAGCAATAGGTTGAACCATCAAGTTCTATGACATAATTTTTACCCATCCGGTCCTCTTTGTTTTGCAAGAAAATGCCCTTCCAGGCTTATGATGACATCAAAAGGGGCATTCCCGGGTAATTGCTTTTTTTTTGCCGCCTGATCTTCTTTTTCAGGGCTCTCATTGAAATCTTTTGTTTTAATTAAAAGAGAATCAGGCTTGAAATAATAATAAGCGGAATTACCTGTCTGGGCCAGTATGGTTTGAAGTTTTAAAAAAGAAAGGGGTTCATCTTTCAAGTTGACATAAAAGATGTCCCATTTATTTTTTATCAGGCCTGATTTTCCTGCCCGGTCAACAAATTTTTCAAGCCTGTCAAGGATCAGTTTTTTTTGTTTAAACTCTTTAATACGGCTTTTAACAAACCTTTCCTCTCCTTTTAATACTCCAAGTTTTTTTAAATTGACGCTATAATCACTGTACGACATTATAAAAAAATGACCTGTTATACCAAAGATAACGGCAAGTATACCTGTTATAAGATATTGCTTTGACAATTTTTAAGGAACATCCATGATATACTGGGCATTCACAGTAGTTGTGACTGTAGCATCCGGCCAGGTACCGTCATTGGGAGTTGCATTGTCCGCATACCGTCTGAACGTCCCTTTTCTTGCATCAATCTGTCCATCCACCATGGTATCAAGGGCAATGGCAAGATCCGTGGGCATGCTGGTGAAATACAGGGCATTGCTGTATTTTTTCTGGGTATGGCTGTATAAATAATACAAATACATGGTAATGGTCTGGGTTCCGCTGTACTGCCCTTTAAAGGAAAACTGCCCGCTGTTTGCGGTATTACTGGTGGGGACCGTCAGGCCGACAGCCTTAAGCTTGGCATCAATTCCATTTGTGTTACCAAAATTGGCACCGCTTACATTATCAAACCGGCCATCGGTTGTGGTGGCAGTCCCGCCGTTTGCAGTGCCATCCCCTAAAGCAAAACCTGTGCGGTCATAATAGGTTAAAACAGCAAGTTCCCAGGCCTTAAGGTTCTTGGTATAGAATTTTTTTTGTTTTCCTGATTGGATCAGGTCTTTGCCTTTTACCACAGCACCAATGATCAACCCGATAATAACAAGGACGATGGCTATTTCAATGAGTGTAAAACCCCTGGTGTCAGCCAGCCGTTCATTTTTTAAATGTTTCAACCCCAGCATGCGTTTTCCCTCCCTTGGTCTGTTATTGTAAGATCATCTAAAACTCAAAAACAAATCTTATGGAATTTAGATATCTATCGCTTATTATATGAAAGATTACTTTGCAAGTAAAAAAATAGCGGGCCATTTCATCTAACGCACGGAAAAAAACAAGGCCCGGTCTTTCAACGAAAGAGTTCAGGGTCAATAGAAAAGCGTTTCATAATCTGCTGCAGGGCCTGCCTGTCCATATGGCATTGCCGGGCTGCCCGGGTAATGTTGCCGTTGGTCATGGAAAGCCTGGCACCTATATAATCATGGTTAAATTCACGAAGGATTTTTTCTTTTGCTTCCTTGTATGGCAATGATACCACACTGCTGGTGTCAAACCCCGGCAAATTGCTTTTTTTCATACTTACATTTTCCAGGGGCATGTCATGCAGCAGCAGGGTATCATTTTTAGAATATAAAATTCCCTGGACAAGAATATTTTCAAGCTCCCTTACATTCCCCGGCCATGGCTGCTTCATTAAAAGATCCATCACCTCTTTGGAAATTATTTTGGGTTCTTTTTTCATTTTTTTACAATGCTTTGCAACAAGATGTTCGGAAAGGACAGGGATATCGGTAATCCTGTCTCTTAAGGGCGGAAGTTCAATGGGAAGGACATTCAACCGGTAAAAAAAATCCTGCCTGAATTCATTGTCGGCAATTTTCTGTTTTAAATTCCTGTTGGTAGAGGCAATAATCCGTACATCCACTTTTTTGACCTTTGTATCCCCAAGGGGTTTCACCTCTTTTTCCTGCAGGACTCTTAATAATTTTGTCTGGATTAAAGGCCCTATGTCCCCGATTTCGTCAAGGAAAATTGTTCCCCTGTCCGCTGCCTGGAACAATCCTTCCCTGTCCCGGACGGCATTGGTAAAAGCACCTTTTTTATACCCGAACAACTCGCTTTCCAGAATATGTTCCGGGATTGTCGGGCAGTTAACGGGAATAAAGGCATTGTTTTTTCTCGGGCTCAAGGCATGGATGGATCTTGCGGTCAGGTCTTTTCCCGTTCCTGATTCCCCTGTGATCAATACTGTGACATCGCTTGAGGCAACCAGGCTGATCTGGTCAAACACCCTTTGCATGGGTTCGCTCCTGCCAATCAATTCAAAAGCCCTGGTTTGTTTTTCTCTTAAAAGCCGCTTGTTTTCTTTTAGCAGAAGACTTCTTTCAAGGGCCTTTTTAATTTTAAAAATAATTTCATCCTGTTCAAAGGGTTTGGGGATAAAATCATATGCACCTTTTTTTATGGCTTTGACAGCAGACTCGATATTTCCAAAGGCGGTCAGCATGACCATGGTTAAATCAGGATAATTTGACCTTATATGTTCAAGCAGTTCAAACCCGTCCATGCCCGGCATCCTGATATCGCATATAACAAGGTCAAAGACTTGCTGGTCAAGAATAGTCATGGCCATTTTTGCTGAAAAAGCCATGGAAACCTTACAATCAATTTCAGGCTCAAGTGTTCTTTGCAAAAGTCTTGTCATATCTTTTTCATCATCAACTGCAAGGATGTGTGAGCTCATTTTTATCTCCCCGGCATACTCAAGCTTTTGATTTGTCAGAAGGAAGGCTTATGGTAAAAACGGTTCCTTTTCCTTCAGTGCTTTTTACCTTTATATCTCCATGGTGGCGCTTTATAATACCATATCCCACGGAAAGGCCAAGCCCTGTTCCCTGTCCCACAGGTTTTGTGGTAAAAAACGGGTCAAAAATCCTGGGCAGGTTCTTTTTTTTAATTCCTTTTCCATTATCTTTTACCAGGACCAGAATCATGTCATTTTCAGCTTTCCTTGTTATGATATCAATATGGCCTTTTCCATCAACTGCATGGCAGGCATTGATGACAAGGTTAACCATTACCTGGGCAAGCTCCTGTTCATTGCCGAGAATATTAAGCCTGTCACCGGTATAAGGGTTCAATGACATTTCAATATTTCTGAAATCCGAATGATTGGACAAAAATTTAACCACACCGTCCACCACCTTGTTGATATCCACCACAGTTAGTTCAAAAGTACCTTTTCGTGAAAAGGAAAGAAGGTCCGACACCACTGTTTTACAATTTTTTACATGCTTTTCAATAATTTTCAAATCTTCTTTATGTTCCGGCTCCTGCTTTAATAAAAGCTGGGTATATCCGAGAATAATTCCCAGGGGATTGTTAATTTCATGGGCCACGCCGGCAGATAACTCTCCCAGTGCTGCAAGCTTGTCAGCCTGGGCAATTTGACGTTCCATCTGCCTTTTTTCATTAACGTTCTTTATGATAAAATGATGGGATTTGGCACACCCGAAAGCACCGTAATCAACCCCGCCTGTGATCAGGACCAGTAAGGATTCATTGTCCGGTTTTAAAAATTCAGCTTCCTCATTTAAAATATATTCCTTTGAAACAATCTTATTTCGTATTCTTTCCCAGTCTGAGGCATCTGCAAAAAAACTGCCCACTGTCATTTTCCCCATGACCATTTCGTCCCGTGTAAATCCTGTAAGTTCAATACCGGCAGGATTTGTCTCCAAAACCATAAATTCACTGTCTGTTACAATAATGGTATCAAGTGACTGTTCAAATATCCTGCGGCATTTATGCTCGCTGCTCGTGAGCCTTTCTGTCCTCTCAATGACTTTATGCTCAAGGGTCTGATTGAGATCCATGAGTTTAACATGGGTATCTTCAAGCTTTTTCCTGCCAGTCAAAATCTTTTCATTAATATTCCAGATTTGATTAAAAAAAAGGGTGATAAGGCCTACCAGCATGAATGATACCGTATTGACACTCCCTGAATACGGGCTTATGGCATACCAGGTGCCTGCATTGGATGTGAGAATTAAAAACTGCCTTAAAATATGGCCGAATGACCGCGAAACAGAAAAAATAGTAAAACCCACACTGATCCACAAAAGATAAAGGAAAACCGCGTTATCCGGGTCCATATCCCTCAGTATCCTGGCTTTATAAAGGGTCAACAATGCAATAACAACCATGGATACAGAGCCAAAAGCATCCACTGCCAGTATGGGGATAAACGAGGCTGTCATGTTAAATCCTTTCTGGCAATTATTTTTTTTTGATCTTCAACAAGGTTTGAAAGTCCCCGGTATAGAAACAGCATGGCCGGCACGCATAATAAATGGTCCATCTTTAATACATAATAAGACATGGCAAGCATGGATGAACCATTGTTTGTGATGATTCTCATTTCCCCAAGGGATATGATCTCCATCTTTACAGCATGGATCTGGTTGTCAAAAAAATGGGCTGCAATGGCATCCAGGTTCCAGAGGATAAAAAAGAAGGCTGAATATTGAATCAGGCGCCATCCTTTTTGTTTATCAAGCCCTTTGCCTGTTATGGTAAAAATAAGGACCACCATGGAGAAAAGAAAAAAAAGATGGCCCACCTGGTGGGTGGTAATACCCTCCAGGCTTGAATGAAGCTGCGTGGCATATCCATTGACAGGAATCAGGATCAAGCCTGCCACAGCTGTTAGCGGAATCGATTTTAAAAACAGCCCAAGGCTATTGAGATTTTTTTCTGGCATATTGTTTTTTAAAAACCTGGTTTAATACTGTAAAAAAAATATATGACAAAATAAGACAAATAATAAACCAGAACAAAGAGCTTATATTCGTTTGAGAAGAGGTCCCAAGGGAAAAAGAAAACACCCATTTTTCTCCAAACCGCTTAAAAAGGGTTTCAGGTGTATACACGCTTGTCACATAGGAAGCCATCAACAATATGGGAAGGGCATTGACAATAAAATTTTTTAACAGGCCTTCAAAAAAATAATCATAATAAGCCTGGTTTAACTTTGCCTGGTCAATATTTTTTGCCAGAGTTTTTCCCTTTTCCCTGTCAGGATGCTTCATGGCCTCATTCCTCACACCCTGCCAGTGTCGAAATTCCTTTTCCAGCCGGACGTATCTTTTGGTTACATAAAATCGTGATATGACTCTTGTCAAGCCAACGATTAAAAATGCAAGGAGAAAAATTACAATCCCGGGTCCCAGGATTTCAAGGGGAGAAAACAGCTTGTCCACAACCATTACAGCGCTGTTTAAAAACGTATAAATTAACTCCCACATCCTGTCCAGAAAATCGTCCATAATATTTCCCTTAAAATAAAACCCGTGGCCGATCCAATTATTATAGAGATTCAGCACACGGGTTTCAAGGTTCATTTACCCTTTAAAAGGGTTATATCCAGATTTCAATCTTGAAAAACCTGAAAAACAAGAAGAACAATGTGATGGCAAGGACCACCTTTAAGGTCATTTCAGAAAAAAGTTTCTGGGCACGGCTGCCAAGCATGCCTCCTGCAAACCCGCCGATGATGATACAAATGGCAAGGGTCATGTCAGGCAGGTATCCTGTCATCAAATACCCGATAAAAGAACCGATACTTGAAAAACATGTCCCGATCAAAGATATGGGGACTGCCACATACATGGGAAGAGCCCCTAAAGTAGTCATGGCAGGGACTAAAAGGAATCCGCCGCCAATACCAAAAGATCTTGAAACAATACCTATGACAACACCTAAAATAGCAAAAAGCAGGGGATTGATCCTGAATTCTTCGCCCCAGAATTTAAACCTGTAATCGGTCAGGCCTGTTTTGATAGGTTCAATACTGCCCATTTCAGCAGAACGTCCTTCTGCTTTAGCTGCTGCAATCTCTTTATTGAATTTCTGGGTCATAGCCTTGATATTTTTTCTCTTTGCCATGGCAGCAGGCCGCATTTCCATCAAAGTCTTGATTCCCATTATAACCACCAGGACAGCCAGCCACTCTTTATAGGCTTTCATGGGAAGAACCGCAGATACATATTTGCCAAGCCAGATAGAGCCTATAAAAATACCCACGCCAAAAGATATTCCTACAGGCCATGCAACCCGCTTTTCGACCTTTGCATACCTGTAAAACGATCCAAGGGGAGAAAACAGGGTGAGTGCCATATTGGAAGGTTTTAAAACATTTGCCGCATTGATACCCACAGGCCCCATGGTGTTAACTACCAATACCTGGAAAGCTGCCATGAGCATACCACCTGCTGCACCGATCATGGAAAAATAGGTCCCGACTAAAATAGCGCCGATAACAATCCACAACGGGTTCATATACCTGAAGCCTTTGGAGAGCCAGAACCCGTTTTTTTCAATCGTATAATTACCTATTTTTGCACCGTTTAAATACACATCAAATTTGGTATCAGGCGGGGTATGCCTGAAGGATTTAAAAGAGGCCGTAAACTCGCCGGTTGCTTTATCAAGTTTTATTGTCGTGCCCTTGTCCCAGTAATTGCCGCTTGACTGGTCGGTTATGACAGATCGTGAAAAAATAACCACTTTCCCTTTTCTGCTGCCCTCTTTTACAATGGTATTGATACCATAGGAATTTTCATTGGCATACCTGAAAAAATTCCACTGGGCATCGGATTTAATAGGTCCGAGCATGTTGCGCGCCTTTGCGTCAATATCACTTAATTTCTTTTTCAGATAAAACATGGTGGTGCTGTAAATTCCCTGGCCTTTACTCAGGAGTACAGAGGGACCGCCAAATTTTTTCTTGTCTATTTCACCAAATTTTTCAGGCACATTGGTTAAAAGATAATAAAGGGGCGGGATCTTTGTATCCAGGGAGAATCCTCTTTTTTTACTCTCGTTTTTAAATTTTCTAACTTCATGAACGCCATCGGTGTCATTGGGTGCAAACATTTTCTGCTGTGCAATGGCAAGATATAAATCCTGGCCAGGTGCGATCTTACCCGTGATTTGAACCACATCCCCTGCCTTGTAAGAGGATGCCGATATGCTGCCGTCGGCAAATGATCCTGACGCTGTAACCAGTAAAACAAGCGTCATAATAATAAAATACATAAAACTTTTCTTCATCTGACCCTCCTTTTTTAAAAAACGTAAAACAAAAATTATTTATAAATTAAAATATCTGGCAGCAAGCTTTGCCCCCAGATAACTTGTCGTTCCTGATACCGCCATATAGATAAACAAATCAAAAATATTAAGTGAAAAATCAGTCCTCATAAATGATCCTGCTAAATTTACAGCAATAAAGGTTATTGCCCCACCGCCGATTCCCAGCACAAATGAAAAAACAAACAGGTTCATTATCCTGTTTTTCAGTGTTTCCACCAGGCGGTATCCTGTCATTGCGCCGTTGAATCCAATAAACACAGGCAGGATGAATAAAATTTTATCAACAGCAATAAATGTTGAACAGAAAACAGCAAGGACCAATGATCCGCCCACACCAATGAAAATAGATTTCAAACTCGCAATGGTCATTTTTTTATCCTTTCCCTTTCGGTTACGGCCCTGTTGGACATAAGCTTTATGCAGGACGGGCAAAGGTGATGATGTTCCTTTGTGTCCGGGTGGGCAAAGGTTGTTTTTTCCACATGCCGGAGAAAATTTGCAGTCGCATACATCCTTCCGCATCCCTCGCACCTTTCCAGGGGCAATTGCCCGATGAGCTCTTTTTTTATGGAAACCGTCCTGACATTATCAAGATCCCGGACCTTAATGATATTGGTGGGGCATAGATTGGCACAGGTTCCGCATCCGATGCAGTTGCCTGCCCGGGGTACAACCCGGCTGCCATTTTCTGTTTTCTCCATTTTCAGGGCTTTGGCTTTTACGATTTCACTGCACACACGGATACACAGGCGGCATCTTATACAGCCGTCAGGCAGCGGGATTATGTCAACATTATATTCCTTTGCAAGATTCCTGATCCTGGCGGAATCAGGGGCCATCTGCAAAAGCTTGTTAAATGCTTTTTCCCGGTTAGCCTTTACATGTTCGGAACAGGTTTTCACAGCAAGGCCTTCTTTGACCTTGATAATGCAGGACAGCATAACCACCTGCCTGCCTGCAGGGGATGCCACTTCAACGCCGCAAAGCTTGCATGAACCCGATGGTTTTAAAGCAGGATGGAAACATAAATGGGGAATCTTAATCTTGTTTTCCTTAGCCACCTGGAGAATGGTCTGGTTTTCTTTTGCTGCAATTTTTTTATCATCAATGGTGATATTAATCATGGGCTGCATTCCTTTGATCCGTCCATTTGAAACCACAGGAAGATGACGGATTTTTATCTTCATGATATCTCCATTTCTTTAGAGTTTCTTTGTGATGCTTAAACAATCAATCTCAAACAATCCTGGGGCAGCCTGTGGGTGCCTTTGCCTTGAAGGCTGACCTCAATTAATGCATCCGGGTCATTGATCGTGTTGTCCGGGTCTGTTACAAATCCGCGAAGACCGATAAAGTCATCCATATAGGACTCCCAGGCTTCATCCTCTGACTTTGTGCATACCTCGATTTTATTTCCTTTCTGGAATTGCATGATAGCTTCCTTTTATTTAACAGGGGTAACCGGCCGTGTCGCAACATTTGCCCTTGCGCTTAATTTTCGCTGGCAGTTATTGCATAAAAGCCTGTTGTCCGCGATCTTTGCCGCACTTCCCGTTTTCCGGGCGATAAACTGCATATATTCTACAGACGGCAGGATGGCGTGGCATTCTTCACAATATTGAATATCCTGTTTGTTTAAAACAGTGCCGCAAAGCTTGAGCATCCGCTGCCCCTTGTCTTCTTCAATAACAATGGCGTTATTTTCACAATTGGCTGCACACGCCCCGCAGGTAATACATTTTTCACTGGTTGTCCTGAAATCAGTTTTGGATGGATCATCAAAATCCATGTACCCGAACTGCAAAGCACCAATTCCCATTTTGTCACGGCAGATTTCCACACATTTTGCGCACCTGCGGCAGATATCACACCTCAGACACCTGCCTGCTTCCTTTCTGACATTTGCCTCGTCATATCCTAGTTCTGCCTGTTGAAACATGGTCCTTCGGCGATCCACATTCAGCATGGGCATTTCAGGGCGCTTAAGTGTCATTTTCCGGCTGGCCGACATTTCAATGGGAGGTTCAATATTAAACCGGACAGGAATCTTGGGCATCCTGGGCTGGGGGATATGGTTCAAATACCGGTCTATGGCCTCTGCCGCTCTTTTCCCTCCGCCAATGGCCTCGATCACAGTTGCAGGACCGGATACGGCATCACCTGCTGCAAATACACCCGGCATGGCAGTTTCCATGCTGGCATGGTTCACTTCTATTGTCCCCCTTCTTGTCCACTTTATTTTATCCAGGGCCTCCATGCCTTCATCGTCCACATATTGACCAATGGCCCTGATAACGGCATCTGCCTTAATATTGAAATCTTTCCCCAGTATGGGAACAGGTGCCAGCCTGTCAGAGCCTTTTTTCTTGATCAATTCGGCTTTAATGCAGTCAAGCCCGGTAATGACCTTGTTTTCACCGGCAATTTCTTTGGGAATGGTTAAAAAAGCAAATTCAATGCCTTCTTCCTCTGCCTGCTCAACTTCTTCTATACCTGCCGGCATCTGGGTCCGGGACCGCCTGTAAGCTATGGTTACTTTTTTTGCCCCCAGCCTTAAACTGGTTCTTGCGGCATCAATGGCAACATTTCCCCCGCCGATCACCACCACATAGTCCCCGGGTGTATGGTGGTCCCCAAGTGCCACATCCTTTAAAAATTTTACTGCATCAAACACCTTTGGGAATTCTTTTTCCCCTTTAAGGCCCAGGTTCCATGATTTATGGGCCCCAATGGCAATAAAAAAAGCATCAACCCCTTTGTTCTTCAACTCGTCAAAAGTGATATCCTTTCCAAACCGGGTGTTATAAAAAAACTTAACCCCAAGTTCTTCAATCATGGCAACTTCCCTGTCAATGACTTCCCTTGGCAGGCGGTATCGGGGAATTCCCACCATGAGCATCCCGCCCGGAACGGGCAGGGCTTCAATCACCTTTACTTTGTATCCCATCAGGGCAAGATAGTATGCAGCAGAAAGCCCCCCGGGTCCAGCACCGACAACACAGACTTTCTTCCCGTTAAACTCCTTTTTTTCAGGATTTTTATAGGCTCTGTCCGACATTGCCCTTTCTGCTGCAAACGCCTTTAAAAATTTGATGGATACCGGCGCGTCAATCCTGGCACGGACGCACATCATTTCACAGGGTCTTGTGCAGATCAGTCCGCAAACCCACGGTAATGGATTGTCGCGCCGGATCACTTCAATTGCCCGGGCATCTTTACCTTCAGCGATCAGGCTCAGGTAAGTCGGGATATCAATCCCGGCCGGGCATGCCATCTGGCAGGGTGACGGGGCCAGTTTCCCACAATCGTGGGAAGGGCAGTTCTTTGATTCAATATGGCTTTGAAAAACTTCCCTGTGCTCATCCAGAATCCCTTTCAGTGTCTTGCCGGTCTCCTGGTTCTGCAAGGCAGTTTTTTTATAAAAATATTCTTTAATCAGAGAATCAATGGCTAAAAGATGATCAAAACCTGCTGCACCCTCTGAAATCTCTTCTGTCAAATGCAGAAT
>JAADHV010000052.1 GCA_013151635.1 Deltaproteobacteria bacterium | reverse complement strand
ATACTGGAAAACTCCAGTATCATGGGAGTAATATTTAATTTTTCGAGCGACCGCTCAAAAGCCCGGCGGTAACTTCAGTCGGTTTTAGGCAGCAGAACAGTTTTTCCATCCAGATCCGCTAACGTGATATTTTTACATTGCGATAATGGATGTGCTGGGCTTGCTGCCAGAACAAGTTTCGTGGAAACGGTCTACAATCTGGGGCATGTAAACAAATGCAAGGGTTTCAGGAACCCGGATGGTAAGATTGCCTCGTGAATATCGGCTGTCAGATATTTCTGAATGAATCTCAAGTGACATCTCTTCCATCCGGCGGGCGTATTCATAGAGTTTGCAGCCGGCGGCTGTTAAGAGCACCCGTCTTCCAATCCGGTCAAATAATTTAATTTCAAGTTCATCTTCAAGCTTTTTGATCTGAGCGGAGACAGACGATTGTGCCATGAAAATTTGCTCAGCCGCTTTTGTGAAACTTAAATTATCAGCAACCACCCTGAATGTTTTAAGTTGACGAAATTCCATTTCAACTCCTTTATCGTTTGATCCGATGGATTGCATCGAAATAAATCGTTGGACACGATTGATTTTTTATTATAATCGATCTTACAGATACGAACAAGTACAGGAAAAAATAAAAAATGATTGAAGAAAAAGCAGGGTATTATTTTGAAAATGGATTCCATTGTGCTGAAGCAGTTGCCGCGGCAGTGTTAGAGGAATTGGGTGAAGATTCTTCTTCAGCTGTCGCCCATGCCACCGCTTTTGGAGGAGGGTTCGGACGGACATTTGATGAAGCCTGCGGTGCAATTTCCGGGAGTCTGATTGTCATCGGACATTTTTATGGCCGATGCGAGCCTGGTAAAGGATGGGATGTTCCGGCAACGCTTGCTGCAACCATCCGGCAAACATTTCTGGACCATTTTGGAACTTCACACTGTGCAACACTTCGGGAACGGTTTGGAGAAGAAATGCAGCCGGAAAAATGTTGCAGTATTGTCAAACAAGTTGCAGCAGATCTTGTTGAACTGCTGGCTAAGACTTCTGCGGACGTCGAAGAGTCCTGTTGCAGGAAGGAAGGAAGGATCAAAAAAATGCAGCTTTAAACACATCTGTGTATTTTTTTGCAAAATAAAAGGTTATACCTTCTTTAATATGGCCGGGCAATTTTTTAAAATCAGGCACACATCCTTCGGGCAAAATGATATCGCGGACACCGGATCTTCGTGCTGCAATGATTTTTTCCTTAATGCCGCCCACAGGAAGCACTTTGCCTGTCAAGGTTATTTCCCCCGTCATGGCAAGGCCCTGCCTTAATAATTTTCCCGTGGCAAGGGAAACAAGGGCTGTTGCTATGGTAATCCCGGCACTTGGCCCGTCCTTTGGCGTTGCCCCTTCTGGTACATGAATGTGGATAAATGCATTGTCAAAATATTTTTTATCAATTTTAAATGATGCAAGATTAGCCCTGACATGGCTGTAGGCAATGGCAGCAGACTCCTGCATGACATCCCCCAGCTTTCCTGTCAGTTTAAATCCAGGATTTTTCTCATGGACCCTGACAGCCTCAATGGGAAGGGTTGCTCCGCCAAGCCGGGTCCAGGCAAGCCCTGTTACCACACCTATTCCTGCCATCTGTTTTTCATATTTGAAAACCGGCGGGCCCAGCAAGTCTTCCAGGGATTTAATATTAATCCTGATTTTGTCTTTCTTTTCTTTTAATATGGTCACAATGCTTTTTCTAATGATCTTGTTTAAAAGCTTTTCAAGATTTCTGACCCCTGCCTCCCTTGCAAAACCTTCAATAAGACAGCGGATCGTGGGATCTGTAATGGTGATCACTTTGGAGGTAAGCCGGTTTCGCCTTAAAAGCCTTGGCCAGAGATGTTTTCTGGCTATCAGGACTTTTTCTTCTGTAATATAACCGGAAAGATTTATCCTGTCCATCCTGTCCAGGAGCGGTCTTGGAATAGTGTCAAGCTGGTTGGCAGTACAGATAAACAAGACTTTTGATAAATCAATCCTTAGATCCATGTAATGGTCCAGGAATTCAGCATTCTGCTCGGGGTCAAGGACTTCGAGCAGGGCAGATGCCGGGTCACCCTGGTAAGAAGCCCCGATTTTATCCACCTCATCCAGCATGATCACCGGATTTGCCACCCTGGTGTCCTTAAGGGCCTGGACCAGTCTTCCCGGCAATGCCCCGACATAGGTCCTTCTATGCCCCTTGATCTCGGCTTCATCTCTCATCCCGCCAAGGCTGAACCTGTAGAACTTTCTTCCAAGAGCCTCTGCAATGGATTTTCCAATGGAAGTTTTTCCAACCCCGGGAGGGCCTACAAACAGGATAATGGAGCCTGATATGTCTTTTTTATAAATTCCCGCAGCAAAAAATTCTATTATTCTTTCTTTGACATCTGTCAGCCCGGAATGATCCCTGTCAAGGATCTTTTCCGCCCGCTTTATATCAATATTGTCTTTGGAATAGACCCCCCAGGGAAAAGATGTTATCCAATCCAGGTAATTTCTTGTCACCCCGTATTCTGAAGATCCTGTCTCAAGCACGGATAATTTTTCAATCTCTTCATCAAATCGTTTAACAACATGTTCTGGAGGGTCAAGTTTTTCAAACTTTTCTTTAAATTTATCCACATCCGAAGTTTTATCATCTTTTAGCAACCCAAGTTCCTTCTGGATTGCCTTAAGTTGTTCTTTTAAGAAAAATTTGCGTTTGTTTTCATCCACCTGGGTGTTGACGTCTTTTTGAATTTTGGTTTGAAGTTTTGCAATTTCAATCTCTTTTTGAAGCAGCATCATCACCTTTTCCATCCGCTCTATAATAGACTCTAACTCCAGGATTTCCTGCAACTCGTCCCCGGACGCCGTGGTAATTCCCGCAGCAAAATCAGTTAAAGGAGACGGTTGATCAGGGCTGAACATTCCCAGGTATTGTCTTACTTCTTCTGAATACAGGGGATTCAATGAAAGCAATTGCTTGATCGCATTTATAATTGCAATAGCATAAGCCTTGAGTTCATTTTCATTTTCCTTTGTTTTCTCAAAATACTCCACCTGGGCCACAAATGGGGGATTGTCCGAAAGGAACCGCTTGATCCTGAATCTTTCCAGGCCCTGGGCAATAAACTGGATATTTCCCTGGACATCAACTATATTCAACATCCTGACAATACAACCAACTTCTGGAAAATCCTGCTTATATACGTATTTTCCCTTAACTTCCTTTACATAAGAGATACCCAGAAGATTTTTAGAATCTTTGGACGCCTTTTGCAGGGTTTCTTCCCATCTTTCCTTGCTGATTATAAGGGGTTGAACCTGGGCCGGCAAATGAGGGCGGCCCGTGATTGGAATAAGATATAAAATTTCAGGTTTTATAATCTGCTGAACCAGCTGACCTTCTTTGTTCCCGTTATCGTCTTCTACTATTTCCGGTGTAATCGGCTTGTTTTCATCAGTCATAAACCACCTCTTTGAAGAAAAATTGATGTTCTGCCAATGACAAATATTATTTATAGTATAATAAAATTTCAAATTCTGACAACTTAAAAAACAAAATTCGTACAGTCCCATGATTTTATCCGGATTGAAATAATACAACAAACGATATCAATCCTTGCAGATCTTATTATTTATTCAATATCTTTTGAATCTGACGGACATTTTTTTTCAGATGAGCATGCACACCCGTCGCTGCAATTACATGATTTTTTCCCTTTATATGTGTTGATAAAACTCTTAATTGTAAAAATAACAGCCCCAGCAATGATAATGCCAACGATAATCTTATCCATGAGAAAACTTCCTTTTTTTTAAATTAAAAAAAAATACTTCCAACCTGGTAAAAAACAAGTGATATTGTAAAGGCAAGAATTGTATTAAAAATAACCGAAAATGCAGGCCACTTCCACGATCCTGTTTCCCTTGCAATGCAGACTACGGTAACAAAACAGGGTGAATAAAAAATTGTAAATAAAATCAAGCTGAATGCTGTTAAAGGCCCCCACCCTTTCTCCTTTTTCAATTTATTTGAAAGGGATGCCGTTTCCTGGGGATCAACTTCGCCCAGTGAATAGGCAGTGCCAAGCGTGGACACAACAACCTCTTTTGCTGCAAATCCACCGACAAGGGCAATGTTTGTCTGCCAGTTAAAACCTGCAAACCTTGTAACGCCTTCAATCGAGGTTCCGATACGGCCTGCAATGGAATTTTTAAGTGCTGCCCGGGCCTGGTCAAGATCGACCTGCAAAAGGTTTTCTTTGACGGCAAGCGCCTTTTTTGTCAAGCTTTTTTCTTCAAGCGTCTTAATATCATTTAACGTCTGTAAAGACAGGCCTGAAGTAATGGCTGCCCTTTTATATTCAAATTTTGCCAGCCGGGCTTTATTAAGGCCGGGAAAGGTCATCATGGCCCAGAGGAGGATTGAAATACCTAAAATCACAGTTCCTGCCTTTCTCATATATTGCCATGTTCTTTCCAGGGTATGAATTAAAAGCCCTTTCAGGGTCGGCAGCCTGTATGGCGGAAGTTCCATTATAAAAGGCGTTGATTCCCCTTTTATAACAGTGGACCGCAAGGCCCATGCCACCAGGAGCGCACCAACCCAGGAAATCATGGTAATAAGCAGCATGACTAACGCCTTGCTTTCTGCAAAAAAAGCCGCCACGAGAAGGGCAAACACAGGTAATTTAGCACCACAGTTCATAAATGGAACTGTTAAAAGGGTCGCCAGGCGCTCTTTTGGAGATTTCAGGGTCCGGGTGGCCATAACGCCTGGGACTGCGCATCCCCCTGCAATACCGCCTGAAACAATAAATGCCATGACAGAACTTCCATGGAGGCCGAACATTCTAAATACCCGATCCAGCATAAAAGACATCCTGGCAAGATAACCTGTATCCTCAAGAAAAGAAATACCAAGAAACATGAACATGATCAAAGGCACAAAACCTAAAACGCCGCCAACACCGTTAATGATTCCTGAGATCATTAGGGATTTTAAAATCCCATCCGGCAGCATTTGTTGTGCAAAACCTGCGGCCCACCCAAAAACGTTTTCAAGAAAAGTGACGGGCACACCGCTGTATGCAAAGGTGAACTTGTAAAGTCCCATCAATACGGCAGCCATTATTAGGGGGCCTAAAAATTTATTTGTAACAATTTTATCAATCTTATCTGAGAGCAAAAGCCGGTTTTCATCTTGATAAAACCGTATCACACCCTGTTTCAGGATTGAATTGACAAACCCATACCGATGATCTGCAATAATTCCTTCAGGATGAGCATCAAGAGTAGAAGAGAGATGGTCTGCCGTTTTTTGAACCACCCGCTCTAATTTCAAGGCAATGGTTTTATTTTCTTTTTTACCTGCCTCAATGACCTGTTGATCATTCTCAAAATATTTCAATGCCGTCCATCTAGGCTTATAGTGATCAGTGAGAAACCCTGCCGGTTGAATAAGTTTCACCATATCATCAAGAGCCGTGTCGATATCCAGGCCATAGGAAACCTTCAGAGGTTCAACATCCTTAAAGGCATTTGCCGCTACAGCATGCATAAGTTCTTTCTTGCCCTTGCCGCTCCTGGCAATGGTGGGAACCACAGGGACTTTCAACAGTTTTGAAAGCTTGTCGATATCTATTTCAATTCCCCGTTTCTTTGCTACATCCATCATGTTAAGGGCAATGCAGACCGGAATCCCCATTTCCATGAACTGAACAGAAAGGTAAAGATTTCTTTCAAGGTTGGATGCATCAACGATATTCACTATCATTGACGGGTTTTCATTCACCAGAAAATCTCTTGCAACAACTTCCTCCAAAGAATAGGCTGTCAAAGAATAGGTTCCGGGAAGATCGATAATATCGAACCTGCCAATGTCAGTTTCATAAGTTCCCTGTTTCTTTTCAACTGTCACGCCCGGATAATTGCCAACATGCTGCCTGCCGCCTGTAAGCTCATTAAAAAGAGTTGTCTTGCCCGAATTCGGGTTTCCTGCCAGAACAATTGCCGTACTCATTTCATTGTACCTCCACTTCTATATGGTCAGCTTCATTATTCCGAAGCATCAATGTAAAACCCATGATTCTTAAAGAGACCGGGTCATTCAGGGGCGCCCTGCCCTGCACCTTGATTTCTTTTCCCTTTATCAATCCCATGTCCCTGATCCTCTGGCCAAGCTCACCATTGGCTTTTATGCTGTTTATGATTCCTGTCTGGTCCACATTCATCTGCCTTAAATTAATTATTTTCACTTTTGCCTCCTTGTTTTTCTCAAGTTATTAAGTTTCTTTATGAGAGAATTGTTTTATAAACCTAACTTTTTATATTGTCAATAAAAAAATAATGTTAACAAATAAAATAAACATTTGACTTACTAAATAATTGATTATAAACATATGGCGACAAATCATATGGAGAAAAGACATGATAAAAAAAGAATATCTCTCAGAAAGCCTCGAAGATTATCTTGAAACCATTCTTGAACTGCAGACAGCAAAAACCGTGGCCAGGTCCAAAGATATTGCTGATAAAATGGACATAAAAAGAGGGTCTGTCACAGGAATGTTAAAAAAACTTGCCGGATTCAGGCTTGTCAACTATGAGCCTTACGGGTATGTCACCTTAACCCCTGAAGGCAAAAAAATAGCTTTGGAAATAAAGCGTCGTCATATCTTTTTAAAAGATTTTTTCTTGAGGATACTGGAAGTTGATGAAGAAACCGCTGACCTCACAGCATGCCGGATGGAGCATGCCATGAATAAACAGACCTTTAAAAAGTTCAGGGATTTCATAAAAAAAATTGATTCATGCCCTCATTGCGAGCTTGGCCGGGATTAATATTCTTGATCTTAAGGATATTTCTCATCCACCTTCCAGTTCTTGCAAAAATTATTGAAACACTTCTATTCTATGCTTTAAAAGGGGCCAGGCTCATCAGGCTGGATGCCGTGGGATATCTTTGGAAAGAACCTGGAACTTCCTGCATCCATTTTTCTGATATGCTTTGAATATAGTTTAATATCGTTCCCATTGACACCAACAATACGCAGTCTGGGGTTTTTTTCCCTTTTTTCAATTTTACGCCGTTCTCTGACAAATATCTTGCTCATGTTATCCTCCTATTGTTGAATGGAAGACGACAATCTTTTGCAGTCAGAATGGGAAACCAAACAGGCAGGTGCAGCAAAAAGAATTTACACCATCACCCAAGAGGGAGAAGAGGTGTTATCATACTGAATCAAATTTATGACTGGCAAAGCCAGAAAATTAAATCATTTTGTTCAAATGTATGAGGATGCCCTAAAGTAAATCGCTAAATAAAATATTCACCCACTTCATTCTGGGCTTCAAACGCTTGAGGCAGATCAATTATTACCGGGATGATCCTATGATCCTCTGTTTAATGGGCTTAAAAATGCAAAGCCCTGATGGAGACAAGATACGAGTTTTTTTGCATTAGAAGGCAAAGCTCTTTGACTATAGAGTTTATAGAACAAAATAATGCCATGTAACCTTCCCCCAGGGATTTTTCGTTGTTCATTCAGAAATACCTTCAGAAAATTCATGACAATAAAATGTCAATGTGATAAAAATAAAGATACTTTTTTCAAGAAAAAAGGCAGCTAATCTATTCTGCCAACCTAATATTGTACCTTGTTCAGATAATTTTTGTCTTATTTTTTGAATATCATCAAGGGTGTAATTGATGGAAGAAAAATTTTTAGACACCATATTGATCACAGATGGTTCAAACAGATTTATGGCTTGCCCAAAAGCTGTTCGCGACAAGAAAAGATCTTCCAGGGGAGGCCAGATCCATACCGTACGAAATGTCTTGGATAAAAAAATGAAACGTAAAAAATAAATGATAAAAGGAGACCAACCATGACTATGAAACAAAAAATTATGGGACCGATTATTATGTGTGCTTTGCTGGTGTTGGGTATGTTTCTTGTCACCTGGTATGCCACATCCAACCAGAAGGATGACGGACTGATCATCAATTTGGCCGGCCGTCAGCGGATGCTGTCCCAGAAAATGACCAAAGAATTTTTGATGTTTGCTGAAAAATCCAGACAAAGCAACAGCTTTGATAAGGTAACTGCCAACCAGGTCCGGGCCACCATGGAAGTTTTTGGTATCACTTTAAAGGCCTTGACTTACGGAGGAAAGGCGCCCCTTGATTTGAACCTTGCCAAAACTCAGTTCAGGCAGTGTCCCAGGGCAGAGGAACCTGTATTTTCACAGCTTTTGATAGTGAATAAACAATGGAAGATATTTACCAGGAATATGGAAATAATCCTTCAAGAAAAAGATAAAGATAATACACTTGCTACTTGGATATTGTCCAACAATATACCCCTTCTCAAGGCAATGAATAAAGCTGTCGCCATGATGCAAACGCAGTCTGAAGCAAAAATTAAGACATTGCTTGTCACGCAAATGGCTGCCGTCTTCATCGGGCTCATTATGATTGTAATATCAACATTGATAATTATTCGCATCAGCAGATCACTCAATGAAATTACGCTGACCCTTGATTCGGGAGCAGACCAGGTCAACGAAGGATCTTATGCTATTGCATCATCCAGTAATCTTCTGGCGGATGGTGCCTCCTCCCAGGCAGCCTCCATTGAAGAAACTTCATCCGCATTAACCCAGCTTGCATCCATGACTGATAATAATGCCCAGAATGCAAAACAAACCGACGTGTTGATGCATGAAGTTGAAACCGCAGTAGTATCCACCAATACTTCCATGGATAATTTTACAGCATCCATGGAAGACATTATCAATGCCAGCAAGGAGACCTCCAACATCATTAAAACCATTGACGAGATTGCCTTCCAGACCAATCTTTTAGCATTGAATGCTGCAGTTGAGGCAGCCCGGGCAGGCGAAGCCGGGGCAGGGTTTGCAGTGGTGGCTGATGAGGTAAGAAATCTTGCCATACGGGCAGCAGAAGCAGCCAAAACCACATCCGGCCTCATTGAACAGACCATTCAAAACGTTGACAGTGGCGGAGAGTTGCTGGCTTCGATCAATGAAGAGTTCAGCAAGGTCTTGAGAAAAACAAAGGAGGCCGTATCCATGATTGCAGAGATTGCTTTGGCTTCGGAGCAGCAGTCTGAAGGGATTTCACAGATTACCAATGCCGTGTGTGAATTGGATAATGTGGTTCAGAAAAATGCGGCCACAGCTGAAGAATCCGCCAGTGCTTCCGAAGAGATGAGTGCCCAGGCCATGCAGCTTAAAGAAATCGTAAACGATATCGTTGCCCTGACCGGGTCCAAAACCAATAAGCTTAATACCGAAGATATATCGATAAGACGGACTGAAAAAAAGAAAGCACAATTGATATCCAGTGACTGGAAAATATCGCCAAATCAGGGAATCGCATTGGATGACTCTATTTAAAAAAGTGGCAGAAACGATGATCAAGGCCCAGGTTATTATTTTAGATAATCAGCAAGTTTTTTCTTAAAATCCGGATTTTCCCGTATTTCAGCAATTGAATCAAATATTTTCTCCGCCAACTCATGATTTGTTTCATATAATTGATGGGAAACTATAAAATAATAGGGCTTTTCCACGATAAGAGGTTCCATTTTTACAATCTTTTTCGAGAAATTTTTATTCATGGTCAAATAGTAATCACCTGTTAACTCAAGTGCTGCTACGGCTTGCAGACGATTGGATAATAATTTTTTAAAATCAATTTCAGTGCTTGAGCTTTCTTCCATTTGCAACCCCTTTTTTTTCAGATCGTCAATAATTGAATATCCAAGGGGGCCGCCAACCTTACCCGTAAAAATTTTATAATTTTTACCTGTGAAATCAAGTTTGGATCCCGTTAATTTGTAAAAGGCATATGAAGCTGATGTAAATCTTCTTGAAGGGTCAACTTTTCCATTCTTTTCAGGATATCTGCCATATTTTTTCCTCTTATCTTTATAACTTGCAGTAAAAAGCCCATCAATATTTCCCTTTTCCAATTCACGGAGACACCGTTTCCAGGGCAATCGCTTGATTGTAATTTCAATATCCAATTTTTTTTCCAGCAACTTGATTGCTTCCACTCCCATACCGGGCTTTTCATCCAATACTTTATCAGTATTCCCTATTACGGTTGGGAAATCCTGCTTGTCTTCACATGCAAATGTCAAAGATTGTGCTTGGGTAATGCCTGGCAAAATAGTTCCCAAGAGCAAAAGAATCATCACTGCTTTAAATAGCTGTCTCATGGTTGACCTCCATTTTTCAATTCTGTTGATTAATAAGAAATGAATCAAGGATTCCGGGAAGAGCTTAACACTTGCTGGTTAATGGATTTTTAAAATCATAAATTAAAACATCAAATACGGGATGAGATAAGTGATAACTCAGATTGTGTTAAATTCCCAAGGCTGAACCTTTATTCCATCATTAGTCACATGATACCAAAAACAATGACAAAGTCAATATGAACAATTCTTCTTTTATTGCCTTTTCCTGTTAGTCTTATTGTTGAGGGATATGTCGTTCTAATATCACCAACCTTTAAATCTTCAATACTTTTTCTGCCCATTATTCCACCATGTAATAAATTTATCGCTTCCAGGAATCCTCCAAGTACGGTATCATTTAATTTTTAGGGTTTGATACAGTCCCTGAGGGTGGAAAAACAAATCATCAGGATTTTCCATTTGTTTTATATCTCTTTTCGAAGCTCTTTTTTATCAAGTTTTCCTACGCTGGTTAACGGCAGTTCATCTCTGAACTCAATTTCCTTTGGCACTTCATAGACTGCAAGCTTTTCCTTTGCAAACTCTATAATTTTTGCCTTTAACACATCTTCACCTCCATGGAACTCATACCCTTCATCAATTGTCATGTAGGCCTTTACAATCTCTGACCCCGGTTTTTGAGGATCAGGAATGCCGATGGTGGCAATCTCTGCAATGGCTGGATGCCCTGTCAAAATATCTTCTATTTTTTTTGAAAACACTTTGAAACCGCTCACATTTATCATGTCTTTGGTCCGGTCAACTATTTTCAGATACCCATCTGCATCCTGGACGGCCACATCTCCTGTGTAAAGATATCCTTCTGAGTCATAAACATTTTTAGATTCGTCAGGCAGCTTGTAGTACCCTTTCATTACCTGGGGGCCTTTTATACAGATTTCACCGGGCTCTCCTTGTGCAACCTGATCTTGAGTATCCGGATCAACAAGCTTGATATCTGTGTTGGGCAGCGGCAATCCGATACAGCCCAGTTTCTTTTTACCCTTTACAGGGTTCATGGCAGTCAATGGGGATGTTTCCGTCATGCCATAGGCCTCAATCAGTTTTCCCTTTCCGATAAAGCTCTCAAGTTTTCTTTGTGAATCTTCAGGATAGGCGGCAGCCGCTGTAATACAAATTTTTAAATTTGAATGATCCATCTGTTTGAATTTCGGATTTTCCATAAGCAAATGATAAAGGGAAGGAACATTGGCTGTAAAAAAGGGTTTGTACTTTTCCATCTCGTCACAGATCCTGTCTGTATCTCTTGGATTGGGTATCAGGATCTGGGTGATTCCGTATGACAGAAAAATTGAGCTTGTGAAAAGACCGGCAATATGAAATAGTGGAAACGCTGAAAGCGCTGTTTCTTTTCCCTTTATCAAATGAAGCCACGAGGAGACTATGGCTATATCTGCCAGCGCATTCCTATGAGTCATCACTGCACCCTTGGGAGTTCCGGTAGTTCCACCGGTATATTGCAGATAGGCTGTATCGCCTGGAGCAATATCCATATCAGGACGGGCAGTGGAAAAAGAGTTAGATTTAATGATATCATGAAACTTATATACAATCTTTCCCTTTAAAGGAGTCACTTTACCTTTGGGTATCCTGCCCAGAAGCTTGCCCAAAAACCGTTTGATTCCGGGCAGGAATCCACCGACACTGGCTGCCACCACCATTTTTAGCTCAGGAAGCTCTGAATGAATTTGGATCAGATGTTTTTCAAATACGGCATCCAGTGTAACAAACCCTTTGGCATCTGAATTTTTCAACTGGAAGGCCATTTCATCCGCAGACAAAAGAGGAGACACGCCGGAAACAACACATCCAGCCTTTAAAGTGCCCATGGCGGCAATTACATATTCCGGGATGTTGGGCATGCTGATACCGATCACATCCCCTTTTTTAAACCCGTTTGACAAAAGCATATGGGCAAACCGGTTAGAATATTCCTCAAGGGATGCAAAAGAAATCTCAATCCCCATAAACACAAGCGCTGTTTTTTGAGGAAATTCATCAATCGTTTTATGATACACTTTATTCAAAGTACTTTCCCACAGCGCAGGGTCCAGATCGTCAATGCCCTGGTCATAGGATTTTTTCCAAAATGCCTCCTGCTTCAATTCCATAACCTCCCTCCCTTGATAAAAGTACTATATATCTATAGCTGCTAAAAACCCTCCATGCATTGCATCATTCAATTTTCCGGGAGTTACACAGTCCCCGATAGTGGAAAAAGAGATCCCCTGGCTTTCAATTTGCTTTTCAATATCCTGAACAGGCGTGGAGCCTGATGCCAGGATCACATTGTCAAACAACCGGGTTACTTTGTCCCCCTCATTTTCAAATTCAACGCCCCCGTCTTTAATGGAAATTACCTTTGCACTGGTTTTAATTTGAACCCCATATCTTTTCAGATTGTTCATCAAAATCCATTTGGTTGATTTCCCCACATCCTGACCAGCCCTGGGAAGCATTTCAAATACCGTTACTTTTGAAGACCCGTTGAACATGTAATGTTTGAGCCGCTCCAGTTCCAGGGCATCATAGGTCACAAGAAAGTGAAGCATCTCAGGAGAGAGCGTTCCTTTACGGGCAACAAAAAAAGCAGTTTCAAGCCCAACGGCTCCGCCACCTATCACGGCAACATTTTTTCCTAAAAAAGGACTGTCTTTCAAGACATCCCATGAAGACAATACACTTGGGTCATCTGCCCCCTCAATGGGCGGAACAAGAGGTTTGGCGCCCTGGGCAATCATCAGGTGATCAGGGTTTATTTTCTTGATCAGATCAAGGTCAACCACAGTATTCAAGTGAACCGGAATTGCATGCTTTTTGAGCATGGCCCTGTAGTACCCCCTGTAGTACCGGACATATTCCAGCAGTTCCTGCTTATGGGGAGGGGCAGCCGCAATCCGGATCTGGCCCCCGATATCTTCGGCCTTTTCGTAAATTTCAACATTATGACCAGCCTTTTTTGCGGTTACAGCTGCCTCAAGGCCTGCAACACCGGCACCCACCACCATGACATTTTTGGCCCGGCCACATTTTGCAATCAGCCTTTCTCCTTCAAATCCGGCCCGCACATTTCCGATACAGGAAACCGGCCGTCCGGAAAATATTTCATCAGTACACCCCTGGGAGCAGGCCACACAGGGCCTGATCTCTTCAGGTTTTCCAATTTTCGCTTTTCGGGGCCAGAAAGGATCGGCAATCAACACCCGGCCAAGGTTTACCATGTCGGCCTGTCCATCTCTTAAAATTTGTTCGGCATGGTCAGGTGTGGTAATTCTGTTGGATGCCATGACAGGTACGGACACGGCCTGCTTGATATTCATGGCAAGACAGGCAAATCCGGACCGCGGAAGTTCCATGGGAAGCTGGGGAATTCTCGACTCATGCC
>JAADHV010000007.1 GCA_013151635.1 Deltaproteobacteria bacterium | reverse complement strand
CCAGTTATAATCCTTTTATTCTTAAACTCTTTATAGTCTTGTTTTAGACCCGCTCTACAAATTTATCACTGACCAATTTTCAAAGATCAAACTTACACGTTCCGACCACTTCTTACGTGACCGACAAAACCAGAATAATATACATGTACCACAGCTTTTTGTCAATTAGTTTTTATAATTAATTTAAAATAATTTTATGGTATTTTTTCTTTCCAGCTCTTAAAAGAATTTCATTGTCATTGATATCACAAGCCATGATCATTTGGTCAAAAGCCTTTATCCTGTTGCCATTCATATAAGCCCCACCCTGCTTAACAAGCCTTCTTGCATCTGATTTGGATTTACAAAGGCCTGCCTTCATAAACAAGTCAACTACAGGGATTATTTCAATTATATCATCTTTATTATAAGATGAAGATGGTACTGAATTATCTTTTGCAGCACAATGATTTCCCCTTGGAACACTGGAGCCCGGCAAAAGATCCTCCGGGATATCTATGGCACCGAACATGGAAACGGATGACTTAAGGGCTTTAATTGCTTCATCTTCGCCATGACAGATTTTGCAGGCTTC
Organism: Deltaproteobacteria bacterium; assembly: GCA_013151635.1. GTDB lineage: Bacteria > Desulfobacterota > Desulfobacteria > Desulfobacterales > Desulfobacteraceae > Desulfobacula. Next base: position 12,694 of record JAADHV010000007.1, on the reverse strand, counting down.
ATATGCAAGAATGGCCTTGGCTTTGTTCAGATCGGATCCCTTAAGGTTCTTTACCTGGCTAATCTCTTCCATGGAAAGAAAGGTAAATAAAGCAAGGAACCTTACAACATCTGCATCCTCAGAATTAATCCAGAACTGGTAATACTCATAGGGGGAAAATCTTTGTGCATCAAGCCATACGGCACCCTTGTGGGTCTTCCCCATTTTTATACCGCTTGCAGTTGTGATTAAAGGGAAGGTAATTCCAAAGGATTGTTTTCCCAATGTACGTCGATTCAAGTCAATACCTGCTACAATATTGCCCCATTGGTCAGAACCCCCCATTTGTAAAAAACAATCATATGATTTGGCAAGCTGCATGAAATCATAGGCCTGGAGCAGCATATAATTAAATTCAATAAAGGTCAGTCCATCTTCGGAATCCATCCTGGCTTTATAGCTTTCAGCCTTTATCATTCGGTTGACGCTGAAAAATCTTCCAACATCCCTTAAAAACGGAATATATTCAAGCTTTGCAAGCCATTGCGCATTATCAAGAAGAAGAGCCTTGCCATCGGTGAAATCAAGAAACCTTGCCAGTTGATTTCTAATCCCTTCTTTATTCTCATCAATCTGTTCCTGGGTAATAATCTTACGAAGTTCTGTTTTCCCGGACGGATCCCCGATTAATCCTGTTCCGCCGCCAACCAGTGCAATAGGCCTGTGTCCGTGTCTTTGCATATGCGCCAAAGCCATGATACATACAAGGCTTCCAACGTGAAGGCTTGAGGCTGTAGGGTCAAATCCGATATAACAGGTTGTCTTATTAGCCGCTAAATAATTTTCTAATTCTTCCTTGTGTGTGAGATCCTCAATAAATCCACGTTCTTTTAGTACAGATAAAACACTCATGCGCTCTTTTGCTCCAAGTTTTACTTTTTAGTATATTCAACTGCCCTGGTCTCTCTTATCACAACAACTTTAACTTGGCCCGGGAATGTCAGGTTTTCTTCAATTTGGCGGGCAATATCTCTTGAAAGAAGCAATGCGCTTTCATCTGTAATTTTTTCGCTTTCAGTGATGACGCGTATTTCACGACCCGCCTGGATAGCATAGGTATTGACAACCCCGTCAAAAGAGTTTGCTATATTTTCGAGATCTTCCAGTCTTTTAATATAATTCTCCAGGCTTTCTTTTCTTGCTCCGGGTCTTGCACCGGATAATGCATCTGCCGCCTGAACTATGTAATCATACACTGATTCCGGCATCTGGTCTTCATGGTGTGCTGCAATGGCATTGAATATGCCTTCAGTCTCACCATATTTCTTGGCAAGTTTAGCACCGATGATTGCATGGGCACCATCCACCTCGTAGTCCACTGCTTTTCCAATATCATGCAACAATCCCATGCGCTTTGCCAGTTTAATATCCAATCCAAGTTCCGCTGCTATTGCACCTGATAAAAATGCAACTTCAACAGAGTGCTGTAATACATTCTGCGCATAACTGGTTCGAAACTTGAGCTTGCCAAGCACCTTGATCAATTCAGGGTCAATGCCGTGAACACCCAGATCAAACGCTGCTTGTTCCCCTGCTTCCTTAATGACAATATCCACTTCTTCCGTTGCCCGTTTAACAACATCTTCAATTCTTGCAGGATGAATTCTGCCATCAGATATCAATTTTTCAAGAGAAAGCCTTGCAACTTCTCTTCTAACCGGATTAAACCCTGATAAAATGACAGCTTCCGGTGTATCATCAATAATCAGATCAATTCCTGTGGCCGCTTCCAGTGCCCTGATATTTCTTCCTTCCCGGCCGATAATTCTTCCTTTCATTTCATCTCCGGGAAGATGAACAACTGAAACAGTCCGTTCTGCGACATAATCACCAGCATATCGTTGGATAGAAGTTGATATGATCTTTTTAGCCTCTTTATCTGCATTTTCCTTTGCTTCACTTGTGATCTTTTTTATAAGCTTTGCCCCTTCATGACGGGCTTCTTCTTCCATGGCTTTAAGCAAGAGATCCTTTGCTTCTTCAAGTGTAAGTCCTGAAACTTTTTCAAGTTCCTTTTTGGTTTCTTCTAAAAGTTCCCTATATCTATTCTCTTTTTTAGCCGCAGAATCGAACTTTTTCTGAGCCTCATGTTCTTTCCTTTGTATATTTTGTTCTCTTTTTGATAATTGATCCTCCTGGTTATCAAGTTTCTCACTTTTTTTAGCCAGCCTTCGTTCTTCTTTTTTCAATTCAGAACGGGTTTCTTCAGTTTCAGAATCAAAATTACTCTTCATTTCAAGAAGCCTTGATTTAGCTTCCAGTTTTGCTTCCTTCAGCAAAGTTGCGGCTTTAGCCTTTGTTTCTCTAATTAAACGTGCCTGCTCTTCTTCAATATTCAGTTTCTTCTGGGTCAGCTTTTTTTTAAAAACAAAAAAGGCAACGACTCCCAACCCCAACAAAATAACAGCAATAGATGAGAGTACAACCGTATATTCCATTAAAAAATTCTCCTAAATTATATTAATATCAACAAATCATGTTGTAATTATCTGATTTCATTACCTATTTTTATAAAACTTTACCCATATAAAAATTTAAGTTTATAAAAATATGAAATAAGGTAAAAATTTAGGGAAGGACAAGAATTAAAAGACAAATTAATTATTACTATTACCCCCACAAACTGCCGTGTTGCTTGTTTAGGCTTTGAACCAAAGGTTCAAAAGTGGGTTGTCCAATAATACCTTTAGGCCTTTCCTTACCAGGAGGAACTTAGCACACCAGTACAAGTGTGGACTCCCTTTTTACTATGCGTTAGGACAAAGACTGTCATACAATCACGCACATTGCAGGGGTAAAAGTTTATACAATAAAACACTTCTTAACTCATTCAATTCCTTTATCAATTTTTCCTATCAAGGATGAAATCCTATTATTTATTTCTCTTTCAAGTTCAGAGTGCTGTACCTTAAGTTCATGAAAATCCTTTGATAAATTCATAGCTGCCAACAACAATATAGCCATTTTATTTTTCCCGGAAGTCTTATTTTTAAATAGATCTTCAGCTTCTTTTATATATTCTTTTAAATATTGTGCAACCTGTTCCGGATTTTCAACCTGATTATCAGGCTTAAACCTAAACTCCTCTCCAAAAAGATTAATTACAACAATTTCATCCAATGAAATCCCTTCTCCGAAATAGTTTCGGTTACAGGTTTGATGGCTGATCTTGCGGAGGGCTGTCTGAAAAACTATTCAGTTTTGTCAAAAGCCCTTCAATTTTAGATTGAACCAAAGCCTCCTGGTTAGAAAATTGTTCTTCAGATTCGTTTTTCATATCAAGTTGCGCTTCAAGAGCTTTGATTTTTAACAATAACTCTTGGTTTTCGAACCGAAGTGTGTGGCAAAGTTCTATCATAAAATCGATTTTTCCATCAATATCATCAAACTTTTTTTTAATAAGGTCATTACCCAATTTCATAGTCTCACAAAGCTTATTGGTGTTCAGTATAATTCAAAATATTTCATAAAGTCAAGGCAATTCATTGGCTGGGCTGCCGGATCAGGTATTCAGCCTGGGCAAGCTCTTCAAGCGTATTCACGCCAATTGCCTGCCCTGGTTCATTCATGGTAATAACAGTAATTTTTTCATGCATTTTTTGTGCTATTTCAATGGTATCTGTCAGATAATATTCTGTCTGGTTGTTATCGGGTTTAATTTCTTTGATAGCAGATATAAGAAATTTTTTATCAAAACAATATATGCCTGTATTCACTTTTTTAATTTTCTTTTCACTTTCACTGGCATCGGCTTCTTCTTTAATACAAATCATATTATTGTCTTTATCTGAAATAATACGTCCATAGCCTTTGGGATCTCTTACATCTGTTGCAAGAACACTTGCTTTGGAGCGACTTTCCCGATGCCCGTCCACAAGGCGGATAAGTGTATTTTCTTTAATTAACGGTACATCTCCGCATAAAATCAGGACATCTTTTATACCTGGCTTTAACCCCGGAATTGCAGCTTTAACCGCATCACCTGTCCCTAAAAGTTCTTTTTGAACGGCAAAATCTACCTTGAAAAATTTATTTACTTCATCTTTCACCTTCTGACCCTGGTATCCTATAACAACGTGAATATTATCCAGGATAATTTTTGAAGCACAGGCGACCACATGAACCACCATGCTTTGACCAGCAACCTTGTGAAGCACTTTGGCAATATCTGACTTCATCCTTGTCCCCTTACCTGCTGCAAGGATTATTACGGCCAAATCATCATATGAATTCATTTTATATATCCTTATAAAAAAGGGTACCTCTTTTTTAAGATCAAAAAGAGATACCCTTTATAATTGATTCATCCGTTACCGGACAAGCTCAAACTCTGTCTTTCTTCAGGTCTGGTAATATTACCTTAAACTTCAACTGCCGATTCCGCAAGCACAGTCACTTTATCAGGCAAAACTTCTGCAAATCCACCTTCTATTTGAAAGTTTTTCTGGGTTCCAGAAGCAGTTTCAAACCTGAGAATTCCAGATTTCAAAGATGCCAGGAATGTTGTATGTCCTTTAAGCACACCGAATTCACCCTCGGAACCGGGAGCCATAACAATTTGGACTTCTTCGCTGACAACTGCTCTTTCCGGGGTGACCACTTCAAGAATTAATTTCTCGGCCATGATGTCCCTCCAAATGTTTATTTATGCTTTTGCCTTTTCAATGGCTTCTTCAATAGAACCTACCATATAAAAAGCATTTTCCGGAAGATCGTCATGTTTACCATCAATAATTTCCTTAAATGATCTTACAGTGTCTTCAACCTTGACAAATTTTCCGGGCATGCCTGTAAATGTCTCTGCTACATGGAAAGGCTGTGACAGGAATTTTTGCAATTTTCTTGCCCTTTGCACTGTCACCTTATCCTCATCGGAAAGCTCATCCATACCGAGAATTGCAATAATATCCTGAAGCTCTTTGTATTTTTGAAGTGTCTGCTGAACAATACGGGCAACTTGATAGTGTTCTTCACCGATATATGCTGCATCAAGAATTCTGGATGTGGAGTCCAAAGGATCCACAGCAGGATAAATACCCAGCTCTGCAATCTGACGGGAAAGAACAACAGTTCCATCAAGATGGCCAAATGTGGTGGCCGGGGCAGGGTCAGTCAAGTCATCAGCAGGCACGTAAACACATTGAACTGCTGTAATTGAACCTTTATCAGTTGATGTAATACGTTCCTGGAGTTCACCCATGTCAACCGCAAGTGTCGGCTGGTAACCAACTGCAGACGGCATACGACCAAGCGTTGCTGAAACCTCGGCACCGGCCTGGGTAAAACGGAAGATATTATCAATAAAAAGGAGTACATCCTGTCCTTCTTCATCACGGAAATACTCAGCACAGGTCAATGCGGAAAGTGCAACCCTTGCCCTTGCTCCCGGAGGTTCCGTCATCTGGCCATAAACAAGCGCACATTTTGGAAGAACGCCGGAATCTTTCATTTCATGGTAAAGGTCATTTCCTTCACGGGTTCTTTCTCCTACACCGCCGAATACGGAAATACCGCCGTGCTGCATTGCAATATTATTAACCATTTCCATCATGATAACGGTCTTGCCTACACCCGCACCACCAAACATACCCATTTTACCGCCACGGGGGAATGGTACAAGAAGGTCGATCACCTTAACTCCGGTTTCAAGAACCCTTACACTTGTATCCTGTTCCGTAAACTCCGGTGCATGCCTGTGAATGGGAAGCATTTTATCTTTAGAGATGTCACCCAAACCATCAACAGGTCTTCCTACTACGTTAAGGACTCTTCCTAGGGAGGCTTTACCAACAGGCATCATTATGGGAGCGCCCGTATCTTTTACAGACATTCCTCTCTGGAGACCGTCGGTTACGTCCATGCCAATACATCTTACAACATTGTCACCCAGGTGCTGTGCCACTTCGATTACAAGGTTATCTTCCATATCGCCTATTGTTGGATTTGTTATAGTCAAAGCTGTCAGGACCGGAGGAAGGTTTCCCGGTTCAAACTCAACGTCAATAACAGCACCGAGTACCTGTGCTATTTTTCCTATATTTTCAGCCATTTTTTTCTCCTTAAAAGCTGTTTTTATATTAAGTATATCTTAAATTTATCCCTTAAGTGCTTCTGCACCACCCACAATATCCATGAGGTCAGCCGTAATGGCAGCCTGCCTTGTTTTATTGAATATTGTCTGAAGCTCATCAACCATATCATCACATGCTTTTGTTGCATTTTCCATGGCCCTCATACGGGCTGCATGTTCACTGGTTGAAGTCTGGAGCAGTGCATCATATATCTGAATGAAAACATTCTTCGGCAGCATTTCACCAAGCAAAGCATCAGAAGAAGGTTCGCAGATATGTTCCGGAAGAAATTCTGCGTCTTTGTCCTTTTCTTTTTCCTCTGCCACGTCTTCCAAAGAAGGGATAGGAAGTATTTGCTTGATTGTTGCCTTCTGTCTTGCCATAGTTACAAATTCAGAATAAATCAGATATACTTCATCAACAGCTCCTTCAAGGAAATTGTCTATCAATTTCTGGCCGGAAGAGGATGCTAAGCTGAACTCGACATTTCCGCCCACAACGCCGATAAACTCATCTTCAACGGGCTGGGGTTGTTTTCTGGCCCAATCTCTTCCTTTTTTACCGAAACAGACAAAGGAGACATCTTTACCTTCAAGCTCTGATTTAATTAATTTTTCAGCTTTTGTTATTAAATGCACATTAAAGCCACCACAAAGTCCTCTGTCAGATGTACAGAGGATTAGCGCCACCTTTTTAACCTCGTCACGGGGAACAAGCAGAGGACTTGCATCCTCACCGGATTTTCCGGCGATACTTCCCAGAACCTCAGCAAATTTGCCGGCATAGGGCTTAAACGCCTCCATACTGTTCTGGGCTCCTCGTAATCGTGAAGTGGCAACCATTTTCATGGCAGAGGTAATCTGTCTAGTCTTTTTTACGCTGACTATCTTTGATTGTACTTCTTTTAAAGTTGCCATACGATCTACCTTTCAAGCCTATTATTAGTGAATGATTTTACAAAAAATTCCAAAATTACTATACAGCATCCTTGAATTCTTCGTCATAGGCTTCAAGGCATTGTTTCAGCTTGCCTTCGATTTCATCTGTAATCTCCTGTTTTTCTTTTAAACCGGAAAAAATTTCAGGAAAACGATTCTCAACAAACGGATAAAGGCCTTCTTCATATTTAGCAACAGCATCCCTTGGATATTTATCAATATATCCTTTGGTACCTGCATAAAGGGCTGTTACCATTTTTTCCATTGGAAGCGGTTTGAACTGGGGTTGTTTCAAAAGTTCAACCAGTCTCTCACCACGGGTGAGCTGTTTCTGGGTTGCTTCATCAAGGTCAGATCCAAATGCTGCAAATGCTTCCAACTCACGGAACTGGGCAAGATCAAGGCGGAGAGTACCTGCAACCTGTTTCATGGCTTTCACCTGGGCTGCGCCGCCAACCCTTGATACTGACAAACCAACATCAATAGCAGGGCGGATGCCTGCAAAGAAAAGGTCTTTATCAAGAAAAATCTGGCCGTCTGTAATGGAAATAACATTTGTCGGGATAAATGCAGACACGTCACCTTCCTGGGTTTCAATAATCGGAAGCGCGGTCAAAGAGCCTGCACCTTCTGCATCACTTAATTTTGCAGATCTTTCAAGAAGCCTTGAATGGTTATAAAAAATATCACCGGGGAATGCTTCCCGTCCCGGAGGACGTCTGAGAAGCAGAGATACCTGGCGGTAGGCTGCTGCCTGTTTTGAAAGATCATCATAGATAATCAAAGCATGCTCACCTTTATCCCTGAAATATTCACCCATTGCACACCCGGCATAAGGTGCCAGGTACTGCATTGCTGCCGGTTCTGAAGCAGATGCAATGACAACGGTTGTGTATTCCATTGCGCCATGCTCTTCAAGGGCTGCAACAACCTGGGCAACTGTTGATTTTTTCTGGCCACAGGCAACATAAATACATTTCATGTCACTTTCTTTTTGAGCTATGATGGCATCAACTGCAACAGCAGTTTTACCAATCTGCCGGTCGCCAATGATAAGTTCACGCTGACCGCGGCCTACAGGGGTCATGCCGTCAACCGCTTTTGCACCAGTATAACAGGGTTCATGGACTGATTTTCTTGCAATAACGCCGGGAGCAACCAATTCCATGTTCATGAAAATTTTAGAGTTGATAGGGCCTTTGCCGTCAACCGGTTCACCTGTTGTGGTCACAACGCGGCCTAAAAGCTCTTCACCGACAGGGACCGAAGCAATACGGTCAGTACGCTTTACTGTGTCACCTTCTTTGATTTGTTTATCATCACCAAGGATCGCAACGCCGACATTATCGGCTTCAAGGTTCAATGCAAGTCCTAAAATCCCGCCGGGAAATTCAACAAGCTCCATAGCTTTTACTTTTTCCAGGCCATATACGCGGGCAATACCGTCACCCGCTGAAAGAACAACACCTGTTTCACTCAGGTCGACCTTAGCATCAAACCCTTTGATCTGGTCTTTTATTATTTGGCTTATTTCTTCTGCTTTAATTTCCATTAGACACTCTCACCTTTTTTTAATGTTTCTCTCATATTAATCAGCTGAGTTTTTACGCTGCCGTCCAGAACAAGATCCCCTATTTTTGTAACAACACCACCAATGAGACCTGGATCCTGCTCAACATTCAGCACAATATTTTTTCCAGTCTTTTTTGACAAGGCTTCTTTGATTTTCTCAACTGCGTCTTGCGACAACTCAGTTGCTGAAACGATACTGGCCTTGACAACGCCCTTAAGCTCGTCTACCAGATCTTTATAATATGAAGCAATTTCTCTTAAAAAACCGATTCTGCCTTTATCAAACAAAAGAACCAGAAATGACTTCATGATGGCTGATAGATCAGTAGAAGCTAAAACCGCTTCCAGTACTTTTTTCCTGTCATTTTTGTTGTATAAAGGATTTATCAATGCCTTTTCAAAATCTTCCTGCGTATTAAAGAGCCCTACAACCGAGCCGAGCTCATCATTGTATTGTTCTGCCTGGCCATCTTCCTTACCAATAAGAATCAATGCTTTAGCATAACGCCTGGAAACTGCTAAATTTTTCATTATGCCACCACCTTTTTTAAATAATCGTCAACAAGTTTGTCCTGATCATCAGATGAAATGGAAGCAATAATCACTTCTTCAGCTTTTTCCATAGCTTTTTCAACAATTTGTTGTTGAAGTAAGGCTTTTGCAGACTTGAATTCCTGTTCAATATTACGCTTAGCCATATCCTCAAGTTTTTCAGCCTGTGCTTCAGCTTCAGCAATAATTCTTGTCTTGGCTGCTTCACCCTGTTTAATGTAATCTTCAACGATCTGTTTAGATTCCTGATCAAGATTTTTAAACTTGGCTTGGTATTCGGCAAGTTTTTTTTCAGCGTCTGTTTTCTTTAGTTCAAGCTCCTTTATCTCATCTTCAATGCTTTTTGCACGGGATGAGAAGAACTGGGCAACCGGCTTTCTTGCAATGAAAAAACCAAAAACAACAAGAATGCCAAAATTCAATACTTTCCAGGTATCGTTGATACTCCAGATATTTTCATGGCCTCCACCCTGGGCTTCCCCTCCAGAAGATGCCCATACGACAGCGCACGTTGCCACTACAAGTGTTGAAACAAGAAAAACAATCTGCAGCAGTTTTTTATTCATTTCAACTTTTCTCATCAGCAGGCCCTCCCCAAAATCTTTGAACCGATAGCTTTGGCATATGCCTCAACTTCACTTTCAAGCGCTTTGCGGGCCTGCTCAGTCTCATTGACTACCTGCTTTTTAATATCAGCAAGGTTTGCCTGAGCTTTCTTGTTAATCCTGTCGATTATTTCCTTTTCTTCTTTGGATGCTTCTTCTATAAAGGTTTCTTTTTCTTTCAAACCTTTAGATCTGGCCTGTTTCAACCCGTCTTTATATGCATCTTCTCCGGCAACAAGGTCGCTTGCGGCTTTATGAGCCCCATTTTGCATACCTTCAATTTTCGCCTTTCTTTCAAGAAGAACATTACGGATTGGTTTGTAAAGAACCAGATTGAGCACAAAAAGCAGAACCAGGAAATTGATCATCTGATATACCATAGATATATCAGGAATCACAGTTATCATAAAATCCCCTCCGCCAGTTAATAATTATAAAAAAATCAACTACTTATATCTTCCTAACTGTTTTTACACAAAAACAGCCTAAATCCAAATCAAATCGTGACTTGAGTACCATCCACGTAACCATTTGTCAACATTGAAAGATAAAATATTTAAGGCGTTGGCAACTAATATTTCATCCGTCATTTTCCTTGAAAAAAATTTAAAAAACCAACTTTTTTTACTAAATTTTTCATTTTTTAAAAAAATTTTCAAAAGTAAATAATCTTATCATTTTCATATACGGTTTCATGAAATCATTTAGTTTCATCATTTAATTAACTGAATATTTTCTCATGCTTATATTTAAAAGGATTCCAAATCCCACCATATTTGTAATAACAGAAGACCCGCCATAGGATACAAGGGGCAGAGGAACTCCAACAACGGGCATAAGCCCCATGACCATACCGATATTGATAAATATCTGCCAGAAAATCATGATAGTGATACCAAAAGCTAAAATAGAGCCGAACATATTTCTGCAATTATAGGCAATATTTAATCCCCAGAATAAAAGGATAAAATAAAGGACCAAAAGAATGCTGCATCCGACAAGTCCCCATTCTTCGGCAAGAACGGACCCGATAAAATCAGTATGCTGTTCGGGTAAAAAAGAAAGGGCATTCTGGGTGCCTTTTAAAAACCCCTTGCCTGTCAACATTCCGGATCCAATGGCTATCTTTGATTGAATAATGTGGTATCCTGCACCAAGTGGATCCCGGTCCGGGTTTAAAAATGTCAATATCCTTGACTTTTGATAATCTTTTAATGCAAACCAGACTAAGGGAACAGCGGAAAGACAAATACCTGACAAGGTAAAAAAGACCTTTCGTTCCAATTTGACAAACAGGGTAATTGACCCTGCGATTAAAAGTAGAAGCAGGCCGGTTCCAAGATCCGGCTGCTTCACTATTAAAACAAATGGGATCACACAAAGGACAGCCGGTTTGATCAATTTTCTGAAGTTTAACCCGGTCTGCGATACCGAGGTTGAATAAACAGACGAAAGACTTATAATCAAGGCGATTTTCATTAATTCAGACGGCTGGATCCTGACAAATCCCAACACAAGCCATCTTCTGGACCCACCGCCAAGCCGGCCAAAAAGAAGAACACTGACCAAAAGTCCGACACAGAGCGTATAAATAAATAAATTCAATTTATCCAGCTCTCTGAAATCAATTGTAAGCGAGATCATCATGATTATAAATCCTGTTCCCATCCAGATTATCTGCTTTTTAAAAAGGATATGAACCGCACCTGCTTCATGTCCCGCGGTTAGGGCACTGTATAAAATAACAAGGCCGACTGTAGCGATCAAAAAGATCACTGCAATAAATCCCCAATCGAAATTTTCTATCAGTCTCCTGTCAAACATAACTACTCCGTTATTGCTTTTTTTCTATGGATTAATTTTTTATATATTGCTCTATCAAAGCGCCTGCTATAGGGGCAGCCGTGCTTGATCCATGCTCTCCATGCTCAATAATCACAGCTATTGCAATAACAGGGTTCCTGGCAGGAGCATAGCATATGAACCAGGCATGGTCCTTTAAAAAGTATTTCAAATCTTTTTTTTCTTTTTTCTCGGTTTTTTTAATACTGAAAACCTGGGCTGTGCCCGTTTTCCCCGCTATCTCAATATTTTTCAGCCTGATTCTTCTTGCTGTCCCGCGTTCGCCCTGAACAACCTTTAAAAGCCCTTTTCTAACTATGGCCAATGTCTCTTTGCTTGCAGGCAGGCCGCCTTTAATTTCCGGTTCAATTTTCTTTATAATATTTCCATGGCTGTCCTTAATAGTTTTAACTATCCTTGGTCTGTACAATGTTCCTCCATTTCCAACAGCGGCAATCAAAACTGCCATCTGCAATGGTGTAACAAGATTGTAACCCTGCCCTATTGCAATGGAAAGAGTTTCACCGCCCTGCCAGGATTCTTTGAAACGTTTCTTTTTCCAGGCTGAAGTCGGGATGAGACCTTTTCTTTCATTTTCAAGTATAATGCCTGTTTTTTTCCCAAGTCCGCTGCCCATTGCATATTGTGCCAGTGTATCCACACCTACCTTATCTCCTGCCTGGTAAAAAAAGACATCACAGGATTGTGCAATAGCGTCAATAACACTCAACTCACCGTGCCCGTGTTTATTCCAGCAACGATAAATCCTGTTACCGTATTTTAAAAATCCCGGACAATATGCCGTGGTGTTCACATCAATGTATTTTTCTTCAAGCGCTGCAAATGCGGTAATAATTTTATATGTGGAGGCCGGGGGATATTCCGCTTGAATCGCCTTATTGATCATTGGCTTTCCAGGATCTGAAATCAAAGCTTTCCATTTTTTGCTACTGATGCCGCCAATAAAATCATTTTGATCGAAACCCGGAGCACTTGCCATCACAAGGACATCACCGTTATTCGGATCAAGGGCTACAACAGCGCCATCCTTACCTTCAAGCAATTTTTCTGCTGT
>JAADHV010000106.1 GCA_013151635.1 Deltaproteobacteria bacterium | reverse complement strand
TCCTGTTTGCCCCCCATCGCATGGTGAACATGCCTGTCCTTGTTCCTGCCTCAAATGTTCTGATTAAGGATATCCCTTTTTCAATAAGTCTCTGGGTAAAAAACTCCTTTTGCCTGTCTAACCTGTCAAGGGTCATGAGTGTAACGATCGGCAGCAGGATCAACAAAACACCGGCAAGCAATAAAGGAGATATTAATGGAAAAACTTTTTTTTTAAATTTTCTTTTCATGTTTTCTTTTTATAAGGCACATTATACTTTAATTGTTCCATGCAAAATCACACCCCAGACTATATTTAGAAGCAAGAACAATACCATTTGGAAAAAACCTTTGTTTTATGTGGGCCTTTATTTTCAGCCACAATGATTCCGGGTATTTTATATACATATGGATACACCATACCGAGTAAAAAGTATACAATATCATAGGCCCGATATCAATGCCTTATTATTGCTTTACCGTATATATATATTGTAAATTCAATAGATTAAAACTTTTATTTTTATCCTGGCACACCCCTTGCTCTATTCAGGTTTCAAGGAATGATCAAAACGATCAGTTAACAAAACAAACTATTAACCGGAGGTTATTATGAAAAAATCAATTATCATCATCAGCTCGCTACTCATGGTAGCACTTGTTGCAGGAAATGTATTGGCCTGGGGGCCGGGCAATGGCCGCGGCATGATGGGTCCTGGCTTTAACCGGGGCCACCAGGGATACGGGGGGCAAGGCATGTGGAATGACCTGTCCCAGAGCCAGAGAGACGGACTAAGTACCCTTCGCCAGGCATTCATTGATGAAACCTATGAGGTTCGAGCTGCAAAATTTGAAAAACAGCAGGAAATGAGAATGCTCATGGAGACATCCAATCCTGACAGGGCAAAACTCAACAAACTATCCCGGGAAATAACAGACCTGCAAAGGCAGTTGAGAGACAAATACATAGATTTTCAATTGAATGCAAAAAAGATAGCGCCAGAACTCAGCATGGGCCAAGGGTTTGGAGGAGGCCGGGTGAGATGGTCAGGCATCGGCGGCCGTATGGGTTTTCACGGACAGGGTGACGGTTGCTACTATAACAATTAAAACCAGACCCTGCCCCATCCTGAAACGCCCGGAATGATAAAATCATACCGGGCGTTTGTATTTACCCCAATGTTGGGGTTTACTCTTTCTCAAGCCTTACCCTGTTTTTCAACACGCCGATTTTCTCTATTTTTGTTTCAAGCACATCGCCCGGGGTGAGATAAACAGGCGGTTTGCGGGTAAATCCAACCCCGCCCGGCGTGCCTGTTAAAATTATTGTCCCGGGGACAAGCGTGGCAGACTCGGATAGATATGAAATAATCCTGCCCACATTAAATATCATATCATCAGTATTGCTTTTCTGCATGGTATTACCATTTAATACGCATTCAATATCAAGATTATCCGGGTCTTCAAGCTCATCCGGTGTAACAATCCAGGGGCCGAATGGACAAAAGGTATCAAAACTTTTTCCCTTTACCCATTGTTTGCCGCCCGCATGCATCTGCCATCTTCTGGCAGAAATATCATTGGCCATGGTATATCCCAGGATATAATCAAGGGCGTTTTCCGGCAGGACGTTCTTTGCCTTCTTTTTTATGACCACGGCAAGTTCAGCCTCATAATCCACTTCAGGAATCTTTGCACAGGAAAAAGGGATCAGGATGTCATCCAGGTGGCCTGTGGCAGCGCCTGTATTTTTCATGAACACAACCGGGTATTCTGGCAGCTCAAGCCCGGTCTCCCTGGCATGAAGTTTATAATTCAACCCAATACAAAAAATAACAGACGGTGAAATCGGGGGCAAAAATTTTTTAACCGGTTTTCTCTTGCCTGTGTTGACAAAATCAGAGTAAATATCTCCCTTGATCACGGACGCACTGCCATTCTCAAAGTCACAACCCGTGTAAATTTGATTGTCATCACTCTCAAACCTTAGTATTTGCATGTTTATTTTCCCCTGGTATTCATATATACAATTAAAATCATTGAAGTTGCTTTTTAATTGTATTAAAATCATTGTCATAAAAGATCAAGGCCCATGAGCAAAGATTTGAAAAAATTATATACAGGTCTTCCTGCAAAAAAAGCTGATTTAATCATCCTTATCTTAAGTTCACAAAAAATCAAAACCCGCATTGAGAGGCAAAACCATTTATTTGACGTCCTGGTAAATCATGATGACAAAAAAAAAGCTTTCTCTGCGGTTGAGACCTATTATAAGGAAAACAGATTTTTCAGGCTCAAACAGCAGTTTGATGAGATTCCCATGTTATCTTTTAAATCATACCCGGCTTTTTTTATCATGGGAATTTTCTGGTTCGTCCATGGTTTTTGCCTTTATTACCATATCCACGAGGATATGATACAAAAATACGGCGCTTCCGCCCTTTTTATCCTCCAGGGGGAAACCTATAGAGCAATCACAGCACTTTTCCTGCATTCAGATGCCAGGCACCTTGTGGGGAATATGGCAGGCATGCTCATTTTCGGGGCACCATTCATCAACCTTTCAGGGTTCGGCACAGGTCCTTTTATGCTGTTGGTTGCAGGCACCCTTGGCAATCTTGTCAATGCCTATTTTTATCAGACCGCCCATCTTTCCATTGGCGCATCCACAGCAATCATGGGAGCTGCCGGCCTTCTTGCCGCCCACCAGGTAACCCAAAAAGAAAAACCCTTTCACTTGAACAGCCTTATGCCCATATTTGGCGGTGCCGTGCTTGTGGCCATGTTAAGCCAGGGTGAACAAACAGATGTGTGGGCACATGTTTTTGGATTTACCTGGGGTCTTGCATCCGGTGTCATTTTCTTTCCCCTGAACAAAATGCTTAAATTCCCGCAAAAAGATTATATCGCCCTTGCCATCACCATAATTATCCTTGCCTCATCCGTTATAATCGGTTCAAATCCTGACATGTCCCTCAAATACCAGGGTCGCAGGACCGGTTTTAAAAACATGGTTTGTATCTTTATCCCAGAAGATGTCAAGGTCTCCTCCGTCAAGGCAGACAACGGCTTTTTCGGACACCCTGCCCGTAAGACAGGCTGCAACCATGCTTGCACAGGCACCCGTACCGCAGGCAAGCGTTACGCCGGCCCCTCTTTCCCACACCTTCATCTTTAATTTATCCTTGCCGGCAACTTCTATAAATTCAACATTGGTCTTTTCCGGAAACCTTTCATGGTTTTCAATCAACCTGCCGATTTCCTTGACATCAACTTTTTCCACATCATCCACAAAGATTACGGCATGGGGGTTTCCCATGGACACGGCAGTGATATGATATTTTTTACCCTTGACAGTCAAACACTCTTTAATGGCCTTTTTATTTTGGCTTTTAAAAGGGATATCCCGGCAAAAGAGGACAGGTTCACCCATGTCCACCCTGACTTTTCTGACAAGCAGATTGTCATCAAGAAATACCTCCGGGATGACGGTTCCAGCCTTTGTGTCCACTCTTATCTTTTTTTTAAAAATTATCTTTCTTTCATACAAAATTTTTGCAAAACACCGCATTCCATTGCCGCACATCTGGGCTTGCGAGCCATCGGAATTATATATCCTGAATTTAATATCATGGTCAGAGTCTCTGGATTCAATAATAAGGATAATGCCGTCTGCGCCTATGCCAAAATGTCTTGAACAAAGCTTTCTGGCAAGCCTTGGATAACTTTTGTGCAATCTTATTTTTCCATCCCTGTCATCCAGGATAATAAAATCATTACCAAGGCCCTGCATTTTTATAAAATCAATTTTCATATATTTCTCCGTCACGATCTTAAACAGCCAAGGGTTAAAATAATATTTTCGCCTATTGCTTCCACCTGCCAATGCCTCACATTATCAATTTTCAAGAGATCTTCAGGAGTTGCAGGATTTTTAAAAGCAATGGAGCCGATCAGGGCATTATTCAATAAAAATCCCGGTTCAATCCCGATTGACCGGCTTTGTTTTTCTCTCATTATTTTCAGGTTTTCTATCCTTTTCAGGACGAGGATATCTTTTCCCGGCCTTTTTATTTTAGGATATGAAGGCAATGCCTTATGCTCAAGGTTAACAGCCTTGACAATAGCTTTAACACAAAGCTTTCCATACATGTCTGCCTGTTTTCTGGTCAATGCCCTTATCCCCAACATCTTATCAATTGTCACAGGCTTTTCCATGGCCATGGTCATTAAAGAGGAGTTTGACAGAACCTTGAACAATGGCTGGTCTTTCCTGCTTGCTATCAAAAGCCTGAGCTGCAATAAATTTTCCAGGGCCGCAAGGCTCCTGTTGTCCATTTTGCCTGCGCCTTTAAATTTTCTGAACAAAGGTGACATATGATTATTTTCATACCTGACCTTTTCTTGCAGTTCAAACTCTTCTTTAGCCCAGTGATAACGCCCGTTTTCTACAAGCCGCCCATGAATAATTTCATGCAGTTTTACAAGATATTTTACATCCCCCACAGAATATTCAATCATATCACTTTCCAACGGGCGTTTTGCCCAGTCCTTCTTCTGGAATTTCTTATCAACATCCACATTAAAATTCTTTTTCAAAAGAGCTGCAAGGCCGCGTTCTTTAATACCTAAGAACCTTGAGGCTATTTCAGTATCGAAAAGGTTGTTCACCTTTGCTGTGTAGTCCCTGTCAAGGCTCCTGATATCAAAATCAGACCCGTGAAACACCTTGATTACATCATTATTTTCAAGCACATTTAAAAAAGGGGAGGCATCCTTAATTTCAAACGGATCAATTAAAAAGGCTTCTTTTGCAGACGCAACCTGTATCAGGCAGATTTTTTCTTTAAAGCAATGCATGGAATCAGCTTCCAGGTCCACACCAATAACTTTTTCCTTTAAAAGATTTTCACAAACACTTTTAAGTTCTGTATCAGATCCTATAAACTTGTAATTCAATATTTTTTCCCTTGATTGTTTTTACTACTTCTTCTAAAATTCATGTTTTATATTTAACTGAAAACAAAACACAATGGAAAACAAGATGATCAACATAACATTTCCCGACAATAGTATAAAGAGTTTTGAAAATATCCCCACAGGGATGGATGTCGCAAACAGCATTTCCCAAGGATTCGCCAGAAACTGCGTGGCAATGGAAATCAATGGCAGGCTCATGGATTTAAGCCTTCCCATAAAACAAGACATTGCCATAAGCTTTATTACGGTAAAAGATGAAGAGGGGCTCAAAATTTTACGGCACTCTTCCGCCCATGTGATGGCTGAAGCCGTATTAAACATTTACAAGGATGCAAAACTGACCATAGGTCCTGTTGTGGAAGACGGATTTTATTATGATATCGACATGGCCCCGGTTTCAAAAGATGATCTTGGGGCTATTGAAGCCCAGATGAAAAAAATCATAAAGGAAAAAAATACTTTTGAACGTAAAGTCGTTACAAAAAAGGAGGCCCAGGATATATTCAGGGACAATCCCTTTAAGCTTGAGATCATCAATGAACTTGACGATACCCTGGAGATTTCCCTTTACCGGAACGGCAAATTTATTGATCTTTGCCGCGGCCCCCACATCCCGCACACAGGAATGATAAAAGGATTCAAACTTTTGAAGATATCCGGTGCCTACTGGCGGGCGGACCAGACAAGGAAACAGCTCCAAAGGCTTTACGGCATCTCGTTTTTTGAAAAAAAGGCTCTCAACAAGTATATCCACCTGATTGAAGAAGCAAAAAAACGCGATCACAGAAAACTTGGGACCAGGCTTGATCTCTACTCTTTTCACGATGAAGCCGCAGGCATGCCATTTTTCCACGCAAAGGGAATTGAGGTATGGAATGCTCTCCTTGAATACTGGCGAGAGGAACATAAAGCTGCCGGATATGTGGAAACCAAAACCCCTGTCATGCTCAACCGGAAACTCTGGGAACAGAGCGGCCACTGGGAAAATTACCGGGAAAACATGTATACATCCGTGATTGATGATGAGGAATATGCCATAAAACCCATGAACTGCCCCGGCGGCATGCTGCTTTACAAAACAAAGGCCTATTCTTACAGGGATCTTCCCGTAAGGGCAGGTGAGGTGGGCCTTGTTCACAGGCACGAACTTTCAGGAGCGCTTTCAGGACTTTTCAGGGTCAGGGCCTTTCACCAGGATGATGCCCATATTTTCATGACACCGGATCAAATCGGCAATGAAGTCCTGGGAGTTCTGGAACTGGCCCAAAGGATTTACAGCAGGTTCGGCCTTGAGTTTCACCTGGAACTTTCCACCCGGCCAAAAAAATCCATTGGTTCCGATGAACAGTGGAAAGAAGCGACAAACGGCCTTAAAGCAGCATTGGAACTATATGGCCGGGAATACCTTATCAATGAGGGAGACGGGGCGTTTTACGGCCCGAAAATTGATATCCACATAAAGGATGCATTGGGAAGGACCTGGCAATGCGGTACTGTCCAGTTAGACATGTCTTTGCCTGAAAGGTTTGACCTGACTTATAAAGGCCGGGATAATGAAAAGCACCGCCCCATAATGATCCACCGTGTGATTTACGGGTCTCTGGAACGATTTTTCGGCATCCTTGTTGAACATTTTGCAGGCAGGTTCCCGTTGTGGCTGGCCCCTGTACAGGCCATCCTGCTTCCCATCAACCAGGATTTGGCCGTCCATGCCGAAAAAATCAAAGCAGAACTTGAAACCTGTAAAATCAGATGCGAGGTGGACAGGAAAAATGAAACCCTGAAAAAGAAAATCAGGGATGCGCAATTAAATTATGTCCCTTTGATCATCACCATCGGGGACAAAGAAAAACAGACCAATACCCTTTCTGTCAGAACCCTTGACGGCAAAGTCAAAATGGGACTTTCCATGCAGGAGTTCATCGGCCCTGTATTAAATAATATTAAAGAAAGAACGCTTAAAGATGCAATCTTCTAAAAAGCTGTCCCAGATCCTTTACTGCAGGCTGCCGGTTATTGCCTTGTGCATTTTTATTTTCTGGCAGTCTTCTTATCCCGGCATTATTTCACAGCCATTATTCCCTTATGACGATAAGGTACTCCACTTTGGAGTCTACGCCCTTTTAAGTATTCTTTGTGTAAGAGACCTTATAGCTGAAAAACCTTTCTGGTCACCTTTAAAAATAAAAATCGCAGCCGTTCTTTTTGCCTCGCTTTATGGATTGTCAGATGAGATACACCAGGCCTTTGTTCTGTCAAGATGTGCTTCTGTATACGATTTTCTTGCAGACGTTGCAGGAAGCATGGCAGGCTTGGCTTTTTACCTGAACTTTATATCCCGCAAATAAAAAGGACAATGCTTCATGGCAGGGAAAAAATCATGCTGTTCAAATGAAATCATTTCAAAGCTGATGAAAATTGAATATGATTTTTCCAGTAAAATTTCAAGGCTTTCCGGCGAAAATGAAAATTATTTAATTAAAAAAGAAGACAATTCCCTTTTTGTATTAAAACTTGCAGATGATAATACAAGTGCCGGAATGATAGAGATTGAACATCTTGCAGTGGAACGTCTCATTGATGCAGGGCTTGAAATCCGTTTTCCAAGGGTAATCCCAACACGGGCCAACGGCATACAGGCGGTCCTTATGACAAAAGACAGAAAAGAAATCCGCGGCCGGCTTTTAGAATTTGTTGAAGGAGAACCATGGCGCGAATCACTTCCTGCATCCAAAGAACAACTTGAAAATCTTGGAAAGATTATTGCAGAAATGGATACGGCCCTGTCTTTTGTTGTTCACCCGGATGCCAAAAGAACCCATCATTGGGATCTTGCAAGGGCAGACCAGCACAGGTCACAGGTTCCCATCATTAACGATCCGGGAAAACGCCAGATCCTTGAATGGGTTTTTCATATTTATGCCGCCATTGCAATGCCGTTATTCGCAACCTTGCCCCAATCCCTTATCCACGGGGACATCAACGATGACAATGTCCTTGTAAGGGACAAAAAAATCGCAGGAATTCTGGATTTCGGAGACTGCCTGATAAACCCCACAATCTGTGACCTTGCCATTGCCCTTGCATACCATACCCTTGATGAAGACGACCCCCTTAATGCGGCAGCAATAATCATTGGTGCCTATCACAAGATCCGCCCTTTATCCATGGATGAAGTAAAAATAATTTTCCCTTTAATGTGCGCAAGGCTTGCTGTTTCGGTCATTATTTCAGCTCAAAGAAAAAAAATCGACCCGGACCGGGAAGGGTGGTTTGTTTCAGAAAAAAGGGCCTGGCAGAAATTAGAAGCCTTCTCGACAACAGGGCCTGCCCAGGCAGCCATTATCCTTGCCGGCAGGACAAACCTTGAACCTTTCGAAGACCGGGGTGCATCCGTTACCGAGCTTTTAAAAAACCGGCAGAGACTTATTGCGCCTTCTGTATCACCTTCCTATGATCAACCCTTAAAGTTTATATACGGCAAAGGCCAATACCTATACGACTACAACGGCAGGCCTTTTCTTGATCTTTACAATAATGTCTGCCATGTGGGTCATTGCCATCCAAAAGTGGTTAAAGCAGGGAAAAAACAAATGGCCCGGCTCAACACCAATACCCGCTATTTGTACGATGGTCTGACAGATTACGCACAAAGGCTTTGTGACACCTTGCCAGATGGACTTGATACCTGCTTTTTTGTCAACTCGGGAAGCGAAGCCAATGATCTGGCCCTGAGGATTGCAAGAACCTATACAGGACAAAAGGAAATGATTGTTGTTAATAATGCCTACCATGGGCATACAAACACAATGATTGATATAAGTCCCTACAAATTTATGGGAAAAGGGGGCAAGGGCAAACCTGAACCGTGGGTTCACATTTTACCTGTACCTGACGGATACAGGGGAAGATTCAAGGGACAGGGAAAAGATGCGGGAAAAGCCTATGGCAATGAAGTAAAAAAAATCATTGAAACCATAAGGGGACCCATTGCCTGTTTTATTACAGAATCCCTTCTGTCATGCGGCGGGCAGGTGATCCCGCCCCGGCAATATTTTAAGACCGTTTTTAAACATGTCCGGAATGCAGGCGGCCTTTGCATTACAGATGAAGTCCAGACAGGATTTGGCAGGGTTGGCTCACATTTCTGGGCCTTTGAACTCCAGGATGTGATCCCGGATATTGTTGTAATGGGAAAACCCATTGGAAACGGTCACCCCATGTCAGCCGTGGTAACAAGAAAAGAGATTGCAAGGTCTTTTGCCAATGGCATGGAATTTTTTGCAACCTTTGGCGGGAACCCGGTATCCTGTGCCATCGGCATAGCGGTTCTGGATGTTATCAAAGAAGACGGCCTGCAGAAAAATGCAGAAAAAACCGGTGCAATAATACTTGAAGGCCTTACTGACCTTAAGGACAAACATGAAATTATAGGGGATGTCAGGGGCATTGGCCTTTTTATAGGTATTGAGCTTGTAAAAGACAGGAATACCCTGGCACCAGCAGAAAGGAAAGCTGCTGAAACTGTCAACCGCCTTAAAAACAGGGGCATTCTGCTGGGTACGGACGGACCTTTTAACAATGTAATTAAAATCAAACCCCCCATGGTTATAACCAGAGATGATGCAGAAATGTTCATCCGGGTATTTGATGATGTTTTATTAAATATGGAAAATGCCGGCTGATCCTGATCATATGGCTTACCAGATCCGATTTGCTTCAAACATTAAGTATGTTAAAGGTTCCTATCTAAAGAAACGATAATTAAATTATATAGTGTCATTTTTCAGGATTGTGATAATAATGGGTTAAAATAACAGGATAATGCGATGGAAGATATATCCAAAATATCCCAGGCAGGCCGCGTTCTCCCGGAAAAACCGGGCATCACACCCTATGACAAAAAAAAGAAAAAGAAAAAAAAGCATAACGAGAAAGCGAAAAAACATTTTGATGAATTAACAAAAATTATAAGTGAAACCCATAAGGAACTTGAAAAAAATGATTCACCATTCAGGCTTTGCATATACCAGGAGGATGATGATATTTTTATTGATATAGTCACCATTGATGACTCAGGAAGAACCAGCCGGGTTTTCAAACATGACATCTCCCATGCAGAGCTTGAAAACCTGGTGCAGCGTATTAAAAGCGGATGCGGCCTTATTCTGGACGCAGATGCATAATCCTAAAAAAAACTATAATTTTCAGCAGGTGGCAGCAGCAAAGGAGAAGGCTCTGTCTTAGGGAGCGCAGGCAGAATGCTGGACGGTGACTAAAGAGCAAATGGGAATAAAAAATTAAGGCTATAGTTTATACCCGATCATCCTTAAAAAGCCTTTTCTTTTTTCAATATCATCCCCGGTTTCAATACCCTTTGATGAAAACCCGTCAATAACCCCGAGGATTCCCCTGCCCAGTTCTGTCTGGGCCACGATAACCTGGACGGGATTCGCTGTTGCACAGTGGATCCTGGCAACTTCCGGTACATTTTTTATGGTATTTAAAATATTGATGGGAAACATATCCTTCATAAAAATAATAAAGGTGTGGCCTGCTGAAAGCTCAAATGCATTCTTTTTTGCAAGTTCTATCAGTTCTTCATTTGTACCGCTGTATCTTACAAGACACTCCATTGAAGCCTCGCAGAATGCAAGGCCGAACTTTGCATCAGGCACGGTACAGGTAATGGCCTCGTGAATATCTTCAACGGTTTTAATAAAATGAGAATGTCCGAGGATAAAATTTAACTCCTCCGGATTTTCAATGCTTATGGTTTTCAATTCCATTTTGACCTCCATTTTTTTTAACAGGCGATATAGAGTAAAGCCCGGTGCTCCTCCATGGTGAACGCCAGAATACCCTTACCACCTTTTTCGACCCTTCTTTATCTCTGCATAAATCTGACAAATAATAAATTGATCGTACATATGAGCAATTTATTATTTAGAGAAACATCCTGTCAAGCCTTTCTAACATATTGCCTGATAAGTTCCAACGCGGTTACCAATTATTTTGATTTCTCTGAAAAATAATCAAGGCTTGACATTAGAATATGAGGATGGTAATACCATTCTTACTAAGAATAATAGTACTATTCTTATTTGAAAAAATGAAGGCGTGCTTTAAGTGCCCGGCGGATAAACAGTCAGTATGTCCGGATAATGACCGGATTTAATATAATTAAAACTTTTAACAGGAGGTATCGTATGAGCTCAAAAAGATCAATTTTCATTGCCGTATTTTTAACGTTTGTATTTATCCTTTCTTTGCCAACAAACGGCTCTGCCAGAAACTGGAAAGCAGGAGGTGTGGCTAATCCGGGTACACTTGACCATCAAACCCTTGAAAAATGGGTGGCTCTTGTAAAAGAAAAGACTAACGGGAAAATAATTATTGATGCTTTTCCCTCTGAGCAGCTGGGGCCCTACAGGGATATGTTTGACAATGTGGTCAGGGGTGTTCAGGAAAGCGGCTTATTACCATTGAGCCCTGAATTCGATAAAAGGCTCCAGGCAGGATATACCGTTTTTCTGGCTGAAAACTGGGAGCAGGGCCGCAAGGTGTGGAGCAAGGATGGATGGATGTTTAACCTGATAAAACCTATATTTCATGAACTTGGGATTCAGCCTCTGGGTGTATTTTTTATGGGTCTGGATGGATTTGCCTGCACAAAAGGGCCGGTTGTTTTACCTTCTGATATTAAAAAATACGGTATCAAGGTCCGCACCTGGAATCCGGCGGACAGACTGTTTTTTCAGGAAATGGGAGCACAGACAGTTGATATCGCATTTTCAGAACTTTTCACATCACTTCAAACAGGCGTTGTCCATGCACAGGACAATGCCCCTCTGGTCACCTATGAGCACCTGAGAGATGTCACCAAATTTTATACAGATGTAAACCTGCTTTTCGAACCGGTTGTACTGATGATGAATAAGGAATTATGGGACAAACAACCCGCCTCCATACAGAAAGCTATTCAGGATGCGGCTACGGAAGCACTTGCCTGGGGGAACAGCCAGGCAGAAAAAGTGGAGAATGAATATTTCGATAAAATGCAAAAATACGGTATCCAGGTCATCCGGCTGTCTGATGAGCAACGAGCGGAATGGAAGAAATATGGCGTAAAAAGTTGGGATAAATTTGAAAAAATCATTGGAAAAGATGCAATGGATAAAATCCGTATGCATGCCGAATAATAAAAAGACACTGCATCAGGCAAACACATTTATATGAAAGTCTTTGCAATCCAAATCAGGACTTTCATGTTTTGTTGTGGGCAAACTCTGGTGAAATACAAGGTCTGCCCGTGGCAGTTAGTCTTATTAAATTTTTAATGTGTTTGCCTTTTACAAAAGGTGAAAAATGAAAACATTGCTGTCTAATCTGTATAATAGTCTGAAATTTATTGAAGACAATGGGAGAATTGTGACGATAATTGCCATGACTGCCATTGTCTTCATCCAGGTGGTCGCACGGATTGTGTTCAAATGGTCATCTCCTGCAATGGAAGAGGCCGCGCGGTTTATCATGATCTGGTCCATATTCATCGGCGCTGTTGTCACTAGCCGCGAAGACAGCCACATCTGCATGGGAGGATTTGTGAAAAGCCCTAAAGGCCTGGCTTTGTTCAATATGATATCCAAAACTGTAAGCTTTTTGTTCCTGTGCGTTTTTGTTAAATGGTCCTATGATTATGCACTTTATTCCTATGAAAAAAATATGAATTCCATTGTTTTAAATGTACCGCTGATTGTGGTTCATTCATGTTTTCTGGTGACAGGATCATTGATGACGCTTCATACATTTTTGCATTTATTAAAGCAGACCCGAAATGCCTGGAGCCTATTTAAGGGAGATGCCATATGACGACTTTATTGATTCTGATTGGCCTGACCATTGTCATGCTTCTGTCAGGATTTCCACTTTTTGCCTGCTTTGGCATTGGCAGCCTTGCCATGATATTTGTTTTAGAAATGCATCCGGGATTTGTAGTACCCGCCATATTTTCAGGGCTCAATTCCTTTGTTTTGATGGCGATTCCTTTTTTTTTATTTGCCGGCGGGGTTATGACGGCGGCCGGAATATCTTCGAAAATTGTCTCTTTTGCAAATGCGGTTGTGGGCAGAATCAGAGGTGGCCTTGGTTTCGTTACCATAGTTGCGTCCGCACTTTTCGGGGCAATTTCGGGATCATCCTCATCTGCTGTGGCTACCATCGGAATCACCATATTGCCCCAGATGGAAAAATATGGTTATAAAAAAGAATACGCCACAGCCCTTGTTGCCTGTTCCGGAATTCTGGGCCAGTTGATTCCGCCCAGCATCCCCATGATTTTATTCGGGATGGTGACCAATACATCTGTAGCCGGGTGTTTTCTGGCTGCGGCAGGCCCTGGAATTTTAATCATACTGG
>JAADHV010000037.1 GCA_013151635.1 Deltaproteobacteria bacterium | reverse complement strand
TGGTGATCGCTGCTGTAAGCGTAGTCTTTCCATGGTCGATATGACCGATTGTTCCTATGTTCACATGCGGCTTTGTCCGCTCAAATTTCTCCTTAGCCATTTTCTTAATTCCTCCTGTGGAATGTTATCAGGATATTCAAAATATTAATTACCACCTGAAATGTGCAAAAGCCTTGTTAGCCTCTGCCATTTTATGGGTATCTTCCTTTTTCTTCATTGCCCCGCCGCGTTTATTGTATGCATCAAGCACTTCTGAAGCAAGCTTGTTTGCAAACCCTTTTTCAGAACGGTTGCGGCTGAAGTCAATCAACCACCTGAAAGCAAGGGCTGTCTGCCTGCCAGGCTTGATATCAGTTGGAACCTGGTATGTCGAACCACCGATCCTTCTGGATTTAACTTCAACTGCCGGCCTGATATTGTCAATTGCTCTTTTTAATACGTCCAGGCCGGGCTCACCGATTTTATCTTCTGCAATCAACAAAGCATTTCTGACAACTCTGCGGGCTGCGTTCTTTTTACCGTCTTTCATTACGCAATTAACAAACTTAGCACCAAGCTTTTCTTCCTGCGTGGCGTCTTTTGTTATACTATCAAGCATGATCTCTTTAACTGCCATTATTTATGTCCACCATAACTTATATCAAAATCTTTAATATTTATTTAGGCCTTTTTGCACCATATTTTGATCGGCCCTGCCTTCTGTCATCAACACCCAATGTATCAAGAGCACCCCTGACAATATGATATCGAACACCCGGAAGGTCTTTTACCCTGCCACCCCTGACGAGAACAACAGAGTGTTCCTGAAGATTATGCCCCATACCGGGTATATATGCTGCAACTTCCATTCCGGTAGTCAAACGGACCCTGGCTACTTTTCTCAAAGCAGAGTTTGGTTTTTTTGGAGTTGACGTGTACACTCTGGTGCAAACACCACGTTTCTGCGGGCCACCCTTCAAGCCGGGTGTACTCACCTTTTTTTCCGCTTTTTTTCTACCTTTTCTAACCAACTGATTAATGGTCGGCATAACTTTCCTTACGCTCCTTATGAAATTTAAACCATTGCCATACACGACAAAATATTTAATTTTACTTTCACTTATTAAAAATGTCAAGTTTTTTTATTTAAAATTCAAATCTGTACAACCTCTCCAAACCCGACTTCGACATCGCCATATCCAGGGAAACCCGTTCCTGCAGGAATCATCCGGCCCATCACAACATTTTCCTTCAACCCTTTAAGGCTGTCATACTTGCCTTCAATTGCAGCAAGTGTCAGAACCTTTGTTGTTTCCTGGAATGATGCAGCAGAAAGAAAACTATCCGTGGACAAGGAGGCTTTTGTAATACCAAGAATCAAGGGTTCACCCTTTGCCGGTTCTCCTCCGTTCATGGCAACTTCCCTATTGACTTCTTCAAAACGGACACGGTCTATATGTTCATCGGGAATAAAATTGGTATCACCAGTACTTATGACCTTTACCCGTCTCATCATCTGGCGGATGACAACTTCTATGTGCTTATCATTAATCCTTACACCCTGGAGCCTGTAAACCTCCTGCACCTCATCCACAAGGTATTTGGCCAATGCAACCTCACCTTTGATATTCATTATATCCTGGGGGTTTGCACTTCCTGCAATAAGCGGGTCACCCGCCTTTACATAATCACCGTCATAAACAGTTACATGCTGGCCTTTTGGAATTGCGTATTCCTTTTTTTCCCCGACATCAGCAGGTGTAATTGTGACCTTCTGTCTTCCTTTGGTACCCTTTGACACGCTGACATATCCGTCAATCTCGGTCAATACTCCAGGATCTTTTGGTTTCCTTACTTCAAAAAGCTCTGCAACCCTTGGAAGACCACCAGTAATATCTTTGGTTTTTGTGGTTGCCCTTGGCAGCTTTGCAATGACATCACCTGCCATGACATTATCGTCTTCTTCAACTGTGAGTATTGCATTTACCGGCAGATAATACCTTGCAGCTGTCTTGGTGTTGGGCAGCTTAACCCCTTTCCCATCCTTGCCCTTTAGTGTAATCCTGGGCCGAATCTCGCTGTCTTTACCTTCAATAATGGTACGGGAAACCTTGCCGGTTACAGGGTCTATCTGTTCCTGCACCGTATTACCGACTTCTATATCGGCAAACCGGACACGGCCTGTGACTTCCGTAATAATGGGAGTTGTAAACGGATCCCAGGTTGCAACCAAATCTCCCGGTTCTATTTTCTGTCCGTCCTTGGCATGGAGGGTAGCACCATAGATAACCGTATCTTTTGCTCTTTCACGGCCTTCTTCCCCTGTTATGGTAATTCCGCCGCCTTTACGGTTCATTACAATAACTTCGTTATCAGCAGAAATTACAGTCTGGATATCATCACTATATTTCAAGACACCACCGACCCTTGCCTTGATTTCAGCAACCTCAACCTTTCTTGAAGCAGTACCGCCAATGTGAAAGGTCCTCATTGTAAGCTGGGTTCCGGGTTCTCCTATGGACTGGGCCGCAACAATACCAATGGCCTGGCCGATTTCAACGGTTACGCCATGGGCAAGATCACGTCCGTAACATCTTGAGCAGACACCGTGTTTTGCATTACAGGTCAGAACTGAACGAATTTTAACTTTTTGAACACCGGCAGCTTCTATTTTTTTAACATCACTTTCATCAAGCTCGGTATCCACCCCTACTATAAACTCATCCGAGTAAGGATCAAGTATATCTTCCTGTGTCACCCTGCCAAGGATTCTCTCACCAAGGGTTTGAATGATTTCACCGCCTTCATACAATGCTTCCACTTCAATGCCGTTAATGGTGCCGCAATCGGTTTCAACAATTGTACAATCCTGGCCAACGTCAGCCAGACGTCTTGTAAGATATCCTGAATTGGCAGTCTTCAAGGCCGTATCTGCCAGACCTTTACGCGCGCCATGGGTTGAGATAAAATATTGAAGCACTGACAAGCCTTCACGAAAACATGCGGTGATCGGGTTTTCAATAATCTCACCGGAAGGTTTTGCCATCAACCCGCGCATCCCGGCCAGCTGACGCATCTGGTCTTTACTTCCACGAGCTCCCGAATCGGCCATGATATAAACGGCATTTAACTCTTCGGGTGCATCATCATCTTTGGCGCCAGTCGGGTTTTTCATAACTTCCATCATGGCATTGGCAATGTCATCCGTGCTTTGTGCCCAGATATCGACGACCTTATTATATTTCTCACCCTGGGTTATCAATCCTTCGGAATACTGATTTTTTATATCTTCAATACTCTTTTCGGATTTTGCAATAATCTCCCATTTTTCATCAGGGATAATCATATCATCCACACAGATGGAAAGGCCACCCAGAGTAGAATATTTATACCCGATATCTTTAAGACGGTCGGAAAGAATAACGGTTTCTTTCAAACCGATATTTCTGTATGCATAATCAATCAGCTTTACAATGGAAGACTTGTCCATAAGTTTATTTACAAGCTTAAATGGCAGGGTAGTTTCATGTTCATCCACCTTGAATATGGTATAATAATTACCCACTTTCCTTATACCTGTAAACTGGTCCTCTTTCAGGCCATAAAGCTGCTCCACAACGATTTCAGACACCTGGAATATATTTTTAAATTCCTTTCTGGTTAAAAGGCCTGTTTTCCCTTTAGTCTTTTTAATTTCATCATCAGAATATTTTTTTAAGACCTTGTAAAAATCCTTACCAGCCTTTAATTCCTCCATTGCAGCTTCACAATCTTCCAGGGTTTCAGTCCTGATTCTGCTTAATGCCAAAAGAGTATCGCCCGGGATTGATTCCCATAAAAGGATTCTTCCTGTGGTGGTATCGAATATTTCACCATCAATCCTGACTTTAATCCTGGCATGAAGGGCAAGCGCTCCGGCATCAAATGCATACCTTACTTCTTCAATGCTTGAAAAACATATTCCCTCACCATCCTGATTACGTACGGCACGGGTCATATAATAAATACCCAGAACAATATCCTGGGTCGGTACAATGATCGGCTGACCGTTTGCAGGAGACAGGATATTATTAGTAGACAGCATCATGATCCTTGCCTCAAGCTGGGACTCAAGAGAAAGCGGCACATGAACCGCCATCTGGTCGCCGTCAAAGTCTGCATTAAAGGCCGGGCATACAAGAGGATGGAGCTGGATTGCCTTGCCTTCAATTAAAACCGGTTCAAATGCCTGGAAGCCCAAGCGATGGAGAGTAGGTGCCCTGTTGAGCATGATGGGATATTCTTTTACAACTGATTCAAGTGCATCCCAGACCTCGGTTTCCTCACGTTCAACCATTTTCTTGGCACTTTTGACCGTTGAGACAAGGCCTTTTTGCTCAAGATAATTATAAATATATGGTTTGAACAATTCCAGGGCCATCTTTTTAGGGATACCGCATTGGTGGAGCCGAAGCTCAGAGCCGACAGTAATAACCGTACGGCCTGAGTAATCCACACGTTTACCCAGAAGGTTCTGACGAAAACGTCCCTGTTTCCCTTTCAAGGTATCGCTTAGTGATTTTAAGGGTCGCTTATTGGTACCTGTCACCACCCTTCCGTGGCGGCCATTGTCAAACAGGACATCCACAGCTTCCTGAAGCATTCTTTTTTCATTTCTGACAATGATATCAGGTGCATTAAGATCAACCAGTCTTTTTAGGCGGTTATTCCTGTTTAATACCCTTCGATATAAATCGTTAAGATCAGAAGTTGCAAACCGTCCGCCTTCGAGGGGTACAAGTGGCCTTAAATCCGGAGGCAGAATCGGACACGCAGTCATGATCATCCTAGTCGGTTCAATTCCGGAAGTTAAAAAGGCATCAATCACTTTAAGCCTTTTAGCCATCTTCTGCTGTTTTGCAACGGATTTGGTGAGAAGGATCTCTTCTTTTAACTCATCATGGACCTGTTGAAGATCAATCTCTTCCAACAATTTTAAAATGGCTTCAGCACCGATACCTGCTTCAAAGTCATCTCCGAAAGCTTCCCTTGCTTCATAATATTGATCATCAGACAGAAGCTGAAGTTTTTTAAGGCCCGTATCTTTCGGATCAATAACAAGATAGGAATCAAAGTAGAGAACTTTTTCAAGATTCTTTAAGGTTAAATCAAGTACGTTGCCGATTTTACTTGGAAGACTTTTCAAAAACCAGATATGAGACACTGGAGACGCCAATTCAATATGCGCCATTCTCTCCCTGCGAACCTTTGACTGAATAACTTCAACACCGCATTTTTCACAGACAACCCCGCGATGTTTCATGCGTTTGTATTTGCCGCAATTACACTCGTAATCCTTGGTAGGTCCGAACACTTTTGCGCAGAAAAGTCCATCCCTTTCAGGTTTAAAAGTCCTGTAATTTATTGTTTCCGGTTTTTTGATTTCACCATGAGACCACTCCCTGATCTGGTCTGAAGATGCAAGGCTTATTTGAACGCCCTGATAAATCTTAGGATCTTTTGGTTTTGCGAAGAAATCATAAATATTGTCCAATGTCTTCTCCTTATTTACTTCCTTCTATAAGATTCATATCCAAACCCAGACTATTCAATTCTTTGGTAAGAACCCTGAAAGATTCAGGCATTCCAGGTTCAAGAACGTTCTGGCCTTTTACAATTTTTTCATACATCCTGGTCCTTCCTGTCATATCATCGGACTTGACAGTTAAAAATTCCTGTAAAGCGTGGGCAGCGCCATATGCCTCCATTGCCCATACTTCCATCTCGCCCAGTCTCTGGCCACCAAACTGGGCCTTGCCTCCCAACGGCTGCTGGGTGACCAGCGAGTAAGGGCCAATGGAACGGGCATGAAGCTTATCATCAACCAAGTGATGGAGCTTCAGCATATACATGGTTCCGACTGTCACAGCTTTGTCAAAAGGCTCGCCTGTCCTGCCATCGTAAAGCACTGACTGGCCGGAAGTGTCAAACCCTGCCATATCAATCAGCTTTTTGATTTCATCTTCACTCGCACCATCAAAAACCGGGGTTGCCATATGGACTCCGTTCCGATAAAGCGAGGCAAAATCAACAAGCTCTTTATCAGACATCTTTTCAATTTCTTTTACAAGGGTATTTTCTCTTTTATTCATTTTCTGGACTTCGGTCATGGAAAAAATTTCAATCAGCTTTTCCCTCAGCTTATCCAGCTTCATCTGGTTAAGCAGCTCATCAATCCTCTGCCCCAGCCCAAAAGCGGCATGGCCCAGATGAATCTCCAATATCTGGCCGACATTCATACGGGAAGGAACACCCAAAGGATTGAGTACCATATCCACTGGCCTGCCGTCTTCAAAATATGGTAAATCTTCCACCCTTAAAATTCTTGAGACAACACCTTTATTTCCATGCCTGCCAGCCATTTTATCACCAACTGACAGGACCCTTTCCATGGCAACGCTGATTTTAATCATTTTGAGAACGCCAGGAGGAAGATCATCTCCTTTTTCAAACCTTGTCACCTGTCTGTTAAAATGTTCTCTTGCTTTTTTTATCTGGTCCTGGGCACTTTCCAGGATGATCTGGGCTTTTTCCGTCAGCACGGCATCTTTGACTGCAACATTGACAAGTACGGATACCGGGACACTTTCAAAAATACCAGGTTTAACCCTGACACCGGATTTTACCAGGATTTTTCCTGTTTTCTCAAGGCTGGTTAAAATCTTCTGGCCTGCAAGAATGGATTCTACTTTTTCCCGTGCCACACCGGAAATAATTTTAATTTCATCATCCCTGTCTTTTTCCAGCCTTTCTATTTCCTCATCTTCAATTAACCTTGTACGATCATCTTTTGTAAGGCCCCTTCTTGAAAAAACTTTTGCGTCAATGACCTTGCCTTTTACACCCGGTGGAACGCAAAGAGAGGTGTCTTTTACATCTCCTGCTTTTTCACCAAAAATGGCTCGAAGCAATTTTTCCTCCGGAGAAAGCTGAGTTTCACCTTTTGGTGTAATTTTGCCCACGAGAATATCACCTGAAACAACTTCAGCGCCCAGTCTTATCACACCGCTTTCATCAAGGTTTCTTAATGCTTCTTCACCAACATTGGGAATATCCCTTGTAATTTCCTCTTTGCCTAATTTTGTGTCCCTTGCAAGGACTTCATATTCTTCAACATGAACAGAAGTATAAACACTGTCTTTCACCAGGCGCTCACTGACAAGTATTGAGTCCTCATAGTTGTACCCGTCCCAGGGCATAAATGCGACCGTTACATTTTTACCAAGGGCCAGCTCGCCCATCTCCGTGGATGGGCCGTCTGCAATCACCTGGCCTTTTTTTACCTTTTCGCCTTTTTCAACAATGGGCCTGTGATTAAAACAAGTATTCTGGTTGGAACGGACAAACTTTATACAATTATATATGGATACGGCTTTTTCAAAATTGCCCTCCCGGGATTCATTGTTCCGGACAACAATCCTTTTGGAATCCACGTCAACGACAACACCGTCATAATCAGCTACTATTGTTACACCCGAATCCCTTGCCACAACACTTTCCATGCCGGTACCGACCAGAGGGGCTTCACTCTTGATCAAGGGGACTGCCTGTCTCTGCATGTTGGAACCCATAAGTGCCCTGTTGGCATCATCATTTTCAAGAAAGGGAATTAAAGATGCCGACACAGAGACCAGCTGATTTGGCGAGACGTCCATGAATTTTACATCTTTGTTTTCGATCATTTCAAATTCACCGGCAACCCTTGAAGATACCAATGGATTAATAAAATTCCCTTCAATATCAAGGGGTGCATTTGCCTGGGCAATGGGATGTTCATTTTCCTCAAAAGCTGATAAATGCCTTATTTCCGTGGTTGCATTTCCATCATTTGCTATCCTGAAAGGTGTCTCAATAAAACCAAAATCATTAACCCTGGCATAGGTGCAAAGCGAAACTATAAGACCGATATTAGGACCTTCGGGCGTCTCAATCGGGCATATTCTTCCATAATGGGACGGATGGACATCCCTGACTTCAAACCCTGCTCTCTCCCGTGTCAAGCCGCCAGGGCCCAAGGCTGACAACCTCCTTTTATGGGTAGTTTCAGACAAGGGATTGGTCTGGTCCATGAACTGGGACAACTGTGAAGTGCCGAAGAACTCTCTTACAACGGCAGAAACAGGTTTGGGGTTGATTAAATCATGGGGCATCATGGCATCCACTTCCTGCATGCTCATTTTTTCCTTGATGGCCCTCTCCATCCTGACAAGCCCGATTCTGTAATGATTCTGAAGAAGCTCGCCCACTGCCCTGACACGCCTGTTCCCAAGATGATCAATATCATCAACCTGCCCTTGGGTGTCTTTCAGCTCAATTAATGTGGCTGCCGTTAACAATACATCTTCTTTTCTAAGTGTTTTTACATCAATCTTGGTATCAACACCAAGGCGATGGTTCATTTTAAGTCTGCCAACTTTGGAAAGATCATAATATGCCTGCCTGAAAAACAGGTGGTCAATAAAATCCTGGGCAACTTCAATGGTTGCCGGGTTTCCAGGTCTAAGCCGCCTGTAAATATCCATCAAAGCTTCTTCTTTAGTTTCTGTCTTGTCGGAAACAAGGGTCTTCCTCATGGAATCAGAACTTGCAGGGTCAACATATAAAATATCAAACTCATTGAGATTTTTTTCCTCGATAAGTTCAAGAGTTTCTTCTAAAATCAGATCACCGGCCTTAAAAATGGTTTCTTGTGTCTTTTTATCGATAATATTATGAGCAAAGGCTTTATTAATTAATTCAGTTTCTAAAATAGGGATATAATCAAGCCCGTCTTCTTTTAGCTGTTTTAATGCTCGTTTTGTGAAAATTCTTCCTGTTTTTACAATAATCTCGCCTGTTTTTGGAGATTTAATATCAAAGCTCGCTCTTTGGCGGCTGAGATTTTCAGCAGAAAACTCTTTAAAAAACGATCCGCCCTTCTTAATAATACTTTCTTTGTCGTAAAAGAAATCTAAAATATCTTCACTGGTATACCCAAAGGATTTAAAAAGGATAGATACGGGGAATTTACGCCGCCTGTCTATCCTTATATATACAATATCCTTGATATCGATTTCCATGTCAATCCACGAACCCCTGACAGGAATAACTCTGGCGTTATATATAATTTTTCCTGTGGAATAATTTTTCCCCTTATCATGATCGAAAAAAACACCGGATGACCTGTGCAACTGGCTTACAACCGCCCTTTCAGTACCATTGATTATAAAGGTACCCTTTCTTGTCATCAAAGGAACCGTCCCAAAATATATTTCCTGTTCTTTAATGTCACGGATCGTTGAAATACCGGTTTCCTTATCGTGGTCGTAGACAACAAGCCGGACCCTGATATTTACAGGAATGTCATAAGTCATTCCCCTTGAAATACATTCTTTCATGGAATGTTTTGATTCACCAAACGAATATGACACATATTCCAATGATGATGTATCTGTAAAATCCTTTATGGGAAAAACAGATTTAAAAACGGCATGGAGTCCCTTTTCTTCCCTGTTTTCAGGCAAGACATCTTTTTGCAGGAAACTCTCAAAAGAATCTCTTTGCATTCCTATCAAATCAGGAATATCAATAATTTTTCTTCTGCTGCCAAACTCTTTTCTAATACGCTTACTTGTCATTAGACTTCCGGTCATGATATCTCCTGGATGTGAGTTTTTCCAACCGTAAAAGCGGAGACATGGCACCATCGCCTTGCCCCCGCATAAATTTCTATGCAACTTAAAGCTTTTGCAAACTAAAACTATTTTACAGAAGCCTGTGCGCCTGCGCCCTCTAATTGCTCTTTAATCTTTTCTGCCTCTTCTTTGGCAATTCCCTCTTTAACAGCTTTAGGCGCTTCTTCAACAAGAGCTTTTGCTTCTTTAAGGCCAAGGCCTGTAATTGATCTTACTTCTTTGATAACATTAATCTTCTTATCACCAAAGGTTTCAAGGATAACATCAAATTCAGTTTGTTCTTCTTCTGCGGCACCGGCATCACCGGCAGGCATTACACCGGCTGCAAATGCCATGGGGGCAGCAGCAGTTACACCAAATTTATCTTCAAGCTCTTTTACAAGCCCGGAAAGCTCAAGAACGCTCATGTTTGATATGAATTCAATTACATCGTCTTTTGTGATATCAGCCATTTTTTTCTCCTAAATAAAACTATAAAGAATATATTTTTTAAATTATAAATAAAATTTTTTATGCAGCTTCTTTTTGATCTTTAATTGCATTAAGAACATTAACAAAAGCTCGGGGGACACCGGACAGAACATTAACAAATGAGGTAGGAACAGCATTAAGCGTATAGACAACTTGACCAAGCAGATCTTCTCTGGACGGCATTTTTGCTAAGCTTTTTATCTCTTCAATATCAAGAAGTTTCCCTGACAAGGTACCTGCCTTAATCTCGAGTTTTTCATTGTCTTTGGCAAAATTGACCAGGATCCTTGCCGGAGCAACAGGATCATCTTTTGATAATACTATGGCATTGGGCCCTTTGTAAAAATCTTTCATCAAGGCCGCATCAGTGCCTTTGGATGCCCTGTCCAGCAATGTATTTTTTACAACCTCAATCCGGACGCCTTCATTTCGAAGTTGCGCACGAAGATCGGTCATTTTCAATACATCAAGGCCTTTGTAATCAACCAGTATTGAAATTTCGCATTCTGAAAACTCTTTTGCGAGCCTTTCAACCTGTTCTTTTTTCTGGGTAATATTCAGCATTTTTCTTACACCTCCTTCCATTTATTTTATTTTTTCCGAAGGTGCCAACTAAACCAAAACAAAATCATATCTTTTTCTATCTCGGCAGGCCGGCAAATCCGATTATGCATTCTAAAAACAAGAACACACCTACTGTCTATGACAGGTTACAAAAAATCTATTTTAAACACCTAATTTTATTAACAGGGGATCCACCTTAATACCCGGACCCATTGTTGAGGATACGGTTATGGTTTTTAAATAAGTCCCTTTACTGGCCGCAGGTTTAAGTGCTAATATCTTATCTAAAAAGGCTTGAACATTTTCAGTTAATTTTTCTGCCCCAAAAGATACCTTCCCTACTGGTACATGAACAATACCCGCTTTTTCAACCCGAAAGTCAATCTTGCCCGATTTCACTTCATTTATTGCTTTTTCAAGTTCAAAGGTTACGGTTCCGGTTTTAGCATTCGGCATCAGGCCTCTCGGTCCTAATATCCTGCCCAGCTTTCCAACTGTGCCCATCATATCCGGCGTCGCAATGGCTTTATCAAAACCGAACCAACCATCCTGGATCTTTTTAATGGTTTCTTCATCGGCAATAAAGTCCGCGCCTGCATCCAGAGCTTCTTTTTCTTTTTCACCTTTTGTAAAAACTAAGACTTTTACTTCCTTACCAAGCCCATTTGGCAATATCACAGTACCACGAACCATTTGATCGGCATGCCGCGGATCAACGCCTAACCTTACGGCAACATCAACAGTTTCATCAAACTTTGCATAGCTTGAGGATACTGTCAGTTCCAAGGCATTCAGTGGCTCATATTGAACCGTTCTATCGACCTTTTTAAGTGCTTCTGTATGTTTTTTACTCCGCTTTGGCATTTTTATCACTCTTTTACTTAAAGTTAAATTACTTCTATCCCCATACTTCTTGCTGTACCTGCAATAATCTTTACAGCTGCATCAATATCTGAGGCATTTAAATCTTCCTTTTTGGTTTCGGCAATTGCAACAAGCTGATCCCTGGTTACTTTACCAACTTTATCACGGTTTGGCTCGCCAGAGCCTTTTGCAATCTTTGCTGCAGCCAGTAATAACCTGGATGCAGGTGGTGTTTTTGTAATAAAGCTGAATGATCTATCCTGATAAACGGTGATGACAACCGGAATGATAGATCCTGCGTCGTTGGCAGTCTTTGCATTAAAAGCCTTACAAAAATCCATAATATTTACACCATGCTGACCCAATGCAGGTCCGATGGGTGGGGATGGATTGGCTTTTCCTGCTTCAACCTGAAGCTTTATTTGTGTCATTACTTTTTTTGCCATTGTTTTTAACTCCTGAAACTTAACTTTTAACCCTAATTATATTTTAGTAACCTGAATAAAATTCAGCTCCACAGGGGTTGCGCGTCCAAAAATACTTACCAGGACTTTAATCTTTTCTTTATCCGGCGATACATCTTCCACGGTTCCATTGAAATTTGAAAACGGCCCGTCAACAACCCTGACTTCATCTCCAGGTTCGAAAAAATATTTCGGTTGAGGCTTATTCTTGCCCTGCTGCATCTTATCAACTATACTTTGAGCCTCTTTATCACTGATAGGGGCCGGTTTGTTTTTTCCGCCCAGAAAGCCTGTAACCTTAGGTGTGGAACTTACTATATGCCATGTCTCATTATCCAGATGTATTCTGACCAGAATATATCCCGGATAAAATTTCCTTGAAGATTCTTTTTTCTTTCCACCTACAAGCTCAACTATATTTTCCGTCGGGATAAGAATCTCACCGAATTTTTCAGGATGTTTGGAAGCTTCTATTTTTTCTTCCAGAGCAATTTTCACTTTCTGCTCATGACCTGAATACACATGTACGACATACCATTTTAGAGACATGTTACTTCCCTTATTTTATGTCAGGACAACCTGAACAAGCTTTGAAAGACCAAAATCAAAAAGTCCCAGAAAAGCTGCGACAACAAATACAAAAATTATCACAACAATGGTAGTCCCTGTGGTTTGTTTTCTCGTGGGCCAGGTCACTTTTTTTAACTCAATCTTGACTTCCCTGAAAAATTCCATTGCTTTTTGAAATAAACTGGGTTCCCCTGCTTTTGATTCTGCCAAAGTTTTTTCCGGCTTTGGTTTCAAAGGACTTGCCATGATCGCCGATTTTGAACTTGAAAAAGAGGCGGAGCTATCAACAGAGCTGGTTTTCTTCTCCGAAGCAGATCTTTTCTTTCTCTTTTCACCTATGGGCTTTTTTTTATGTAATCGTGACATACAACTCCTTGGTTTATCCTACAACCATAGCCTGATTTGGCATTTGGCCCGTAAGATTAAAAAAATGTGGCAGGTCAGGAGGGAGTCGAACCCCCAACAGCCGGATTTGGAGTCCGGAGCTCTGCCAATTGGAGCTACTGACCTGCAAAAAACTAATATTATTTAACCTTTGTTTCTTTATGTACTACATGTTTGTTACAGAATTTGCAGTATTTTTTAAACTCTATCTTATCAGGAGTTTTCCGCTTATTCTTTGTGGTTGTATAATTCCTTCTCTTGCACTCAGTGCAGGCAAGAGCAATGATCACTCTGTCCATTATAAACTCCTTTAGGACTTATTCTACAATTTCACCGATTACACCGGCACCGACAGTACGTCCGCCTTCCCTGATTGCAAACCTGAGCTCTTTTTCCATTGCAATGG
>JAADHV010000061.1 GCA_013151635.1 Deltaproteobacteria bacterium | reverse complement strand
GTAGTATGTATGTGGAAAATATTTCTACTTATCGGTATATTAAGTTTAAATTAAGTCAAATTTCTATTGAACTTTTTTAATTTTTTTTGTACGTTCAAATTTTCTATGCTAACTATATAATATGATAAAATCATGGAAGTCAAGAAAAAATTTAAACCAAATTCGAAATCCCGCTTGATGGATCAAATCCGTGAAGTGTTACGGTATTACCACTATTCATATAAAACTGAGCAGGCTTACTCTTCCTGGATATTGCGGTATATAAACCCTATCGTTGCATAAAATTTTCCATAAGTTACTTCATTTTTACGCAGCTTTTTGCAACACCTCCATAAAATGCAGTAAATTTTTTCTAACCGCCGGGTTTGGACTCATTGTAAGGGTGAGTTTTCCCTTGGGCCAGGTAAAGCGCCTAGCTCTTTGGATGATTTGATGTCGAATCGTATCCAGGGTTCTGTTTATCTTTGGCCTTGGACTGTGCGCCTTTATGATGAGTACTGCCACGGGAGTCCTGCTGGCCAAGGCAATGAATCTTTTTTCTGCAAAAAAAATAAACCCGCTTCTTGGCGCTGCAGGAGTTTCTGCAGTCCCAATGGCAGCGCGCGTGGTACATAAAGTTGGAATGGAAGCTGACAAAAAAAATTATCTTCTCATGTATGCAATGGGACCGAATGTGGCAGGGGTTATCGGAACAGTGATTGCCGCGGGTATTTTCATGACCCTGCTTGGTTCCTGAAACTTTTTGGATGCTTTAAGTTAATATTCCGTGTATTATAAGTTAAGATAATTAAAAAAAAGGAGATATAAATGACAACCGAAATACTCGCCCCTTAGCCTGGCAAAATTGTCAGGCTAAGCCTGGGACCAGGGACAGAAAAACTGCCGGTTGAAAATGCAGGCTCAGCGCTCATAGGCATTTTCAACGACAAAGCATGATCAAATATAAATTATTCACAGGCTTTGGTTTGTGAATTAGTATTCACGGAGGGAACCATGAAAACATTTGTTAAAGACATTATGGTCACCGAATTTGATACGATTCGTTCTAATGCACCTGTTGAAGAAGCGATTCAAATGATTTTACACGGCAAGGTCAGGGAAACAGGTGATAAGACCGCAAGTCTCATGGTGCTTGATAAAGCAATGATGTTTGTGGGAATAATCACAAGGGCTGATATTCTTTATCATCTCAGGCCCACTTTTTTAAATTATGGGATAAGCGGGGAAGAAGTTTCATGGACTGAACAATTTGGGATAGCCATGAAAACTCTTAAAGAAAAAGAAGTCTGCCAGCTTATGAGCAGAAATATAGTAGGTGCTTCCATTGATGAGCATTTAATGGTTATACTGGACCGTATGGTAAAAAATAAGTATCACAGGCTTCCGGTACTAAAGGGTGGCAAACCCATTGGCATCGTATATATCTCTGATATTTATTTTCATTTTTTTTCATAAACTTTATATAATCTAAAGTTTTTTTCACAAAGCGGTTTTTTTACAGACACGGCATGCCTTTAGAAATCCACTTTTAACCCTCCCCCCATTTCAAAACCCTATCTAAGATCAAACTCAATCTTAACTGCCAAATCCATTGCCAGGCATTGGATTTAGGAATCCACCGATTTTACACCGAATAAAATTCGATGTTTGGCCAGTATTTTCAAGGGCTTATTTTATATTTATGCTTGACATTATAATTTTATTCGGTATTAATAAATAATTAACGAATTTAATTTTGGAGATCTCATGGATAAAATTGACAGGCACACCTTAAAAGCCTTGCAAAGGGACGGGCGAAAAAAAAACAGTGAACTTGCAAAGGAGAACAAACTTGCGCCATCCACCATGCTGGACCGGGTCAAGAAGCTTGAAGACAAAGGGATACTTAAAGGATACAGGGCGGTTGTAGACCCTGCGAAACTAGGGCTGAAAGCCCAGGGGTTTGCCTGTATTTCCCTTGGCCGCCACAGGGTCAAGGACATCGAGGTTCTGGAAAAGGAAATCGATAAAATCCCCAATGTCCGGGCATGCTACCACATCACCGGCCGGTTTGATTATCTTCTGCATGTTGTTGCACCGGACTTAAATGATCTTGGCAACCTTATCAAGGAAAAACTTGCAACCATTCCAGGCATGGGAAAAATCGAGACCTTTATTGTATACGCAGAAGTCAAACCGGACCAGGGATGGCCGATTGATGCGGCTTTAATCTAAGAGCAACTTTTCAAATATTTTTTTAAAAAAGGGGGAGATATGGCCAAAAAAAAAGCAATTCATGATTTTTACAAAATGAAAAAGAATAACGAAAAAGTCACCTGGCTGACATCTTATGATTTCCCCACGGCCCAGTTTGCCGAGGCAGCAGGGCTTGATATGATTCTTGTGGGAGATTCCCTTGGCATGTGTGTTTATGGATACAAGGGCACTGTTCCGGTCACAATGGACCAGTGTATTGTACATTGTGATGCTGTAAGAAGAGGTGCCCCGAATACCTTTATTGTCGGTGACATGCCCTTTATGAGCTACCAGGCATCTGACGAAGATGCGGTAAGGAATGC
The DNA here is from genome assembly GCA_013151635.1 of Deltaproteobacteria bacterium. Lineage (GTDB taxonomy): Bacteria > Desulfobacterota > Desulfobacteria > Desulfobacterales > Desulfobacteraceae > Desulfobacula. Next base: position 49,510 of record JAADHV010000061.1, on the reverse strand, counting down.
CGGACGGTTTCTCAAGGAAGCAGATGTGGATGCCATCAAGCTTGAAGGCGGTACCAGGGTGGCCTCAAGAATCAAAGCCATTGTTGAAGCAGGTATCGTTGTAATCGGCCATATTGGCCTCACGCCCCAGAGTTCAGGAGCCCTCGGCGGCCACAAGGCCCAGGGCAGAACAGCCAAAGATGCTGCAATTGTTGTTGAAGATGCCCTGGCAGTACAAGATGCTGGAGCCCAATTGCTCCTGGTGGAAGCGGTTCCCCCGGAAGTGGCCCAATATATTGCCAAAGCCCTTACCATCCCGGTATTCTCAATAGGGGCCGGCAAAGAATGCGACGGGCAGCTTTTGATTGTCAGTGACCTTATTGGCCAGTTCCAGGCCTTTACCCCGAAATTTGTAAAAAAATACTGTGATGTAGCCAGCATAATCACCAGCGCCATGAAAGCCTATTGCGCTGATGTTCGTGAAGGCAAATTTCCCGAAGACCGGCACTGCTACCATATGATGGAAGGCGAAAAAGAAAAATTCCTGACACAAATGAAAAAATAAAGATTAAAAACACAAACCCATCAATTAAAAAGGGAAAGGAATAACCATGGCAGACCTTAAACAAATACTTGAAATCAAGGCAAGAGACCTGGATATCGTAAACCAGCTCATCACAAACACTGATAACACGCAGGTCAGGGAACTTTCAGACCTGATTGAAAAATTTGGCGGCGCAAAGGCCATTAATGAAAAGGCAAAAAAGGCCAGGAGTCCTGAAAGCCTCATGCAACGGCTTAAAGATATTGATTCTCCATATGTTGCAGACCTTGAATGGCTGATGGAACAAAAAGAGAACAAAGCATTTATTTCCATGGATGAGTATTGCAAAAATATTCTTGGAAATGATGGCGATACAGCATCGGTTGATTTTTCCAATGCCGTAACCCTTGAAGTCAGTGCCATGCAATTTTTCCCCTGGCTCATAGCCCAGGCAAGACAGGCCATTGAAAAAAAAGAACTTATGCCTGGCCGGATTATCCGGGTCAGGAACATGGCTGAACAGGTTGAAGATAACGGGGATATAATGGCAACCGCACTTGCCATGCAGGTCATCGGTGCAACATATGTCGAGTCCCTTGATACAAGGGGAACAGACGGCAGCAATATTCATCTTGGCGGCCCTGACACCATTACCGGGTATTTTGGCGGTATTGGCCAGCCAAATGACTATCCCATAAAATGGGCTGAAGAATATCTCCACTATTATACAACTTATGGAATCAAGCAGGTATTGAATGTGAATTCCGGCACTATTCTTCTGGGATATATGATGCACAGGCTGGGTGTGGATATTGAATTTAAAATATCTGTTTTTGTAGGCAATGACAACCCATACTTTATCATGTGGACCTTGATGACCGCCAGGCTGTTTTCCAGGGAAGACGGGACAACTTCGCTTGTGGGCTTTAACCTTTCTAATTCCGTGAATAATAATACCATCCGTGAGGCCAATATTATCAGAAAACAATTGGGCCTTGAAAAACATGTCCGTTTTGAGCACCATATTACCGAAACCTGCCAGGCAATCGTGGTTCAACCCTATAACCGGAGGGATGAACTCATTGAAATTGCCCGGGAAGTCCCCAATATTTCAGCTAAGCACGAGGGGGGAGAAATTGATGTTGAGCAAAAAAGAGAACATCCATCCAACATCCTTGAATATTTTTTGACCAAGCAGGAAGTCCTGGATAGCGGCCTTATGGAATCGCTCCAGACCAACTATCTTGACAAACATGCTTCTGTCAACCTGACAGCCAGGGCCCTGATAAAATCCGGCATCGGTGTTATTGCAGCTCAAAATTTACATTAATACACTCAAAAAAAGGAAAACAAAATGATTCCTTCAAAAATGCATCAGTTTTTGCATAACACCCTGCCCGGAGGTGTATGGAAGAACCGCCTGATCAAGGACGGCCCCTTAAGATTCATTGAGTTCGGCCCCCTGGATGTTGATCGCCTCCAACGCATGGGGATCAAACCCGACCGCCTGGGGCCTCGACTGGTATCCTGCATGTGGAACGAAAAAAGTCCCGTGGAAATCGGCGGGTTTCTCGTGGTGGACAACCTTGCCATGGGGCAGCCATCCATGGGCGGAACAAGGATGCTGCCGGATATAACCCCGGATATCATCCATAACCTGGCCAGGGGCATGACCCTGAAAAATGCTGCTGCTGACCTTCCTTTCGGAGGGGGGAAATCAGGTATTGTCAGCCCTGAAAATCTTTGCGAAAAAGACCGGCATGAAATCATAAAAGGATTTGGGCAGCTTTTAAAGCGATATAAAAAAATCTATATCCCGGGTCCTGACGTGGGAACTAATGATGCGGACATGAAAACCTTTGCCATTGAAAACGGCCTTAACAATGTTGTATCAAAACCGGCTGACATGGGCGGCAACAGGATAGACGAACTCGGTGGCGCTGCCAACGGCGTTGTGGTGGCAACAAAGGCCCTTCTTGAACATCTGCCGAAGCTGAAACAATTACCCCAGTTTAAAAACATGACCATTCCCAAGCCGTCAATGATGGATATCCTCATCCAGGGCTTTGGGGCTGTGGGTGCCCATGTTGCAAGAATTTTTAACGATTATGACCCTGAAAACTGTCCTGTTATCAAAGGGATCAGTGATGAAAACGGTTACCTCCTGAATGCCGGCGGCCTGCCTGTAAAAGAACTCTTTGACATGTGGAAAGAGTCTGGTGCGGTCACAAGCAGGTATTTTCATGACCGCATCATGCACGAAGACCACCCTGAATTAAATCATATGGTCTTTTCAAACTCTCCCAACAACCTTTTGACCGAATCCGCCTTCTGCCTTGTCCCTGCGTCACCCGTGTCAAATTACCTGGATGTGAATACTACAACCGGCCCGGCCATGACCACGGACAGGATGGGGACCTGGCAGATTATTGTTGAAGGTGCCAACACATATTCTCCCAATCCTGTACGGAAAGCTGAGAGAAGAAGAATGGAGCGTCATGTTTACCGGGATAAAGGAGTACTCATTGCAACAGATTACCTGGTGAATTCAGGCGGAGTAATTTATGCCGCCCATGAAAGAATTGTTCCCACACCGGATCACCTGCTGATCCCGGAAAATATCCTTGGAAATACCCATGCCATTGAGACCTGGCTTGAAAAAAACCGGGACGATTTTGCAAATCTTGCCGAAATCAGGAGAAAAGCTGCGGTTGAAAAGCTTGAAACAGTCATCCGGCGGAATATGGAAGAATTGATAGACGGCCTTTTAAAGGATGCAGACAGCCTGCCCTGTGAAATTGCAGAAAAAATCAGTGTCCATCGGATTGCTGCCAGGGAAAAATCAAGAACCGCCCGGGATATTATGGAAGATGCCCCAACCATCAGTGTTGACAAGAGTGTGACCGATGCCGCCAGATTACTTGTAGATGCCAATGTTCCCATTGTTAATGTCGTGTCTGAAAAAGGCAAACTCATCGGCATCGTAACCAACTGGGACATTACCAAAGCCATGGCATCAAAACTGCCCATTGACTCCCCGTTGACCAAGGTAATGACCGCTGATGTCATTACAAACACTCCTGATGCAACAATCATTGACTGCATAAGAAAGCTTGAAAACCATGAAATTTCTGCCATGCCCATTGTCACAAAAGACAGGGTGGCCGGCGTGATTTCCGGCGATATTCTTGCCAGGAGAACACTTTTCAGGCTGTTGCAAACCATGACTTAAGGCAGCCTTGCCGCACCAACTTAAGCTAAAAAGCTGTCCTGTGCAAAGCCAGGCAGGACAGCTTTTCCAGTTTATTTTATCTGGCCCTTTTTCCATCTCTTTATTTTCTCAAAAGCGTCTTTCGCAGCTTTCAATAAAACTTCCAGGTTAACGGGTTTTTTAAAATAATCATCAAATCCTGCATCGCGGCAATCTACCAGTTGGAATAAAGAAGCATATCCTGTCATTGCATAAATGATAGTTATCGGCATATGTTTTTTAATTTCCCTGCAAAGCTCAAGACCATCCATTTCCGGCAGGTTAAGATCTGAAAAAACGACATGGATTTCTTCATTTTGTAATAAGCTTAAAGCCGCTTTCCCGCTTGTGGCTGTCCGTACAAGATACCCGGCCCTTGAAAAAGCTTTTTCAAACAATAAAAGTATGGCTTTTTCATCGTCAACTATCAAAATTTTATCCTGTGTCATTGTATCTCCTTTTTATTTAAAATGGAAATTGCTTTTTGGGCAATGCTGTTAATATCCAGGACATGATCTACGGCACCAAGCTTTATTGCCTCCTTTGGCATGCCAAATACAACACAGGAATTTTCATCCTGGGCAATATTTACAGCCCCTTGCTTTTTCATGGAAACAAGGCCGGCAGCCCCGTCCTTTCCCATGCCGGTGAGAATGATGCCAAGCGCATTTGCGCCTGCATAGTCTGCAACTGATTTAAATAAAACATCTGCTGCCGGTCTCTGGTGATGAACAAGAGGCCCTTTTTTAACATTAACATAATATCTGGCCCCGCTTCTTTTAAGAAGCGTGTGATAATTACCAGGGGCAATCAAAACCTGGCCGTTAGTGACCGTATCCCCGTCCCGCGCTTCCTTGACAGCCATCTGGCACAATTCATCCAGCCTTCCTGCAAATGATGTGGTAAAGCGGGCCGGCATATGCTGGACAACCACAATACCGGGAGTATTTTGCGGCAGCCGGGTTAACACTTTTTTTATAGCTTCAGTGCCTCCTGTGGATGCGCCAATGGCTATTAATTTATTTGTGGTAGCTGCAAGTGATTTTGATTCGATCAATACCTGTGGCCCCAAACCAGGTTTATCCAAAGATACCGGCATAACCTTTACACCATTGACAGCCCTGATTTTTTCTGCCAGCTGGATACTCATATCTCCGACAGAATAGGCAGCACTAGGTTTGGATATAACCTCAAGCGCCCCTAATGACAATGCCTGAAGCGCAAGTGTGCTGCCTTTGGTCGTTAATGAACTTACAATAATTACGGGAATGGGGAAATACCTCATGAGTTTTTTAAGAAATGTGATACCGTCCATTCTCGGCATTTCAATATCAAGGGTGATCACATCCGGTTTCAATATGACGATTTTATCCCTGGCAACATAGGGATCAGGCGCAGTCGCTATGACCTCAATATCCCTTTCTTTTGACAATTGTTCTCTAAATACTTTTCTTACAACAGCAGAATCATCAACAACTATAACTCTTATTTTATGGGCCAAATCAAATCTCCCGGTCTTTGTTGAATTAATGCCAGGTTCCCTTTTATGTTATCATTAAAACCCTATGATTAAAAATCTTTAAAATCTTCCTCGTCATCAAAAGGGATGACCTGGTCCGGCCGTATTTCTTTTGCATTATGCTTGAGCATTTTTTTCCTGTCGTTGCCGGATGATTTTAAATGGCGGGCCGGTTTTACGGTCCTGGTGCTGCCAGTGTTTGCAACCTGGTCTCTTTTACCGCTTACAAGTTGGACGAGATCGCCTACAAAATCTCTCAGCTGTTCTGCCTGGGCATTCATTTCTTCTGATGCAGAGGCCGACTCTTCGGCATTGGCAGCATTCTGCTGAACAATCTTATCCATCTCGGAAATAGCTGTATTAACCTGTTCAATTCCATTGGACTGTTCCCTGGAAGCCTCGGAAATTTCTGCAACAAGGTCTCCTACTTTTGCCGCGCTATCTGCTACTTTGCTGAATGCTTCATTGGTTGCTGAAACAAGGTGTGAACCATCATTTACTTTTTTCACTGTTCCTTCTATTAATTCCGCTGTATTTTTTGCAGCATCAGCCGCTCTCATGGCAAGATTCCTGACCTCATCCGCAACCACTGCAAAACCGGCTCCTGCCTCCCCTGCCCTTGCCGCTTCCACAGCAGCATTCAAGGCAAGCAGATTGGTCTGGAAAGCGATTTCATCAATGGTCTTAATGATTTTACTGGTTTCTTCACTTGCTTTGGCAATATCTTCCATAGACTGAATCAATTGGCCCATGGAATTGTTGGCACTGCTAACCACCTGGTTGGCCTCTTTCATCAACCCGTCTGCATGGCTTGCATTTTCTGCATTCTTTTTGGTCATGGAAGACATCTCTTCCATTGAAGATGATGTCTCTTCTATGGAAGCAGCCTGCTGGGAAGCCCCTTCAGCCATGGACTGGCTGGAGGAAGATACCTGGCCGGATGCTGAGGCAACCTGGTTTGCGCCTTCACTCATACCATTGGTTATGGCATTAATGGGCCTGGTTATGGAACGTGCAATCATAAAAGCAATACCAAGTATAAATAAAATGGTGATAATGGACATCGTTAAAACCAGCCATTTCATTGAATTTACGGCTGCAAAGGCTTCTGACTTATCAATTTCTGCAATTAACGCCCAGATGGTATCACCAAGCTTTATAGGGGTAAAGGCTGAAAGGACCGGGTTGCCATTATAGTCTATGGTAATTTTTGCGCCCTCTTTGCCGGAAAGGGCAAGATTTGCGGCCTCAGTATTAACACTGCCGGCTGAAGGGTTTGCAAATGATGCTTTTACCGAGTGGGCGTCCGGGTCAAGGAAACTGTCCGACCGCATCAATTTATCAGAACCCACAAGGTAAGTTTCTCCTGTTTTACCCATTCCATCCCGCTGCTGCATGATATTATTAATGGAATCAAGAGAGAGCTGCAAGGCGACAACAAGCTCAACTCCCCCTTCATGTATAACCGGCTGGGCGATAAATGCGGCAGGTTCACCATTGCTTGGTGCATAGGGGGCAAAATCAGCCATGCCGTATTCTTTTGATTCTTTTACTTTTCTAAAAAGCCTGCCAAGACCTGAATCAGCATATTTCCCGTTTTCAAAATTGGTCCGGTAGTCTGCTTCTTTCGCAACCGTATAAAAACAGTTCCCATCCGGGTTTATAAGAAAAAGATCGTAATACCCATACATTTTAGTATATTTCTCATAAAAATATTTACCTTGTTTATCTTTGGGGCAAAAAGCTTCTGCCACATCAATTTCAGCAAGCATTGCCCAGCGGACACCAAGAATATTGACAGGGCCCCAGGCGCTCAACACCGAATTCCCATTATAATCAATTATTACATCAGACCCTGTTTCCCCTTCCAAAGCCATTCTAACGGCCTTGGTATCAACTCTGCCCTTATCCGGGTTGGCAAACGAAGCCTTAACACTGTGATGCTCAGGGTCAAGAAACGAATCCGACCGCATCAGCTTGTCTCTTCCCACAAGATAAACCTCACCTGTTTCCCCAAGACCTGTTCGGTCATTTAAGATAGCCTGGATTTTTTCAAGGGACAATTGAAGGGCCACAACCCCTTTTTGCTCTCCCTTGTCTATAATCGGTGCTGCAATGAATGCCGCAGGTTCTCCGTTCGAAGGGGCGTAAGGAGCAAAATCCTCAAATGCAACCTCTCCGTTAAGGGCCCTTCTTGTTGCTTTCCCAAGCCCGCTGTCCTTATATTTACCAGTAAGAAGGTTTGTATGATAGTCTGCTTCTTTAGCATGAGTGTAGACGCACATGCCGTCTGTATCAATAACAAAAAAATCATAATACCCCGTACTTTTAATAAATCCATCTATGCTGGCGGCATATTGCTTATATTCACTGCTTTCCTGGCCAGACTCCATCTGGTACCGGTATTGAGCCATGCCTTTTGTACAGATGGCTCTATCCTGCTGGGCCTTGATGTCAATCACTGCCTGGCGAAGAAGCAGTTTGATCGCACGAATCTTGTTATTGCGGATGGCATCAAGCTTGTCAAAGGCTTCTTGTCGCGAAGTCGCCACAGTTTCCACCAACACGGCCATGTCCCCTTTTCTTTCATCAAAAAACCGGGTAATCTGCGCTTTTTTTACAGCCCGCATGCCTTCTAACTCTCCATATGCTGCATCAGATAATGCATTGCTTGATTTCAAAAGAGATACTATGCTGATAATGGCAAACGGGATTAACCCGACAAGAAGGAAAAACAGCATTAATTTAAATCTTAAACTCATGTTTTTCATCTTATATTCTCCTCAAATAATATTATTGTTTTGTTTGCGATTTTTTGAGTTTAACGGCTTTTTAAAAAAACTATGGTGCTTTTTCAAGGGCTTCAAGCTCGCCTGCGGACAAGACCCTGTCAATATCAAGAAGTATCTTTACTTTTCCCTCCATTTTGGCCATGCCAAGGATATAATCCGTGTTGAGCCTTGTTCCGAACGAAGGTGCCTGCTCAATTTGTTCTTCCTTGATATTGAGTACCTCAGACACTGCATCTACTACAACACCGATCAGCACTGTTTCTGATTCCGAATCTATTTCAACTACAATTATGCAGGTACGTTCCGAATAAGAGATTGATTCCATTGTAAATTTGACCCTGAGATCAATGACGGGGATAACCTTTCCCCGCAAGTTAATAACTCCTTTGACAAATTCAGGGGTCCTGGGGACGGATGTAATAGGCATCATTCCTATGATCTCTTTGACTTTCAGGATACCGATCCCGTATTCCTCTTCTTCCAGGGTAAATGTGAGATATTTACCCGTTCTAATTGTTGTGGCGGAAATTGCCTGGCTCATTACCTTTGTTGCATTTTCCATTTTTAATCCCTCCTCTTTAAAAATCAATTTTCATTTATTTTTGATTAATCATTTTGTTTAATACGCTGCAAAGGTCATCATAGGTGTCTGTAATACGGGTGAAAAATCTTGGAAAAAACTGGTGGACTTTTGATATTGTGGCTTTTGATTCATCCGGCAGAATTAATATCAAACGTTTGTCATTGAGCAGGTCAATCAATGAGATTAAGTCGTCCAATCGCTTTTTAGAATCGGCAAGCAGTATAAATATTTCATTTTCATAATAATCCGGCGCCTGTTTCAATCTGAATTTAAAAGCATTAAAAGTATTAAAAACGCTAAATTCTATCCCATTAAAATTTTGATCCATAATATTTTCAAGATTTGCGCCATTTTTGGAAGAATCCTGATGTATAAAAAGTATCAGTTTCATTATTTTCCCCTGCATAATAAATATTTTTTACTATGTATCATTTTCAGGTATTACAAGTTTTGTACCAAAGCGCTGAAAGAATAAAATAGCTGGTATTTCAGATAGTTATAAAAAATTTAATCCCTGGTATTGTCAGAAAAGCATGACGGGTTCAATGGATAATGCAAAATTTTATATGCCAACCCATATCAACTCATAATAGTTATGCACCTGCCGGTCTATTTGTCAGGAAAATGTGACAGTCAGAAAAATATGACACTTAATTATCAAATGTGGTTCAAATGCACCAAAAACCGGTGGTGCATTTGAACCACCACCGGTTCTACCTGTTTGATCCCGAACATTATTTTTTTTACAACCTGTTAATTTCACAGGGCTTTTCACATGTAACAATTATCCGGCATATAAGTTGCTAATGCAAAAACCAGGATAAAAACGAATTCAGGCTAGTCAATGATGTATCAGGAAGAACAGTATATGCTGACTGGGCAAATACATTCCACATGGGCCATTACATCAGGCAGTCTCTTGAAAAAGTTAAAAAAGAATTTGGAAATTCCAATATAAAACTTGAAATCGAGTATAGAACAACCAAAAATGTGGCAGAATACAGATTAATATATAGCCAGAGCATCCGGCCCGGTACTGTTGTGACGACAAAAAAGCCTGAAATTAAAACAGCAACATTTCAGGTACACTTTTCAAGACTGTCATTAATCAAAGGTGGAAGCCATGAAAGAAATCCTTTTTCACAGTCCAGGACAACCCCTGCCTATACTTCATATCCTGTACACTATAATGCCCAGAGGGATGTGGTTCTCAAATTAAAAGTTTACCATGGCAAAGGTTAAAATGATTGATCTGGCCGGGCTGACATTTGACGAGGCAAAATCAAGGTTTGCCCTGCAAATCAGAAATTTTTACAATCAATTCAAGCAAGCCTATGAGTCAAAGGATGAATACGGCGTTGTCAGCCTGATCTCAAGTGACTGGGGCTCCAATGACAGGAACAGGATTCAGGAAACAAAAAACCGGATAGAAATTTAATACAAAAGGACACAAGTCATTACTGAAAAAAGAAACCGGCAAAAGCATGATGTAATAATTCCTGTGTCAATTAAATGCAAGGGCACTTTAAGCATTGAGCCGTCCTGGTATATCGGGGTTACCAAAAATATCAGTGTTGAAGGAATAACCGTTGAAATAAACTGTCTGCCAATGTTAAAGCCGGGTTCTAAAGTATCAGTATTGTGTTTCCCTGACAAGAACTCAAAGGCTTCCTACGTCCCCTGGCCGGAGCCTGTCAGGATGGCAGGGTGGGTGGTCTAGCAGGACATGGAAATGAACCTGCTGGGCCTTGCAATCTCACAGTAAGAATTCACAGCCCCGGCCCGAGCTTGTGTTTTTTAATCCTGTAGCGCAGGGTATTCCTGGTAATCCCAAGGGTCCTGGCAGTCTTTGAAATATTCCACCCGCAGGAAATCAAGGCCTGTTCAATCAATTCCTTTTCATGGGAAAAAAGTTTCTTCTCAAAAGGTTTTTCCTCCCTGGATTCAAGTGGGGTTCCCTTGTTTATAAGGCTTGCAACCATGCTTTGCGTAATTTCACGGCCTTTTGAAACAAGAACAAGACGTTCAACAACATTTTTAAGTTCCCTTACGTTCCCGGGCCATGAATACCGGGACAGCTCATCCATTGCCTGTTGCTGTACAAGGGGCATCACCCTGTTGAACTCTTTACCGAGAAGGCTTAAAAAATGCAGGATAAGCTCAGGGATGTCGCCGGGCCTTTCTTTTAACAGAGGCATATGTATCTGGTACGTATTCAAACGGTAATACAGATCTGATCGAAATTTTTTCTGTTCAACCATTTTTTCTATATTCCGGTTTGTTGCAGAAATAATTTTCACGTCTGCTTTTACGTACTCTGTTGACCCCACGGGAGTGATGAGCTTTTCTTCAACCGCATGAAGGAGTTTTGCCTGCAGGTCATAGGAAAGGTCGCCTATTTCATCCAGGAACAGGGTGCCGGAGCCTGCCCGGGCAAAGGTTCCGGGAATATGAGAAGGGACAAAATCTGATTATAACTAAGGGAATTGATGCTGATGATAACATCACCTTCCTTTACAGGGTTAAGCATGTGATGGATCTTCTCGACTTTTAAGCCATATTGGGTTTTATCAACACGGAAGTCGGGCGTCCCATAGTAAAGCACTGAAAAAGAAAAAACCAGAAGCATGGTTATGGGTATGAAAACGACTATTAAAGCTGATTTCTTTTTAAAGGAATTGTCAATGGATGTTGTCAGCTTATTTTCTGTTTTTGCACGACCCAACCTTGGAATCTCCGAAAAATATATATATTAAACCAAAATAATTCATCTATAGCAAAAAACAGATAATTCTACATTGAAATCCTTTTTTAATCAATCCACGCTTATATTAATCGCCATTTTCGAATGGGTACTTTCAATAATCATAAAAAGTTGTGTATCCGGAATTTCGGATACATCAACCATCTTTGGAATACCCAGTTCAAAAGGAGTTCTGGGATATAGTTTGCTCAACGCGTTTCCGCAGATCATGTTCAACATTTCCGTTAATGTGCCGGAAAGCTGCTCATCTCCTATCTGCCCGCTGGATTCTCCCAGAAAATTTTGTGTTACCTGTAAAAGAAGATCCCTGGGGATCAAGAGTGTAAAATGTCCTGAAAAATCACCGGTGAATTCTAATTGGCATGCCATAGCAGCCTTAGTTTTACTTATCCTGCTTTGAAGAAGTGTTGTTTCTTCACTAAACTCAACAGGTATGTAAAACATGGTCTCCATGACTTCAGAAATCGAAGTCTTCATCGCTGTCCTCAAATTCTTCATCATAGATAGCATCTCCTAAGATACGGATTATTATGTCCCTGATAGTTTCAGGTGTAAAGGGTTTTGTTATATATCCTGCTGCACCGCAGTCCATAAACTCTTTTATCCTGGTTTCATTGCCCTCTGTTGATATGACAACAACAGGAATATCCTTTAAAAGGTCATCCTTTTTTAATGTTAGAATGAACTCAAGCCCGTTCATGACCGGCATATTGTAATCTGTTACTACAATATCAATCCAGCCGTTTTTCATAAGTTCAAGCGCTTCCCTGCCGTTGGCAGCTTCATGGAATTCCGAATTCCCGTAGCCGGCGGCCTTAAAGGTTCTTTTTATCACAGAGCGCATGGGCAATGAATCATCCACTATCAGAATGGAGTATGACATTGTTTTTTCCCTCGGTTTTAATGTTAACAATATTTTATATCAAGCTTGCCCCGGTTATCCGCATTGCCGGGAGCGGATCTGCTGCAACCCGGGCGCTTTAAATGGTGCATCATTCTTAAAAGGCCTTTTATTGCTGTCATATTCTAACCTCCTTTGATCCGGAAGTTTTTACATAAATATCCCCTGTTGCGATTTCAATCCTGACAGTCCTGTTTATGTTTCCTCCGACATCCTGCTTGTCTATCATTACATTGTTTTTAAAAAACATTTTTTTAAGTGCCATGTAATTTCTCCTGCCAATGTTGAAAAAACCTTTTTGATCAAGAATTTCAGCTCCGCCTGCGGCATATACCTTTATCCTGTGTTTAACAGCACCCAGCTTGTAAGCGGTCTTGAACAGCCTTGGTATGCCGCTGTCGGCAAACATATAAGGCCTTGCAGCAGCTTTTTCCCTGTCAATGGAAGATTCCGGAAGCATGTAGTGCAGTATTCCTCCTACCTTTACGGCAGGATCATATATAACAAGCCCGATACAAGAACCAAGAGAATAAGTGATAATTGACTCCAGAGGGTTATTGCTTACTTTCATATCTGCTACACCAACAATCTGTTTCACCTTATATTCCTTTTATTAGTTCTGCTTCTTTCCATCTATGGATTAAATACTTATGATAAGCCAACAATGAAACGGTCAGATTTATTATCCATCCGCAACTTCAAAAATACCATGGATGTCCAGGATAAGACCGACCCGGCCGTCGGAAAGGATCGCACCGCCGGCAAGGCCTTTTACATCCTCAAGATTGCTGCCGAGGCTTTTAATTACATATTCGTCTTTCCCTAGAAGCTCATCAATTAAGAGCGCCCTTTTTTCTTCCTTTGACTCAACCACCACCACAAGATTCTCAAAAATAGCCTTTTCCCGGTTGCTGCTGCCATAAATTTCATTTAACCGGATAACAGGAATCAAACCACCCCTGTCCTTGACCATTTCTCCTTTTCCCTCGACAGTAAAGCAGTCCTTTTTATCCGGCTTAAAAGCCTTTTGAATAGCTATAGTCGGAATTACATACTTTTCATCATCAACCCCCACAAGCATCCCATCAATAATGGCCAGCGTCAGCGGAAGGCTGATTGTAAATTTACTGCCTTTACCTTTTGAAGATTCAATATTCAAGTGCCCCCGGAATTTTTCAATCCCGTTTTTAACCACATCCATTCCGACACCCCTGCCTGAAACATCCGTAATTTCTTTTGCCGTGGAAAACCCGGGATGGAGTATAAGGTCATAAATCTGTGCATCCGTCATATTTTCACTGCCGCTTATAAGGCCTGTGCTTTTAGCTTTTTCAAGTATCCTGTCCTTATCAAGCCCCTTACCGTCATCTTCTATTTCAATAATGATATGCCCGCCCTTATGATAGGCCCTTAGAACAATATTCCCACTGGAAGGTTTCTTTTGTTCAAGACGTTTTGATTCTACTTCAATACCATGATCAACGGAATTTCTTATCATATGGACCATGGGTTCATAAAGGGCATCAACAACATTCCTGTCGATTTCAGTATCCTCTCCCACCATGTTCAGGTCCACTTTTTTCCCTGATTTGCGGGAAAGGTCTCTTACAAGCCGTATCATTTTCATGAATGTGGCTTTTATGGGGATCATACGCATGGACATGGCAATATTCTGCATATTGGTAACAATCTGTCCAAGCTGTGCCACACTCTGGCTCAATGCGGCATTATTCGAGGTTTTCTGCCTTAACATTGACTGGGCGATAACAAGTTCTCCTGCATAATCAACCAGGTCATCAAGCTTTTCCGTGCTGACCTTTACCTGTGATGCGACCCTTTTTGCGGACAGGTTTTGTTCCATTAATGCCATGGCCACCTGCCCGGACTCCGCCTTTTTTTCTTCAACCAGGATTTCACCGATTTTTTTGTCCGGGTGATCTTTCTGGATTTCAAGAGCCCGCTCAAGGCTTCCAGCGCTGATATCGCCTTTTTTGATAAGAATTTTTCCCAGGGGTTCCTTTTTTCCCTTGCTCAAAGATACCTGCAGCCTTTGCAGTTTATCCCTTAAAGTGTCAACATCAATATCGTCATCCGGCTGCTTGAAACCTGTCCTGGTCCCATTTTCCACACTGGCTATAAGATTTTTCAATGTATCCACTGATTCAAGAATGGCATCTGTTGCAGTATCATTGATTAAAAAATCTCCACTCCGGGCACTGTCTAATAAATTTTCCGTTGTATGGGCAAGTTTGTTGATTTTTGTCAGGGATAAAAATCCCGACACCCCTTTTATTGTATGAAAAGGACGGAAAATATCATTTATAATATCCTTATTGGACGGGTCCTGCTCAAGATCGATCAGGTTGACTTCTATGGCATCAAGATTTTCATAGGCTTCCGATATAAAATCAACAAGGATCTCCATATCCTCGTCTGATATTTTTTCAGGTTTTTTCTCAAGATCTGATTCCGGTTCCTCCGGCTTTGGTACTGTTCCTTTAAGATTTTGCCCTTCCTTGAAACTGATATCCAATAATTCCATAACATCAGAGTAATCAAACACAAAAGCTTCCTGTTTTTTTAAATGGACCAGGATGGATTTTAAAAGGAGCAACACTTCATCAATGGGTTTTGTATTATGGATATTTTCCAATGTCATGTTCTCCACATAAGTTTTACAGGCAATGGAAATTTCATGGAACATGGCAAAATCTTTCTTTTTTGAAGCCTCAATAAGCTCATCTAAGGCATTGAGCATTGCACCAAGGTCCGGGATTTCTTCCGGGCAGAATCTGCCTATCAGAACGGAAAATTCATTAAGGCTTTTTTCAATCCGGCCAAAACCCGGGGTATAATTATTATTCGATGTTTTATCATGTTCTTTTGAAGCGTATACGGATGATGACAGCCCGGAGATTAATTCGTCAAGGGCCAGCATTTTATCATCAATATCCCGTGGATCTTTTCTTATAATAGAATTAATGATTTTTCGCGCTTTTAGAACCTCTTTTGCCGGATTATCAAATGACATTTTCATACATTTTCCATGAATCTGTTTTAAAATCGGCAGCAAACCGGACAGGCTTCCCGGGTCTTCAGGGGCTGCCAGAACAAAATTACATGAAAGTTTTTCAACTAGATTCTCAATGATTTCATAAGTCATCGTACTGCCCCGCTCTTGTTTTGATTTTCAAATTATCCATAATATATATAACTGCAAAATACTATTGCTAAACTCCTGGTACTGATCTTTAATTTTTTTTAACACCTGATATCATATTTTTTTAAAAGGGCATAAAGATGGCCCCTGGAAAGGCCGGATAAACAGCAAGCAGCCTTTATATCGCCCCTGGTATGGGATATCAGGTCTGTTATATATTTATATTTCATCTTCTCTACATAATCTTTAAGGCCGAGGCCCTCCACAGGAGCATTCTTTTCAAGGGAATAAGGTTCAGATCCGGACCTGTCATGCTTTTTGATTTTTCTCTTAATATTAAACACACGGATATGATCCGGAAGATGCTTGGGGAAAAGTATTTTTTCCCTGTACGCATCACTGCAGGCATAATCTATGGTATTAAACAATTCTCTGACATTCCCCGGCCAGTTATATCCAAAAAGGTTTTCCATGAATTCTTCAGATATTTCATGGGGTGATTCATATAAAAGTTTGCTTTTGCGCTCAATTTGATATGCCACCAATGAAGGGATATCGGATTTACGATCCTTTAAAGGCGGGATAACAATTCTTATGGAGGCTATTCTAAAATAGAAATCTTCCCTGAACCCGCCCTGCTTAATCATTCCATTCAGGTCACGATGGGTCGCAGCAACAAGCTTGAAATTGCTTGAGACTTCATTCTTGCTTCCCACAGGCCTGAATCTTTTCTCCTGCAACGCCCTTAAAAATTTCTTTTGAATGGTAAGGGGAAGTTCTCCCACCTCATCCAGGAAAAGGGTCCCCTTATCTGCAAGTTTTATTAAGCCTACTTTGTCAGACCCGGCACCTGTGAATGCACCCCTGGTATGACCGAAAAGGACACTTTCAACAAGGTGTTCCGGCAGGGCTGCACAATCAACAACAATAAAATCATTCCGTGAACGCGAACTGTTTTCATGAATGGCCCTGGCAAAAAGTTCTTTTCCTGTCCCTGTTTCACCTGTGATCAATACCGGGACATCATTGTTAGAGGCTTTAGAAACATTTTCAAGGCAGGTCTTTATCTGCCTGCTCTCTCCTTTAATGACATCTCTTTTAATTGTTTTTTCCAAGGCTTTTGATTTTTTTTGCTGCCGGTATTCCAAAGCACGGATCAGGGAAAATTTAAATTCTTTATGCGGGCTGGTTTTCTGGATATAATCCCATGCTCTTGATTTGATGGCAAGTTCGGCACCGTCAGGATCGCTGTCCCCTGTCATGATGATTACTTCCGGGGCGAAAGCATGTTCACGGATGACCTCAATGGCTTCTATACCATTGCCATCAGGAAGATTTACATCAAGAAAGACAATATCAAAATTTTCTACAGACAATTTATCAAGGCCCTGGGTCAAGGTAAAAGAAGAATCAACCTCATGGTTCATCCTTTTAAATCTTTTCATGAGGGCTTTGCAGCAAAGGCGGTCATCATCAATTATCAGGATTTTTGACATTTTAAATTATTGTTTTCAAAATTATAAGTTAAGCGTTATTATTTACGTTCGGCTTCATCCAATACTGATCTTACAGTTGTTGCAAGCTCCGATCTGACTATGGGTTTCATCAACAAGGCCTTTACCCCGATTGATTTTATATTTTCCAATGAAACTCTTTCACTGAATCCCGTGCATATGATAACAGGCAATTGCGGTTCAATATCCATTATTTTTTTAGCAAGCTTGTCACCGGTCATGTCAGGCATTGTCATATCCGAGATAATAAGATCCCAGGAACCAGGATTATTCTTGATTATTTCAAGGGCATCTATGCTGCTGTTCTTAAATTCGACATGATACCCCAATCTCTCCAGGATTATCTGTTCTATTTGCAAAACCTGTTTTTCGTCATCAACCAGCAGAATCCGTTCATTTCCCGTTGGAATATTCTCTGTGCCATGATGCTGTTTTGATACCATATTTTCTCTGATAGCAGGAATATACACATCAAATTTCGACCCCTGGCCCAAAGAGCTGTTTACGTTTATTTCCCCGCCATAATTTGCAACAATTCCATGAATGACGGAAAGACCCAGCCCCGTGCCCTTCCCCTTGGGCTTGGTTGTAAAATACGGATCAAATATCTTGCCCAATATACTTTTATCCATTCCGCTTCCGGTATCTTTGACTGAGAGTAATACATGGGGTCCGTCACCAAGGTTTAAACCCTGTCGCGGGATCTCCCGCCCTTCAATATTTTGAAGCCTGATGGTAAGAACCCCGCCCGATTCCTGCATGGCATGATATGCATTTGTAATAAGATTCATGGCGATTTGATGTATCTGTGTCGGATCGGCAAGAATTGCCCGGGTTTCAGGATCTATAAACTTCTTAATTTTGATTGATGTCGGTATGGTAGACCTTATGAGTTTGGCTACTTCCTTGATAATCAGGTGCGGTTTTAAAGGTTTTATATCCTGTTCCGCCTGCCTGCTGAAAGTTAAAATTTGCTGTACAAGGCTTTTGGCACGTTTAGCCCCTGCCAATATTTCATTAACATTTTCGCGAAGGCCGCTTTCCTTTGGAAGATCTTCTTTCAACATTTCTGCAAATCCAACAATAGGAAAAAGGATGTTATTGAAATCATGTGCTATGCCACCTGCCAGGGCACCAATGGCTTCTATTTTTTGAAGCTGCCGAAGATTTTGTTCCAACCCGATTCTTTTTATTTCATATTCCTGCCTGTGGATAGCCAGGGCAAATATTTCCGACATCCGTTGTACTGATCTTAAATCCTGGTCTGTGTAATCCCGGCCTGAATTTGCCAAAGCGATTAATCCAATTAATGACTCTCCCATTATAACAGGCACCGCCATAAAATTTTCAAGGGGTATATGCCCCTGGGGGAGGCCCTTAGATTCAGGATGGCTCTCTGGTTTATTGGAAAAAAATGATTTTTTCATGTTCAGGGCATGACCCCATAAAGCATTGTATTTTCCGTCGTGCCGGATCGGAAAGACAACGTTCTTGTTTTGCAGTTTGCATTGTTCGCCAAACATGTGGGTCAGGGTGTGCCCTTTATTTTCCAGTGTATTTTTATCAATTGATGAAACAAAGCCGTGTTCCGACCCTGTGAGTTGCCTGGCATATTTTAATGTTACTTTGGAGACAGCTTTAATATCATAACTTTCAGACAGCAACTCTTTTGAAATAGCGGCAAGTGCCTTGTGCAGCCTCAGTTCCATATTTTGAAAAACCTGTGCTACCCTTTGGGAGGTAATATCGTGGAAAACACAATGAGCCCTTTTAATATTACTTTTTTGATCATTTCCGCTTTTGCCGTGAAAAGATACTAAAATTGTAGAACCGTCCTTTTTAACCATTTCAAGCTCAACACCAAGAATTTCTCCTGTGGATTTAAGGCGGGAAAAATTATCTGAAAAGCTATCTTTCCATTCAGGCAGTAAAAAGTCACTGAAATTTTTCCCTATAACTTCATTTCGTTTATACCCTAATGTTTCAAGCCAGGTTTCATTTACTTCCATAAAATTTGCTTTTTCATCCAGGGACTGGTAGCTTAAAGGGGCCTTCTCAAACAAACCCTTAAATTTTTCCTCGCTTTCTTTAAGTGCTTTTTTTGCCTTTTTCCGCTCTTTAATTTCCGCCCTCAGGTATTTTGTCTTCCCTGCAACCTCACGCCTCAAATACCAGATCCCGGCAATTCCCATCAAAACAAGAACCGGCAAAAGGATGGACAGTATAGATTTAACAAGCCTGGCCAGGTTGACAGGTGGTGGCGGCAGGATCGGGCTGAACCATTTATTGTACAATTTATCGTAAACACCATTGGCAATTACGATGGCCAGACCTTCGTTCAAATTAGCCAGTAAATCTTTGTTGCCCTCTTTTACAGCTATGCAGAATTTTTGTTCAAACCCGGACAATGGCCCGCCCTCAGGTTTAAGATTTGATTCCCGCAATGAACTTATTTCAACCAAATTGGTTATATTCAATTTTTTTATGAGCTGGTAACCCACAACCTGCTGGATGATAACCGCATCATGCAAACCCTTTGAAAGCAGGGTCATGGCTTGTTCAAAACTGTCAGTTAATACCAGGTGATCAGATAATTTTTTTTTAACTGCATATTCATGGGCAGTATCGCCCCGCATCACAAGGACTTCCCTGCCCTTTAAATCAGCCTCACTGTGAATTGATTTTTCACCTTTGCGCACAAAAATCGTGCCGTGCATCTGTAAATACGGAGCTGTAAAATCAAGCACTTTATCGCGCTCTTCTGAATATGAGACAAGGGGAAGAACATCAAGCCTGCCGTTGATAAGTGCATGTTTGATTTCATTCCAGGGGCCAACAATAAAATTAATATCAAGTCCGGCCGCCCTTGTAACCGCCTTTAAAAGGTCTACTGAAAACCCGTCCGCGGTTCCGTCATCTTTCACCATGGAGAATGGCGGATAGTCAAGTTCAGTTGCAGACTTGAGAATATGATGGCTAAGGCCGGAACTACCCTCTTTTGCTTTTAATGGTATTATCGTAGCTGTAACAACCAGTAAAACTGATAGAAAAATAAAAATTGGCCGGTTTGTCAGCATAAAAGGGGGACCTCATTTTTTTTAATATTCAATCATCGTGGTATCAGCACAGCTTACTTTCTTGGATAAGACATACCTCTCAAGCGTTTTCATGGAATATTGATAAAGATGATTAAAAGTACAATACTAAATAGTTCACCACAATTCAAATCAATTTTTTATTACATTCCATTTAATTTTTTTAGAGGCATATTGTAATTCACAAACTATTAACGTATTTAATACTTGTAGACCACGGGTTGTGAGTATTAAAGAAACATAAAAAAAATTAACCGTTTGTCTCTGACAACCTGAAAAATCAAATAAACCTTGCCGGGAGTAAAAAATGACTGCTGATGTTTTTTTCATGGATTTAGAAGCCACATCAAGGGAAAACCTTCCCCAGAAACTTTCACGACTTGTTAAAAAAGCAGGTATCAAAAATATCTTAACCAGAAACGATCTCACTGCTGTAAAGATCCATTTTGGCGAAAAGGGAAATACTGCATATATCAGACCTGTGTTTATACGAAAAGTCATACAGACCATAAAGGAATTCAAGGCAAACCCCTTTCTCACCGACGCCAACACCCTTTATGTCGGAACCCGCTCAAACGCTGTCTCCCATACCCATACGGCCATTGAAAACGGGTTCTCGTATTCCTCAATGGATGCCACACCCATTATTATTGCCGATGGTTTAAGGGGGAAAAACGAAACAAAGATTAATGTTAACAAAAAAAACTGCAAACATGTTTATATTGGTTCACAAATCATTGATGCGGATGCCCTTGTCTCTGTGGCCCATTTTAAAGGCCATGAACTTTCAGGATTTGGCGGAACCCTGAAAAATATAGGCATGGGCTGTGCCTCCAGAAGAGGGAAACTTGACCAGCATTCCAATGTAAGCCCTAAAATAAAAAGAAAAACCTGCATCGGCTGCAGGGAGTGTGAAAAAAACTGCCCTCCCGGCGCCATTTATCTGAAAGAAAAAAAAGCCTGTATTGACAAAAAAAAATGTATCGGCTGCGCAGAATGCATTGTAAGGTGCCCCACGGGATCCGTAAATATAAACTGGAACCAGACCGTCCCGGTATTTCTTGAAAAAATGATGGAATACACCCTTGGAGTTCTTAAAAACAAAAAAAACAAGGCGCTTTTCATCAATTTTATTACGGATATCGCCCCCAAATGCGATTGCCTGCCTTACAATGAATCCCCCATTGTTAACAATGTCGGGGTCCTTGCATCAACCGACCCTGTTGCAATTGACCAGGCAAGCGCTGATCTTGTCAACCAGCAGAAAGCCTTGCCCGGCACTATACTTGAAACAAACCTTAACCCGGGCCAGGACAAATTCAGAGGTCTCTACCCTTCTGTTGACTGGGAGCATCAGCTTGATTATGCAAAAACCCTGGGGCTTGGATCGCGGGAATACAAGCTTATTAAATTAAAAACGCTCTCATATAAAAAATCATCTTAAAATCGGCAAATCAGCAACAATATGTGATATGGATGCGTAAAAAATCAAACTTATGAAAGAAATTCTAAAAAGGAGGTGTTGCCAGTACAAAAAAGAGTAAAACCAGAAACAAAAATTGATCATTCAGCATGATTACACTCGGGACAACCTGCATAAAGTTCCCCGGAGACTGATGTATGGCAACTGCAAATAGCATTTATTGCTTTCAAATGACCGGGTAATTCTTTACTGAATAGAATATAAAATATCCTTTGAATACCAACCTGGAGGATGGTTATTTGTTGCGGGCAGAACCTGTCGCAGGGTTTCGCCGCCTTGGTTTTTCCCGTAAACTATATAGTCCCCCCGATTAAACCCAAAAACATATCGGCCTGAGGTCAGGAGGGGCAGGTTGTTTGGAACGTTTTTTTTGAGCAGCTTCCCTTTTTTAGAGTATTCTGCATAGGTAGTGTCGGAATTCTTGATATACTTATGATTGGTGAATATGTCATAATAGGCTGAACCTGTTGCTATAGCCTGTTGGCCATCATATAGGATTGTGTTTGAACTTTTGGAATAGCCGGATTCTATATTTTTCTGGTGTTTAAAATTTTTAAAAGACATTAGAATCTCTTTGCATCGCCAACTTTTTGGATGTTTGCTTGACATTGGCAGGATCTGCCGTTCTATTTTATTCTGTTCCATTTTTTCATAAACCAAGTAAGATCCTGATACCATTTCTCTGATATACCTTCCCGAGATCAAAAGGGGCAGGTTGTTCGGGACACCTCTTCTGAGCAGCTTTCCCTTCCTGGAATATTCTGCATAGGTGTTATCGGAATTTTTAATATATTTGTGGCCAGTGGCTATATCAAAGTAAGCTGCCTTAGTTGCAATAGATCTAATGCCCTCATTGCCCCATGCCGTAATGGAAACCGTGATAAATAAAACAAAAATGATAAAATTAATTGATTTTTTCATAATTCCCTCCTTTTGCTGTTTATTCCTATTAAAGGTATTCTTGTGCTTTAGGGTTTGTTTAGCGGGCATGATATCGAGGAGAGTACCTTTTTATTCGGGAGTATGAATATTAGACGAAATTGCAGCTTTTACTCTTTAATATTATTATAGAAAATAAATTTAAAAAAGAAAATACCCCACGAGGGGTATTTGTCGGGGTATTTATCTACTTAATAGAGGATCCCTTTTTTCCGGGCTTTAAAAAATATTTCCTTGCGGCACTTTGCATGGAGTTTTTTATAGATATGCTTTATATGGGTATGGACCGTATGGCGGCTGATGCACAAACTATCTGCAATTTCACTGTATGTAAAATCCTTGTCCATTAACTCAAGGATTTCGGTTTCACGGGATGTTAGCAGATGGGAAGGCGTTTTCTCTTTCTTTTGGAATTCGTTGATAACCAGACGGGCGATCTGTTTGCTCATAGGCGCTCCACCATTAGACACCTCGTAGATTGCCTCAATCAGTTTATTGGGTGCGCCACCCTTTAGCAGATAGCCAACAGCTCCCTTTTTCAGAGCAGTAAATACATTTTTTTTATCATTGAAAATCGTATGGACAATAATATCAAGGTCCGGAAACCTTTCTTTTGCTTTTTCAATAAGTTCAATCCCTGATATCCCGGGAAGTCCGAGATCTGCCAGCAGAATATCAGCCTGTAAATTTTTCAAACTGGCAAGGGCCTCTTCCCCTGTGGAAAAGGAACCGACCACGTCAATGTCCGGAGCACCATCCAACAGAAGCGAACAGTATTTCATTAAACTTATATCATCTTCTACTATAATAAGTCTCATCGTCCTTTAGTTTACCCCTTTTAAGGTTATTATTAATATAATAAAGATAGGAGTCACCTGCAAAAGTCAACACAATTACTATTTTTTAAAAATTTTCAAGTTTTCTCCCATTGAGACTCGGACTATTAGAACTGTTATTTAACCAATTGTTATTTTAAGAAAAAAATATTATTCTTTAATATCCTATGTGATTCTCATATCAGTCATTAAATATTCTGTGATAAACTGCGTGCTGAAATGGTTAAATAAAAGTTGTTTCCTCAAAAAATAATACCAGGAGGTGATTATGAACAAAGGGAATGTCTTTATGGGGGCCAACGGCCCGTTGGTTATCATCCTGTTAGCCAATTTACTGATTATTGCAGTTGGAATTCTGGGATATCAATCCTACAAGACAGCTGAAAGAACGGCCATTGAGGAATTTAATGAAAGACAGCTTACCCTGGCAAATAGTGCGACCAGGGGGATTGAACTTTATTTTAAAAACATTTCAGAAAATTTAACGGCATTGGGTGAAATGCAAGGGGTTCAAAATTTTAATGAATTTTTGACCCGCCAGAAAATAAAAAAAGTATTTGATAAATTGACCCCATTGGGGGCCAACGATATCGGTGTCCTGGATGCAAAAGGTTTTATTAGATATAATGTAATGGCTCCCCAGATAGAGGGCATGAATTTTTCCTGGAGAAATTTTTTCAAAGCGATTAAAGATCCTGATTTTACAGGATCGTATGTCTCCCAATTCATCAAGTTCATAGGTGCCGGTATGGGGCAAAAGGGTGTTATTATTGCTGTACCAATGTTTGCAAACAGGCAGGAAAGAACTTTTCGCTCAAATTCAATTACATGTGTTGTCTTCTGTACAGTGAAACTGGATGATGTCACCCAGAAATTTCTGACTCCCTTAGAATCATCACAGCAAGGATCTGTTATCTTAATTGATGAAGAGTATAATGTCCTTTGGTCACCGGATGGAGAAAGAGGGCTGTTTACCATAGACGATGAAAAGAACCTTATTGCCTATGCACCAGTTCGGATTGGAAATAATGTATGGTCCATTGGATTATGGACCCCTAAAGAAGATATTAAAAAGCTAATACGCCCGGCCTACATAGAACTTGCATTTCTGGCGGGGTTTAGTATTTTGGCTATTACTCTCGGTACACTGATGCCACTTATCTTGTCTGCTCGTATAACCCGACGGCTTGAACAGGAAATTAGATCCCGTAAAGAATCAGAATACTCATTGAGACGGTCCAAGGAATTTATTGAGACCGTTCTTGACAGCATGACTGATGCTATTTCCATCATTGACGTCAAAAATCACAAAATAATTGATGTCAATCAGGTTTTTCTTGAGCAGGCTGGTCTGGACAAAAAAGATGTAATAGGGGAACCTTGTTATAAAATCACACACCATCGAAACAGCCCCTGTACGCCACCCGATGATATGTGTCCGTTAAAGGATGCGGCAGAAACAGGCACGGACATCGCATATGAACATAAAAATTATCGTAAGGACGGCGGGAAAAAATTTGCCGAAGTTCGAGCACACCCGATACGGGATGAAAGAGGGGCGATCACCCAGGTCGTTCATGTGTCAAGAAACATTACCACACGTAAAAAAACTGAGGAAACACTAAAAAAATATGCTAAAGACCTTGAGGAAACCAATCGCCTAAAAGACCTTTTTCTGGATATTATGACCCATGACATATTAAATCCCACCATTGCAATTATGGGAGTAGCCCGGCTTGAGCAGGTCATATATCCGGAAAATGAGCGTATAAAATTGATATTGGAATCATCAAAAAGGATTGAGGATATTGTTGAGAATGCACAAATTTTGTCTAAAATCAAGGCCTTATCCTGGTTTGAAAAAGAGCCCTTGGATCTTAAGAGAGTGATTGATTCTGAATGTAAAAATTGTAAGCATCTCTTTGATCAGGCTGGAATAAAGATCGCCAGCAAAATCAAAATGGAAATGCAAATTGATGCAAATCCGATGATTCGCCTTGTTTTTTATAACCTGTTAACAAATGCTGTAAAATATGCTGCAGAAGGCAAGATTCTTTCAGTAGACGCAAAGGAAGAAAGAGGGTTCTACAATATCCAGGTGATTGATCACGGGCCCGGTATCCCCCATGAATATAAAGAGGGGTTGTTCAATCGATTTAGACAGAAAAAAAAAGATGGAATTAAAGGGATCGGCCTGGGTCTTGCCATCGTCAAAAGACTGATTGACCTGCACAATGGAAAAGTTTGGGTAGAAGATAATCCTATGGGCGGCAGTATATTTAATGTATGCCTGCCTAAAAAACTATAAAAGACAGATCATTCAACCCGCCAATAATTATCATCGCCAATGTATAAGCTATTGAACAGGGTAAGACTTGTTCTTTATCGTAAAGAACAACCGCCCTTTTTTTTCTTCCAGAAATTTTGAAATTTTTAAAAGTGCACTCTGTGCAAACTTGATCCTGTGGTCCTGGGTTTGGAGATACAGGTTATCATCCCTTGCAAACAGCTTTTGCGGGTCCAATATGATTGTATCGTTATTATTTAATATAAGGACAATTTCCTCCTGCACTTTTACATCAACAACAAAAAGTGCCGTGTCTTCATAGGGAAAATATACTTTTTCTTCATAATCATCAGTTACCTGGTGGACATAATACCCGTTTTCATCTTTTTTTATGGAGGCATTGAAATATTTTATGATTTTCGGATGTTCAAATTTCCCGTGTTCATTATGCCAGATGCCGTTTTTATCCATCCTGAAAACAGCATCTTCTTTTGACACAATAATCTTTCTTTTTTCCATATAAATACGCTTCCATTTACTATCATCAACTCATGGCAGTCCAGCAACACATAAGTAATGACAGTTTAGGCCATCAGGCTCCAGAATACACCTGCGGCAATGGCTGAGCCTATCACTCCTGAGACATTGGGCGCCATGGCGTGCATTAATAGAAAATTTGTAGGGTCTTCTCTTTGTCCTACAATCTGGACAACACGGGCTGAATCCGGTACGGCTGAAACTCCTGCCGCCCCAAGCAGGGGGTTGATCTTCGATTTTAGAAAAAGGTTCATGAATTTTGCAAAAATAACACCGGCTGCCGTGGCAACACAAAAGGATAAGGCCCCAAGGGCAAAAATACCGACAGAACTGCTGGTAAGAAAAACATCACCCTGGGTACTTGCACCAACCGTGATTCCCAATAATATGGTGGCAGTATCAATGACTGCATTCCTTGCTGTCTGGGCAAGTCTTTCAGTTACAACGGCTTCTTTTATTAAATTCCCAAAGCAGAGCATTCCAAGGAGCGGGAGTGCTGCCGGTGCAAGAAAGGTGCAGAGAAGGAATGCGAGAATCGGAAAAATTATTTTTTCTTTTTTTGTAACCTCCCTTGGTTCTTCCATTCGTATCAGGCGTTCTTTTCTTGTGGTGAAAAATCTCATGATAGGAGGCTGGATCACAGGAACAAGGGCCATGTAAGAGTAAGCGGCCACAGCAATAGGGCCTATCAGTCTCGGTGCCAGTTTAGCTGTAAGAAAAATAGCAGTCGGGCCGTCGGCACCACCGATAATCCCTATGGAAGCAGCTTCGTTAGGTGCAAACCCAAGTGCCAGGGCTCCCAGGAATGTGATAAAAATACCAGCCTGGGCAGCAGCTCCTAAAAGCATTAGAACCGGCCTTGCCATAAGGGTGGAAAAATCCGTCATAGCCCCGATGCCAAGAAAAATAAGAGGGGGATAAATTCCTTGCGTTACACCAAAATACAAATAATGAAGGACTGAATTATTTTCATAGATCCCTAATCCCAGTCCCTTAAACAGGGGAATATTTCCAATCAGCATGCCAAAGCCGATGGGAACCAGAAGCAATGGTTCATAATCTTTGGCAATTCCAAGATAAATAAACACTAACCCTACAAGAATCATGATAATATAACGGTAATCACACAGGTAAAAGCCTGTGTTCTGAAAGAACTCTATAAATAACGCTTCCATTTTATTTCCTCTTAAGTTGTCATCTTCTTTTTAAAATCACCTAAATTATGAAATGGTTTTGCCAAACCTGTCTTTATCCCAGGAAAAAAAACCTGAGCCGTCCGGGACAATGATTTTTGTTTTAAGAAGCTGATCAAGGTTTGAATATGGATCTTTTAAATCACTTATTCTTGCAAGCAAAAGCAGCCTTGGCAATGAAAAAGATTCCTGCATTGTCCCTGCAAGAAGATCAAATTGTTTTGCAATCTCTTTTTGATTTTCATTTAAAGTTTCCCGGTCCATGGCTTGTTTTTCAGGCCCTTTTCCGGCTTGTTTTTTCCTCACTTTTTTGAGTTTGAAAAAGGCCTTGATCCTAGAAGGATCTTCCAACAAAGCCAGGACCTTGTAAAGTTGTGAAATTACAATGGAAAGCATGACAAGGCCTGAGAACACGATTGATACGCCAACAACGGAAATACTCCATCCATTGTTGGCATTTATTGCTTCTAATCCATACAAAGGTCCACCTCCATGTTAAAAATTTTCAGGAAGACTTTTGTCTTCAATATATTTTACAAACGATGCATTTGATTCAAGGTATTTCCGCCAGGAGGTATTAATAGATGCGGCAGCATGGGAATCTTCCCTTATAATCTCTAAAAATTTCATCCTTGATACAGCAAACACACTCCCTTTTGCAAGGACTGTCAAGGTCGTCTTATAAATTCCCCCTGCAGATACAAGTTCCATTCCCATAAAATCCCCACGCTCATTTAACACAATAGATCTGCCATCTTCCAGGGCAAGCAGGATACTGCCTTTATTTAATAAATAAAAGTACCCGGCCGCCTCTTTTGCCTCTGCAAGAATGTCCCCCGGCTTTATTTGCCTTATCTCAAAAAGCATTCCAAGCCTTTCAATATCTGCTTTCTCAAGTGAGCCAAAAACAGATGAACATTTCAAGATATCTTTGATATTACTCATTATTTCCCCATAACATTTTTCAAATTTGTTCTAAAAAGAATCCATTCAAGCATATTTCATAAGTCCTGTCGATAAAAAAATATTGTTTTTCTTCTGAATCATTATTGTTGACTGCAAACATCCAAGTATCGTATTATCTTTCAAATCTTAACCAAATTTAATAAAGGAGCAGACAGGAATGAAAAAATGGATGGTGTTGATATTAATATGTTCTGTGTTTTTTATAGGGTTTTCACAAACTTGCTTTGCCACTGAAAAAAAACTCAAGGCCGGCTTTATTTATGTTGGTCCTGTTGGAGATTACGGGTGGTCCCATGCCCATGACCTTGGAAGAAAATATGCTGAAAAAAAGCTGCCCTGGCTTGAAACCGTTTATGTGGAATCTGTTGCAGAAGCAGACAGTGCAAGGATTATTGACAGGCTTATCCAGCAGCAGAAATGCGACGTTGTTTTCACTACAAGTTTTGGATACATGGAAGACACCATTGCGGCGGGCACCCGATATCCTGACAAAATTTTCATGCATTGTTCCGGATTCAAGCGATCTGATAATGTCGGAACTTATTTTGGTGACCTTTACCAGATGTATTACCTGAACGGGATTATGGCAGGCGCTTTGACCAAAACAAATAAAATCGGTTATGTAGCAGCTTTTCCAATTCCCGAACTTATCCGTCATATTGATGCATATGCCCTTGGTATCAAAGCTGCGAATCCAAAGGCCAGGCTGAATGTAAAATGGACCTATGCCTGGTATGGACCCGACAAGGCAAAAGAAGCTGCAGAAGCCTTGATTTCAGAAGGTTGTGATGCCCTTGCCTTTACCGAAGACACTCCTTCTGTTGTTGAAGTTGGACAAAGCCATACTGAAAAAGGCCAGCAGATTTATACTTTCAGCCATTATTCCCCCATGCAGCCATACGGGGTTGATTCGGTTGTTTCAGGTCAGCTCATGAACTGGGGCGGCATGTATGTTCAAATCCTTAAAGACATCCATAACAAAACCTGGACCAATAAGGACGTCTGGTGGCTTGCCAAAGAAAAGGCAGCCATTCTTGGAGGCAGCAAAACTGAAATCATTAATCCCAAATTCATAAAGCCACTCAAAGCTGCAATGATTGATACAAAGGAATTTGGTAAGATTTCCGCTTATGAACTTGTCATCAAGCGCTATGGACAGATGAAAAAAGGTGTTGATGTATTTGATCCGTTTACAGGCCCCATAAGTGACAACCAGGGCAACCTGAAAATCAAACCTGGCGAAAAAGCATCAAAAGCAGACCTCCTTGGCATTATGTATTATGTGGACAATGTTAAAGGCTCCATCCCTGAATAATCCAACCTGAATTTGGAAAAAGTCGGGGTATGCTTTCCCGGCTTTTTTTTAAAAAGAGCATTATGAAAAAAATTAAATGCCTTGAAATGAAATCAATCTCAAAATCATTTCACGGTATCCCTGCCAACCAGGATATTAACCTTTCTATTGAATCCGGTGAAATTGTAGGACTTTTAGGCGAAAACGGGGCCGGAAAAACCACACTGATGAATATCCTGTACGGACTCTACCAACCGGATTCCGGACAAATTAATATAAACGGCAACAGGATAAGGATAAATAATCCTGTTGAATCCATAAGCCATGGCATAGGGATGGTCCACCAGCACTTCATGCTCATAAAAAACCATTCCGTGATTGAAAATATTGCATTAGGCTATAAAGGCACCCCGTTTTTTTTCCCAAAAATGAAAATCAGGGAAAAAGTCCATCTGTTTTCTAAAAAATTCGATTTCCGCATCGACCCTGACAAAAAAATCTGGCAGCTATCTGCCGGGGAACAGCAACGCGTGGAGATTATCAAGGCACTCTTAAACGGGGCAGCTCTCCTTATTCTTGATGAACCGACTTCTGTCCTGACTCCACGGGAAATCAAAGAACTGATTTCCATACTCAGGGGAATGAAGGCCAAAGGTCACATGATCATTTTTATTTCCCACAAGTTAGATGAAATCATGGAAATCTGTGACCGGGTCATTGTGCTTCAAAAAGGGAAAATTGCAGGCAGTGCAGACACAAAAGATACTGATAAGAAATCCCTTGCAAGAATGATGGTGGGCAGGGACGTTGTCTTTAATATAAACAAGGAAAAACTTGCAAAGGGCAAAAAAGTCCTGTCTGTTGAAAACATTAATGTCAATGGGGACAAAGGCCTCCCTGCCCTTAACAACATCTCTTTTGAACTTTTTGAAAATGAAATTTTAGGAGTTGCAGGGGTTTCCGGCAATGGACAGCGTGAGCTTGCAGAAGCCATAACAGGGATAAGGCCCATCCTATCGGGCAAAGTAAAAATCAAAGGCAGGGACATTACCAACAAATCACCAAGATGCATTTACGACAACGGGGTTTCCCATGTCCCTGAAGAAAGGATCCGGTTTGGAATCGCTCCAGGACTTTTCTTATATGATAATGCCATATTAAAGCAGCACCACCTGAAAAAATTCTCCAGTCGCTACTTTCTCAGGTACAACCGTATCAAGAATCATACAAAAACCATTGTCAATAAGTTCAAGGTTTCCACCCATTCCATAAACACCCGGGTCAGGAATCTTTCCGGGGGAAACATTCAAAAACTCATACTTGGAAGGGAAGTCAGCGAACAGCCACAGCTTCTCGTAGCATCCCATCCCACTTACGGGCTGGATGTCGGGGCAACCGAATTTTTAAGAAAACATCTTCTGGAGCTCAGGAAACAAGGCAGCTCCGTACTTTTATTTTCCGAAGACCTTGAAGAAATATTTGAACTTTGTGACCGGATTGCCGTTATTTTTGATGGCCGGTTTATGGCAGTTCTTGATTCAGATGACGAGCGGCTCTGTGATATCGGACTTATGATGGCCGGCTCAAAAAAAATCTGATTTGCCAGGATAAAAACAATGATAAAAATCAAAACAACCAATAGATATGATATTACCCCTTTCCGGTCATTTATGACCATTGTTCTCTCCCTTTTTGCAGCGCTTATGGTGATCAGTATTATTTTCCTGATTGTAGGGGTCAATCCCATTTATGCAATCACTGAAATCTTTTCAGGATCGTTTGGCTCTGTTTACGGATTCAAGGAAACCGTTACCAAGGCCATCCCCCTTATCCTGATCGGCACGGGACTGACCCTTGCTTTCCGGGCGAAATTCTGGAACATCGGAGCAGAAGGACAGCTTCTCATGGGAGCGATTTTTGCAACCTGGGCAGGGCTGCACTTTGGGCAGAAGCTGCCGCCTGTTCTCATTGTCCCTTTGATTTTCCTGGCAGGCTTTATCGGCGGTGCATTCTGGGGAATCATTCCTGCCATCCTGAAAATCAAATACTCTATTAATGAAGTCATTTCCACCTTGATGCTAAACTATATCTGCGCTGAATTTTTAACCATGCTCATTGTAGGCCCCTGGAAAGGAAAAGCCAGGTTCGGGTTCCCAGGGACCAATAATCTTCCGGATTCTGCCATCCTGGGCTTGATACCCGGTTCCAGGATTCACTATGCCACATTAACCCTGGCACTTATCTTTGCTGTTGTGCTTTGTGTGATCATCTATAAAACACGGTTCGGATATGAGACAAGGGTTGTGGGTGAAAACCCGGATGCAGGCAAATACGCCGGGATAAATTTTTTAAAAACAACCCTGATCCTCATGGCCGTCAGCGGGGGGCTTGCAGGAGTTGCAGGGGTGGGGGAAGTCGCAGGCATCCATCATTATCTTGGGTATCCTGCTTCCATATCATCGGGATATGGGTTTACAGCCATTATTGTTGCATGGCTTGCCAAACTGAACCCTGTTTATACAATTATCTCAGGGCTCTTTTTTGCTGGAATCCTTGTGGGCGGCGATGCCATACAGATATCTCTGGGACTGCCTGCCGCCACCGTTGACATTGTGAACGGCACCCTGTTGATATTTTTAATTATGGGGGATTATTTTTTAAACCATAAAATCTTCATTCAATTTTCAAACAAATCAAGGATATGATAGATGGAAGATATTATAATTTCAACCCTTCAAAGAGCCATGGTTGCAGGAACCCCTTTACTTCTTGCCACAACAGGCGAAATCATCTGTGAAAGATCAGGTATCCTTAATCTCGGGGTTGAAGGTGTGATGGCAATAGGGGCTGTTATTGCCTTTATAGTCACCATGATTACGGGCCACCCCTGGCTTGGTGTTGTGGCCGCCATGGCCGCGGGCATGGCAATTTCCGTCATCCATGCCTTTGCATCAATCACCTTGAAGGCCAACCAGGTCGTATCAGGACTTGCATTAACCATGCTGGGTCTCGGGCTCTCGGGCCTGATTGGAAAACCTTACGTAGGAAAACCTCTTTTAATTAAAATGGAAGACTTGAACCTTCCCTGGTTATCCGATATTCCATGGTTAGGAAAAATCCTGTTCTCCCAGGGTCCTTTTTTCTATCTTGCCATCGCCCTTGCCCTTGCTTCCTGGTTTTTCCTTGAAAAGACCCGCCTCGGGATACAGGTCAGATCAACGGGAGAAAATCCAAAAGCCACTGAAACCCAGGGCATCAATGTAACTATGGTCAGATATTTAAGTGTCATCATCGGCGGAGGATTTTCAGCCCTTGCAGGCGCCCACCTTTCCATTTCATATTCAAAATCATGGATAGAGGGTATGACCGCCGGGCGAGGATGGATTGCAATTGCTCTCACCATCTTTGCCCTTTGGAACCCGGGTCGCGCCATATGGGCGGCATTTCTCTTCGGCGGCATTTTCGTAGTACAATATCTGCTTCAGCCACTGGGTATCTCACCCAACTTCCTGGCCATGCTTCCCTATATTGCAACACTCTTTATTTTATTATTGATCAGCTTTAAAGATCCAAAAAAATTAAATGCTCCGGCCATGCTGGGAGAACCCTATAATCGCGGTGAAAGGTAACAAATCCTTTGACTTTTTATGCTGTTTTATTGATAATTGCAAAATCATCCATTGTTTGACTTAAAAGGAGACATCATGCCAGAAACTATGATATCGATTGATGAAATTTCAAAAATTTTTTTAAAAACAGCCCAGCACACTCTTGAAACCAGCACCAGACAGGAAGTGACCTATTCTTCAACCATCCAGAAAACCCCTAAGGTTTCCATGAAACCGGATCTCACCTGTTTTGTCCAGTTCAATGGAGATTATAACGGGCTTGTTGTGATGAATTTTTCTGCCAATGCCGCATTTGAAATCTATAAATCATATATGAAGGCCATGGGTATGCCAGAGGACGAACTTGCCAAGACCGTGGCCTCCCCGGAAGTCTCGGATACCATAGGTGAGATTACAAACCAGGTCATGGGGCATCTCATAAAGGAAGTTGAAACAACATATGACTTAAATGCCGAATTCGGGCAACCAAAAGCCCTGACACTGAATAGTTCCATCACTCTTGTCATTGACTCCGATTATGGTGAAAACAGGCGGTTGTCCTTTAAAATCGATAATTACAGTTTTAGAATTGAAATTGCAATGGAACATACCGAGTTTGTTCTTATTTAAAATAATTTTACAAATTTTATGAAACCATTCAAATATTTTATTATTTTTCTCTGCCTGTTCTTTTTATCTTTATCTTCTGTCAGCACAAGTTTTGCCATCTCCATCCCGGAAGAAAAAAAAATCGCTGGAAAATTCATGAAAATGATACAGGAAAAGCAGATGATCTTAAATGATCCTGTTGTCAGCCATGTGGTTACAACGGTCGGCAACCATATCCTCTCTTTTTTACCGCCCCAGCCCTTTGATTATTCATTTTACGTTATTAACGATAATGTATTTAATGCATTTGCAAGCCCGGGCGCCAATATTTTTGTCTACCGGGGATTGATCACGGCCCTTGACTCCATTGATGAGCTGGCAGGGATTCTCGCCCATGAAATAGCCCATGCTGTAAGCCGTCATGTATCTGAATCCATAGACCGCTCAAAATTCATAAGCATCGGAACCCTGGCAGGAATCCTTGCAGGCGCCATAATCGGCAGCCAATCAAGCGGCGAGGCAGGAGCAACCGTTATAAAAGGTTCCATTGCCGCTGCCCAGACAGCCATGCTTGCCTTTACAAGGGACAATGAAACAGAAGCAGATGAAAAAGGGATTATGTTTTTAAAAAAAAGCTGTTTTGCGCCAAAAGGACTCCTGACTGCACTGATGAAAATAAGGGCCGCAGACTACCGCGGAACAGAAGGCATACCTGATTATGTCAAGACCCATCCTGGAACCGGCAAACGTATCGCCCATATTGAAACTATTCTTTCAGGCTATGTCCCGTCCTTACATAAGACAAAATGCCCCGAAGATTTCAGGTTTGACATGGTAAAATACAGACTTTTAGGTCTTTATTCAGATATCGGACCCACATTCATCCAATTAACCAACCAGTTAAAGGACAATCCTTCAAGCGCTGCCATCCATTATGGACTAGGGCTTATCTATGCCAGGAAGTTCATGATGAAAAAAGCTCTTTTCCATCTTAAAAAAGCGCTTTCCATTAATATTTTTGACCCGATGGTATTGCTTGAAATGGGGAGAATATACCTGCTGGACGGCGAACCTGAAAAAGCTGTAAATATCCTTGAAGGAATCAAAAGCGACCCTGTCCTGAGCCTTGCCGCCAAATTTCACCTGGCAGATGCATACCTTGACCTGGAAAATCTTCCCATGGCAAAAAACCTTTTTAAAATAGTCATAGACAGGGAACCCGCCATGTATCCGAAAGCATATTATAACCTTGCCAACATATTGTCGCTTGAAAAAAAACCAGGTCTTTCCCATTATTACCTCGGGCTTTATTACTCTAAAATCCGCAGCAGGAAAACAGCCATTGTCCACTTCAACAAGGCTTTGAAAAAATTAAAGGATGTGACTAAGATCAAAAAAACAAAAAAACTGCTGAAGCAATTAAACAAAGAGGTAAAAACTCCGGGGAAAATATAGTTAACTGCCTTAAATCAATAAAAAAATCTTGACTGCCTGTTTGTTGTCTGTTACCGTTCTATTATGATTAAATTAAATTTAAAAATTTTAGGGGGCTGCTCAAGATGATCCGCCCTTTAAATTCTTGTCTTAAATTATTTTTTGGTTTTCATTATTTCAACTGTCAGGTTTTAAAACAACTTAAGTTTATTAAGTAATTTTTAATCTAGGGAGAGATTGATATGAAACTTACCATTGGAAAAAAACTTACCTTTAGTTTTTTAATCCTTGCAATATTAGTATTATTATCAGGAATTGTCGGTATTGTGGTCCTCAACAATGTATTCCGTTCTGCCAATACGGTTGCAAAGGAAAAAGCCCCGGCACGGTATGTAGCCATGGAAGCCGGGATGTCAGTTAAAAAAGCGGAAAATGCAATGGCTGACTATATCCATTCTTCCACCGGGCTTGACCGGAAAGAAAAAAAGCTGCTGGCAGGACTTGACGAATTTGAAATGTGGATCTCAATGCTGGAACTTGGGACATCTTCTGATAAATTTATAAAAAGCAGGTCATACAGGGTTTATAAAACGCTTAAATTAAATATTATTGTCCCCAGGAGTTCCCCAGAACTGCTCAAAGAAGTAGCAAAGGTAAAAAAAGAGGTCTCGATTTTCAGAAAAGGCTGTATTGACCTGATAAAAGCCCATAACCGCTACCTTGGCTATTCCGTGACTGTAAATGATAAAACCTATGATCTTCCAACCTATGCCATGATGATGCGAATGGACCATAATAAATGGATGAAAGCGCTCGGGGATGCCGTTAATATTGTAACTCCGTTCAACGGGAATACAGATCCCCTAAAAGGTATGTTAGGAAGTTTCATACATACCTACAAGGTAAAAGATAAAGGATTGAACAAGCTCATCAAAAAAATAGGCAAATACCACAAAAAATTAATGGGATATGCTGTACAAATAAACAAGGCAAACGATTCAAAAGGAAAAACAAAATACTTCAACAGGAGTGCCGGGCCGGCAGGCCGCATCGACCAGTATTTCGGGAGAATGCAGGCCTATATCGAACCGATATATAAAACTCTTAATACCGGCAAAACAAATAAACTCAAAGCATTGACCAGGTCCGGGATTAGAATCAACCATGAACTTGAAAGCCTTGCCAGAGGGGCTAAAAAAGAAATGTCCATGGCCTTGAAGAATTCTGAGTCAGCCAAGAAAAGCGGCACCATATTGCTTATTGCCCTCACCATTGCTGCGGTTTTAATCGCCCTGGCATTGGGGATATATATCAGCCGGTACCTGACAAGCAGTATCACAAGCCTTGCTGCTGTTACAAAGCTGATTGCAACAGGCGATCTTAAAAACAAGGTGGATATATCTTCCCGTGATGAACTTGGCGCCCTTGCCAGCGATACCAATGCAATGACGGATAATTTAAGGAAAATGATCAGTCAGATTACCGATTATTCAGCCCGTTTGACAAAATCCTCTTCAGATTTGACTTCCCTTGCAGTTTCCATGTCCAAAGGCGCAAAAGGCATGACGGAAAAATCAGAATCCGTGGCAGCGGCAGCAGAAGAAATGAGTACCAATATGAATTCTGTTGCAGCAACGTCTGAAGAAGCCGCAACAAACATCAATACAGTATCCATTGCCACGGATGAAATCAACTCGTCTATTACCGAGATAGCTAAAAACTCTGAAAACGGTAATTCCATTACCAGGGAAGCTGTGGAAAAGGCGGGAAGCGCCACAAAAAAGGTTAATGAGCTGGGGGTGGCAGCCAAAGAGATCAGCAAGGTAACAGAAGTCATTTCCGAAATTTCGGAACAGACCAACCTTCTGGCGTTGAACGCCACTATTGAGGCAGCAAGGGCGGGTGAAGCAGGAAAAGGTTTTGCAGTTGTTGCTTCTGAAATAAAACAACTTGCCCTTCAAACCGCAGAAGCGACCAATGACATTAAAATCCGCATTGAAACTATTCAGAATTCCACGTCTGATACGGTCAATGAAATTGAAGGTGTTGCAAAAATCATTGAAAACGTCAATGACATTGTGGGAACAATTGCAGCTGCCGTGGAGGAACAGTCTGCCACCACAAAAGAAATTTCGGAAAACATGGGACAGGCATCAGCAGGCCTGCAGGAAGTGAACGAAAACGTTGCCCAGAGTACCGGTGTTTCCAATGAGATCGCCAAGGACATCGGGGCTGTCAATACCAGCAGCAACGAGGTTTTGAAAAACAGCGATCTTGTCAATGCAAACAGTGAAGAGCTTAAAAAACTTGCAAAAGATCTGCAGGAACTGATCAGCCAGTTCAAACTTTAATAAAAGTTGCAGTAAATGAATACTATAATAACTTTATCAAGGAGGCAGCCCATGGTTAAAAAATCTTTAATTGTCTTTATCGGCCTGATGGTGACATTCTTTTTTGCAGGCAATGCATTTTCCGAGGAACTTACGCCCCAGCTCTGCAAGGCAAAAGTCATAGCGGCGACAAAACTGCTTGCGGCAGAGGGGGATGCGGCCCTTGCCAAAATAGAGGATCCCAACGGGGAATTCAGGTTCGCAAACGGAAAGGGCTATATCTGGGTTCATAATCTTGACAATATCATGGTAATGCACCCCATTAAGCCCTCCCTTGACGGGAAAGCCCTGGGAGACATGCGTGATGTCAACGGGGTCTATTTATTTACGGCAATGAACGAAACGGTTGAAGAGTACGGTGCAGGATGGGTGCCCTATTCATGGCCAAAACCAGGTGAAAAAAAGAGTTCTCCAAAAGTTTCCTATGTCAAACTGGTCAAATTTGGGGACAAAGATTATGTGGCAGGCTCAGGAATGTATGATGTAACAGCCGCTGATATTAAAAAGCTGTTCCCTAATGATGCCATTTACAAAGACTAAATAGTTTATTACTGCAAGAAACCCAAAAAAAGGATCATATCATGCAAAAAAATATGATATGGTCCTTTTTTGAATTATACCCTGTCAAATCGTGAAAACTGCATGGAAAAGGTTCCCCTGCCCTGGCTTGCAGACCGGAGGGCTGTGGAGTATCCAAACATCCTGGCAAGCGGGACCACGGCTTTTATAACCTGGATACCAGCTTTGGGATTAATGGATTCCACTTTGCCGCCCCTTGCATTCAAGTCGGAGATCGCATCTCCCATAAAAGCGTCCGGAACAAAAATCTCAACTGCCATAATAGGCTCAAGAAGACTTATGGATGCATGTTCCAGAGCATCCTTACATGCCATGGAAGCACAAACTGAAAATGCAAGTTCCGAACTTCTGTCATCAAACCTGCCGTCCTCAATCACTATGGCAGCATCAACCAGAGGATACCCTTTAAGATACCCGCCCTCAAGACTCTCACGGATTCCTTTCTCAATGGCCGGGATATACTGGGGGGGAATCTGGTCGTCATTCACCTCGGACTCAAAACTGATTGCCTCTCCACGGCCCAGGGGTTCAAGCCTGATACTGATCTCTGCAAAATGTGCCCTGCCTGAAATTTCTCTTTCAAAGACAGCATGGCCTTTTGCCACAGAAGTTACCACTTCCCTGTAAACGACCTGCGGGTTTCCGACATTGACATTAGTCTTAAATTCTTTTAGCATCCTTGAAATAATAATCTCAAGGTGGAGTTCCCCCATGCCGGACAGGATTGTCTGGCCGGTTTCCTCATCCTGGCTCACTTTCAAGGTCGGGTCTTCAATGGTGAACTTTTCAAGCACATTATCAAGTTTTTCCTGGTCTGCATGGGTTTTAGGTTCTATGGCAATTGAAATAACAGGGTCTTCGTATTCCATTTTTTCAAGAAAAACAGGATGTTCCTGTGAGCATAAGGTATCCCCGGTCCCGGAATCCTTAAGTCCTACAATGCCTATAATATCCCCTGCTGTTGCCTCCTTTAGCCGCTCTCTTTTATTGGCGTGCATTTTCAGAATCCTGGATAATTTTTCTTTTTTCTTTGATAAGGGATTGAACACATCCGATCCTGCCTCAATCCTGCCCGAATAGATTCTGGCAAAGGATAATTTGCGGCCTTCAATCATGGAAACTTTGAAAATCAAGGCTGCAAGCGGGCCATTTTTTCTGGGCAAAAATTCCAACTCCTCCTCAGTATCCGGATGTATTCCTTTAATTGGAGGAACGTCCAGGGGGCTTGGCAAAAACAATTCTATCCCGTCAAGCAGGGGCTGGATCCCCTTGTTCTTCAGTGCGCTGCCGCAAAAAACCGGAACAACCTGCCTTAAAATGGTTGCAGTCCTGACAGCCTTGATGATCTCTTCTGTTGCAATATCCTCTTCTGAAAGATATTTCTCCATTATATCATCGTTGACTTCAGATATGGCTTCAAGAAGGTTTTCCCGGTATTCCTGCGCTATTTCCTCATATTCCTGTGCAATGCCATCTTCCGAATACTTGGCGCCCTTTGTTTCATCATCCCAAGTGATCTGTTTCATCCTGATCAAATCTATGACGCCCGCAAAATTATCTTCTGCGCCCATGGGTAACTGAAGCATGACAGGGTTTGCCATAAGCTTTTCTTTTATGGAGCTTACAGCCCCGAAGAAATCAGCACCTGTCCTGTCCATTTTATTAATAAAGGCCAACCTTGGCACAGAGTATCTGTCAGCCTGGCGCCAGACTGTTTCTGACTGGGGTTCAACTCCCCCGACAGCACAAAAAACACCAATAGCGCCGTCCAGAACTCTTAACGCCCTTTCAACCTCAACAGTGAAATCCACATGCCCCGGTGTGTCTATAATTTGAATAAGGGATTTTTTCCATTCACATGTGGTTACGGCAGAGGTGATTGTTATACCCCTGTCCTGCTCGTCCTGCATCCAGTCCATGACAGCCTCGCCATCATGGACCTCCCCGATTTTATAGGATTTCCCGGTATAGTAAAGTATCCTTTCGGTCACTGTTGTCTTGCCCGCATCAATGTGGGCCATGATCCCGATATTTCTAAACTGGCTTATATTCTTTTTTTTGCTCATTTTACAATCAACATATTAGTTTTATAAAAGTACTCAAGGTCAATATGGCCGGCCAATGTCAAAGCATCCTTACCCTGAATCAATATTTTTACCATTTTTATTTTAGCAATATTCACGGTTAATGAATTCACCATTGAATATATGGCCAGAAGCTCGGACCGTGCATCCATATTTCCCTTCATTTCAAGGTCCGGCTCAAGATCGATATAAGCTTTTCCATCATCTGTAATAAAAAAAGAATTAATCTTTGTATCCTTGGGCCAGGTTGACTCAAGATGGGGCAGTGAAGGGCCGGCAATTACGGCTTTAAGGATTTCCAGACCCAGTTCATGTGAATCCAGGGTTGAGGCAAATCTTTTGTTTTCCGATTTCAGGGCTGTCTTATTATTATCCGCATAATAGACAAAACCCTCAAAAAGGCCATCAAAAGCTGCAATATGATCTTGCTTTATTCCCTTTCCTGCAACACAGATACCCGGTAGTGCGGAAACAACCAGAAAAATGAAAACAATAATTTTCCCTTGTTTGGATTTCATGCATAAACTTTCGATAAATTCTTTAAATTAAAATGATATTTGATACAGTATTGCCTAAAATGTGTCAAGAAAATATCCCTTGCAAATCACTTACGGGTTTAATAAAATTAAAAGCTTGAAAAATTGAATGCCGGATACCCGGCCATAATTTTTAACCAGGAGATAATATGATTTTATGATTCCGGGATTTGAAGCACTTGTTGAAGAAAGAATAAAAAAAGCCCAAAAGGATGGAGAGTTTGATAACCTGGAAGGCACCTGCAAACCATTGAAATTTGAAGATCTGAATGTTCCTGAAGAACTGCGGCTTGCCCACAAGATACTGAAAAATTCAGGATTCCTTCCCCCTGAAGTTGAGCTTAAAAAAAAGATTACAAAAACAGAACAGCTGCTTGAAACAGCCGGGATTGATTCTCCAGAAAGGCTTAAAATTCAAAAAAAGCTGAACTATCTTTTAATCAAATTAAACACTGTAAGGGGAGACAGGCCATGTTCCCCAATGGTGTCGGATGTATACCGGGACAATATTATCAAAAAGATGTCATGAAGTTTAAAAACAAAGATAAAGACGGACTTTTCAGAAGTATTTTTACAGCTTATTTCATCCTGCTGCTGCACGTTTTTTTGCTGGCAGGCACAGGCGTAACCATTATCTTTTCAAAGGAGTTTACAACTATCTTCCCTGGATAATGGGCGGTTTAGGTATTCTTGTTCTGTCCATTGCCTGGATTTTCTACCGGCGGATGAAAAACAGTTCATCTAATATAAAAGATATCCTCCTGATGCCGGAATTCCGGGACAGGACAGTTGAAATCAAACTTTTTGGAGGCCTTGCGTCTTTTAAAATCAGTGCAGACCAAAGCCATTCAATGCTCCTTGATCACAGGGATTCACCCCATCTGAAAAGTCCCCTCATTGAAAACAATATCATAAAAACAGAGCAGAAAATTCTCGAACTGACAGCCCTTTTTGAAAAAAAACTTATCACCAAAGAAGAGTTTAAAAAAGCAAAACAAGATATTATTCAAGGATAAAAAACAGGAGTTTAATATGGAAAAAATCAGGCTGGCCCTTTTATCAGGAGGAGTGTCTTCGGAAAGACAGGTTTCCCTTAACAGCGGCATACAGGTATTTGATGCCCTGGATAAAGACAAGTATGATATTTCCCTGTATGATCCCAAAACAGATTTAAAGCAGCTTGTTACTGATGCGGATAAGATTGATGCAGCACTGATCATCCTGCACGGCCCTTTTGGTGAAGACGGAACCGTTCAGGGGCTTTTGGACCTGCTTGACATCCCCTATCAGGGGGCAGGGGTTTTAGGAAGCTCTATGGCCATGAATAAGCTTGTTGCCAAGAGGCTTTATGAAGGGGCAAGGATTCCCACTCCATCATATTTATCATTTTCCATGAACGAAAAAATAGTACCTGGGAAAATTGCAGGGGCATTGGGACTCCCCCTGGTTGTAAAACCGGGCTGCGCCGGGTCAAGTGTCGGCATGACCATTGTCAAAAAAGAATCAGATCTCAAGGAGGCTGTGGCCCTGGGATTTAACCATGACGACCTGGTCATCATTGAAAAATATATTCAGGGTATTGAACTTACCTGCGGCGTTTTGGGCAATGACAATTTAGAAGCATTGCCAATCATTGAAATTGTCCCTGGTGAAGGCCATGAATTTTTTGATTACAAGGCGAAATATGTGACCGGTGAAACAAAGGAAATCTGCCCTGCCCGCATTGATGAAGCAATTGCCAAAAATGTCCGGGAACTTGCAGTCAAAGCCCACCGGGCCCTTTTCCTGAAAGGATATTCCAGGACGGATATGATACTTTGTGACAATAAAT
Source organism: Deltaproteobacteria bacterium (assembly GCA_013151635.1). Lineage (GTDB taxonomy): Bacteria > Desulfobacterota > Desulfobacteria > Desulfobacterales > Desulfobacteraceae > Desulfobacula. The sequence goes on along the minus strand of JAADHV010000061.1, from coordinate 6,803 downwards.
TATCGGTCCTTGAAACAAATACAATCCCAGGAATGACAGCCACAAGTCTTTTTCCGCAGTCGGCACAGGTTGCAGGATACTCTTTTACCAAACTTTTAGACAAACTCATTCAATTATCAATCAAAGAACATGAGAAAACAAAATTAAGGAGATCAATATGAAGATTCTAGTCATTGGTGGCGGTGGACGTGAACATACAATGGTATGGAAAATATCAAAAAGCCCTTTGGTGGAGAAAATATATTGCGCCCCGGGAAACGCCGGAACCCACGAACTGGCAGAATCTGTTCCCATCAATGCAGACGATATTGAAAAACTTGCTTCCTTTGCAAAGGAAAATGATATTGACCTGACAGTTGTAGGCCCTGAAGGTCCCCTGGTAAAAGGCATTGCAGATGTATTCGAAACCATGGGCTTAAAAATATTCGGCCCGGGCAAAGCTGCGGCAAGACTTGAAGGCAGCAAGGATTTTTCAAAACAGCATATGCTAAAATACAATATCCCCTGCGCCATGGGTAAGGCCTTCACTGATACAGGCAAAGCCAAGGCCTATGCCAGGGCCCTTGGAGCCCCGTGCGTGGTCAAGGCTGACGGCCTTGCAGCAGGAAAAGGCGTGATTATCTGTTCAACCCTTGATGAAGCAAACAAAGCAATCGATTCCATGATCAATGAAAATGCCTTTGGCGATGCAGGCGCCATTGTGGTTGTGGAAGAATGCCTAAAAGGGGAAGAAGCTTCTTTTATTGCATTAACAGACGGCAAGACAGTCCTTCCCTTGCCGGAATCCCAGGATCATAAAAGGGTTTTTGATAATGACAAAGGTCCGAATACAGGAGGAATGGGAGCCTACTCACCGGCACCGGTACTGGATCACATGCTGCGGGAAAAAGCCATGAATGAAGTCATGATCCCGGCTGTCGAGGGCATGGCCAAAGAGGGCACACCATTTAAAGGCGTTCTCTATGCAGGCCTTATGGTGGATAAAGATAAAATTAAAGTGCTTGAATTCAACACAAGACTGGGCGACCCCGAAACCCAGCCCATTCTCATGAGGCTTGAAAACGACCTGGTGCCCCTGATGGAAGCCTGCTGTGACGGCACCCTGCACAATTATTCCACAAAAATAAACCCGAAAGCTGCCATGTGTGTGGTAATTTCTTCCGGTGGTTACCCCGGCCCATATGATACCGGGGAGGAAATCCTGGGCCTTGATGAAGCAGGCAAAGTTGAAGATACTGTCGTCTTCCACGCAGGAACTGCATTAAAAAACAATAAAGTTGTGACTTCAGGCGGCAGGGTTCTTGGGGTAACATCCCTTGGCAATGACGTTAAGCAAGCCATTGACCGGGCCTATGAGGCCTGTGGCAAAATCTCTTTTAACAATCATTTCTACAGGAAAGACATCGGGGCAAAAGCCTTAAAACGCCTTTCAATACCCCCAAAGGTGGGAGTAATAATGGGAAGCGACTCTGATTTTCCTGTCATGGAAAAAGCCTTATCCATACTGAAACAATTCGATATCCCATACTATGTCACTGTTGCTTCTGCGCACAGGACTCCGGAAAGAGCGGCACAGCTTGCAGCCAATGCAAAAGATAAAGGCATAAAAGTACTTATCTGCGGTGCCGGCCATGCAGCCCATCTTGCAGGCGTAATTGCCGCCCATACAACACTTCCTGTTTTAGGTGTTCCCATTGACTCATCCGCGCTCCAGGGAATGGATTCACTGCTTGCAACGGTCCAGATGCCTCCCGGAATTCCTGTATCGACCATGGCAATCGGAAAATCAGGAGCCTATAATGCAGGCATCAGCGCGGCCCAGATCATTGCCGTCTCAGATCCCAGGATAGCTGAAAAACTTTTGACCTTTAAAAAAGAGATGACAGATAAAGTTAATAAAAAGGCAGAATCTTTTGCATGACAAGAAATAAGATACTTGCTGTTAACCCTGTAAATCCTGAATCCGACATTATTTTTAAGGCCGGAAAGATTATCCAAAACAACGGACTTGTAATCTTTCCGGCTAAATATCTTTATGGGATTGCAACAAATGCTTTAAATAAAAAAGCTGTAAAAAAAGTTTTTCATTTAAAGCAGCGGCCTTTAAACAACCCGATTCTTATCCTTATACCGGACAGGGACATGCTCCCTTATCTTGTCAAATCAATCCTTGAACCTGCAAAAAAACTTATGGACACCTTCTGGCCCGGAAACCTGACCCTTGTATTTGAAGCAAAAGACACCATTCCACAGATTTTAACTGCCAATACCGGTAAGATAGGGGTAAGAATTCCTGCCCATCCGGTTGCAAACGCCCTTGTCAAACATGCAGGATTTCCCATAACAGGAACCAGCGCAAACCTGTCAGGACAGCAAAGCTGCAGCCGGATCAACCAGCTTGACCCCGCCATCATTGACCATGCAGACCTGGTTCTTGATGCAGGCAGCCTGCAAGGTGGAGCAGGATCAACCATTGCCGATGCAACCTCATCAAAAATAACCATCATCCGGGAAGGTGCTGTTTCCAAAAAAAAGATCACCCGGACCCTTTCACTTTGACATGGCATATACCATAATTTCATTGACAAATTCCAAGTTTTCCCTTAAAAAAGAACAATTCCTGCCGGAGTGGTGGAATTGGTAGACGCAGAGGACTCAAAATCCTCCGGGCTTTAAGCCCTTGCGAGTTCAAGTCTCGCCTCCGGTACCAGTTAATAATAAGGGCTTAGCCAATTTCGGTTAAACCCTTTTTTGCTTCAAAAGGTACCGATTGTGCCCAAATTGTGCCCGTGACAGATTTTTCAGGTAAACTTCATGCCTCTTTGCAGCACTAATCAAATCAGTTTCATTAACAATATTATATCGCTCAAATACTGATCTAGTTTTATGCCCTGAAATCATCATAGCAACTCGTTCAGGTATACCGGAACGTACCATATTACGGATAGCAGTTCTTCGAAAATCATGAAAAATACGATTTGGTATACTGGCATCTTTACAAGCCTTCTTCCAAGACTTTCTAAAATCGATAATTTTTCCTTTCCCTCTGCTACTCGGAAAAACATAGGGCATTATTTTATTAGTTTTTTTCTGGCTTGACCACTGGTCGAGAAAAACAGCCTTTAGTTCTTCATCCAGGTATATTGTACGCCCTTCCATATTTTTAGTCATGCCACTTTCTAACCAAACAATACCTTGTTTCAAATCAACATTAGACCATTTTAAATTAATAATTTCAGAAACTCGCCATCCTGATTTATATGCAAAGGTAACAAAGCCTTTAAGATAGCCTGGAAGATAATCACGTAGCGCCAAATACTCATCATGCTCAAAAAAACCTTTTCTAATGTTATTTTCTTTTAACATTGGGATATTAGGTACCCTATCAACAAGCGGCGGGGTTTGTTTTGCCCCGAAATTTAGCATTCGTTTTAAAGCTGCTAACTCTCTGTTAATCGTAGCATTGGCTGCTCCTGCATTAATTCTCTTCTCAATATAAATATTAATCTTAGGAGTCGTTATCTCTGGCACGTGAAACAGCTCAAAGACTTTTTTAAGATGATCAACACTCTTTCTTGCTTTATTTAAAGACTTCTTCTGATTAATCCTATAATCTCTCAAAAAATCTTCTGAAAGCTGATCAAAAGTCACCCTGTCAAACAAAATACCAGGAATCTTCCCCTGTGCTATTTCCCCCCCCTCCTTTCTGGCCAACATTTTTTTTGCGACCATTTTTAAAGTGCTCTCACTGCTTTCTCGAAAACATTTGCCGTTTCGGTAATACTTGATCCACCAAATTTTACCTCTCAAAAATAAACTTTATTATCCATACTGAGTGTAATCTCGATAATCCATGGACATGTTTTCATGATAAATCAGGGAATGGGGTAAAATTATCAGACTAAATCAATTTTGAGTGACAATTTTCCAGGCTTTTGTTATCGTTCGTGTCAGATAGTTTCCCATTTTTTTAGGGCCGATATGATTTTTCCAATTTTGCCTTGTTGCAATAATTCTTTGTGAAATTTCAGTCTGTTTATACCCTCTGCGACATAAAGCTAAAGCATATGCAAAATCAGTGGCAAATTCATCACCTTTGTCATAATAGGAGCGTGTAAGACTATTTTCATGACACACTCCCCCCCCTGGGGTTGATGGGTAAGGTCTTTTTTCTCAAAGGAGGGGCACCAAACAAACCGGTCATCATGTTCCAGTATCACCCCACAAGATCCGGAGATGTTGCGTCTCAATTTTTAAATGGATACCAAGGTATTGTTCAAACGGACGGATATGCCGGGTACAACTTCCTTGATATTATCACAGGTATTATTCATGTTGCCTGTTGGGTGCACGCTCGCAGAAAATTTACGGATGTTGTAAAAGCTCTTGGGAGGGGAAAAGGCATACCTGGTAACGCCGGGACTGCTTTAAAGTATATCAGCAAGCTTTACAAAATCGAAAAATAAGCAAGAGAGCAAGGACTATCAGCTGACGACCTGAACAAAGAGCGACAGGAAAAAGCTGTACCCATCCTCAATGAATTTAAAAAATGGTTGGATGCAAAAGTAGATAAGGTTCCACCCAAAAGCCTGCTCGGCAAGGGGCAAGGCAATAGGCTATACTCTCAATCAGTGGCACCGACTGGTCCGGTATACTGAAGATGGCAGGGTCGGTCCGGATAATAATGTGGTGGAAAATGCCATAAGACCCTCGTTCTTGGCCGAAAGAATTGGTTATTCAATTGCACTACTGAAGGTGCCAATGCCAGTGCGTGCATTTACACCCTGATTGAAACTGCCAAGGCCAACGGTCTTGAACCATATTAACCATATTGGTATCTGAAATATCTTTTCGAAAATTTACCTGAAGCCATGACCGCTGATGAGTTTATGGCTTTGATGCCTCAAAATATTGACAAAACTCTGCTGGCAGGTCCCGCCGCTTAAATTATATCTGATTTTTTCACGCTTTGATAGGTGGGGTTAATAAAGCGCATACAGCTGTTCTACGCTATAACAGAGGGGCAATTCAAAGATTACCCCAAAGATTTAAGAAGAATAATCCCTATTCGAGATGATCTTATCCGGAAGAAATACTCATCTGCTGGTCAATTATATTCGCAATTGAAAAGAATCCATTAAAAAGTATCAGTATAATAGTTTATCCTCAAGATTATAATTGCCTTCCACTTCTGTTTTTGATAGCTGATAAATATTATTTGCAATCATAGGTCAAATAGAAAGCAGTTCAATTGTACAGATCGTTTTTAAAAGGAACTGGCAATGAATCCACAATGGTTCGGAGACTCATACGATATCGTTAAAAGATTTTTTATCGAACAATTGAATGCGGCAGGGTATCAAGTGCTGGTTGACCCAATGCTTACCGGAGAATGGAATGAGTTAAAAACTGATTTCTATCGTTTCCTAAAAGCCTCACCTTTAACAGAGAAAAGTACAAGAAAATCAGCACTGCTTCTTGACCCTGATATCGGAATCGGGAAGAAAAAAACAAAACAGCATATAACTATCGGCGATATAGCAGATCATCTTCTACGCCATGAAGTTGTTTTCTCATTTGACCAATCGTTTTCAAGAGTTGGAAATGCAACAGAAAAAATTCAAGAAAAGTTGATGTTACTCAAGAAAACTGGAAATTATGGTTTCTATTATGATTCCCACGCACGGTTCTTATTTGCTGCTAAATCAAGTGAAATATTGTACGAAGTAGAACAACAAATATTATCATCTGGTCTGCCATCAAAGAGGATTGTGAAAATATGAAACAGAGGGTTTGTCAGATTAGGAAACGATAATTCATCATATTCAAAAGGAGACTTGTCAATGAATGCGAGAGAAATTGCTAATGAGGCAATAGGAATTTTAAACAAAAAAATTACCAACGAGGTTTTTTTAACCATTCAGAATAATCGTTCTTTGATGCTTGAATATTTGAGAGAAGTTGAAGCGAATGGACTTGATACAGTTAATCAAACCATCGGGAAAGAGGTCAAAGCCGCATATCAATTGACAAACATTAATGAAAAAGAAGATAATCCTTCTTGTACATTAATTCAAAGTCATCAGAAATTTGAATAGAGCGGATTAAAAGTAGCCGATAACCCTAAAGGATTGAATCATTGAATTTAAATTTTGATTCTAATGAAGAATTAGTAAAACTTCCTACGGTAAAAAAGCGTTCTATCCCTTTTGAATCTGTTTCTGATTATTTATTTGATAATGGTGTTTCAAGCGCATCTATCGAAACATTGAGCACAGAAATTGATGAACTCGTTCGTATCGCCAAGTGGTATCAAAAATTTAATAATCCATCTGAGTTTGAAACAGTTGCATACCTTGCAGTATCTCTTCTTCGTGCACTAGGATGGACGCCACAGAAAATGGCTATTGAATGGAATAAAGTTGATATTGCATTGTTTAGCAATCTTCCCCGGAAAGATGATAATCTAAGCGTTGCTGTAGAAGCTAAGAAAAAAGGAAATTCTTGCCTTACTGCTATTTCTCAAGCACAACGATATGCCGAGGGTAAACAGAAGTGCATGAGGCCAATTGTAACTGATGGTCTCAGGTATGGCATTTATCTAAAGAATGATGAAAGTTTTTATCTCTATGCATATTTTAATATTACAGATTTAAAGGAAAGCTATCCTATTTATGATTGCCATGGTGTTAAAGAGGCTCTAAGGGCAATGACACCAGAGTGGATGAACGATGCATGAAAAATATTTGTCAAAAATGGGAAACGGACTTTTTTAGGCTTTATAATGCCATCCGCAATTAATG
>JAADHV010000058.1 GCA_013151635.1 Deltaproteobacteria bacterium | reverse complement strand
AAGAAGCAAATATGAAAATACCCGGGACGGATATGATGTCAGGGATGATCTGGCAATCAATGTCAATAAATGAAACTATGATTAAAATACTTATGAAGAATAGCCAGTAAATCATGGCAGGTGTTAATCCGAACTTGTGGAACAAGAAGAATGCGAAAATTCCGGTCATGGCTTCAACTGAAGGATACCTTATGGATATAGGGTGGTTGCAGAATTTGCAACGGCCCTTTAAAAATATATAGCTTAAGATAGGAATATTGCAATAAAATGGTATGCTGTTTTTGCAATCAGGGCAGAATGATCCAGGGAAGACAATGGATTTGTTTTCAGGTACCCTGTAGATACAAACATTCAAGAAACTTCCAATGCAGGCACCGGAAATAAAAATAAATAATCCAGGCAAGATAAAATAAGCTGTCATAAGTATTATCCGCTTTTTTCCTTTAAATTATATTGCCCTTCTTTATCTGACGCTAAAAATATTTTTGCAAGGATATTGTAAAACAAAAAATATGTTTTATTGTAAAGGCACGAATATGAGGGCGCAATAAATGAATGTCAACCACTGAATGTAAAGCTATGAACAAAAACATTTTTCATTCAGTGTTTTTATATGAATAAAGGAGACAAATGGCTGAAGCAGATATTGATGATTTAATTGAAATCATAGAAAAAGAAAGCAACATAGAGGATATCCCGACAATTCTTCCCATGATGCCGGTAAGAGATGTTGTTGTGTTTACCGACATGCTGCTGCCATTATTTGTTGGAAGGAAAAAATCCATTAAGGCGGTTGAAGAAAGTATTGAATACGATCGCTATATATTTTTAACGGCTCAAAAAGATTCGGAACTGGAAAGGCCCGCAGTTGATGATGTTTACAACATTGGTACGGTTGGAAGAGTTCAAAAGATGATTAAACTGCCGGATGGCAGAATTAAGGCCCTGGTCCAGGGGATAGCCAAAGCAAAAGTGTTGGAATATGTTAAAAAAAGGTCTTTTTTTAAAGTTCATATTGAATTTTTAAAGGATGCCGATCCAAAAGAACTCAATATCGAAGATGAAGCCTTGATGAGGAATGTGAAAGAGGCAAGTGAAAAATTGCTGGCCCTTAAGGGTGAACTTTCAGGGGATGTGGGAGATCTTTTGTTTCATATTGAATCCCCGGGGAAACTTGCCGATCTTGTTGCCTCTAACCTTAATTTAAAAATTGAGGATGCCCAGAGCCTGCTTGAAATTATTGATGCGACCAAGCGGTTGAAAAAGGTCAATGATCTTCTTGCAAGAGAGCTGGATCTTTCAACTGTTCAGGCCAAAATTCAAACTAATGTTAAAGATGAGATTTCCAAAAATCAAAGGGATTATTATCTAAGAGAACAAGTAAAGGCAATTCACAGGGAACTTGGGGAAAACGATGATAAACTTGCTGAAATAAGCGAGTTTGAAGTAAAAATAAAAAAATGCAAAATGCCAGGGGACTGTGAGAAAGAAGCCCGAAAACAGCTCAAGCGCCTTGAGCAGATGCACTCTGATTCTTCTGAAGCCTCAGTTGTCAGAACTTATCTTGATTGTATTGTGGAATTGCCCTGGAGCAAATCAACAAAAGATTTTCTTGACATTCCAAAATCCGAAGAAGTCCTGAATAAAAATCATTTTGGCCTGGACAAGGTAAAGGAAAGGATTCTTGAGTATTTGAGTGTCAGAAAGCTGAATCCTAAAAAAAAAGGCCAGATTATTTGTTTTGTAGGTCCTCCCGGTGTCGGGAAAACATCCCTTGGCCAGGCCATTGCCAAAGCTATGAAACGCAGGTTTCACAGGGTGTCTTTGGGCGGCATAAGAGATGAGGCGGAAATAAGGGGCCACAGAAGAACCTATATCGGGTCCATGCCGGGAAGGATTTTACAGGGCCTTCGGCAGTGCGGCACAAATAATCCTGTGTTTATGTTAGATGAAATAGACAAGCTTGGGAATGATTTCAGGGGGGACCCATCTTCTGCACTTTTAGAAGCTCTTGATCCGGAGCAGAATTTTGAGTTTTCCGATCATTACCTGAATATGCCGTTTGATCTTTCCAATGTGCTTTTTATTCTTACAGCCAATATGTCTGATACAATCCCATCCGCTTTACTGGACAGGATGGAGGTGATCAGGATTACAGGCTATACAAGGCAGGAGAAAAAAGTCATTGCCCAAAAGCATCTTATGCCGAGAAAATTAAAAGATAACGGACTTATCAGAAGATCAATCCATGTAAGCTCAGGGGCGATGGAATCAATTATTGCAGACTATACGCTGGAAGCAGGCTTAAGAGGGCTTGAAAGAAAACTTGATGCCATTTGCAGAAAAATTGCAAGGAAAATTGCAGAGGGGCAAAAAGGCAGGTTTTCCGTAACCAGGCAAAATCTGACCAGATACCTCGGCCCCCCGCAATACCTTTCAGAGCTTGACCAGGAAGAAAGCCAGGTCGGGCTTGCTACCGGGCTTGCATGGACTGAAGTCGGCGGTGAGTCGCTTTATATAGAAGTGTCGCTTTATCAGGGGAAAGGAGATTTGCTGGTCACAGGGCAGATCGGTGATGTTATGCAGGAATCTGCCAGGGCCGCCTTTACTTACACAAAGGCCCATGCAGACAGGTTTGATATAAGTAAAGAAAATATTGATAATAACGATATACATATTCATGTGCCAGCAGGCGCTATCCCGAAAGACGGGCCTTCGGCAGGGATTGCCATTGCAACGGCGTTGATTTCAGCGTTTACCGGGCGAAAAGTCAATAATAAAGTTGGAATGACAGGAGAGATTTCTTTAAGAGGCAGGGTGCTGCCCATTGGAGGCCTTAAGGAAAAAGCCCTTGGTGCTTTAAGGGCAGGCATTGAACATGTGATCATTCCTGAGAAGAACCGGAAGGATTTATATGATATGCCAAAGGTTATTAAGAAAAAAATCAAATTTACCTGCGTCAAGGATATAAGGGAAGTCCTGGAAATAGCCCTTGAAGAAAAAACTGCAAAAGAAAAGGTTCAATAATTGAAACTTCTTTCCCTCAGCACGGCAGAGCAGGGGTGCAGCCTTGCAATTGCTGATGGTAACGACCTTGTCTGTGAAGAATTCTGGAAAGATAGATTGACTCATTCGAAACGGCTTTTAAAAATGATTGAGCATATGGTTGAAAAAAGAGCCGGCATAGAACTTTCAGGTATTGACGGCTTTGTTGCTGCCAGGGGCCCTGGCAGCTTCACAGGACTCAGAATAGGTATCAGTGTGGTCAAAGGACTGGCCTATGCCTTGGAAAAGCCGGCATTTGGCGTCTCAAGCCTTGATGGCATTGCATTCAGCTTTGCTTATTCGTCAACCAGGGTTTGTGCCATGATGGATGCAAGAAGAGATGAAGTCTATTGTGCGGTTTATCATTTTGATCAGGGCAAGCTTTTAAAAAAAAGTATGGAAAGGGTTGTGGGAATTAAAGATGCCATTGGTATGGCAAAAGGTCCTGCCGTGTTTGCAGGATCAGGATCAAGAGCCTATAAGGAGATTATTGAAAAAACTGCATGCGATCCTGTTATTGCCCATGATTTTATGGATCCGGTGTGCGCAGCTTCTCTTATCCGGTCACTTTATTCACAAGAGGATTTTTTTTATGATCCTGGAAATATTCTTAGTCCAAGCTATATCAGAAAGTCAGATGCTCAATTGAAGTTTGGTTAAAAAAACAAGGATATTGACAAAAGGATAGATTTTTTGATATTGTAATAGGAATATACTTGTAGAAAGTTAAATTATGGATAATTCAAAATGGCCGGCACGGGCGGTTTTACCGGTTGCACAGCCCGGTCTGAAATTTATTTTTACAGCCATCCTCATTACGGGGGTGCTTTTTTATTTTGAATGGGTTTTAGTTGCCTGGATTTCCCTTGCAGCATGCTTATTTACCTGCTGGTTTTTTCGAGACCCTGACCGGGATACGCCTATGGATGAAAAAAGCCTTATCGCACCGGCAGACGGGAAGGTAATTATAGTTGAAAAACTGGAAAAATGTGAATATCTGCCTGATCCATGCATCAAGGTTAGTATTTTCATGAATGTGTTTAATGTCCATGTGAACAGGGCTCCTTTTGACGGGATGGTTCAAAAGGTTCAGTATAACTCTGGAAAGTTTATAAATGCATCTTTTGACAAGGCATCTATCCACAATGAGAGAAATGCGTTAATCGTTAAGACCGGTAATGATGCAAGGTTTGCCGTGGTCCAGATAGCAGGCCTTATTGCAAGAAGGATTGTTAATTGCGTTAAAGAGGGTGAAATGCTAAAAAAAGGGGATCGATACGGTATGATTCAGTTTGGCTCCCGTCTTGATTTATATTTGCCACAGGATTTTAAGGTGGCTGTAAGTATTGGTGATAAAACAAAAGCCGGGTCTACTGTCATAGGGTATATGAAATAAAGGAGGGTAGAAAAAAGGTATGCAAAAGCAAAATGTTAAGAAAAGTATTTATATCCTTCCCAATTTATTTACGTCCATGAATTTATTTTGTGGTTACTATTCAATCACAGCATCTGTCCAGTTGAGATTTGTTGATGCAGCCATTGCTATATTAATTGGCGCTGTTTTTGACCTTTTAGACGGTAAAATCGCAAGAGCGACCAATACAACCAGTAAATTCGGTATCGAGTATGACTCCCTGGCGGATCTGATTACTTTTGGATTGGCTCCGGCCCTTTTGATGTTCCTATGGGTGCTTGAGTCAGCAGGCCGGCCCGGTTGGTCGGCAGCACTTTTATTTACCATATGTGGAGCATTAAGGCTTGCCAGATTCAACACCAGTGCTTCATCCGGCAGTGACTTTGAGGGATTGCCCATCCCGGCTGCCGCTGCAATGAATGTTTCCCTTGTCCTTTTTTTCTCCCGGCTTCAGATTAATCCTGAACCTTATAAACTGATTCTGCTTGTGCTGATGTTCGGGCTTTCTTTTTGCATGGTAAGTTCATTCAAGTATAAAAGTTTAAAAAAAGTATCTTTTTTTAAAAGCATGAAATTTAACAAGCTTGTCGGGCTTATTCTTATTTTTGTTGCCATTGCCACAGAACCTTATATTCTCTTGTTTGTTGTATTTTCAATATATGTGATTTCCGGTCCTTTTTTGTCCTTGATTTACCATTTATCATCAAAGAATGACAAAAAGACTCATATCGATAACGGCTTTCTAAAATAATATTAATCATATGGAGTGAATTTTAGTTTGGAGCAAATACCTATTACAAAAGAAGGCTTCGCTGCCTTAAAAAAAGAATTTGAAAGATTAAAGACAATTGAACGGCCTGAGAATATCAAGGCAATTGAAGTTGCCAGGGCCCATGGTGACCTGTCTGAAAATGCCGAATATCATGCAGCCAAGGAAAGACAGTCATTTTTAGAAGGCAGGATCGGTGAAATCGGTTATAAGCTTGGGAATGCTAAAGTAATTGATCCAGCAACCGTGACCAAGGATTCTGTGAGATTTGCATGCAGGGTTCTTGTTGAGAACCTGGACTCGGAAGAAGAAACGGAATACATGATTGTAGGCCCTGATGAAGCAGATATAAATTCAGGGAAAATTTCCATGTCTTCCCCTTTAGGGCGTGCGCTTATTGGTAAAAAACCGGGAGATGAAGCAATTGTACAGGCTCCAGGCGGTAAAAGAGTATACGAGATAATAGATATTCTCTAAATATATTGGAGGGAAGAGTTTTGGCAAGAGTTACCATTGAGGATTGTTTGAAAAATGTAGACAATAGATTTACCCTTGTTCATCTGGCAGCAAAAAGGATAAGGCAGGTCAGAGAAGGTGCGGATCTATTGGTAAAATCAACAAAGAATGAAGATGTTGTTTCTGTTTTAAGGGAAATTGCAGCAAACAGGGTTGTTGCAAAAAAGAACGAAGAACAGGAAAACGAATAACTATTGAGAAGATTTGAAAACCGGCCTGAAAAAGAGGGTAGGTCATCTGGTTGGGAAAGCAGTTCATGACTGGAACATGATCCTGGAAAATGAAAGGGTTCTTGTCGGCGTATCCGGCGGCAAGGACAGCCAGGCATTGCTGAATATTTTGTTCTATCTGAAAAAAAAAGCCCCGATTAATTTTGATATTCTACCTGTTTATATTGATGCAGGATTTGAAGGATCATTTGCAAAAGATCTGAAGCAGTATGTTGAAAAGGTATATGGCACCCTGCAAATTGAATATAAAGATTATGGTGTGCTTGCACACTCAGATCAAAACAGGGAAAATCCTTGCTTTCTTTGTTCCCGCCTTAGAAGAAAAAGACTCTTTGAAATTGCAAAAGAAAACGGCTGTAAAAAAATTGCACTGGGTCATAACAAAGATGATATTATTGAAACACTTTTCATCAACATCTTTTATGCCGGTAGAATCGGCACCATGAAGCCTTGCCAAACTTTTTTTAACGGAGCCCTTGATATAATCAGACCCTTGGCATATGTTGAGAAAAAAGATATTACATTGTTTGGAAAAATGCATGGTCTGCCTGAGTTTGTGAACAATTGCCCCAGTGCAAACAAGACAAAACGCAGCGAGATAAGAAACCTGCTTGATGCTTTGTATAAGCAGAATAAACATATAAAAGGCAATATATTCAGGGCAATGAGTAATGTTGCAGCTGATTATCTTTTAGATAATAAAAATGATAGATATTCAAAATCAACCTGATTACAGGAATATTCCTATTGACAAGGTCGGGATAAAGGGACTGAAATACCCGGTTAAAGTTTTGGATAAAACCACAGGCCTGCAATCCACTGTCGCCCAGATCAGCATGTATGTGGACTTGCCCCACCACTGCAAGGGCACACACATGAGCAGGTTTGTTGAAATCCTGCACCTTTTTCGGACCAAGGTATCTTTGGAGTCTTTAACCAACATTCTTGAAGACATGAAAAAAATCCTCGGGGCTCAATCTTCTCACATTGAAATTACATTCCCCTATTTTATTGAAAAACAATCACCTCAAACCGGCTCAAAAGGCCTTATGGATTATACCTGTTCCATATTCGGGTCTTCAAATGGGAAAAAAAATACAGATATTATACTCAAAGTTGCTGTTCCCGTAACCTCTGTATGCCCCTGTTCAAAAGAAATCAGCAGATACGGCGCCCACAACCAAAGAGGAGAAGTGCTTGTCAGCACCAGGTTTAAAAAGTTTATCTGGATAGAAGATATTGTTAATCTTGTTGAGACTTCAGCTTCCTGCGATATCTTTTCGGTCCTGAAAAGAGAAGATGAAAAATTTGTCACTGAAAAAGCCTATGACAATCCCAAATTTGTGGAAGACATAGCAAGGGATGTTGCAAGGGCTTTGATGGATGATGACAACATCACCTGGTTTTCCTTAAGTGCAGAAAATTTTGAATCAATTCATAACCACAGCGCATATGCCTATATTGAAAAGGGCTCGGTTTCTTAAGAATAACACATGCTGAATTTAAAGTGGCAATTATCAAACACTAAACCAGATGATTTGATTTTTTATTTTATCGTTTTAACTTTTTTTCTTCTGCCCACCGGAACAGCGCCCCCTTTGATTTCTCTCGGGCTTGCCATACTTTTCTGGCTTATTTCCGGAAAGATATTACAAATCAAGTCGATCATAAGACAATCCTGGTTCTTTCCTGTGATACCTTTTTTAATTTTACCCTGGATAGGGCTTTTGTATTCACAGAATTTAGACATTGGCATGGATTACGCACTTAAAACAAAGTACTGGATTGCATTATTCATAACGGCAGGGCTTACCTTTGATGAGAAACGACTGACAATTCTTTTAAAATGGTTCTGGGCCGGACTTTTAATGGGTGCTTTTCTTGCCCTGATACAATTTATCGGGATAATGACTCCGATCAGGAAAGGATTTTTAGGATTTGGTGTCGTCCATACACTAATATGCATGTACCTTATCGTTGGAATTATGACAGCCTCATTTTATTTTGAAAAGGCAGAATCGTGGAAAGACAGATGTGTATTGTTGTTCCTGATCCTGGCGTTTATATTCCATCTTGCTGTACTGAAGGGCAGAAGCGGCTACCTGATTTTTGGAATCATTTCCCCCTTTGTTGCCAATAATTTAATGTACAGGTTTTCCTTGAAAATTAAAATGGCGGTAAGCATAATCCTCGTCTGTGCCCTTTTATCCTCTCCTGTTGTCAGAGAAGTTATAAAGGGCACGTTTATAAAGTTAAATGATCAAAAAGAAAAGATTCTCAAAGGAGAAGATGTCAAAGATTTCCCCAGATTCTTTATGGTTCACGAAGCTGTCAGAATTATGATAGGACATCCTATTATAGGCATTGGTACAGGAAGCCTTACCGAGCCGAGCAAGGCTGCAGGGCATCTGTTCCCCCATCCCCATAATAATTTTCTTTATATGGGTGCAAGTTATGGGATTTTCGGGATTGCAGCCTGTTTCTGGCTTTTCTGGAAAATGTTTAGACTATCCTGGAATTTAAGGAAAACAGCCCTGGGATATTTTGTCTTTTCAACATGTATTGTTCTGTTCATAGGAGGGATGTTTGACACCCAGATTTTAAATACCGGGACATTGCTTTTTTTGACATTGACTTACGGACTGATGAATCATATGAGAAACCATGCTGGGCCCTCATGAAAAAGCAATGTGGATTAATGACGAAATATTGAGATTCAATTCATTTTTCCACTCATTTGTGAAACCATGTCAAGAAGATCTTTCCGAATTGATTCATATCCTTTATTTTTCCGGTTCACCATAATAACATAAGGGTAAAGACTGTTATCCTTTCCCGAAATATAACCTGCACGGGTCCTGACCCCGGAAAGGGTTCCGGTTTTATAATAATCATTATCCTGACGCTTCAATAATGAATGATATGGCATGAATGCAAGAAGGATTTTCAGCATCTGATCCGGGGAAATCAAGTTCTCCCTTGAAAGACCCGAGCCCTCAAAAATATTAAGATGATCCAATTTTATATATTGCCTGGAAAACAGTTTAAGCGCTCTAACTCCTTTTTCAAGTGTGGCAGGTGCCCCATATGTTCTTGCACCAATAGTCAATAAAAGCTGGTTTGCAATAAAATTATTGGAATATTTTAAGAGTTTTTGTACGACCTCCTTTATTTCAAAAGGAGAAAGAAAAGAACATCTTTTCCCCTCTTTGATATCAAACACTCCCTGCAAGACAGAACCTGTAACCATAGTATTATTTTTTTTAAGGAAGTGTCTGATTAAAAGACCTGGAAATAAACGGCTTTGCTGTTTTGTAAGAATAATTCTGCCTTGCTTCAGGTTTGATTTTTTGATGTCTTCAAGGAAAACAGCAAATAGAGGAGTCTGTGGTTCAGCACTGACAAATTTATCCTCTGTTTGAGACCACTTAAATATGATAGTATTGAAATTTGCGCATAAAGCCCCGACAGGAGCATCATATGGGTTTAAGGAGTTTCCTTTGCCAGGCACTGAGATCCGGTTTGAAAAATAGGTCTGGTCAAGAATTATATTGTGGATTTGCCTGGTTTTTAAATTTATTTTATAACATAATTGTTCAATAATTTCTGAAATAAGTAAAGGATCTCCAAATCCTTTAATATAAAGATTTTTTGAAGTTTTATCCCAAAAATACTCAGTTGGAAAATGGTAGTTCTCCCCAAAAATTCGGATGGCAGCAAGGCTGGTCAGAATTTTTAGAATCGAGGCCGGAATAAACGGCTTGTCTATGTTTTTGCCATAGAGAATGTTTCCATGATTATCCGCTAAAACAATCCCCGTGTTCAGACTTTCTGCATGAATACAAGGGCTGATGGCCAACCCGGTTAAACAAACAGTAAAAAAGAATATAAAAATTATAAGTATTCTTTTATTAAACATTATCAGAATAAAAGGCTTTATATCCAAGATATGTCATGAACACATCTGCCTTGCTTGATACTTCAAAGGGTGAATGCATGGAAAGAACCGCAGGGCCGCAGTCAAGCACATCCATCCCGAATTTGGCAAGAAATTTGGCAACCGTGCCGCCGCCTCCCTGGTCAATTTTTCCAAGTTCTCCTGTCTGCCACGCAATCTTGTTCTTATTGAATATCTGCCTGATTTTTCCTAAAAACTCTGCACTGGCATCACTTGATCCTGACTTTCCTGCAACGCCCGTGAATTTTGTCATGCAGATACCAAACCCCAGGTTCGCAGCATTCATGGCCTCATGAACATCTTTGAAATCAGGGTCCATGGCAGCATTTACATCCGCAGAAAGGCACGATGAGTTGATAAGTGCTTTCCTAAGGGAGCGGTTATCCGTATCCTGACCATTGATAAAGAGAAGATCAGACATGAAATCTTCAAGAAAGCTTGATTTGGCACCGCTGCTTCCTTCACTGCCGATTTCTTCTTTGTCAAAGAACATGGCAATAGATGTTTTATCGGGGTGCTGCATTCCAAGTATAGCTTCAAGGCTTGTATAGGCACAGATCCTGTCATCCTGGCCATAGGAGCCGATCATTGATCTGTCAAAACCAATATCCCTTGCTTTCCCGGCAGGGACTACCTCAATTTCCGCACTGATGAAATCTTCTTCAATAATCCCGTATTTTTCATATAAAAGATTCAGCACGCCTAATTTAACCCGGTCCTTTTCATCCTCGCTTCCAAGAGGGATGCTGCCGGCAAGAAGGTTTAATTTCTCTCCTTCAAATACCTCGGATATTTTTTTGTTTCCCTGGCTTTTGCCTGCAAGATGCGGCAGAAGATCGGTAACAGTGAAAACAGGATCACAAGGATCTTCACCAACCTCAATGCTAATTGTTTTATTATCGGATGTTATGATTATTCCATGCAGTGCAAGAGGAACAGCCAGCCAGTGATATTTTCTGATTCCCCCGTAATAATGTGTCTTCATCAATCCAATGTTTAAATCCTCATAGAATGGGTTCTGCTTTAAATCAAGCCTGGGCGAATCAATATGTGAAACAATGATATTGGTTCCTGAAACAGGATTCTTCTCTCCTAAAACAGCCAGGGCAACGCACCGGCCCTGGAACACTTTATAAATTTTCCGGGTATCTTTTGAATTTTTTTCCGTCTGGATATCAATATCGACAAATCCTCCGGCTTTTGCCGCAGCAATAATCTGCCTTGTGGCTTCTCTTTCTGTTTTGGATTGATTGAGAAAATTTTTATAGGTCTCACTAAATTTAAAAAGTTTTGTTTTCTGGCTTTTGGTAAGTTGATCAAAAGCCAGGATTTCTTTTTTTAAAAGAGTCTTTTTTATTTTTTTTAGTTCATGTTTATTCATTTGAATTAATCCTTTTCACTGAAATAATTGAAAAAAGTCATGAAATATCTTTTTTATTTTATATTTCATATTGAGCGTCTCCCATTTGTCAGGAAAGGCAATGGGACTGAACTCAACCTGAGCTTTATAAAAATAATTATTTTGTTTCTCATTGTAAGTGTTTTTAAGAATTTTTAAAGGGGTAATGATCATCCCCTCGTAACTGATCACTGTATCATAGTCTTTTGTCTTTACTGATTTTAATCCTTTATTTACTAAAATAGTTTTCAAGGAATTGTCCTTGATACGTCTGTTAATCGATGTTGTCGATTCACCCGGGGCGGCAGATATTGCTCCTGTCGTAAAAGTGAGAGAAAAATTTTCCACCCTGAAATCATCTTTTGCAGGGACCATCAATAAATTATCATCAACTACCCTGTTTTTTGATGATTTGATATCATATCTTATATAATAGGCTTCAATTCCTTCATAGGCATGTATTGCAGCTCCGGGGGCCATAAGTACCATTAAAGGAATCATAAGTAATATGTATGACAAGCGCAGTTTATAATTATCAGGCATGAATTTTGTATATATCCTGTTCAGATTAAAGTTAATAACAAATCCTGACGATTCCTATCAGTATCATAAAAAATTGTCAGTGATCAATGTTAAATGGCTTTTGTCACCTGTTTGATTGTTTGACATAATCGTTAAAATGGGGAAGAAAAGATGAAAAAACTATGTATTGTTTTATTGGAACTTTTTATTGCTGTATTGTTTTTTTCAGGATGCGGAAACATTAGACCCTCTTCTACGGCCGGCGGCCCTGGCAAAGTATTAGGCCCCCCGGGTGGTGAATCAGCTGATCTCAAAGTAGTTACTTTTTTTGTGATTGGCAAGGGGCTTGAACCTGAAAATGCCCTTTCAAAAGGAGAGGCTGTCATAATGGCTGAAAGAGCGGCCATAGCGGATGGATACAGGCAGCTTGTTGAAAAAGTCCGTGGCGTTTATATTGACGCATTTATGCGGGCCGGACGTGGTACTATAGATTATGATACAATACAAGTCAGTACCCAATCATGGCTTAGAGGTGCCGAAATCATGGAAATATCCCAGGGTGAGTATGGAATTACAAATGCAAGATTGCGCCTGAGAATCAACTTTGCCAGGGATGGCATGGTCTGGTGGCCGGTTGGGATCGGAAGAGACATAAAACCAACATTTTCTTCTGGTAATTTATTACCCGGCGGGTCATCCTCTTAAGGAAAATTTATCCATACATGGGTTTGATTAGTTGTTTTTTTGCCGGAGAAAGTAAATATATTAATGATCCTTTTATTTGGAGGCTGTCATGGGCTCTCTTTTGACGAACAATAGCTTCAAAATATATGTTCCGCTTATTCTTATTATGTTATACATATTCTTTCCTTCCTTAACCTGGTGTGAAGGATATCAGGAACAAAAATTATTTGACGGGAAATTTTATTCTTCAGAAGATTTAAAGAAAAAAGTAGAAACTCATACGCAAGAGATTCAAGTCCTTGATGATCAGATAAGAGCTCTTGAAACAGATGTCGACTGGATGATTTTAAAAATTAACGGTATTCAGGACTCTGGACGAACAGCACCCTCAAAATTGAAAGAATCTATTTCAAAAAAAGAAGAAAAAATTCATGCGTTGCTTAAAAGTAAAAACAGGCTTGAAAACCTGGTTCAGCACTATTCGGCAACTTTAAGTTCAAGCAGGAAACAGGAGCTTGGCAAATTATCCATGAAAAAAGTGTCGGCTATACAGAAAAGTTCAAAAATTAAGATGGAAAATATCTCATCAAAAAAGGCTTTCGGTGAATCTAACAGAATCAACAAATCCGAATTGCAGGCAGCAATTAATCAGGCAAAGCTAAGTGACTGGGTTGAAATTACAGGAACAGGAACATGCCTGAGGATTGAAACAACATTGCCGATTCTTTTCCCCACCGGCAGTGCTAAAGTTGCAAATGAGTATACTTCCTTTTTTAAAAAACTTGCCCGGTTTTTGAAACCTTATGATGTTAAGATTCTTGTGAACGGGTACGCAGACACAGTTCCAATCCATAATAAAAAATATCCTTCCAATTTTGAACTTGGTGCGACAAGAGCGGCGAATATTGTCCATCATCTCGTTAATTACGGCCTGAAGCCTTCAATATTTCAGATAAAATCTACTGGCAATCACAGGTTCGCGGCAAAGGGCCTTTCAAAGCAAAAATCCCTTGAAAGACGCGCTGAAGTTACTATTATTTTTTCCGGATAGATATTTCTTCAATAATTTTTTTTCGGGGATGAACATGCCATTTGAAAATGGCATGTTCATCCTGTTTTTTCTGAAATATTTTGTCTTGACTTTGCATCTTTTTCTAAATATAAGTTCAACTCATGAACGCTGCTTTTAACAAAGAAACCCACTTAAAATTGCTTAGACTGCTTAAAGAAGAGCCAGAGCTGAGCCAACGTGAAATGAATCAAAAGATGGGACTCAGCCTTGGGAAAATTAATTACTGTATTGCTGCCCTTGCCCAAAAAGGCATGATTAAGGTTGAACGATTTAAAAAGGCTAAAAACAAATTAGCTTACACATATCGTCTTACTCCTAAAGGCTTTGAAGAATTAACACGCCTTACACTCAGTTTTT
>JAADHV010000079.1 GCA_013151635.1 Deltaproteobacteria bacterium | reverse complement strand
CTGTTTTAAAAATTGCTGTTCACACCCTTCCTGAAATTGTGCCGTCATCTGATGATAAAGCCTTTGGTACGACACAAGAACAAGGCCCGTTCAATGCCGCGCTTCCCATTGGCGGTGCCTTGGGGGATCAACAGGCAGCCTTGTTCGGTCAGACCTGTTTTACACCTGGAGAAGCTAAGAACACCTATGGCACAGGATGTTTTTTCCTGTTTAACACAGGGGAAAAACCCCTGTTTTCAGATCATGGCCTTTTAACTTTTAACCACTCTTGGGTATAAGATCGGTAATCAAAAGCCCTGTTATGCCCTTGAAGGTTCCATTGCCTATGCCGGAGCCCTGGTCCGGTGGATGCGGGATAATCTCGGGCTGATTAAAGAGGCAAAGGACATTGAAGACCTTGCAAGGACCGTTGAAGATAACGGGGATGTCTATTTTGTCCCTGCCTTTTCAGGTCTTTTTGCCCCTTATTGGCGGCCTGATGCAAGAGGGATTATGGCAGGCTTGACCCAGTTTGCAAACAAGGGGCACCTGGCCCGGGCTGTAATTGAATCAACTGCATACCAGACAATGGATATCGTGGATGCCATTAAAAAAGATTTTAAAAAAAACCTTGATCTTAAATGCTTAAAAGTGGATGGCGGTATGGTGGCAAATCAATTGTTAATGCAATTTCAGGCTGATATTTTAAATACAGAAGTGATCCGGCCAAAGGTTGTTGAGACAACAGCCCTTGGTGCCGCATTTGCTGCGGGACTTGCTGTGGGTTTCTGGCAGGACATAAAAGACCTGAAAAAAAACCAGGTCATTTACTCGACATTTCTGCCTTCAAAGAATGAGGCCTGGAGAAAAAAATTAAGTTCGGGATGGAAAAAAGCTGTTCAAAGAACCTTTAACTGGACATGCAATCATGCCTGAAAAAAAGAAGCTTGAAACAAAGGTTCTGATTATCGGGGGCGGTGTTACAGGGACCGGGCTTGCAAGGGATCTTGCACTCAGGGGGATACCCTGTGTAGTCCTGGAAAAAGACAATATAAATTCAGGGGCTTCCGGTAGAAACCATGGCCTCCTTCACAGCGGGGCAAGATATGTGTCTTCAGACCCTGCATCAGCACTGGAATGTAAAAAGGAAGGAGATATTTTAAAGAAAATCGCCCCTCACTGCATTGAAGAAACAGGAGGGCTTTATGTGGCTACCGGAAACGATGACAAAGAGTATGTGGCCTTGTTTCCTGAACTTTGCAAAAAGGCCGGGATCCCTTTTGAAAAATTGAGCATAAAAGAGGCGCTGGAACTGGAACCTGACCTTTCAAACAAGATTGTGGCAGCTTTCAGGGTGGAAGATGCTTGTGTTGATCCTTTTCATATAAGCCTTGAAAATATGAACCAGGCCATTGAATACGGGGCCAGGTATTTTAACCGCTGCCGGGTGATAAAATTTGTTATAGCATCAGGGGCCATTCAAAAAGTTGTGGCCAATGATACGTTAAATAAAAGGGTTTTTGAAATTAAACCAAATATTGTGGTGAACGCTGCTGGGGCATGGTCAGGTGAAATTGCAAAACTTGCCGGGGTTTGTTTTAACATGATTTATTCCAAAGGCAGTCTTTTGATCACCCATAGCAGGATTACCAACCATGTGATTAACCGGTTGAGGCCCCCATCTGACGGGGATATCCTGGTTCCCGGTGGTACAGTGTCCATTTTTGGGACAACTTCCCTTAGAATCGACAGTCTTGAAAATATACGCCCCACCATTAAAGAAACCGATGCCTTAATCAAAGAGGCCAAAGCCATTGTGCCGAAACTTGGGAACACGCGTTATATAAGGGCGTATGCCGGTGTCAGGCCTTTAATTGGTGAACAACAACAAAAAGGTTTTTCTAAAGAGGACCGGTCCGTATCAAGGGGATTTTCCCTTGTGGATCATAAAAAGGATAAAATCGATAATTTTATCACCATTACAGGTGGGAAAATGACAACTTTCAGGCTGATGGCGCAAAAAACCGCAGACCTTATTGCAGAAAAATTCAATAACACTATGGGGTGCAAGACTGCTGTCGTGCCCTTGAGGTCCAAGGCACCAACCCAGATGACGGAAGCCGGGATGTCCTTTAGGAACCGGCCTGGCAAGGGAAAAAAGGATGATATAACCATGTGTGAATGCGAAATGATTTCTAAGAACCAGTTTAAAGAGCTTATATCATGGCTTAAGAAAAACCGGAAAAATCCGGATTTAAACGCCCTTCGTATTCATTCAAGACTGGGTAAGGGGGCCTGCCAGGGAACCTTCTGCAGCCAGAGGGTCACAGGATTCATGTATGATGAAAATTATCTTAAACAAGACGACGGGATTTATAATATTAAAGATCTCCTCCAAGAAAGGTTTACAGGGCAGCGCCCTGTGTTGTGGGATGGCCAGCTTTGCCAGGCGGAACTGAATGAAGCACTGTACTGTGGGTTTTATGGGCTTGAACTGGAAAAATAATTTAAAAATGGGGTTTTAATGGAATCTTGCTGGCATATTGAAACAGATCTGTTGATTGCAGGTTCGGGCATGGCTGGTATGTCAGCGGCTCTTTTTGCTGCAAACCGCGGAGTCAACGCCTTTATTGCCGGTGGAGCAGGCGGGTTTGAATACTCAAGCGGCCTTTTGGATCTTTGGGGAATTTCTTTAACAAAAAAAGGGCAAATCACCAGGAAACCCTGGGACATGCTGGAAAAAATTTTTGAAAATATGCCTTCCCACCCTTTTGCAAATCAGAAAAAAGATACAATAAAACAGGCTTTTTTTGAACTGACAGCATCTTTAAAAGCCATGGGGCTGGCTTATACAGGGTATGATGCCTTAAATTCCATGGTCATGACTCCTTTTGGGACGCTTAAGCCGACCTACCGGCTGCCCTACACCATGAAGTCGAATGTTGAAGCGTTCAAGAAGAAAGAGCCCTGGCTGATCCTTGATTTTAAGGGATTAAGAGAGTTTTCCGCTGTTTTTTTTAAAGAGGTTATGAAAAAGCACAGGAAAGACATCAGAACCCAATGCATTGAGTTTCCCGGTACAAGCTTGCAGTCGCAGGTTTTTACACCTTTTCTGGCACGAAATTTTGAAACAGATCAAGTACAGCAAAAATTTATAAAAAAAGTTAAACCGCTTTTAAAAAAAGAGACCTATCTTGGCCTTCCTGCTGTTTTGGGTGTTCATTCTTCAGAAAAGATTTTAAATATCCTGGAAAAAGAACTAGGTGTAAAGATATTTGAAATACCAACATCTCCTGTGTCCGTGCCCGGGATCAGGTTAAAGGAGACAATGATGAAAGCCCTTGAAAATTCAAGTGTCAAAACATTACAGAACCTGCGGGTGGTAAAAGTTTTAAAAGCATCGGACAAGGGGTTTGATTGCCTCCTGGGATCAGAACAAAATCCTGTCAGGATCCATGCAAAAGCCATATTGCTGGCAACGGGAAGATTTCTTGGCAGGGGTCTTTATGCCAGTCAAAAAAAGATACGTGAATCCATATTTGATCTGCCTGTGTGTCAGCCTGGAACCAGGAGAAAGTGGTATCGGCAGGATTATTTTAACCAGCAGGGCCATAAGATACATCAGGCCGGCATTGAGACGGATGATTTTGCAAGGGCGGTTGATAAAGAAAAAAGACCGGTTTTTAATAACCTGTTTGTTTCAGGGTCTATCCTGGCCCACCAGGACTGGATAAGAACCAAGTGTGGTGCAGGCCTCTCCATTGTGACAAGCTTTCATGCCATACGGTCGTATCTTCAAATCCGCCAGGGAGGTAAAATTTGTTAAAAAAGCACAAGTCTGATGCAAAAACAGTCCTGAACCGCCTGGGAAGATTATCTGCCTTTTTAAAAGACCTGGATGCCCATGCAAGCACGGGTGACAGCTTTAATTTTCCCCTGGAAATCATTCAGAAGACCATGATGTTTGATGTAAGCGTATTATACAAGGTCTCAAATGTCATCGAAAACCGGCTGATCCTGGAGGTTGTAAAAATCCTTGATCCTGAACACCTTCGGACAGACTTGAAAGAGGGCGGTAAATTAATATTGTTTCTGGATGACCCGGATAAAATACATGTCAATGAGATCACGGCATTTTTAAATAAGAGGATTTCATACATCAATGTTCCGGGTATCGGATGTGATATTATAGGATATGTTTACCTGCCGGAAAGCTTTGGCGGGGCCTATCTTTTCGGGGGTGATTTTTGTGGAAAAGAGTCTTTAATCAAAGATTATGAAGTTGCAGGCGTTGAAATAATGTGTAATTTTTTAAGCACCATTTTATTGAAAACAAAATTTGAACACCAGGCAGAGTATGATAAACTCACAGGGCTTTTCAACAGCGGCAGGATTAAATTAAAGCTTGAGACCATATTTAAGCGCTTTGAACGAAAGCCTGGCTCCAGCGCATGTATTGCCATGGGAGACATTGATTTTTTTAAAAAAGTCAATGACACTTATGGGCATATTAAAGGAGATCTCATCTTAAAAAAGGTTGGACAGGCTCTTTCGACTTCCATGAGGGGGGTCTTTGATATGGCAGGCAGATACGGGGGGGAGGAGTTTTTGCTGATTTTTGATGAAGCCTGTGAGAAAAACGCTTTCCAGGCTGTTGAAAGACTGAGGAAAAACATTGAGGCAATAAAGTTTGAAAAAACAGATAAAACAGGGAAAATCCCGGGCAATGAATTTTTTAATGTTACAATGTCTTTCGGGATATCACAGCTTTGCAAAGATTCTGGCATAAAAACAGCAACAGACTGGATAATCCGTGCAGATAAAGCCTTATATGAATCCAAGCAGAATGGAAGAAACCAAACAACCGTGTATAAGGGAGAATAAACCATATGAGCATCAACATTATTCCAATTGGTACAATCAAAACCCCTTTTAATGATCTAAAGGGCATGCCGATTCAACCGTCCGGTGCGGCAGATGTGATCGGCACCGTTGTCCTGGACAAGGAATATGAACAGGGCTTAAACGACCTGGAAGGGTTTTCCCATATTATCCTTTTATATCATTTTCACAAGTCAAAGGGGTATAAGCTGATTGTCAAACCGTTTATGGACGATCAAAAAAGAGGCCTTTTTTCCACAAGGGCTCCAAGAAGACCAAACCCCATTGGATTGTCCATTGTCCGGCTGGTCAAAAGACATGGAAACACGATAACCGTTAAAGGAATTGACGTACTAAACGGAACCCCCTTACTTGACATCAAACCCTATGTACCCAAATTTGACACAAAAGAGGTGACTGCTGCAGGCTGGCTTGAAACCAATCAGGAAAAATCCGAATTTATTAAGTCTGATGACCGCTTTGTTGAAAATTAGCACCCGCACCAATTTTTTAAATGAAAGGATGGTTTTTTGGTAACAAAATACCGGTTTAACCGCCAGGAATTTGCAGGTTCTCTAGGAGACCTTGGAACAATTTTACCCATTGCCATAGGGATGATTCTGGTTAACGGACTCAACCCTTCCGGTCTTTTTTTGTCAGTGGGGCTGTTTTATATTTTTACCGGGTTCTATTATGGTGTCACGGTTTCCGTACAGCCCATGAAAGTCATTGGTGCCTATGCCATTGCAACGGCTGCAAGTTCGGGCCAGGTCCTGGCGGCAGGCCTTTTAATGGGCATAATTCTGCTGGTACTTGGGTTGACAGGCGCCATTGATTTCATTGGGAAATATACCCCGAAATCCGTCACAAGAGGTGTCCAGCTCTCAACCGGCACCCTTTTAATGGCCCAGGGGGTGAAGCTTATGATGGGCACCTCAAGGCTGCAGTTACTGCATAAAATGGCCGAGCCGTATCTTAGGGTTCAATCCATAGGGTTCATGCCCATTGGTATTGTAATTGGAATTGCCGGGGGAATTTTAACCTTGTTTTTACTGGAAAATAAAAAATTGCCGGCAGGCCTTGTGGTTGTAATGTCAGGACTCCTTATAGGGCTTTTTTTCGGCACAAAACAAGGGTTTGGCAAACTTTATTTCGGGTTTCACCTTCCACAATGGATGCCTCTTGGAATTCCTTTAAAAACAGATTTTATTTTTGCCCTGTTTGCCCTTGTGCTTCCGCAATTGCCGATGACAGTGGGAAATGCCGTTATTGCCAATGCCGATCTTTCAAAAGAATATTTTGGTGAAAAATCAAAAAAAGTTACCTATAAAGGTCTTTCCATTACAATGGCACTTGGTTGTATTTTCAGCTTTTTTTTAGGCGGCATGCCGATTTGCCACGGTGCGGGAGGGCTTGCAGCCCATTATCGCTTCGGGGCCAGGACAGCAGGATCAAATTTCATGATAGGCGCTCTTTTTGTTCTTCTGGTGCTTTTCCTGGGCTCAGGTATTCTAACTGTCATTTATCTTCTTCCCATGGCAATATTAGGGGTCTTGCTGCTTTTTGCCGGAAGCCAGCTTGCCTTGACCATCCAGGATATTTCCGGAAGAGCAGATCTTTTTGTCGTAGTGGTCATTTTAGGGATTACCCTTGCAACAAATTTAGGCATCGGTGTTATGGCAGGCTTTGGCATCGCCTATGCACTGAAATGGGAAAAATTAAATATATAATATGGAATGATGTAAATATGCCGGATAATGGTTTCAACCATTTTTTTTATCACGATTTCAAGGTTTTTTTCAGGATCGTGCGGGTTAAGCTCAATCCTTTTCCCACGGATGCTTTTTGGGCCACATCACTCAAAAGAACCTTGTGAAAGGGCTTTAAAGCAAACAATTGTGTGGCAGCGGTTAAAATGTTTAATCGTTTTTGCTCATCTTGAACTTAAATGAGGCACCTCCTTTTAATACTGACCAGCCAGTTCTATAAATAGAAATTTTATGATTTGAATTTGCCAAACTGGTTTTTAAAAAAACTCTTTACCTCTTTTAAAGATTTCTATAATCTTGGCAGGCTCAATATGTTATCTTGATCAGACAAAGATTTTAAATAATAGATCAACTCGGAGTAAAATTTGCAGAACGATGATCTTACTGTTAAGGCATCTGCCCTGACTATTTTCATATGTATTCTTTTTGGTGCAAATCCTGTGGCCATAAAATTTTGTCTCACAGGCATAGGCGCTTTTACCGCAGTGGGAATTCGGTTTACCATTGCCGCTTTTGTAATTTTTCTCTGGGCAAAAGCTAAAAAGACACCTTTAAAGCTTAATCAAAAACAATTGGGACAGATGGTTTTGCTCTCTGTTATTTTTGTTGCCCAGCTTTCTTGTTTTTATCTGGGCCTTTTAAGGACAACCGCCTCCCACGGGGCTTTGATATCAAATATCCTGCCCTTTATCGTATTGATCCTGGCTCATTTTTTTATTCCAGGTGACACGATATCCTTAAAAAAAGGCATTGGTATTACCCTTGGATTTATTGGTGTTTTATTTTTGTTTTTTGACAAACAGGATCTGGCTGGTGATTTAAAGAGAGGTGATTTGATTATTCTTGTTGCTGTGTTTTTATGGAGTTCAAATGCAATTTTCGTCAAAAGAATTATTTCAGAGTATAATGCAGTTCAAATCACACTATACCCCATGATTTTCGGCGTCCCCTTTTTTTTTCTCGGCGGGTTTATATGGGATGACCAGATGATTCGGATGATTAATCCGACAATTATTAAATCCCTGCTGTATCAATCCATTGTAACTGCGTCTTTCGGATTTATTGCCTGGAACAGCCTGCTCCGGAAATTCGGGGCAACAGCTTTGCATTCTTTTATCTTTATCATGCCCCTGTCAGGTGTTTTTTTTGGTGTGCTGCTTTTGGGGGAGACCGTTACAACGTATGTGTCTGCTTCAATTGTCTTTATCGTGACAGGGGTGGTAGTTGTCAATTTAAGAAGAAGAAAAAGGCCTGCATCAGTAGTTTAAACAAAGCTTTTTTAATTCTTCCCTAAAAGCCATGGCTTTTCTTTTCCACAAGGCTTTATCATAAAGTTTATTATTCGACATAGTGCTTGTTAAAAAAGGAACCATAATATTTAAATTATTTCTTTATAGATAAAAAATATATAAAGGCCGGCCAGCATCATTCCTGCAAACCGGGGCAGCCTTCCTAAAAAAGCCGTAAATAAAAAATGCACGGCAGAAGCCCCAATAATAATAAAAATAGCTATTTCAAATGATGGCGGAACTTTAATGGGTGAAAATATGGCAAAAAGTCCAATGCAGAGGGGGATACAGATATGGCAGTCCCCGATCTGGGAAGAATAGGCAATTTCGGATCTTTTTACTGCCGAGTAGTAAACAGCTAAAAAAGCATTAGGAACCACCATCAGAATCCCGCTTAAAACCCCCAGGCGGTTTTTGGAAAAAAAGCCTGTGCCATGGGATGAGATCCATTGAATAAGGCCTTCAATACTATAAAAGAGCCCCCAGGCGCAAAGGCCTATGAGGATAAAATCAAAGACAATTCTTTTTTTGATTTTCCGGTTTTTTAGAGTGTTGTTTTTTAACACGTCAAATATGTGGAACATTTGCCAGAAAAGAAAAATTCCAACAAGCATAAACCCATCAATATTACTTATAAATCCATCTTTTGAAACCAGCCATGTGGCAGCAGAAAAAAAGATCAGGGCAAGGATACTCAACAGCAGTGATAAGTGGTTGATTTTTAAATATGCATCGTGTTTTTTTCTCCCAAAAAACAGGTTCAGGCCCCACAATATGGAAGGAAGGGCAAGAATAATGGTAAGGTTTGTCACATTGTTTACCAGGCCGTTTTCAAGGACCAGGGCGCCGTTCGAGCCGTTTTTAAGAATCAGATAAGCAAAACATAAATTGGGGAACCCACTGAAATAAGGCATGACAAGGGTGCCGATAAGAGTGCCTTCAAAGCCGTTTTTTTCAACAGCATCAAGCCTTGAAATCATAAATAAAGAGCAGGCCATAAACAGGAGCAAAAGCTGCCACCAATCTGGTGTCAAAAGAAGTTCCATAATTGCATGAAGGTTTTTAAAGTTTTTTACCTGTTCAAAAAAAGAGACGGCCTTTTTTATTAAATCATCCAATAGGACCTGCCTGAAAATTAAGGTTAAATGGTTTTGAATAAATAATGGATTGTTTGGTGTAAATCAAGAGCCTGCCAGTGATATATCAGGCGGAAGCCTTAAACTGGAACCTTTGTCTTTTAAATTATGGGGTATTTTGAGAAGGCCATCGAATACCCAATGCCAAACCATTAAAACTGATGTCTCAAGGTCATTACTCCATCCTAATTCAACGAGTCGGTTATTATGAAGTTCCTTTTGAACAGAATTTTTTGGAAGGATTGTTAATCCAAGGCCCTTTATAACACACTTTTTTATCGCTTCAATACTGGTCAATTCCAAAATTGATAATGATTTTGCAATATTCGCATCCAAAAGCTGTCTAAAAGACAAACCGTACCCGCAACCTGTTTTAGGTAAAAAGATAGTTTGTGATTGAAGCTCACTGATATCAAGCTGTTTTTTGCAAGCTAAGGGGTGAGCCGGGCTTGATACTATTACCAGTTTTTCCTTTAATTATGACTTCTGACTTTAGATTTGATGAATTTATTGACTCAGAAATTAAAAAAGCGATATCAACTGACCCGATTTGTAATTCATGCTCAAGGCTGTTTGCAGAGCAATTGCTGATATCAAAATAAGACCTCATTTAAAAGGTTATAATCAATTTTTGCTTCTGTATAGTTTTAAATTGAGTATCTAAAACAAAATTTTTTTCAAGAAGTAAATATATTCCCTTATGAATTATTGTTTTCCCATTCCCAAACTTTTGGGGAAAAGTTAGCGAATACAAAATACTTGGAAAACCTTATCAATAAAAGCTTTTCTTTGTTTTATTGAAAGATAATTGCAGTTTTTATAAAATGTTCCCCCAAGTTTTCCCTGTTTTTTTACAAAAAGTTGGGGAACGTAAAAAACAGGACTCTGAATCTTAACCGGTACCCTCCATGGTGTTTGAAACTTAAAATTCATCTTCTGATTTATCCCGACCATTCTGTAAAAATTATATTGCACATAAAAAGCATTATGTGCAATATAGAGATGGGGTGGTTTTTGGCTGGAAAAATTTAGCGGGTTGAAAGAAAAAATGGAAAAATTTTTATTCGCTAATTCCACAAAAAATATGAATCAAATTATTATGGCAAACCAGGACAATAATGTTTCGGTGCTGACAGCTATACACGAAGCCCCGGAAGAGCTTTTGTGGAAAGCCAATTTTAATTCTGATAATTCTGTGGCAACTTATGATAAGGCTATCCGGGTGTTTTCAGGCTTCCTGGGGATCTCTTTTCCGGAAGAATTAAGGGAACTCACACATGCACATGTGATTGCTTTTAAAAAATTTCTGCAGGGGCGGGGCAACAACCCCCGTACGATTAATAACCGGTTATCTGCGATTTCTTCTTTGTTCAATCATCTGATTGACCAGCAGGTGGTTAAAATCAATGTTGCCCAGGCGTTAAAAGAATGCCGGTGAACTCTGCCCGGGTGGAGGCAAAAGTTTTGACTCTGGAGGAGGTGCGCAAGCTGCTCAATACTCCGGAGCTGTTAAAATTGCAGGGATTGAGGGACAGAGCGATTTTGAGCACGCTCTTTTTTACGGGCTGCAGGGTGTCCGAGGTGTGCTCACTTAAGGTTAAGGATTTTTATGAGGAACATGAAAATTCTATCATTGAGGAATATCTGCAATTTTGATTCATTTTCAATGCGGTGTATAATAAGGTTGTCTTAAATTTTAATTATTATGGTGGCAGTTGAAAAAACAGAGGATGAAAACCAGCCTATGGCTCTATCAAAAGAAACAAAGCAATTTATAGACGTTTTGATTAAAAAAAAGATTGAGGATGTGACCCGCCTTATTTATCAAATACTTGACTCACAAAAACCTATGAATCTTACAGAAAAACTCAATGAAATAGATAAACTGAAAAACTGGCTTGATAGTTTTAGACCGCTCAATCCTTCTATCGTTGAAGAAATGAAAAAACTTTATGACGTGAAGTTTACGTATAATAGCAATGCGATTGAAGGCAATACCCTAACTCAAAATGAAACAGAAATGGTTTTGGAAAAAGGGATTACAATTGGGGGAAAATCTCTTAAAGAACATCTTGAAGTGATTGGACATAAAGAGGCGATTGATTATATCGAAGAATTGGCTCAACAACAGACCATTATTACAGACCGCGAAATAAAAGATATTCATAGCATTATCATGCAGGGAATTGATAAACAAGAAGCTGGAAAGTATCGCAACCTAGATGTCAGAGCCGCTGGTACAGATCATGTTTATCCAGCTCATTATAAAATTCAGGATTTAATGGATGACTTTTGCACCTGGTTGCAAGCAGATGAGACGAAAAACCTACACCCCGTAAAATTTGCCACACTGGCACATTATAGATTAGCCTTGATTCATCCTTTCAAAGACGGCAACGGGCGTACCGCAAGATTGTTGATGAATCTAATTCTTTTACAACATGGCTTCCCCGTAACTGTTATTGCGAATGAAAACCGCAAGGAATATATTAATGCGCTTATTCATGCCCAGAGCAATAAGGATGATATAAAACCGTTTTTAGAAATTGTGATTAACGCACAGAAGAAATCTTTAATTGATTATTTGCGGATAACGTCCACAGCTCCTAATAATGAAGAAAAGGGTTTACCCTTCTATAAGGAAATGCAAGCTGTGATTACTCAAAAATCGTCAGAATCTTAACATTGGTTTTTCCAGAATCAAGTTTGGGTCTGTTTTGATGATCAGCGCTGAGCAGATCCGCGCGTAAACTTGTAAAAACATGTCAATTTTTTAACAAAACTGTTAAAATTGAAGTTTTGTCCAAAACCGCGAAATTTCCAATAACAGGGTATTTTGAGAAGCCCCTCTAAACTAACATTAAATACATTTCAAAAGAGGATAGATAATACAATATTTTCGTTGGAATTAACCGAAGTTCTAATCCATTTTTCAGCATTTGAAAAATATTATTTAATCTATGGATAGCAAATTCAACAACCTACATGGGTTTTTAATTCTTCTTTTAATTTCTTTCCCAACTATTTCCCCATTTTTCTTTTTGTAGTTTCTAACCCAGGCTGCTACCGTTGAGCCAGGGATGCTTGCCTCTCTGGCAAAGCTTACTACGGATCGGTTCGGATTGAAAAAGATTTTTTGTAGCATTGATTCTTTAAACTCCGGTGAATATTCCGTGATCATGTGACCTCTCTATCGCCCTATCAATTTGTAAACTTTTTTATTCAGTTGAGGCGACAACTACCCTGACACATATAGAGGTTTGCCTGTTCAATCAAAATAGCAAGAGCGGCTTCAATTTCCATTCTATATAATCTCACCTATTTTATTAAAAACATAATTTATGATGATCGTTATTGAGTATTTTTTGGTCAACTGTGAGCAGTTTTAAACCATAAACTAAGGCCGTTGCCACTATAAAGCGGTCCGCTGGATCTTGGTGTGGCAAATCTGTCTGTCTACTTCTGATCGCCACTTCATGATTTAAAGGGGCTTCTCTTAAGGGTAATGTTTTCAATATTTTCTTAATCCATTTTATAGGGTCTTTATGATCAACCCGGATTCTACCCTTTTCGCACAACATTAACATTTCCCAGGTTGTAATGGGTGACAACCAAAGATCATTAGATTTTTTTTCCAAAGCTTTTTTCATCCTGGCAGGTAATTTCTCAGATCCAGAAAGACTCCATAATAAAATATGAGTATCGAGCAACAGCTTCATTTTAGAATTTCCCAATCATTTTCATCCACAGCAGGTTTTATAATATCCCCGGTGATCTCTATTTCCCTCTTGTATTTCCCTATCCAGGATTCAGTTTTTTCCGGTGCGGGTGGTTTTGTAACAAGGGCATATGGTTCCCCTCTTTTGGTTACAATGATTGACATGCCGGTAGTTTTCACTTGGTCAATGATTTTTAGGCAAGTTGCCTTGAATTCTGATATTGAAATTGTCTCTGTCATAGTAAAGCCCTTTCATATTTTTATTAAATTTTACTATGGTTATTTACTATGGTCAAGTGTTTTTAAAACATTATATAAAGTCTGCCGACTGATCCCAAAATGTTTTGCAACCTCAGTTTTTGGATTCCTTGAGTCAACCATAGCAATCAATTCTTTTTTCTGATCTTCATCTAAAGATGATGCGCGGTCCAGATGTTTGCCTTTTTTCTTTGCCGCGGCGATTCCTTCAAGCTGCCGGGCATCATTTTGGCCCACTGAACTAACTCTGATATAACCGATATCTGACATAAAAAAAATCCTTTCAACCTTATTTGTCTAAAAAGATTACAGAATTTCATTTGCAATATGTCAAACAATTAGTTTTGGTATCTTCTTTTACAGTGAGATGGTGATTTTTTACCGTGTCGGAAAAGGTTTTTTGACACTCTATAAAAATAACAAACTGACATAAGAAATGAAAAATTATTTCCGCTTTGGATTCTTATAAGTTTTCTGTAAAGTGCATTTAATCTGGGCTAGGGTTCACGGATAGAATCAATTAATTTGGGCGATGGTTCCGGGCCAGCGAAATTATGAAATCAGGCCGCTATAATCCTTGCGTTAACAGGGACATGATTAGCGACCAGTGTATAAGCCATAACACCTTTTTCTAATCCAAAATATTTACTTGAATAACGAGAAAGCAACGTATCACGTTTTATATGAAAATTTTTGCAATACAAATCAGGACTTTCATGTTTTGTTGCGGGCAAACTCTGGTGAAATACCAGGTCTGCCCGTGGCAGTTAGTTTCAAATTTCCTTTGTTAGAGGGGCAACTTGCCTTTGCCACCACCTTTTGACGGTTTCTCTTTGGTTTTGACTTGAATAGTAAAAGAACGCATACTCTTTAGGCCGGAATAATCGGACCCATCTGCTTACTGGTGACATATGAATCAAGCTGTTCGTTATTGGCATAAACACCTGAAGAAACGTAAGCATCGCTATAAATGTTTTTTGATCATTGTAAGGTAAGTGTAAATCAGTCATTAATTCAAATAATTATAAAATTTTTTATTTTTTGCAAAAAAAAGGTTTGACATACATAATTTTTTCATGCATCATACGCCGGTCTTCTTGAGAGACGGTTTGAGTTTTCTCGGGAAGTTTTTTTTTGATCTTTGAAAATTGGTCAGTGATAAATTTGTAGAGCGGGTCTAAAACAAGACTATAAAGAGTTTAAGAATAAAAGGATTATAACTGG
>JAADHV010000004.1 GCA_013151635.1 Deltaproteobacteria bacterium | reverse complement strand
CTTCCCTGTTTTGTTCAAAATAAAATAAAAAATATCCAACTTATTCAAAATAATCAGAAAATTCTGGTCAGGATAAAATGCAATTCAACAGAGGTGAGTTTGATATTGTGGTTACTGAAGCACTCGACCGACTTTCCCGCGATCAGGAAGACATTGCTGGCATTTATAAACGTATGGAATTTGCTGGAATAAAGATCATAACCCTTTCTGAAGGTGAGATTTCATCTCTTCATATAGGCCTTAAAGGAACAATGAATGCCCTGTTCCTTAAGGATTTAGCTGATAAAACCAGGCGCGGCTTAAAGGGAAGAATTATAAAAGGTAAATCCGGTGGTGGTTTGGCCTATGGATACCAGGTTGTTAAAAAAGTTACTCCTGATGGGCAACGCATCAGAGGTGATCGAGAAATTGATGAGAACAAAGCGAAAATAGTTAAAAGAATTTTTAAAGAATATGCCTATGAGAACAAGTCACCTAAAGCGATTGCTTCGACCCTCAATAAAGAAGGCATCCCCTGCCCGTCCGGTAAAGCTTGGGGACAATCCACTATTAATGGCAACCGCAGACGCGGCACAGGGATATTAAATAATCACTTATATAATGGTGAGCTGATATGGAACCGCCAGAGGTTCATAAAAGATCCGTCAACGGGTCAGCGCGTGCCCCGTTTTAATCCTGAGTCAGAATGGATTCAAATTAAGGTGCCGGAGCTTAGAATTGTTCCCCAAGAGCTTTGGGATGCGGTTAAAGCGTGGCAGAAAACATTAGATCAGAAAAGTGGTGGTTTAGGTGCAAAAAAACGTCCTCAGCACCTTCTATCAGGCTTATTGGTGTGCGGTGAATGCTCTGGTGGTTACTCAAAGGCCAATACTGATAGATATGGATGTTCAACTTCCGGAAATAAAGGAGATAGTGTCTGCTCCAACAAAAAGACCATCAAAGTCAGCATATTGGAAGATGCTGTGCTAACTGCTCTTGAAACACACCTAATGCGTGATGAATTGGTTCAGGTATTCTGTGAAGAATATAATAATAGTATCAATCGGCTCAGGTCTCTTCAAAAAACCGGCTTAAAAAAACATGAAGCTGAGCTTTCTAAACTGGTCAAGGAGAAAAATCACATCGTTCAGGCCACCAAGGACGGTATACCTGTCCAGTTTATTAAGGATGAACTGGAAAAAATTTCTGAAAGAGAAGATGAATTAAAAAATCTGATTAAAAATCAGAGAAAGGAGGTTCGCCCTATGCTTCATCCGTCAATGGCACTTCGCTATCGAAAAGCCATCACTGGACTGAAGAAATCTTTAAAAAGCGGCAAGGCTGCAGGAGTAAAAGAACATGTAAGAGCATTAATTGAAAAAATTGTACTGACCCCAAAAGAAAACCGGAAAGAGTTATCAATCGATCTTTACGGAAATTTGGCAGGAATTTTAAAAATTGCTTCGAAAGGAGACTCTATGAAAAACATGGCTCAAAAACCAAGAAGGCTCGAAAAGAAAGTTGCCAATGACAATTTTATTTTCGAGCCGTCTATTCAAGTGGTAGCGGGGGAAGGATTTGAACCAACGACCTTCGGGTTATGAGCCCGACGAGCTACCAGACTGCTCCACCCCGCAACAACGAAAGGCAATATATAGAATTGTCTTGTTTGTGTCAAGACTTTTTAATTTTTTATCAGAGGCTTTTTTAACCTGCCAGAACATTTGCAAGTTCGTCAATGGAGGCTGTTGCCGTACCCACCTTTGCAACAACGATTCCAGCGGCTGCGTTGGCAATCATGGCACTTTCTTTAAATGATGCGCCGGTTGCAAGACCAAGGCCTAAAAGGGAAATCACAGTATCCCCGGCCCCGGAAACATCAAATACCTGCCTTGCTTTGGATTCAATGGTATAAGGTTCCCTTCCCTTTTCAAACAATACCATCCCGTCTTTACCGCAGGTGATTAAAAGCCGTAAAAGCTTGACCTTTTCCATAATTTTCAATCCTGCGGCAAAAAGGTCCTGCCTGGATTTTATATCCATATTTGCAGCAAGGCTTGCTTCTTTTCTATTTGGTGTGAGGATAGAGACCTTTTTATACTTTAAAAAATCAAGGGACTTGGGATCGGCTATTGTCAGGACATTATATTTTCGGGAAAGTTTGACAACTTCACAGACCAGGTCTTTTGTGACAAGGCCCTTATCATAGTCCGAAAGAATAACCAGGTCTGCCCTTAAAATTTTATTCTCAATTATTTTAACCAGTTTTTCAAGGGTGGCTGCATTGATATTTTTTTTTATTTCCTTGTCAATTCTCAATACCTGCTGGTTTGATGCTATCACCCTTGTTTTCAAGGTTGTAGGTCTTTTAGCTTCGCTGACAATCCCATCTGTTTTAATACCCAGGTCCTTTATTTTTTCAAATATCATCCGGCCTGCATTTCCCGTGCCCGCAGTTCCGGCAGCCATGACTTTTGCGCCCATTGCAACCAGGTTATGGATAACATTTCCAGCTCCGCCCAGGGCATGGCTTTCTTTTTCGACACAAACCACCGGCACCGGTGCTTCGGGAGAAATCCTGTCCACACTGCCCCAAAGGTACTCATCAATCATCAGGTCGCCTATGACAAGAACATTTACCTTTTTAAAATCATCAAGATCAATCATCATATATCCAATAATGAGCCTATCATGGTTTTAAGTTCAGAATAATTTTCCGCCACTGGAATTTCTGGAAAATCCTTTTTGACTGAATCCGGCGGGCAAAAGAAAAAACCCTGATCGGCTTCTTTTATCATCCCGGTATCATTATAGGAATCCCCAAAGGCAATCACATGATAATTCAGCCCTTTCAATGCCTTGACAGCCTGTTTTTTCTGATTTTCGATACGGATATTATAATTCTTGATATTACCTTTTTTATCTATGGCAAGGTTATGACAAAGAAGGACAGGATAATTCAACTTTGCCATTAAAGGTTTTGCAAATTCTTCAAAAGTATCCGACAGGATAATAATCTGTGACTTTTCCCTGATCCAGTTTAAGACATCCAGTGCACCTTCAAGGGGATCAAGAGTGGCTATCACGGCTTTTATGTCCTGTATTTTTAAATTATTTTCATTTAATATGGCAAGACGTCTTGCCATTAACACGTTATAGTCACTAATATCCCGTGTGGTCAATTTAAGCTCTTCTATCCCGGTTTTTTTTGCAACATTAATCCATATTTCAGGCAGAAACACACCTTCCAAATCCGCAACCAGTATTTTCATTTCTCTTTTTTACTCCTGATAAGTATCCTCTATTCTAATGACAACAGGTCTGCCTGCTACCGAGTCTGTTTTTGAAATCTCTTTTAAGGCCTTTTGCACCCATGCTTCCTTGGCTGTATGGGAAATCATTACAACAGGCACTTTCCCATTTCTTTTCTTCCCTTTTTGATGGACCGATTTAATACTGATATTATTTTCCCCGAGAATCCCGGATATTTTTGCAAGAACGCCGGGATGGTCCTGTGCTTCAAACCTGAAATAATATCTTGTGTAAAGCTCCTCCATGGGAAGAATGGGGACAGGTTTGATATTGTCCTCAGGATATCCCAGGATAGGCACCCGCCTTTTGATCCCTGAAATAATGTTCCTTGCAATATCTGCTATATCACTTAAAACAGCGCTGGCTGTCGGCATCATGCCCGCCCCATGACCGTACAGCATGGTCTGCCCTGTGGCATCGGCATCAATGGCAATGGCATTCATGGACTTATCAACATATGACAGGGGGTTTGAAGCGGGTATCATTGTAGGATGCACCCTCGCCTCCACATGGTCCTCATGGATCTTTCCGATGGCCAGAAGCTTGATGGTATATCCGAATTCCTTTGCCAGTTTGATATCCACAGGCGTAATATTCCGGATACCTTCCACATAGATGTCCTTTAAATTAATCTCCATGCCATGGGCAAGAGAATTCAAAATAGCAAGCTTATGGGCAGTATCAAACCCGTCTATATCCAGAGATGGTTCAGCTTCTGCATATCCAAGCTCCTGGGCATCCTTTAAAGCATCCTCAAAACCTGAACCGTCCTTGGAAATTTTTGTAAGGATATAATTGCAGGTTCCGTTTAAAATCGCTGACATGGACTTGATATCATTGGCCACAAGAGACTCTCTCAAAGACTTTATAATCGGCATGCACCCGCCGACACTTGCTTCAAAGGCAAGATCAACCAGGTTATCCCTGGCGACTTTTACAAGGTCATTCCCATACCCGGCTATAAGGGCTTTATTGGCTGTTACCACATGCTTTTTGTTTTCAAGGGCTTTTAAAATAAACTCTCTGGCAATGGTTTCTCCCCCAATGGTTTCCACAATTATATCAATTTCGGGATCATTAATAACCAGATTGGCATCTGAAACCAGGGCGGTTGTTCCAAGCTCAACTTCCCTTTTTGTTGTCGTATCAATATCAGCAATGGTCTTAAGGTTTAAAACAGCACCGGTTCTGGATTCCAGCAATTGCTTTTTTTGTTTTAACAATTTTGCCACGCCGACACCGACAACACCATACCCTAAAATTCCAATATTGATAGTTTTCATTAGCTTTAGACTCTCCGATAATAACTTGTGTTTAAAATTAAAGTAGATACAATATTCAAATCACGATGTCAAAAAACTTTTGACTTTTGGGCCCACTCTGTTTATTATTATAAGGTTTTTAAAGGCTTACTCAACGTAATTTTAATAAGGTGACCTTAATATGAGCGACTCCCTAACTTATGCAGATTCAGGTGTTGATATAGATAAAGCAAATAAACTTGTTGATCGAATTAAAGATATTGCAAAATCCACTCCACGCTCGGGCGTGATGGGAGAAATAGGCGGTTTTGGCGGCCTTTTTTCCCTGAATCTTTCCAATGTTGCCAACCCGGTCCTGGTCAGTTCAACAGACGGGGTGGGAACCAAGCTTAAAATAGCTTTTATGATGGACAAGCACGATACCATCGGGATTGATCTTGTGGCCATGTGTGTGAACGATATTATTGTTCAAGGAGCCAAACCCCTGTTTTTCCTTGATTATCTGGCCATGGGAATTCTTAACAATGAAGTGGCTGAAAAGATTGTCCTGGGGATTGCCAGGGGATGTAACGAAGCCGGTTGTGCGCTCATCGGCGGTGAAACCGCTGAAATGCCGGGACTGTATCAGGACGGGGAATACGACCTTTCAGGATTTTGTGTAGGCTTAGTGGATAATGATAAAATCATTGACGGTTCATACATAAAAAACGGCCATAAGCTCATTGGCATTGCATCAAACGGTATACACAGCAATGGTTTTTCCCTTGTCAGGAAAGTCTTTTTTGACAAATGCAATTATGATGTAAATACACTGCTTGATGACCTTGGCACCACCCTTGGAGAAGAACTTTTAAAGCCGACCGTTATTTATGTTCCAACCATATTAAGCCTTTTAAGGGACCTTCCTGTTCATGGACTTGTACATATAACAGGCGGGGGCATTGATGAAAATATCATCAGGGTAATTCCCGAAGCCTGTAAAGCCATTGTTCATAAAGACTCCTGGGAAACCCCGCCTGTCTTTAAGATACTTCAAAAACAAGGGGCTATCCCGGATAGTGAAATGCAAAGGACTTTTAACAACGGCATAGGCATGGTTCTCGTCGTGCCTGACACATCTGCCCAGGAAGTCATGGACAGACTCGGTGCAATGGATGAAAAAGCATATTTCATCGGCGAAATAGTATCCAGGGAAAATAATGAAACACAGACCCAATGGGTCTGATGAAAAGTCTTATATTATGATAGTTCTCGGGATTGAATCATCCTGTGATGAAACAGCGGCCTCTCTTGTTCTGGATGGAAAAAACATCTTGTCTTCCGTTATCGCATCCCAGATTGATGTTCATCATAAATACGGCGGTGTCGTGCCTGAACTTGCATCCAGGATGCATATCGAAGCCATTGTCCCTGTGGTGGACCAGGCCATAAGA
Organism: Deltaproteobacteria bacterium; assembly: GCA_013151635.1. Classification (GTDB taxonomy): domain Bacteria; phylum Desulfobacterota; class Desulfobacteria; order Desulfobacterales; family Desulfobacteraceae; genus Desulfobacula. The sequence goes on along the minus strand of JAADHV010000004.1, from coordinate 11,285 downwards.
GAGGCGAATCTTAACATTGAAGATATTGATGCTGTTGCAGCCACAAGGGGCCCCGGGCTCATCGGTGCCCTTCTGGTTGGATTTTGTTTTGCAAAATCATTTGCTTTTGCAAGAAACCTTCCTTTTGCAGGCGTCAATCATCTGGAAGCGCATATCTACTCACTGTTCCTGGCGGACAGGAAGCCCGGCTTTCCCTTTATTGCTTTAGTTGTATCAGGAGGCCACACTAATATCTACCATGTTACTTCATATGATAATTTTGAACTTATGGGCCAGACAAGAGATGATGCCGCAGGAGAAGCATTTGATAAAGTGGCAAAAATGCTGAATTTAGGATACCCGGGAGGCCCTGTTATTGAAAAACTTTCAAAAACTAAAGACCCCGGTGCTATTTCATTTCCAAGGACAATGCTTGAAAAAGGCAGCTTTGATTTTAGTTTCAGCGGCCTTAAATCATCTGTAGCCCGCTATGTCCATGATCACAGCATCACCACGGAAGAAAAAAAAGCACAGGTTGCTTCCTCGTTTCAGGAAGCTGTCATTGATGTGCTTTCTAAAAAACTGATCAATGCCGCCAAAATTAAAAACTGCAAGCATATTGGTGTTGCAGGAGGAGTATCTGCAAATAAAACCTTTGTTGAAAAACTATTCTTTAAAGCAAAAGATCAAAAAATTGATATATTTGCCCCTTCCCCCAGACTTTGCGGGGACAATGCAGCCATGGTTGCAGCAAGGGGTTATACCATGATACAGCAAGGAGCTTTGTGCAGCCTTGACCATGATGTATTTTCAAGGACAAAAATAAATTAATCTTTATCCCCGCAGGTATTTTTCTTTAGCTTTAAATATTCTTTTAAGTGATTTTCTGCCCTTTAAATAAAGAGTTTCATCCTCGTTTAAAAGCTTTATGATTTCACCAAAGGCTTTATCAATATTGGGCCCTTTATGACAGATCAGGGCCATATCAATTCCTGACATTAAAACCTGGTGGACACAGGTTTTGATATCATGTCCAATGGCTTTCATGTCAAGGTCATCGGTCATGACAAGGCCGTCATACCCTATTTGACAACGCAAAAGTTCATTGGCAATAAGAGGGGACAGGCTTGCCTGCCAGTTGTTATCAAGTCTTGGGTAATGAATATGGGAAAGCATCATACCTGCAACGCCTTCATTTTTCGCATCAACAAAGGGAACCAGGTCGGACTGCTCAAGGGCTTCAAGGGAAACATCCAGTATCGGAAGATGAAAGTGGGAATCTTTAATTGTTCTGCCAATTCCGGGAAAATGCTTGGCCACGGCCATGATGCCATTATTCTGGAGGGTATTGATAACCTGCCTGCCCAATGTTGAAACTTTTTTTGCATTTCCCTTAAACACCCGGTCTTTCATAATGCTTTTTACACCCTCCGGGGCAATATCCAGGACCGGGGCGAAATTCATGTTGATCCCTGCCCTTTTCAGCTCTTTTGCCGTGATAGAGGCAAAATTTTCAGCATCCGGGACAGATTCGATAAATGGGTTTCCCTTAAACACAGTAAAAGGCTCTTTAAGTCTTGCAACCACCCCGCCTTCCTGGTCTATACAGATAAAAAGCGGTGGTACGCAGCATGATTTTGCATACTTCTGACAGTCAGAACAAAGTAATGCCACCTGTTTCGGGCTTTCAATATTCCTTGAAAAAAGGATGATGCCGCATGCTTTGATATCACCGATGATATGTTTTAAGTCATCATTCAGTTCAATACCGTCAAACCCCAGCATCAAGCGCTGGCCGGCCATCAGGTTTTGAGTTATTGTGTTTTTATCCATTTTATTTTCTTGACGGCCTCTTTTTAAAATATTAGAACATGTCTTTTTTAAATTAATTCAACTCAACATTGTTAAACCTTTTTTGGGACTCAACGTATTTTTGAATATCATGAAATTCAATACTTTTAAATCAGATTTTATTTTGATATTTGTTGCAGTCATCTGGGGTCTTGCCTTTGTTGCACAAAGAATCGGGATGAACCACATAGGTCCCTTTACATTTAACGGCATCAGATTCATCCTTGGAGGCGTTTCTTTACTACCCATTATTATTTTAGCACCCAAATCAAAAAAAAGGCAGAACAGTGCCGGCCTTATAAAATCAGGTATAGTTGCAGGCTTTTTTCTTTTCTGCGGCATCTCGCTCCAGCAGGTGGGGCTTGTATACACAACAGCAGGGAAAGCTGGATTTATCACTGGCCTTTATGTTGTAATTGTTCCTGTTTTAAATCTTTTTCTCAAACAGGACAAAACATCATTTGCAACCTGGATCGGGGCTTTACTGGCAAGTATTGGCATGTTTCTTCTAAGCGTGAGCAAAAATATGACTATGGGATTTGGGGACCTCCTGGTCCTGTTTTCAGCTTTTTGTTTTGCTTTACACCTGTTAATCATAGGAAGGCTTTCCAGCAGGTTTGACACAGCAAGTCTGTCTCTTGTTCAATGCATTGTCTGCGCCCTTTTAAGCCTGGCTGCAGCAGGCATTTTTGAAACATTTGTCATAAAAGATATTATGGCTGTTTCCATACCCCTGCTTTATGGCGGGGTACTGTCAGTCGGGGTTGCGTATTCACTTCAGATTTACGGGCAGAAGAACAGCCCTGCTTCCCACGCTGCAATTATTTTCAGTCTTGAGTCAGTCGTTGCAGCCATTGGAGGATGGATTATATTAAATGAAATCCTTTCAAGGCGTGCTGTTGCAGGATGTGCCATAATGCTTTCAGGCATGCTGGTTTCACAGATATATTCAAAAAAATCTGGGGATATAGTTTCTTAACTTTTTGTAAATTTTATGCTATTTTAATATATTAAATTTTTTATGGGTGAAAAGGGAAAAAATGGACACAAAAGAAATTATCGAACTGGAAAACAAATTTGGGGCAAAGAACTACAAGCCGCTTGATGTTGTTCTTGAAAAAGGTGAAGGGATATGGGTCTGGGACGTTGAAGGCAATAAATATCTGGATTGCCTGGCTGCATATTCCGCAGTTAACCAGGGGCACTGCCACCCGAGAATCATTAAAAAGATGAAAGAACAGCTTGATAAGCTTTGTATCACATCCCGGGCATTTAGAAACAACCAGCTTTCCCTGTTCTATAAAGATATCTGCAAACTTACCAACTCCCATATGGTTTTGCCCATGAACAGCGGCGCTGAAGCCGTGGAAACTGTTATTAAAGCTGTCAGGAAATGGGGATACAGAACCAAAAATATTCCTGAAGGAAAAGCCGAAATCATTGTCTGTGAAAATAATTTCCACGGAAGAACACTGACCATTGTCGGGTTTTCAACAGAAGAACAATATAAAGAAGGGTTTGGCCCGTTCACACCCGGTTTCAAGGCAATACCCTTTGGAGATGCCAAAGCCCTTGAGAATGCCATAACTAAAAATACAGTGGCATTCCTTGTCGAACCCATCCAGGGTGAAGCAGGCGTAATTGTCCCCCCTGACGGGTATTTAAGATCTGTCAGGAATATCTGTACAAAAAACAATGTCGCCCTGGTATTTGACGAGATCCAGACAGGTCTGGGCAGAACAGGAAAATTCCTGGCAGAAGAGCATGAAGGGGTTGAATCTGATGTCACCTTGATCGGCAAGGCTTTATCCGGGGGCTGCTATCCTGTATCAGCCGTTCTTTCCAATGAAGAGGTTTTAGGAGTCTTCCTGCCTGGGGACCATGGTTCCACTTTTGGCGGAAACCCTCTTGCCTGCGCTGTAGCAAGACAGGCATTAAAAGTTCTAATTGACGAAGGCATGATTGAAAATGCGGCCGTTATGGGAGATTATTTCCAGAAAAAACTAAGAAAAATTCACAGCCCTTACGTAAAAGAAGTCAGGGGAAAAGGACTTATGATCGGTGTTGAGCTGAAACACGATGCCGGCGGTGCCAGAGTTTTTTGTGAAAAGCTTATGAAAAAGGGCCTCCTTTGCAAGGAGACCCATAAACACGTTATAAGGTTTGCCCCGCCGCTTGTTATTACAAAACAAGACATTGACTGGGCTCTTGTAAAAATCCGGGAAGTGCTTACCCCTTAAGCATTTTTAATGCATCCTTAAGCTGCCGGGTAACGTCTTCGGACAATTGCCCGGCCTTTTCAATTTTTTCTTCTATCTCCAAAAGCCCGGCCTGCCCGGCTCTTTCTGCCCAGGTGAAAAAGGTGTCCTTGTGGCTGTCATTGTGCTCAATCCAATGGCCAAATAATTTCTCCAGCTTTTGTTCAAATGTTAATTCATGGGTATGGCTGTGGTCATGCCCGTGACTGTGGTCGTGTGAATGTGAATGCTCAGCATTGTTTTGATGATCGTTATGATGTGTCATAATATTACTCCGTTCAGATATTTTTTCAGGCTCACAGGTTCCGGTGTATATTGATACACAGGCCGCCAATGGCTGAAAGCGTTTATTTCAATACCATTATAAATAATTGATACAGGTCTGTCTGCTGAAACAACCACTACAATGATACGGCTGTGATCAGCAGAAAATCTTAAGGCTGAATTATATCTCGCACCCCTTGCCATATTTTCCCAGTTAATGGTTTTCCCGTCAAGCAAACACCCGAATCCCTGGACACAGAAATCCGATGTAATATGGACGGCACCATCTATCTTTAAAAGGGAACGGGTAAGTTTAACATTTTTAGGGTCAAGAAGACTTAAAGACGGATCAAGCACATGGCCGGATAAATTGGCAGGTTTTTCATTAAGATCAACCACAAGCGTACAGCCATGCCTTCCTTTCCCGGCACTGTGGACAAGGTGTGAAATAAGTTGGAACAAAAGTGTTGATTTTTCAGTACCAAGATCTGAATCCAGAAGCAACTCCTCCAATTCCACCATTTTTGCTTCCCGGGTGGTGGAATGGAAACTGCCGTCAAAAAAAGAAGATATTCTTTTATTTCCAAGTATTAAAAACCCGTGGTCCCCCCTGAACTCAGCTGTTATGGCATAGTCCGGGATTTCACCGTCTGTAATGCCGATTATGGTGCATCCGTCCGACACAAGCTTTCTGCTGGAATTTTCAACCGCAACCAAAAGTTTCCTGATATGTTTTACATTACTAATTACAGGACGCTCATGCTTTTGTATCTTGGTGATAAATGATACCTCTTTAAGTCTTTGCGGATCGGTAAAGAAAAGCGTGCCCCTGGCCCAGGCCCCCTCCTCCCGTGTTTTGGATATATTTAAAATATCATTTAAAACAGGCGGAATTAAAATTTTGCTGTCAAACCCAAGGTTTTTATCTCTTTCATCTACAATATAATCCGCAATGGCCTGCAGGGAAAAATTTTTCAATACATAATCCGAAGAATTTATTGCAGCCGTTCTTGAATTATAATCATGAACCAGAAGGCAGGAGGCCTGCTCCAGCCATCTTTCCGTAGGATGGATGGAACACATGTCAGGATGATGGTCCGTAAACCACATCTGAAAAAAAAAATTATTGGAACAGCCACCGTAAGAGATTAGTCCCGACAATGCCAGGTCATTTTCCGGCACTATATACCCATGGGGCTGACCTGAAATTTTTTCTTTAAGTTCCTTGCGCCATTCATCATGATTGTCATAAAAAATTTCTTTGAGTTTTGATTCATGCCCTCTTAAAATATTCTGGGGGTCAAAAACAAAGACCGGGTCATTTTCTTTTGCAGCAAATATCAATGCCACCCGGCTTGGGTGCGAATATTTGGAAAGTCCTTCTGCAACACCATTTAAAAGGTTTGTGATACACAGTTTATGATAAAATGCCTGGTTCATTGATTATAGGCCCGTTTTTAATTTTAATATTCCAGACCTGATTGATACTCTTGTTGTCCGTATCTTGGCAAGACTTTTTTATTGTAAAAAAGCCAAGAGATTGGTATTGAAACAAAAAAATAACAAACGGAGGCACAGGAAACATGAAAAAACCGTTTTTCCATTTCACTTTATTTGTCATGACCATTTGCTTATTCCCCACGCTCTCTTATGCTAGAACAGGCTATGTTTCTGATATGTTGCTCTTGACTTTCCGCCAGGGACCCGGCAACTCCTATGCTGTGACAAAAACTTTAAAAAGCAATACCCCGGTCTCAATCCTCGATGAAAAAAACGGGTTCTACAAAGTTGAGCTTGAATCAAAAAAAATTGGCTGGGTAGATAAAAAATTTATTATTTTTGAATTACCGAAAAGCTTTATTATCAATAAGCTAAAACAGGAAAACAAAACCCTTGAAAACAAAATTTTAAAATCAGAATCAACCACACAAGCGCTTAAAGGTAAAATCGCGTCCCTGGAAAGTGAATATTCAAAAAAAATCAACTCCCTTGACGCATCCTTAAAAAAAGCTCTGGATGAAAAGGCAGAACTTAACAAGTTGCTTTCCGGCGCCCTTGAAAAATACAATACCCTGATCGAACAATCAAAAAATATCCGGCAGATTGTTCAGAAAAATAAGATGCTCCGGAAAACCAACGAGATTCTTTCCAAAGATCTTGAGATATTCAAGGGGAAAAATAAAACCCTTTTTAAAACCGGCATGATCAAATGGTTCCTGGCCGGTGTCGGCGTTTTGCTTTTAGGATGGATTATAGGGCAGAGTGTGTCTTTAAAAAGAAGACGATCCTCTCTTCTGGACTAATCAAAAAATATATCATGCAAAGCGTTAATGGTTGTATCCAGCTTGTCCTCATGGACAAGGAAATACAATGCTGCATTAGATGTGCCAAACGAAATCATCTCGATATTTACATTGGCATCAGAAACAGCTGTAAAACACTTTGCCGCGACACCCCTGTTATTCTGGAGCCCTTCACCCACGATGCTTACTAATGCCACGTCCGTTACAATTGATGACTTCCTGAATGGGACAGGCCTGATTTTTTTAATACTTTGATGACCTTTTTCAATATCTTTCCTGGACAATAAAAGACTGATACAGGTCTGGGAAGTTACAACAGACTTAATATTAATTCCTGCTAAAGCCAGGTTTTCGGTAATCATGGATAAAATCCCGAACCTTGCCCCGATTCCTGAAGCATAAATTTTTAATACGGAAATATCGCTTGTATAGGAAACACTCTTAACAATTTTTTCTGCTGTACAGGCATTTTTTGTAATCAGGCTTCCCTGGGCATCAGGGTTATATGTATTTTTGATGGCAATACCGACTCCTGCCTTTTTTACAGGCTCAACAGTCCTGGGGTGTAAAATGCCGGCACCTGTATAAGACAATTCTGCCGCCTCTTCATAAGTCAGCTCAGGAATGAGTTTGCAATGGGGAATATTATCAGGGTCTGCTGTCATAAAGCCTTTTGTGTCTTTCCAGATTTCCAGCACATCCGCTTTAAGGGATGCTGCCACAACTGCTGCGGAATAATCGGAACCACCCCGGCCAAAGGTTGTAATATCCCCTGATTCACTCACCCCGTAAAATCCAGGGATAAAAACAATTTTTCTGGATGTCATAACCAAAGCCATGGCAGCCATCAGGTTTTTTGATGTTTTTGTCATAACGGCCGACGCATCCATAAACCTGCCGTCGGAAATAATCCCTGCATCTTCGGGAAAAAGGCAGGTACTGTCTTTTCCCATGCTTGATAATGACTTTGAAAGAATGACAGCGCAAATCCTTTCTCCAAACGTGGCTATCATATCCCTCATCCTGGGAGTTGCTTCCCTTGTAAAGCTGATGCCGTAATAATATCTTTCAAGCTTCTTAAAAATCCCTGAAAGGTTTCTGGATAATTGTTTTTTCTTATTACCGTCATCAATAAGAATTTTAATAATGGCATTGTGCAGTGTTTTCAACCGGGTAATGATAGAAGGGATGCCATCTTCATTTTCCAAAGCTTTTTCAATGCCTGAAATCAAGATATCTGTCACACCATAAAAGGCGGAGACAACAAACACATCGCCTTCACCCCTTTTTGCAATCAACTCAATAATTTTCCTGGCAGCAGGGCCGTTTTTGAGGCAGCCGCCACCTATTTTAATAACTTTCATGGGCGGCAACCTACCACAAAAAAATATATTTTAAATATATTTTTTCAAGCAAATACAAAAAACCTTGACAAAAAAAACTTCAGCCGGAATATTTTGGCAAATGGATTATAAGCCTGAACCTTTAAAAAGGGCTTTCTGGGTTTTAATGTCCCATTTTGAATCATTGCCAAGCCCGTTGGCTTGTTTGAAAGCTTTTAAAGCGCTTCTAGAACTGTTCTGCCTTTTTTCGTTCATACCTGAAAATACTCTGGCGTTTTTTAATGTAATCTTTCCATTGTTTATCGGTCCAGTGCGAGGGCTTAGTTTTGACATGTTTTCCCCAGGTATTGGCAAATAGTGCTTTTACCAGGATCATCCCCGTCAATATTGGTATTTGATCCTGATACAAATCCGGGCATCCGGGCAAATTTCTCAATATTTTCCCCTGAAAACCCTGGCACATCAATTGATCCGCCCAAACCTAAAACAGCTGCAAGCGCATCATCCCCGCCATCGCGATTACCGCCACCGCTGTCCCCGCCGCCACTGCACGCAGAAACCGTGCCGGCCAGCGGCACAGCAAAGCCAAAAACTGCAATTGTTATCCAAATAATTATTTTGCGATTTGCTTTACCCATTAATACCTCCTCTTAATTTAATGGTATTTCCCTATGTATTAATGAGAATACCTTTAATCTTGAATGTTTGCCTTACTGACAGCCATGGGCTGCCTTGATTTTTCATCCCGGCGTGCCCACAACAAAACATGAAAGCCCTGATCTGGATTGCAAAGACTTTCATGTAAATAAAGAAGGCAAATTCCATACCAGGTTAAAATAATCCTGTTACCAAGGAAGTTCAGGAAAAGTATTCATCATTTTTCGTATCAGAAACCGGTTCCTGGTGGATATGCACCACCGAATGTGGTTCATATGAACCGGTTTGATAAAAATGATACAGGGTAATGATATGCCGGTATTAAATTGAAGAAGACAGGATTTCTGTATTTTTTTTATTAAATTTTATTTAATTATATAAACAATGTTTACTTTTTTATTTTTTTGCTTGACATAGACCACCATTTCTTCCTATCAAGCAGGACAAAGTATCTCTTTTAACACATAAAATCGAGAGGAGAGAAAGTGTCCGGCCAAAGTGATTATGCAAAAAAACCATGGCTCAATGCCTATGAACAGAGTGTAAAAAAATCTATTGACTTCAAGGATATCCTGCTTCCACAGTATCTTGAAGAATCCACCCGGAATTTTCCTGATAACCCGGCCTTGATTTTTCAAGGATACACTCTTTCTTTCAAGGAACTAAATGAAATGGTGGCAAAGTTTGCTGCTGCATTAAAAGGCTTTGGCATTAAAAAAGGAGACAGCGTCGCAATACTGCTGCCCAATATCATCCCCTGTGTTGTTGCATATTATGCCACCCTTAAAATAGGCGGCATTGTTGTTCTTAACAACCCTTTATATGCAGACAGGGAGCTTGAACACCAGTTTAACGATTCAAATTCCACTTTTCTTATCACGCTTGATCTCCTTGCCAACCGCATGGTCAAACTCCGGGAAAAAACAAGGATTAAAACTATAGTTTACACCTCAATCGGCGACTACCTTCCATTTGTTAAACGCCTTTTATTCCCGCTTGTGGGCAAGAAAAAAGGACTTACAGCCGATGTAACGCCTGCCGGGGATCTTTACAAATTCAAAGATATCATTTCAAACAACTCTCCTGACTATACCCAGGCCGGCGTGGATATTGACGATGTGGCCATGTACCAGTATACGGGCGGCACCACGGGGGTATCAAAGGGTGTCATGCTGACACATAAAAATATCAGTCACCAGATCCAGCAGATCGAAGCCTGGTTCCCTGCATTTGACAAAGGAGTCGAAGTCATGCTGGGGGCTCTGCCGATCTTTCATGTTTTCGGGATGTCTGTTTCAATGAATCTTGCCATAAGGATGGGATGGGCCAATGTACTTGTCCCAAAACCCCAGCCCGGTCCTTTGCTTGAAGCTATAAGCAAATTCAAGGTTACCTTTGCGCCCCTGGTCCCGACAATGTATATAGGTATCCTTGACCACCCTGATCTGGAACATACTGATCTCACCAGTATCAAAGGATGTTTTTCAGGCAGCGCCCCTCTGCCTCTGGAAGTCATTAACAATTTCCAGGAAAAAACAGGCTCAATTATTGTTGAAGGATTCGGCTTGACAGAATCCACGCCGGTAACCCACATAAATCCTTTTAACGGGGTAAGGAAACAAGGCAGTATCGGCATCCCGATTCCTGAAACGGAATGCAGGATTGCCGACCTTGAGGACAAAACCAGGGAAATGCCTGTTGGTGAAGCAGGAGAACTCCTCATACGCGGTCCCCAGATCATGAAAGGTTATCTGAACAAACCGGATGAAACAAAAAAAACATTGACCAGAGATGGATTCCTCTGCACAGGTGATGTGGCTAAAATGGATGAAGACGGATACTTTTATATTGTAGACCGGATCAAGGATATGATCATATCCGGCGGGTACAATGTATATCCAAGGGACATTGACGAAGTCCTTTTTGAGCATCCCAAAATCCTTGAAGCCTGCTGTATCGGCATACCCCATAAAAAACGCGGGGAAGCTGTAAAAGCATTTGTTATCCTCAAGCAAGGCGAGAAAATGACTGAACGTGAGGTCATAGACTATTGCAATACAAAACTTGCCAGATACAAATTGCCGGTTGAGGTTGAGTTCAGGCAGGAACTTCCCAAATCCAATGTTGGTAAAATTTTACGAAAAGATTTAAGATTAGAAGAAGAAAAAAAATAATTTTCTCTATACCTTAAAAATTCCTGCAATGGCTTCGATGATTTCTTCAGGGTGGATAGGTTTTGTAAGATACTTGTCCATCCCGGCTTTCAGACATCTTTTTGCATCTTCCTGCATGGCAAGAGCTGTTAAAGCAATAATCGGGATCTTTTTTTGTTTAATACCAGATTCCGGATCCCTGATAATTTTCGTGGTTTTTATTCCATCCAGCTCAGGCATTCTGACATCCATTAAAATGAGGTCATAGTCTGAATCTGAACGTTTTAACATTTTCAGCACATCTTTTCCGTTATTGGCAACCCGGGCGGATAAATTCATTTTTTTCAGCATCAATAGAATAACTTTCTGGTTTACAGGGTTGTCTTCAGCCAGAAGAATATTAAGATTCAGGCTTGAAACCTTTTTTATCAAGTCTTTTTTTATTTCTTTTAAAGTTCCTTCTTTTTTCATTTCACG
>JAADHV010000024.1 GCA_013151635.1 Deltaproteobacteria bacterium | reverse complement strand
AAAGATTACCTGCAGTTTATTTGTTGGGACCTGGAAATACATCATGGCAAAACCAGTCATAAAAAAATCATGCAACCGGTATTCCGTCTTGCCAGCATCACGGGCATCTTCAGTTTGAAAACCGTTTTGATAACATTTTTCTCAGGTTCGAAAGGCCCAAGTGTTTTTTAATATGCACTGAAGTTTGCGAGGAACAACACCGCGAAAAAAATATTTAAGTTTCCATGAAAACCCTACATAATCTCTAAAAAAAATAGTCACCGAGAATTGCTGCATAATACTATTTAAGTTTATATTCCAGGCCACCCGCTGATTATATTTCAATAATTCTTTTCCTGATGCGGATGTTGATGAAATATCATCATGATGATGAAATAAAAATAATTTTATCAATCAGAAATAGGTGTCCAATAATTGAATCGAGTAATTTTTTTAATAAAATCAATTAGTTTTCATGAATTATTTTTCCTGGCACGAAAATTGTAAAAATGATTGTGTGAGAATTTACAAGCAGTAAATATTTAAGCTATGGGGGGGAGAATGGAACGTGTACCCGGGAATCAGAATGAAGACAAATTAAGAGATTATTACAGTGCTGAGTTTAAATTAAATCAACCCAGGATTCTCTACCGGTTCAGGATACGGAAAAGCATTACCGAGCCGATGTTTGCGGTTGTTAAAGAAGGGTCAAAGGCATTGGAAAATATTAAAGAAGGCGATATTATTAATATGAGGTATTATTGCCTGGACAAATCAATTCCTGCGGAATCAAAAGACACCAAAATAAAATATATCACCAAGGACAATTCCACAGGGTTTAAGGACCACTATGTCATCGGGCTTTCCCTTAACTGTGGAGAAGATTTCAAGGTAGCCTGACCCATAAAAATTAAGATCCATTAACATTTGTGTTCTTGATAAAATTTGCATGCAATATTATGGTGTGATTTTTAATCTTTCATTACAGGGCATAAATGGACCATATCTTAATTAAAAAGGTAATATTTCCCGCACTTGATGAAAATCTTATTAAGATAGTTCAAAACAGGCTTGATGGTTTTAACCAAAGCCTGGAAAAAAGCAGGCTTGAAATTGGTCTGGATACCAGGCTGCAATCTGATTTTTTCAGGGTTTTGCTTTCCAGTGAATATATTTCGTCAAGCCTTGCCAGAAACCCTGGTATTCTAAAGGAACTTATTGATTCAAAAGATTTGTTCAAATCATATTCCAAACATAGTTATAGTGCAAAGCTTGAAAAAAAAATTTCCAGGGACATGGATTCGGCAAGTATCAAGACAATTCTTTTAAAGGCCAAATTGTACGAAAGCATAAGAATTGCGTGGCGTGATTTAACAGGGAAAGCCATGCTTGAAGAAACACTTTCAGATCTTTCTTTTCTTGCAGATGCTATTGTTGATATGGCTGTAAAAACCATATATGAAGAAGTTTGTGAAACTTACGGGCTTCCTGTGGACAGCTCAGGAAATTTTTTGCAGATGATTGTCCTTGGCATGGGCAAACTAGGTGCCGGGGAATTGAATTTTTCTTCGGACATTGACCTTATTTTTGCTTATCCTGAAAAAGGGTATACAAACGGTGAGAAGATCATTTCCAATGAGGAGTTTTTTACAAAAGTCTGCCGTAGATTTTTAAAGTTTTTCTCACCAGGCTCCCATGAAATTAATTTTTACAGGATTGATACAAGGTTAAGGCCGTTTGGCGACGGAGGCCCGCTTGTTATGAGCTGTTCTGCCATAGAAGAGTATTACCAGGCCCAGGGAAGAGAATGGGAAAGATATGCCATGATAAAAGCAAGGCCGGTTGCAGGTGACATAGAGGCCGGGTTTAAGCTTTTAAAAGTTTTGAATCCCTTTATTTACAGGCGCTATTTTGATTATGGGTCTTTTGATTCCTTCAGGGACATGAAGCACCAGATAAGTTTGCAGGTAAAAAATAAAAAATTAAAAAACAATATCAAGCTTGGGGCCGGCGGGATCAGGGAAATAGAATTTTTCGGGCAATTGTTTCAGTTGATCAGGGGCGGGGTGGAACCCAAACTCCAGGAACGAAAGATTTTAAAGGTCATGGAGCTTTTGCAGACCCATAATTGTATTGACGGGCAAACAAAAAAAGATTTGAAAAATGCTTATGTGTTTTTACGGATGGTTGAAAACAGGCTGCAGGCTTATGCTGACCTTCAAACCCATGATATTCCCGAAAACCGGGATCAAAGAAAAATCCTGGCACTTTCCATGGGGCATGATGCATGGGATGATTTTATCAAGGACTTGAATTACCACATGCAAAGGGTTCACTACCATTTTAATCAATTGCTTCTTTCACATGAAAAGGAAACCCATGATAAAGAGACGCAGGATCTTAAAGAATTATGGGTTAATATCAATGATCCCCAGTTTGTTGCAGATTCCGTGGCTATTGGCGGGTTTAAGGAACCGGAAAGAGTGTTAAGTATTTTAAGAACCCTTGAAGAACACCCTAATACTAAAAGATTAACGCCAAATGGAAGGAAGAAACTGGCAAGACTTGTTCCTGTCATGGTAAAGAAGATAGGGCGGCAAAAGGACCCGGATTCGGTTTTAACCAAGTTAATTGATCTTATCATCACTATTGAAAGAAGAACCTGTTACCTGTCTTTGCTTATAGAAAACAAAAGCGCGCTTGAAACATTGATCACCCTTGCTCAAAAAAGCCCCTGGATCATTTCGTTTCTTGCAAACCACCCGGCATTGCTGGATGAACTCATGCATCCTGCCACACTTTATTTTCCCCCTGGTAAAAAGGCCCTTGAAAAGGAAATGCAGGTAAGGATGGCAGCTATCCATTCAGGGGAGACAGAGTTTTTGCTGGAAGAATTGTGCATTTTCCGGCAAATCAACATGTTGCGGGTTTCTGCTGCCGATATAAGCGGAAATTATCCTTTGATGAAAGTCAGTGACCACCTGACATATATTGCGGAAATTGTTCTTTTTCAAGTACTCCGGGTTTCATGGGGTATTGTGACACAAAAGTATGGGGTGCCAGAAGGGCTTTCGGACGAAACTCTTGATCATTGCGGGTTTGCCATTGTTGCATATGGCAAAGTGGGCGGCCTGGAAATGGGGTATAAATCAGATATTGATATAGTATTCCTGCACAAGGGAGAACCCGGGGTTACAAAGGGTGGGAAAAAAAGCATTGATAATATAGGGTTTTATTCAAATCTTGGCCAGAGAATCATCAACGCCCTTACAATACACACGCCTGCAGGAACTCTGTATGGGGCTGATATGAGGCTGAGGCCCGGCGGGGATTCCGGGATGATAGTTTCCCATATTGATGCATTTGAAGATTATATGAAAACCAAGGCCTGGACATGGGAGCACCAGGCATTGATCAGGGCCAGGTTTGTTGCAGGAGACAAAGAGCTTTGTTCAAGATTCAATGAAATCAGAACAGGTGTTCTGCGAGAAAAAAGAGATGCAAAAGAATTAAAAGAGCAGGTTAGTGATATGCGTGAACGAATGCGCAATGAGCGCTTAAAACAAGAAAAAGGCTTATTTGACTTAAAGCAGTCCAGGGGTTGTATTGTGGACATTGAGTTCCTTGTCCAGTATTTAATTTTAAAAAATGCTCATGCCCATCCTGATATCACCATCTGGACAGATAATATACGGCTCCTGGAAAGTCTTGATGCACAGGGAATTATTACAGGATGCCAGAGTGAAAGACTTCAGAATGCTTATCTTAAAATGAGAAAAGCCGTGCATAGGCAGAACCTCCAGGAAAAGAGCCGGCAAATTCGTGACACCTGTTTTTTGGAATTAAGAGAACATGTCATTGATATATATGATAAATACTTATCAGGCAGCAAAGATTAAGAAATCAAAACAAGGCTGAGCCATGGCCAGTAGGTGATGATAAGAACTGCCAGAAGCAGTACCAGCATAAAAGGAATGGTGGCTTTGTAAATTTCAATAATGGGTTTATTAAACCTGTATCCTGCAATGAAAAGATTCATCCCCACAGGCGGTGTAAAATATCCTATCTGCATATTGGCAAGAAAGATAATCCCAAGATGAACGGGATTAACTCCATATTCCAGCGCAACGGGCAGCATCAGGGGGACCATGATGATAATGGCTGAAAAAATATCCAGCATGGCCCCAAGGATTAAAAGAAAGATATTTAAAAGAATTAAAAAAACAAGTTTGCTGGTCACATAGGTCTGGCAGAGATCAAATAACTTCATGGGGACTTCAGCATCAATCAGGTAATTTGTAAAGGCCAAAGAAACCCCGAGGATTAAAAGTATTCCCCCCACCATCACCATGGAGTCCTTTATGATGGCAGCAAGCCTGTTAAGGGGGATTTCCTTGTAAATAACAACTTCCACTATTAATACATACATGGCTGTCACGGCTGCTGCCTCGGAAACTGCAAAAAATCCAGTATAAATGCCGATAAATACGAATATGGGCAGGGGGATTTCCCAGATGGCTTCCCTGGCGGCGGAAAGTGCTGTTTTTAAAGAAAAGGGCGTTAACGGTACAGGCTTTTTCCGGTTGGCCCAGATACTCCATAAGGAGAGAAGGATTATCATTAAAATAGCCGGAAGGATGCCGGCAAGAAATAAATTTTCAATTGAAATCTCTTCTCCCGAACTCATCTGCTGGGCGATAACGCCATACAGGATCAGGGGAAGGGACGGGGGAAGCAAAAGTCCTAAACTTCCGGAAGTGGTTATGAGCCCGAGGCTGAATTTGTCCTTGTAACCGGCCTGTTTTAAAGCAGGGTAAAGCAAAGCTCCCATGGCGACAATTGTTACGCCTGATGCCCCGGTAAAAGCTGTAAAAAGAGCGCAGACAATAAAAGCAACAATGGCAAGCCCCCCGGGCATCCACCCGAAAAAGGCCTGGGTCAGCCTGACAAGGCGGTCTGATGTGTTGCTTTCGCCAAGGATATATCCGGCAAAGGTAAACAGGGGCAAGGCTAAAAGAATCGGGGTATCGGCAATGCGGTACAGCTCGATGGCCATGACGGATAAATTAATACCGCTGAAATAAAAACCTGCCATGGCAGCAGCAGTGATAACACTGAAAAGCGGTGCGCCGAGAAGAGCAAAAAGAACCAGGATCAGGATGAGTAAATATATCATTTCAGGCCACGCTTTGACAATTTGCTAAAACAGGTGAAAGAAAATAAGATATACCTTAGACATATGATAGCAAATGAAACAGGGATAATGCTTTCGCATACCCAGGCCGGCATGCTGGCAAATGCCAGGATGCCATCATTTTTTTCCATTATAACAAATCCAAAGCTGAAATATGCCATAAGGCCACAGACAACCGAGGTGAATATGGCTGTCAAAAGGCTTGTCAGTTCTTTTATCCGGGCTGGAAGATATCGTGATATAACATCAATGCTTATGTGGTGGTTGTTCCTGCTTGCAACCAGTGCGCCGATAAGACCGATCCATAAGACCAGTATTCTTATGAGCGGATCACCCCAGAGAATCCCTGAATCAAAAAGGTTTCTCAGGAAAATCTGCAGCACGGCCATGAAAATCATTAATAAAAGAAGACTGATAAGAATACCGTCCTCAATCTTATGAAGAACAGCAATGATCTGCCGGGTGATGCCTGTTTTTTTACTGGTCATTGGCAGTGGTTTGTTCTTTTGAATGAAACTCTGCTAATTTTGTATCCAGTTCATCAACAACGTCCTTTGGAAGAATACCGGATTCAACCATTTTTTTTGATGACAGGCTTGCGACTTTATGCCAGTCGTTGAGAGCAGTCTTAGATGGTGTGATAAATTTTATGCCCCTGTTTTTTAATGTCTCGATCGCTTTTATGTCATCCTTCCTGTTTTGAATATCAATTTCATTTAATGCCTTGGTCATGACCCGGGTGACAATTTTTCTATCCTGTTCCGGGATTTTTGAAAATTTTTTTTTATTAATTGCAAGAACCGCATAAAGATAAATCAGGGGTATGTTGGTTACATATTTAATCTGGGTATGCCATTGCAGCACGACAGCGCCGACAGGAGAGGTTGCCACGGTATTTATCAAACCTGACTGCAGGCTTGTCCTTACATCTGCAATAGGCAGAGGGATGGGGGTGACACCAAAGGCCCTGATGGAAGACTGGTCTATCCTGTCGTTATCCGGAATCCATACTTTCTGGTTCCTTAGATCTTCCACCGTCTCAACCGGGTTTTGTGACATAATGTATGCAAAGCCGCCGCCTATGAGCCCGAAAGTTACAAACCCTGCTTTCTCAAGGCCGTCAATAATATATTGGTCAAAATATTTTCTGACATAGTCCACTTCTTCAAGATTTTTAAATTTCATAGGCTGGGCATATATCTGGTTTGCCGGGAAAAACCGGGAAAGGCTCCCGCTCACAACAGCTCCTCCCTGTAACTGGCCGATACGGATTTTTCTTAAAACCGTTTTATCATTGCCCATGACACCGCCGGGATAGAATTTGAATATCACGCGGTTACCGGTTTCTCTGGCAACCTTATCAGCACCCGTACGCATCTTTTCCATCCACATGGAGCCTTCGGGCGACAAGGTGGCAATTTTAAGTTTTACGGCAAAGGCATTATCTGTTATGAGCAAAACAAACAATATCAACATCAAACGTTTAAAGTTCTGGTAATTCATGAATATCTCCGGTTGCATATTGTTTAAAAATAGTCATCCGCACTCTTTATCAATTTTCTTGCCTGCACCAGGGCCCAGGTGTTTACAAGGGTATACCCGGGTACATAAGGATCTGAAGCCATCACCTCTTTTAGCAATTGATCATGAAGTTTCCTGTCAAATATCATCCTTGCATATAATTTTGCAAAAAGAACCTTTGCCATCAGGTTTTTTCCATGGGATAATTTAATTGCTGTTTCAAAATAAAGTTTCCCCTGTTCCGGCCTGCCGCCAAGCGCAGGCGGCAGCAATGTCGCCAATGTCCCCATGTACAGGTATGCTGCGCCATCTTTATAGGTCCTGTCAAGTTCAATAACCCTTTGCATGATTAATTCAATACGTGATATGTCAGCAATGGCATTAAAGTCGTTCTTATTGGCCATGATCCAGCCTGCCCAGGCATTGCCCAGGGCAAAAAGGACCGGGACATTCTTTTTTTTCATATGTGAGATAATCTTTTCAAATTCTTCAAATGTTTTTGATTTAAGCATGCAGGCATCATTCTTTTCAAGACAGATTGCTGATGAGGCATAGCTTAAAGCTTTGCTTGCCATCTTCCTTGACCGGCCGGCATCTTTTACAAAGAGATCTGCATAAGCCGTGTATAAAAGGGCGGCACTGGACAAAAGTTTTTCATTTTCCGGATCTTTGCTGATCAAACTGTCGATCATCAGCAAATAGGCAGGTGCCCCGGCTTTTACCATGGACAAATCGTCATCGTTTAAAATTGTGCTGGAAAGATGTTCCATCATGTCTGAAGTGGCCGAGGATATAATAATCGAGCATCCTGATAATAAATAGGTGGTTGTCACAAAAAATAATAATATAGCAACAGACGATATAGAGTGTTTGAAATTATGGTTTGCCATGCAGTGAAGGATCATCAATAAATCAAGCCCTTTATCCGTTTGGAGGTTTTAATAATAATAATTCAGTATTTTTATTAAAAATTAACTTGTTTGGCAAAAAAAAGCAACCAGGGAATAATTGTAAAATATTACAATGCAGATATAAGTGTGATACCTGCTATGATGAGAATGACTCCTGAAACTTGAATTTTTTGAATCCTTTCACCTGTGATAACAGCCGAAAGGATAATTGTAACGCCAGGGTAAAGGGAGCTTATGACCGCAACCTGGCTGAGCATTCCTTTTGAGGTTGCCAAGGCAAAACAAAAGGCCGCAAGAGTATCTATAACACCCATTAAAATGATATAGAAAAGTTGTGTCTTTTTAATGTTAACATTGACTTTTAGAAAAAAAAGTAAGGGAAATAAAAATATGAGAGAAGATGACCTCATGATCATTGATGCCCAGACCGGTTGATGAGTGCATGCTGCGTCCATTGTTATAAAATAAAGTCCAACAAAAAAAGCCGAGCCGAATGCAAGCCCGATTCCTTTGGTGAGTTTCCCTTTGTTTTTTTTCGGGTCTTTTTCCATAACAGCAAGTATTGAACCTAAAATGGCAATACCGATACCCAGCATGCTGAACCCTGTCAGCATGTCTCCTGTAAAAATCCCCCATAGGACAGGTAAAATAACCCCTGTCGCACTAATGGGAGCCAGGATGGACATAGTTCCCACGGCAAGGCCGCGATATAACAGGAACATGGCCACAATCCCTATGGGTCCTGCCGGGACGGCCCAGAAAAGCCCTGGATCATAGGGTAGAGGCGAATGCATTAACAAAAGAATAATGCCAAGAAGAAAAGTCCCCGCCAGAGCGGAGATCATCAAAATACCGAGCGTGGGAAGGCTTCTGCTTTTAAGCCCCCCTATAAAATCTGCAATGCCCCAGCCGAAACAGGCAAATATGGATAATGTAATCGGTAGCATTTACCAGCCCCCATATATGAATGATTCTTTTGCTTGCTTTTAAGGTAGATTAAAGATATGAATTAGTAAAATTAATCTTTATTATGAATTAGATAAGTATTAATTATGTTACCTGACTTAAACAGGCTAAAAGTATTTTACCATGTTTATTCATTGCAAAGCATTAATATGGCAGCCAAAGCCCTTCATTTAACCCAGCCGGGCATAAGTCAGCATATAAAAAAACTTGAATCCGAAATTAATATCCCTTTGTTTATCCGGTGCCACAAAAAGATTATTCCCACCAGGGCAGCAGAAAAATTGTTTAAAACAATCAAACCATTTATAGAAACCATATGTTGCGAGATAGAAAATATTTCAAAGCCAATGGAACACCCCTATGGGCTGATCAGAATCGGGTCACCCCTTGAATTTGGTAAAACATATTTTCCTTCCATTTGTCATGCTTTCAGGAAGAAATACAACCAGGTGAGGTTTAAAATCAAGCTTGAAGAGCCTGACCAGCTCTTGAAAATGTTAAACAGGGGATTGCTTGATTTTGCCGTGATTGATTATTTTTCAGCCAAAGACCAGTTTTTGGGAAAACCCGAATATTATAAAATAGAGCCCCTGGCAGAAGAAACCTTTGTCCTGGCATGTTCAAAAGCGTATTTTAAAGATAATATGAAAGAAAATGCCTCGTTTGAAACCCTGGTGTCAATGGATTATATCACAGACGAACATGAGCCCTTTATCTTGAAACACTGGTTCTGGCATTATTTTAAAAAATCAATTTCAAATTTTAACATCATTATGTCCATTGAGAGCCACCAGGCCATTTTAAATGGTGTCAGGCTTGGAATGGGCCTTGCCATAACGGCTGATCATCTGATCCGGGATGAAATTGAGAAAGGGAAAATAATCCCGATTTTTCCCTCTAAAGAAAAAGTGATTAATAAAATTTCTCTTGTACAGATCATAGACAAAAAGCCCACCCTGACTGAAGAAATGTTTCAGTCCTTTTTTAAAAAACAACTAAAGATACACTGGAGTTAAAAAAACTGGCACCATGCCAAGACAAAGCTTGATTTTTTTCTTTTAAAAGTGCATTTTGCATTCTTTAACTTTAAAACAATGATTTTTCAGGAAAACAACAAGCCTGCATGAGACATTTGCTGGGGATAGGTCTGATCTTGATTTCTGCTGCATCCTTTGGTGCCATGGCTATTTTTGCGAATTTTGCATACCTTTCCGGAATCAGCACCCATTCTCTGCTTTTTTTCAGGTTTTCAATAGCCATAATGGTCATGCTGCCCATTGCAGTCATACAAAAAAGAAGGTTTCCAAAAGGAAAAGACCTTTATACGTTCATTGCCATGGGATTGATAGGATATGCAGGGCAATCCTATTGTTATTTCACGGCGCTGACCCTCATTCCAGTATCGCTTGTGGCAATTTTACTCTATTTGTACCCGGTCATTGTTGCTGTTTTGTCTGTTTTTTTCCTGGATGAGGCCCTGACAAAAAATAAACTTTTTGCCTTATGTCTTGCCATATCAGGAACCATACTGATCATAGGACTTGAGATAAATGGAAATATCAGAGGGATCCTGTTTGGAATAGGAGCGGCATTGATTTATTCGGTCTATACCATTGCAGGTGCCAGGATTATGAAAAGAAATGACGCTTTTACAGCAAGCCTTGTTGTTATAGCTTCTACTGCATTTTGTTATTTACTGTATAATATAAAATCCGGGTTTTTTTTCCCCAGGCAAGGTTCTTACTGGATGTACATTATTGCCATTGCTGTTATTTCAACAGTTATTGCCATATATACTTATTTCCAGGGCATGAAATTATCCGGCGCCGTTAATGCCGCAATGCTGTCCACATTTGAACCGGTCACAACAATGGTTCTTGCAACAGTTTTTTTAGGGCAGCATATAAGAGGGTTGCAAATGGCAGGAGCTGCATTAATTTTATCTTCTGCCGTTATTGTGGCAGTTCAGCCAGAATCCGAATCAAAACTCGGGTTTTTTTAAAAATAAAAACAGGCTGAACTTTCAATTCCGTTTATACTGTCTTGCTTTTAACTTATATGGATTACGGCTGGATCAGGATATTGGCAAGTCCTGAAAGAGAGGATATCTGGAAACTCGCATTGCACCCGTCTTTGCCTGTAACCCGGCTTTCCCCGCAGGAAAGAAAACATGACGGCATCGGGACTTGATTTGCGGCAAGGATATCGTTGGTTGAATCACCGACAAAGAGCGCTCTTCGGGCAGGGATACAAAGTTTTTTCAAGGCCAGTTTCAATCCTTTGGGAGATGGTTTCAGGTAAGGTACATCATTTCTTGACAGGATAAATTCAAAATACCCTGCAAGATTGAACCGTTCCAGGACTTTATTGGTGGCCCGGGCACCACAGTTGCTGACAATACCCATCCGGTATCCAGAGGCCAGAAGCCTGGCAAGTATTTGCTGTGAATCCGGGTACGGAGCCCAGCGGCTCAAGGCATCCCGGTCATACCGGTCATATATGGCAGACAGTTTATCAAACAGCCGGGCAGCCTTTCCCGGTTCCCATTTTTTGGTAATCTCCCGGGTGGTATTGTAAAGGTCGGCATAGCTTGGAGAATCCCCGTATCGACCAGGGTCGATGCCAGCTCTGGCAAGAACCGGGAGAATCTCTTTTACCGCCTTGGAAAGGCGCCATTGAAAATCAACCAGGGTGCCTTCAAGATCAAACAGGATAATATCAAATTGCCGGTTTTTAGAAATGATTTAATACCCTCCTGTAGTTTTTCGATTTTGAATCAGGTTTTAAAAGCCTGCCCCCGGCTCAATGGCCGGTGACAGGCTTTTTTTAATATTTAGGCACTCTTTAAGGCAACCTTATGGCTGGTTGCATGCAGCTTTTTTGCTGCGGTTTGTTTCTTTAGGACAGCCACGTCATCTGCATCCACATATTCAAGGGCCTGAACTTCACAGAACCTTACGCACTGGGGTTCTCCATCGCACAGGTCGCATTTGAAAACCTGCCTGTCAATAGAGTTAAACCCCATGGCCCCAAACGGGCAGACAGCCACACAGGACCGGCACCCTATACATTTGTCATAATCCACTTCTATTTTGTTGA
Organism: Deltaproteobacteria bacterium; assembly: GCA_013151635.1. GTDB lineage: Bacteria > Desulfobacterota > Desulfobacteria > Desulfobacterales > Desulfobacteraceae > Desulfobacula. Next base: position 2,464 of record JAADHV010000024.1, on the reverse strand, counting down.
GTTCATCATTGCGAAAGATTGCATTGGCAGGGCAGACCCCCATGCAGGGGGCATCCTGGCACTGCTGACAGGCCATGGGGATGTATACCCCGTCCATTTCCCATTTCATGACCCTGATACGGCTCCTTGAAGGGTTTGAAGCCCCGTGATGCTTTACGGCACATACGAGTTCACACAATCTGCACCCTGTACATTTTTCAGGGCTTGTCATAAGGACTTTATCTTTTGTTTCCATAAGTTGACTCCTTTCTTACAGCAGGTGGGAAGGCTCGTTTTCAAGCTTGAGCCGTTTGAGGGTTTCAGGTTTTGGATGGCCTTTTTTATCAAGTCCTTTATGTTCGTAAAATTCATCAATCATTTTAATGAATTTTTTCTTGTCGATTTTCATGCCGACAACGTCAGGGGCACCTCGTCTGCAGGGCTCATCAAAATAGCGGTGGTTTAGCATATCACCTTTTTCAAGATCATCCCTTGTCAACCCCTCCCTCAGGTTAAACAACCTTTCAATCATGTTGCAGCGTTCTGCAATGTCCCATAATTCTTCGGGTGTAAATTCAATGCCTGTGTTGTAATACAGCACTTTTGGCCAGTCTTCGAAATTCGGCAGGGTTGCGCCTAAGAATGTCGTATGGTACTTGCAGATCCCAAGACAGTCAACCCCCATGTAGCAGTTTTCCTGCCAGAATACCTGCCAGGCTTTTCCCACATACTCGGTATGCTCGGAGCTGAGTTTGCCTTTATAGGATACGGGATTGCCGTATATTTTATGCAATACTTTTTCAGGCAGGTGATAAAGATCAATGGCCGGCCGGCTTCTTAAATGGTCTGAGCCTCTTGAGGCGGTTGCAATATTCAGGGCCAGTCCCGGAGTGGCTCTTTCATCGGAATGGAGATTGCTCATTCCCTTTACCTGGATGAGATAATCAAAAGAATTTTTCCCGAATATTTTAGAGGCTGGTATCCCGCCGTCGGCAAGGGCATTGGCAACTTTGCCCTTTCTGTAGCAGATCCGTTCCACCATCTCGAGAAGGGCCTCGTCATTACCGAAATTCAAATCCAGGCCGTCAGTGTCCTTGTTTGTGATAATCCCTTCTTCATAAAGTTCCATTGCCCAGGAGATCAGGCTGCCCACCTCGAGATTATCCATGCCGTACTGGTCCACAAGGTGGTTCCCGGCAAGGACTGTTTCTGCTCTCGGGGTGTCGGGTTCTCCCCCGAAAGCCCCCTGGGATGTGTATTCCGGGCCTTCATCATACCTGCCTGCAAAAGGGCCTGAAGGAATCCTGTACTGGGCCCGGCAATGGACCTGGCAACCGAAACAGCCTGCCATATGGTAAGGCCCTATGGTATCATTACATATTTCATCTAGATTTTCAGGTTCAATATCATCGGCATACTCGCATTGATTATATTGAAAATTTCTTGTCCTGACCCCGCCCCAGGAATTGGTAGCCCCCCAGATCATGGGGGTTCCAAGGGTTCCCTGGGTCTTGTTTACTTTTGCAGAGGTTATCTGGTCAATAAACCGCTTGTTGTACTCCAGGGCTTCTACGGGATGGGCAATCTTGATATCCATGGTCCCCCTGCATGCAATGGCTTTAAGGTTTTTTGAGCCCATGACAGCGCCCATACCTGTCCTTCCCCCGGCGTTTTTAATCCCGGTCATGACATTGGCAAATGTCACAAGGTTTTCGCCGGCAGGGCCTATGACAAGGGATTTTATTTCTTTATCATTGAGTTCTTCCTGAATGGCCCACTGGGTGTCGGTGGTGGTTTTCCCCCAGATATTCCCGGCATCCCGGATTTCAATAGAACCGTTTTTAATAAAAAGGTAAACAGGTTTTTTGGCTTTCCCTTTTATAACAAGATGGTGAAAACCCGCCCATGCCATTTCAGGGGCGAAAAATCCGCCCATGTTTGCAGAGCCCAAAAGCCCTGTAAGAGGGGATTTTGCCATGATATGGGTTCTGGCTGTTGCAGAAGCACAGGTGGCGGTAAGGATGCCGCCGCTGACGATTAACGGGTTGGCAGGCCCTAAAGGATCGCAACCCTTTTTGGAATGGTTCAGCAAAAGATAGGCATCAAGCCCTCTTCCCCCGATAAATTTTTTCCTGATGTCAAGAGGAATGGGTTTAACCGTAACATCTCCCGTAGTAAGATTGATATATGCAATTTTTCTGTCCAACGCCATCTTATTTCCCCTCCCTCTTTTTTTTGAATGCTTCCTCGGCAATTTTTTTATTCACTTCCCAGACCGGCCCGCGGATTCTTGGAAAATCAGGACGGATCCATGCGACACGAAATTCGCAACAGCACACAGGGCATTTCACATGTTTATCACCGGGCTTTGGCTCCAGCCTGCCCATACAGGTTGGATTATGGCACCTGAACTTACCATATGTTCTTGTTTTACGCAGACTTTCCGCTCCTGACAATTTTTTATCATCAATTGCCATTGTGACCC
>JAADHV010000114.1 GCA_013151635.1 Deltaproteobacteria bacterium | reverse complement strand
AACTGAAATTTATACCCATGTGATGAAAAAAGATATTGATTCCGTTAAAAGTCCTCTTGATTTATTATAACGGGCAGGGATGGTGTGATGGCAAGATAGGAGTACCAGATTAAAGTCAACCTTTTTTCGCGGATGCTGCTGGTTTTGCTGATATTGAACTTATTAATTGGCACCGATTTCACTGGTTCAGGCTTGACCTGAACAAACTGTACCTGATCAAGATATTCATTGACTCGGCGAACAGCCCGGGAATAAGCATCAATAGTACTTTTGCTTTTACCCTGAAGTTTGAGTAGCCTCATGAAGCAGTTCCGGGACAGCGTTCAATACTTCACAATGCCCAGGAATTTTTTGATTTTTCCAATGATGATCCTTAAGGGGCTGGAAAAAATCTTTGCATAGCTTTCAATAAAAGGCAGTGTTTTTTCCGGTTCAAATACATCCTGGAAAACGAGTTGCTTGTATTTTGTGATCCAGATATAAAAATCTGCTTCCGTCCTATGGGGAAACAGGGGTATGATCCGGTTTTTCCAGATTAAATCCACCATTGGGGAATAAATTTTATCATACCACGAGACAGCGGCTTTATGTAAGCTGATCCTGGAATCCTGATTTTTTTCCAGGTAGAATTTATGACGTTGAATATGCTCCATCAGAACAGGATACCCGCCCAGTACTGTGAGGTGAAGATCAGCATTCCGGGCCTGTTTCAGCCCGGTCTGTTTCAAAAATCTGTGATAGGTCTCCAAAATGGCTATCTGCTCCAGCTCGGTTTTGTCATCCAGGGAAACGTCACAATCATATTCAAACACCTTTGCTTCGATGCCATACCTGTTTTTGGCTTTGGCAACTGAAATCCGGTGGTGGCCATCTTTGACAAAATATGCATTGCATACCTTGTAAAGCTCAACAGGCGGAAGGTCTTTGCCGGATGTGACAGCAGTTTCTATCTGTTTCCACCTGGTTCTTAAATTCTCTTCCAAAGGAAGGAAGTGCCTTGTGAAATTTCTATAACGGCCCTGGCTGCCGACAATTGAATCCAGAGGCACAGACTTTATGCCAAGGTCTTTTCCATACCAGAGTTCGAGTTTTTCTTTGACTTCATCAAAAGGAAGGAGACGTTTGGATCTTCTGAGCAGCAGACCTTTGAGTTCCTGGATAAACGCTTTTGAAATTGCCTTTGAAAAAGCAATATCCGAATTGTATCCTGATGTCACATCTTTCATGGGTTTTATGCAAGAGTATATTTAATAAATTTTTGCCACCGTGAATAGTAATCACATAAGAAACAAAAGTCAACATACTTTGACATGGTTTTTGGTGATTAAAAAAAATGATAGGTTTTGTTACATTTGTCTTGACTAATATTTAATACCATGCCATTTAAACAACAGGCCAAAGCATAATTCAGGCAGGATAATCTGTTTTAGGGCCTGCCTGGAAAGTGTACTGGGAATTTATGATAGTAAAAACAACTTAGCAAGGAGATTGTTATGAATTTAATGGGCTTGCAGGGTGGTCAGTATTGCCCCCTGTCACCGGAACAGATAAAAATAGTCCATGAAGCATCCCTGAAGATTCTTGAAAGAACAGGGATTATTTATGAACAGGGACTCGAAGATACAGTTCAGATGCTTGAAGACAACGGTGCTGCCATTGACAGGGATAGAAAGAACATCACATTTCCAAGGGATATGATTATTGAGCAGGTGGCAAAAGCGCCTGAAAAAGTTGTTCTTTGCGGCCAGGATTCAAAAAATGATCTTCATCTGACCCGGAACCGTGTCCATCTGGGGACCGGTGGCGCTGCCATCAAGATCCTGGACCCGGAAACCGGTGACAGCAGATCCACAACCCTTAAGGATCTTTATGAGGTATCACGGCTTGTGGATAAGCTGGACAATATCCATTTTCTGGTAAGGCCCTGCATTGCCACAGACATTGATGAGGCAGACTATGATATCAATATGTTTTATGCCTGCCTTGCTGCATCTTCAAAACATGTCATGGCCGGGGTGAATGACGAAAAAGGGCTGCACAATGTTGTTGAAATGGCATCCATGATTGCCGGAGGTCTGGATAAGCTCATAAAAAGACCTTTTATTTCCGTGATAACCTCCTTTGCCATCAGCCCGTTAAAGCTGTGTACCCAGTCTACCCATATCATGCAGGAAGCGAACCGCTGTCGCATCCCGGTTGCACTTTCAAGTGCGCCCATGGCCGGATCGACTTCTCCCTTGACCATGGCAGGCACCTTGGCCCAGCTTCATGCGGAACAGCTTGCCGGCATTACCATATGTCAGTTGACCCAGGCGGGAGCCCCTGTACTTTACGGCGGCATCCCCGGTATGGCAAATCTCAAAACAATGGGATATTCAGGAGGTGCTGTGGAATGCGGCATGATGAATGCAGCCATCCACCAATTGTCAAACCATATAAAAGTACCTAATTATAATTCATCAGGACTTTCCGATTCAAAGGTTCCGGATGCCCAGTCAGGGTATGAAAAAGCGTTTACAGCACTGCTTGCATCCATGGGTGGGTCCAATTATATCCACCACAGTGCCGGCATGCTTGAATCCATGCTCACCATTGCCTATGAGCAGTATGTCATTGATGATGAGATAATCGGAAACTGCTGCAAGGTTCTCAAGGGTATTGACTGCGATGCAGAGCACCTTGCCCTGGAAGTAATCGATTCAGTCGGACCCGGAGGTAATTTCATGACCGCTCCCCATACCATGGCACACATGAGGACAGAATACTATAACGGCAATGGCGTGACTGACAGGAAAAGCCGGGAGAAGTGGGAACAGGAAGGCAGTCGTGATATCAGGCAAAGGGCGCTTGACATAGCAAAAAAACTGCTTGCAGGCCCTAAAACATTGTATATCCCGGAAGAGATTGACAGGGTAATAAGAGAAAAATTCAACATATTGTTGGAGATTCAATAATAAAACATGGAAACTGAGCTATTCGTTCAGGTACGAAAAAAAGGGGAACGGGCATGACTGATTTTAATGAGATAAAAGAAACTCTGGTTAACCTTGATGAGCAACGCCTGATTCAATTGGTGAATGACGCACTGGAAAAAGGCATCCCTGCCGGTGATATCCTTAATAAAGGATTAATTGCCGGAATGGATATTGTTGGCGAAAAAATGGAGAATGAGGATATGTTCATTCCGGAAGTACTTATGGCTGCCAGGGCAATGGGCAAAGGGGTTGAGATCCTTAAACCCCTTCTGGGCGAGGAAGAGACCTCGGCCAGGGGAAGTGTGATCATCGGTACGGTTAAAGGCGATCTCCATGACATCGGAAAGAATCTTGTGGCCATGATGATAGAAAGTGCCGGCCTGACTGCCCATAACCTGGGTGTGGATATAGCCCCGGAAGAATTTGTGAGAATGATCAAGGAAAAAAATGCGAGCATACTTTGCCTTTCAGCACTTTTAACCACTACCATGCCAATGATGAAACAGACCATTGACGCAGTAGTTGAAAGCGGGTTGAGAGACCAGGTTAAAATTATGGTGGGCGGTGCACCGGTCACCCAGGCGTTTGCCGATGAAATCGGGGCAGATGCTTTTGCATCTGATGCCGGATCTGCTGCGAAAACTGCCAAGGCGCTGGTTAATCAGTTTTAAAGAAAGGAGGCAGGCAGATGTTCCAAGTCATCGGGGAAAGAATCAACACATCCAGAAAAAAGATCCAGGCTGCGGTCACAAATCGGGACACAGATTATATCCAGAATGATGTCAAAAACCAGCAGGAGGCAGGTGCAGATTTTATTGACGTTAATGCCGGTGCAAGGATAGGGCATGAGAAGGAGGACATGAAATGGCTTCTGGATACGATCGGGCCCATAGCCACAGTGCCTCTCTGCCTGGACAGCCCTGATCCGGCTATCCTTGAAATGGCCTATGGCATGGTGGACAAACCGCCCATGATCAACTCCATCAGTCTTGAAAAGGAACGGTTTGATACCATGATGCCTTTTTTAAAAGGAAAGGAATGTAAAATTATTGCCCTCTGCATGGATGATACCGGTATGCCGGTATCATCTGATGATATCATTGCAAGGGCTCAAAAACTGGTTGCCCAGCTTGAATCCATTGGAATGAAACAGGATGCCATCTACATTGATCCCCTTGTTCAGCCTATCAGTACAGATTCCACAAAGGGCACCATGGTTCTGGACGCGGTAAGACAGATCAAAAACCAGTACCCAAAAGTCCATATTACAGGCGGGCTTTCCAATATTTCATATGGTCTGCCTGAAAGAAAAATCATCAACAGGACTTTTGTGACATTGATGATGGATGCAGGAATGGATTCAGCCATTATTGATCCTTTGGATTCCAAAATAATGGCGGCCATAAGAACCGCAGACATGCTCCTTGGCAATGATAATTTTTGCATGGCATATCTTAAAGGAGTCCGTTCCGGCATAATAAAGAGCTGATAATAAGTTGGATGGGCATTTATTATTAAGGAGAAGTTTCTTATGCTATCACTTTTTCAAAAGAGCCTCAGTTTAAAGATCCTCTTATCTCTTGTTACTATTCTTGTTGTCTCTTTTTTGGGATTAACCTTTTTTATTGTCAATGTGCAGACCTCTTCCCTTGCAGGGATGACTTCAGAAGTTGTCAAGACATTGAAAAATATGGAGAAAACGACAAAAAAGCAGTTTGGTTTGCTGGAGTCAAATGTTCAAAAACTGTTTTTGGGCATGAAAGATAAAACAAGCCTGGCCATTTCCACTTCAACGCAAAAGGCGCTTAAGACAGAGGAAGGCAGATTGAAACAGAGCATGGAGACCCTGTTGAAAAAAAATGCTGAAGCCATAGCCGTTGTTTTCAACAGTGTCATTCCATCAAGCATTCTGGGCAACAAATTCAATGAAATTATCAATTATTCAAGGTCGGCAGCAAAGATAGACGAGATTGTATATACGGTATTTCTTGATACTCAGGGCAACCCTCTGCCTGCATACATGAATTTTAAGGATCCGAAAATCAAAAACTATATCGAAAACGGGGACAAGGATAAATCAAAGCTTCAAAGAGTACTGACCCAGTCAAAAAAAGATCCTGACGTTATGGTAATAACAATGCCTATTGTACATATGGAAATACCCCTTGGCACAACAATTGTCTGCATTGACAAAGACCAGGTCAATATTGAGATTGAACAGCTTACAAAAAGATTTTCAGCTCTTAGACAGAGTAACGATAATGAGATAAGAGCCGTGTTGAAAAATGAGTCAACTGATGTGATAAAAAAGATTAAAAAAGACCTTTCAATCGTAACAGAAAATAATACTGCCTCTATTGATGAAACCAGCATAATGCTTGCACAATCAACAGATAAGGTGAATTTCAGCATTAAAAAAGTTATCGTGATTGTGGGTTTAATCTGCTGTATCCTTATAATTTTGATGATAAGTTTTTTAATCAAAGCAATTGTAATAAACCCCATCATAGAGATTTCAAACGGTCTTAAAGATATTGCCAAGGGTGAAGGAGATCTTACAAAACGTCTTGGTTTGACAAGAAAGGATGAAATCGGTGCACTTGCAGAATGGTTTGATCTGTTCATGTCAAGGCTTAACAGGATTATTCTTGATATTGGAACCAATGCTGTGACCGTCACTCAAGGTTCTAAAGATATCCTTGATCTGTCAGAACAGATAAGCAAAGGATCAGAAGGCCTTTCCAACAAGGCAAATACTGTTGCCGCAGCAACAGAAGAGATGGATACGAGCATGAGCTCGGTTGCAGCAGTCAGCGAACAGTCTGCCATAAACATACGTGGCATATCAGATGCAGCAGACCGGATGACAGCCACGATGAACGAAGTTGCCGTTAACTGTGATCTGGCAAAACAAAAATCCGGCAATGCTTCTGATCGTGTTGAAAAAGCATCAGGAAAGGTCGATCTCCTTGGCAGAGCAGCAAAAGAAATAAACAAAGTCACAGAGGTTATAACAGAGATTGCAGAGCAGACAAATCTTTTGTCTTTGAATGCCACTATTGAGGCTGCAAGGGCAGGTGAGGCAGGCAAAGGGTTTGCTGTTGTGGCAGGCGAGATAAAAAACCTGGCTACCCAGACAGCCCGGGCCACCCTGGATATTAAGGAAAAGATTCAGGGCATACAGGATTCTACTGATGAAACCACCCGGGAGGTAACAAGAGTAGCAAAAGTAATTCTGGACGTTGATGAGATTGTATCAAATATTGCAGCATCCGTGGAAAATCAGTCGGAATCTGCTTCTGATATTGCAAAAAATATTGAACAATTATCAACAGGCATTAATGAAGTCAGTGAGAATATTTTCCAGAGTTCCAAGGTAACATCTCAAATTTCCAAAGATATTTCACAAGTACACATCACAACAGAAGATATGTCATCAAGGAGCGTAAAAATGAATCACAGGGCATTGGAACTTTCCGGCCTGGCCACCATCCTTAAGGACATGATCAGTGTGTTCAAGGTTTGAAGGATCGATTTATGCATTATTCATAAACAACAGCATATGATGAGGGTTTTATGCTAATTGAAAAATTTTTTTCGGAAAATTCAGATAATATTTCGGTGGGGATTGCTAATATCAATTCAAAAACCGGAAAGTTAAGTGAAAATAAAAAAAAGATTATTGATGCTTTAGACCTGTTTTCTGAAAAAAAAGCAAATCTTGTGATTTTTCCTGAATATTGCCTCTCCGGATATTTCTGGGAACCTGAAAAAGAATGCAGGGTCTATATGGACAAGACCTGTCTGGATCATTTGAGGAACTGGCTTGACAGGATTGTCCGGTCATATGTGAATGAGACCCTGCAATATATTGTATTTAACGGCCTGATAAAAAACAGGGACGATACTAAGAAATTTTTTAACACCAGCTTTGTTCTGGACCGCACCGGAAACTATTTTAATAAAAACAGGACATATAAAAAGACCTTTCTGCCCGGGTTTGAAAAAAAATATATCTCGTCAGGTATAAATGACACGTTGGTGCTTAAAACAGCATGGGGGAAATTCGGATTCCTGACCTGTTATGATATCTGTTTCCCCCAGCCTGTCCAGGAGCTTGTCCATATCAAAAAAGTGGATGCGCTGATTGTAAATTCTGCCTGGAGGAAACAGGGGAAAAGACAGTACACAGGTCTCAAAATCAAAGAGAATTCCTATTATAAAATTCAATGGAATATGATTCTGCCTTCACTGGCCGGTCAGAACCAGGTATGGGTTATGGCTGCGAATGCCGTGGGACAGCACAGCCTGGAAGGGCTTGAGTACTGCGGCGGTTCAGGTATATGGGCTCCCTCGGGCATCAATATGTTAAAAGGATCGGATACTGAAGAACAACTTTTAATCCTTCACAATATTGATATTGTTCATGAAGTTGAAGCAGAGCGAAAAGATTATTGCTATATTGATGATTTCAAAAACCTGTACCGGAAGTGAGAAGAATTAAACACCAGCACAAGTGATATCCTTTGTTTCCAAAGGATGTTCTTTTAATACAATATCAGGACGTCCGGTCAGGCTGGCATAAAGGGTCCTTCCCATAAAAACCGGGTCCCCGCCGGCAGTGGTCGGGATCTGGTCTTTGGTTTTAAGCGTAACTTTCTGGCAGCTTGTCCCGGAAGCTGTGGCCTGTTCCCTGACAATCCGGATCAGTTTTTCCCTGGCAAAACGGTCTGCATCATTGAAATCCTTAAATTGACAGGCTCCGGCAATCCCTTCCACTATAAACCCGCCCTGGTCCCCGGGTATGATCCTTAATTGTTTTTTTAAGACCACATTACTGGTAATGGCACCTATGGCATTGGCCACATCTGCGTCATCAGGCAGGATGGCCCTGGCACCCAGGCATTTTACTGCTTTAGGAAGAAAATACTTAATGGGAGCACCAATACCTATGACAGGACGTTTAAGATTTATGGAAACCCTATAATGAGGATTTTTTTGGGTAAGCAGATTATTAATCAGAACTTTACATACAGGACAGCTATGCAAGGCTTCAGGATCTACCTCATCATCCAGCTGGCGTTTTAAAAGTTCAAGAGTTAACAGGTTTTCACCCATACCCAGCAGATGCCGGATCAATTCGGGCAGCTCTTTTTTAGCCAGAAAGGAAAACATCCGGCAGTATTCCCCGGCCAGATGTCTGTCCCATTTAATAAACTGCCCTGTGATATGTAAAATGTCTGTCAATGTGAGTCCGCATCGCTGTAAGATAAAATTTTCTTCAAGCCGCTTAAGGGGCAGGCTGCTGTCGGAAAGGACTCCGGTTTTTTGAACAAGTTCATCAATGGAATGAGGTCTTGTTTTCAGCAGGGAAACAATCTTTTGTTCCAGGGGAGTCAATTCAAGTTGTTTTACAGAACCGGTCACAGCAAGAATCTGCATCTTCCCGGTGGATGCGGCATGGTGTTGCAGATTCTGATTTAAAAAGTTCAAAGCCTCTTTTGTCCCCGGGTATTTCTGCCCCAGCCACGCAATGGGGGCCACTCTTTTGGGGCCGATGCAAAACTGCCCTTTCTCAAATCCGATCAGGCTGTCTCCCCCCAGTCCGGCAGTTCGAATTTCAAGGGCTTTAACATGCGTTCTGTACCCTCCTATATTTGACCCTTTTTCATTCAGGCTTACCGAGTTATCCGCCAGGGCAGCCGTATCGGTTGTTGTTCCTCCCATGTCCACGACCAGCGCATCTTTAATTCCGGTCAGATGTTTTGCGCCTGCCACACTGGCAGCCGGTCCGGAAAGAATCGTTTCAACCGGCCGTTGTTTGGCCATGGTTGAACTCATCAAAGTTCCATCTCCCTTTACCACGACTATTGGCGCATGAATACCAAGGGATGCCATGGCTTTTTCAAGGTCCAGCAGCAAACTGGTCAACCGCGGAATAATCCTTGCATTGAGCATGGCTGTTACCGCCCGGGTCTGAAAATTTAAGGAGTCAGACAATTCATGACCACAGGTGACAAAACAACCTGTCTGTTGATGGATAATTTTTTTGACCTGGATTTCATGTTCAGGATTAACAGACCCTGCAAAACCTGACACTGCAAAGGCTGTCACCCCATGATTTTTAATCATTTGCGCAGCTTTCTGTCTTACTTCATCCGGATCAATGGCAAGGATTTGCCCGCCCGTGATTCCAAGCTGTCCCTTAATAACGGATTTAGGTTGAAAGGGTATATCCTTATCAATACCAAGACCATAGGGCGGCATGAGAATCATCCCGACTTTCTGACCTTCATTTTCAACAATGGCATTGGTTGCAAGGGTTGTGGACAAGGAGACCAGTTCTATCCGGAGCAGTTTTTTCTGGTCAAGTTTTTTTAACGCGCTATTGATCCCTACGGTAAAATCCCATTTTGTGGTCAAAGATTTGCTTTTACAAAGGGTTTTGTTTTTTTTTAGATCATAAATCACCGCGTCGGTGTATGTACCGCCGGCATCAATGCCCAACCCGGTTTTTATGTAAGAGTCTACAGGTTTTTCCTGATTCTTGATCTCTGTCACGGCAGGGGTATCACTTGCACTGGTTTCAATCTTCCAGACAGGATTGGCAGACAGCGTGGATTGTATGGCATCAAACCCGATTACATGTTCGGGCGGTACAAACAGGATGTCAGATGTTGAATGGTCGGCTGTGATCATTTTTTCGATCAATGCCTGGCTTCCCTTTATTTTGTTGTATTTCCAGTTGTATTCCCTGGCCATCTCCCGGGTGAATTTTTCATACCTGGGAGATGTTTTTGCACCTGTTTCAATAAAAGCCGCTCTTTGATAATTCTTCTGCCATGAATTAAGAAAGTCAAAGGTCTGTTGGGCAGCCTTTTTACCGTGTTTTTCAACAAGATCATTAAATTCAAGTTTTTTCTCACCAAAATATGCCCATTGCTTTCTCTGGGACATGGGCTCGGTTTTTTCTTCACACCATCCGGCTGAAAGATAAAATGTCCCCGGATACTTTTTAAATTCGTTTTTGTACGCCTGGTCTCCCCCCAGAAACAGAGCAATGCAGTCATGCACCTTGGGAATAGTCAAAGGAACTGAACCGGATTGAACACCAATGGTTCCTTTGCCGCAGATTCCGTATCCTATGATAATACGGTCGCATAAACCAGTCGCTGAAATTTCATCAATGGCAGCCTGGAGTTTTTCCTTGAGCAGTTTCGGGTTGTTGTGAAGTCCGGCTTCCAGGAATTTATATTCAATATCAAGCCCCAGTTTTTTTGCACTGTGTTTCATATCAATGGTCAGAACGGCACATGCAATTGCATACAACTTTTTTTTCATTTCAGAAAGGTGTCTCCTTATGGAATTTGAATTGGTACTAAGCTTGGCTTATAATACGGAACCCTTTGATGCCGGTCAAGGTCTGGATTGAGAAAATACCTTGACAATTATAGGTTCAGGCAATTATTTATATTTTTATGAAAAACAATATTGTTAAAATTCTTATAAAAAAAGGGGTGAATATTGCTGAGCCCGGATCAGTTTATATATCAGATAACGTGAATCCTGAGAGGATTTCAGGTGAAAACGTTACAATTTATCCGGGTTGCAGGATTCTTGGCGCGGCCTGTCTTATCATGAAAAATTCTCAAATAGGGCATGAGGCTCCTGTTACAATTGAAAATACCCTGGTTGGAGAGAATACAAAATTAAATGGGGGGTTCTTTAAAGGCGCTGTTTTTGCCGGTGGCAATACATTCGGTTCCGGAGCCCATGTAAGAGAAGGCACCATCCTGGAAGAAGAAGCAAAAGCCGCCCATACGGTAGGTCTAAAACAGACTATCCTTTTTCCATTTGTTACCCTGGGCAGTCTTGTTAATTTTTGTGATTGTTTTATGGCAGGGGGAACAAGCCGCAAAGATCATTCTGAAGTCGGTTCGTCTTTTATTCATTTTAATTACACGCCAAACCAGGACAAGGCAACGCCTTCCATGATGGGAGACAGTCATAATGGTGTCATGCTTAGTTCAAAACCGATTTTTTTAGGCGGGCAGGGGGGACTTGTAGGCCCTGTCAGGATAAATTACGGCTGTATTACTGCGGCAGGGTCCATCATTCGAAAGAATGAATTAAAGACCGACCGGGTTTTGCTTGGCGGCAATTTTAAGGATGTGTCCGTTCCAAGACAATTTTATGTTTATAAAAACGTGGGTCATATTTTCAATAACAATGTCTATTACATTGCAAGCCTGATCTCATTAAAATCCTGGTATAAATTTGTCCGTCCTCTTTTTATTTATGATGAACTTTCATCTGAATTGATCAAAGGCATGCAGAATAATCTGGATAATTGCATAAAAGAAAGAATTTTCCGGTTGAAAGATTTTTGTGAAAAATTAAAGGTTTCAAAAAAAAATCTTCTGTCAAAAACAAAGGACACACAATCAAGATCAATTTTAATCCATGACAAGGCAATAGATCAAATTAAGTTTGCCGAAAAGATTTTTAAGAAAGAATCTGAAAAAGGTAAATTTAATAAAGAGGGTGATAAATTTATCCGGACAATTGAAAAGAAAACAGGCTGTGCAGGGAAAAATTATTTAAATATCATACAGGACCTTAAACCTGATGACCGTAAAAAAGGAAGCCTCTGGCTGTTTAATATTGAACAGGAAATTGTTAAAAAATTATTAATCTGACAGGAATGAAAAATGGGAAGACTTTTTGGGACGGATGGAATAAGGGGAGTTGCAAACACATACCCCATAACCTGTGAGCTTGCATTGAAAACAGGTCAGGCCATTGGTATTTTTATTAAAGAGAACGGATACAATTTTGCAGTTATCGGCAAAGACACCAGGATATCAGGGGATATGCTGGAATCCGCCCTTGCAGCAGGTCTTTCATCAACAGGCGTTGATGTCATGCTGGCTGGTATAATACCGACCCCCGGAGTTGCATATTTATGTTCAAAAAAAGGTGTCGGCGCAGGAATTGTGATATCAGCTTCCCATAACCCTTATCAGGATAACGGGATCAAGATTTTTAAAAACGGTGGAGTAAAGCTTTCGGACGAACAGGAAAATCAAATTGAAGATTATATCCTTAATGCTGAAAATGTTCCACAGGAGAATATTGGCAAAATAGCTGTCATTCCTGATAGTTTGAAGGAGTACACAGATTTTTTGCTGGCAGGGTTTCCTTTTGGGAAACTTGATAAAAAATTAAAATTAATAGTTGACTGTTCAAACGGGGCTGCGTCAAAAATTGGACACCTGGTGTTTAATGATGGGTTGTTTGATGCCGGATTTATATATAATTCGCCTGATGGAAAGAATATTAATGATAATTGCGGTTCCCAGCATACAGAAAAACTCCAGGAACTTGTTGTAAAAGAAAAAGCCGATCTTGGCCTTGCCTTTGACGGGGACGCTGACAGGCTTATTGCTGTTGATGAAAAGGGCAGCAGGATAACAGGTGACCAGATACTTGCCATTTGCGCAAAGTTTGCAAAAGAAAAGGGGACCCTTAAAAATAATGTAGTTGTAAGTACAATCATGAGCAACATTGGATTAACTGAATCCCTTGACAGCCTTGGAATTTCACATATTAAATCTGATGTGGGAGATAGAAAGGTTCTTGAGGATATGAAAAAATCAGGTGCAGTAATGGGTGGCGAGGATTCAGGTCATATGATCTTTTTGGATTGCCATACAACCGGCGATGGTATGCTTTCAGCCTTAAAATTGCTTGAAGTCATAATGACAGAAAATCAGCCTTTATCCAACCTTGCTTCGGTAATGACAGTCTATCCCCAGGTACTCATGAATGTTGAAGTGGATGAATCGCATCCTGATTTTATGAAAATCAGCTCAATTGCAGATACAATTGAGGCCATTGAAAAAAAACTTGGAAAAAGGGGCAGGGTGCTGGTCCGTTATTCCGGTACCCAACCTTTGCTTCGTGTGATGGTTGAGGGCCCAAAAAAGGAATCAACAAAACAATATTGCCTTGATGTATGTAAAAGTATAAAAAATAATCTATAAATAAAACGGGTATTCAATTCAAATTGAATACCCGTTTTACATCAAGGCCGAAAATCTAATCTCTGCTTCCGCCAAAGATCTGAAGCATCATGATAAAAAGATTAATAAAATCAAGGTATAATGCAAGGGCGCCCATTAAAGCACCTTTTCGGATCATTGCACCTGATGCGTTGTTGGGAATGGTAGCTGACATTGTTTTAAGCTTTTGTGTGTCATAGGCAGTAAGGCCGATAAATACGACAACTCCAATGTAGGAAATGATCATCTGCATGGCCGAGCTTTGCATGAACATATTCACAACAGAGGCAATAATTATCCCGATAAGGCCCATGAACATAAATCCGCCAAGTGATGTCAAATCCTTTTTGGTGATCATCCCGTAAACACTGCATGCCATAAAAGTCACAGCACAGATCAAAAATGTGGAAACAATGGATGTGGAAGTATAAACAAGAAAAATATAAGATAGCGTTATGCCGTTCAGGATTGCGTAAGTTGTAAACAAGGCTGTGGCTGTAGTTGCTTTAAGCTTTTGAATCCTTGCGCTAAGATAAAATACAAAACCAAGCTCTGCAAAAATCAATACCATGATTACACCTGGAGTTTTGTATATAAGTTGGACCATGGTTTCGCTGTGAGATACGTAATATGCTGTAAAACCGGTAAGCCCCAGTGCTATGGCCATCCAATTGTATACGCTCCTTATAAATGAATTTGTTTTTATCAGGACATGGTTTTGTGAAAAAGATGAGGTTGAATTCATTTTGTTCCTCCGGAAAAAGTTTATGTTTATTTTCTAATATAACACGAAAGGGCAGGATTTCAAGATTACAATTTGATTAGGTATTGAATAAGACAGGTTTGAATGCATATTTTAAAAAGTTTACATAATATATATTATCAGACCTTATCCCTTTCCCAGACCAAGTGAATTCTTTCTTGAGTTCATTCATCAGTGGATGTAGTATGTGCAAGCGAGACTTCTTTATATTTATTTTTTTAAACAATTGCAATGAGTTTGGATGATATGAACATCAGCAAATCGTATGATTTTAAGGAAGTAGAAGCTTTTGAGCTTGGATATGCTCCATTTGGCAGACCTTTAATGACAACATATTTTTATATCATAGATGAAATTATTATTGATACGGCTCAGTCAAATATGAGAAAATATTTTATTGAAATTATAAATGGGAGAAAAATAAATAAATGTTTGCTGACTCATTTTCATGAAGATCATAGCGGAAATGCTTCGATTCTAAAAAAGCTAAAAAAAATTTCAATTTATGGCCGCAAACTTACCATGCAAAAATTAAAATACAAT
>JAADHV010000045.1 GCA_013151635.1 Deltaproteobacteria bacterium | reverse complement strand
TTTGCATGCATTGAGCATCTTTTGCAACAACTCCCGGCATGGACCACACCGGGTCACCAAGGTCCAGGCATCACCGGCTGTTGCCGACGGTAATGAGACACGAACAATGGGCATCATCTGTAAAAGAGGTTTCATTGCGCCTGCCAGGGTAACCTGGCGGGTGATGGGGCAGGGCCGAGGAACGAGGCGATTGCCGCAGGCAACCCGCAGAGTGGGCAAAGCCCATCTACCCGGCAGACGTCATAGTAGCCAAATATCGGGGGTAATGCCCCGGACAGGGTGAAGGGCTGAAAGTCAAGAGCGAAGGTAAAAGGTATTCATTAGCTCTGTACATACAGTGAATCCGAATGGAGGAGTAATGTGTTCTGAACGAAACTTGACTTGACAGTGGTCTCAATTCCCTGGAGTTATTTTTTCCTCTACCGTCGGTTTGCTGGTAACATGGCTCGCTCAGATCTATCAAGGGAGAGCTTTGCACGACCACGCCGATTTTTTTATAACCGAGTCAGTCGTTACCTCTTTTTGCTGATAAATTTTTGTCATTTTTATGTTAAATATTATCTATTTGATTTTATTGACTATTTTTATTCTTTATACAAGGTCTCGATATCAGGACGATTCAGGAGCTTATTGGGGCACAGCGATGTCAGAACAACAATGATTTACACGCACACTGTTAAATCCAGAACGATCAAAGAATTAAAAAGTCCTTTGGATCTACAGGTCGTTTTTTCTACATTGTGCTAAGCTCTAATTTCTTTATGTCCTTCTTGAACGAATTCAAAAATGGTCAAGTCTTCAGATTATAATGGGGATGATGCCTTCATGAAACTGATCATTTTTAATTCTCTATTTTTTTGATCAATTTAATCCTTGCCTTTGTGATAGACTTGATATAGATAAATTCTGGCTATAAAACGGCCAGAATTTGTAGGCATTAGTTATTGACTCAAAAACATAGTTTTGATATATGCAAAAGCTGGTTTAAAATGGAGACTGATAGATTTACTATCATTATTAAGGAAACATTATGAAACTCCTATTTATAGATGATGAACAGACATTCTTAAAATATCTTGCAAAACGACTTGTTCTTGATGGATTCACAGTTAAAACAACTTTTTCAGGTGAAGAAGGCGTGGAAGCCGCTTTAAAGGAAGATTTTGACGTGGCGGTTGTAGATTTGCAAATGCCTGGGATCGACGGGATTGAAGTCCAGAAAAGGTTGAAGGACTTGCAGCCGCTGTTGCCCTGTATTGTCCTTACCGGGCATGGAAGTGTTGAAAATGCGCTGGAAAGCGGTAAATATAATGCATTTAAATTTTTATCAAAGCCTGTGGATATGGATACGCTGATTGAAACCATAAATGCGGCCTATGATTACAGGGTTCAACAGGAACAATCATCCTCCGGAATAGAAGGCTCTCAAGCAGGGAAAAAACAAGAAGGCGCCATAGCAAAACTATATGGTAAATTCCGCAAACTGTATGGTGTTGAAAAATAATACATTTCAGGCTTTGGTTCTTATAATATTTGAGGGAGGGTGGTTCTTTGAAAGTTGCAAGTGATAGTCTTGTCAAAAATAATGGCAAACCGGCAGCTAAGTTTTTAAAATCCTTTTTTTCTTTTTTGATTACTTTTGTTTTAATGGCTTTTACCTGGATTGTCCTGTCAGGAAAATTTGAGCCTTTGCTTTTGTGGCTGGGGGGAATTTCATGTTTCCTTGTATCCTACTATTTCCATGATCTTTTATTTCCGGATCTCAAACCGGAATATTTCATGATTTTTTTAAGATTTATTAAATATTGTCCCTGGTTGATCTTAGAAATTATTAAAGCCAATTTCCATTTATTATACCTTGCTTTTCATCCCCGGATGAAAGATTTAATAGATCCTCATATTATTACCTTTAAAACAAATTTAAAAAGCGATATTGCCATAGCAACCCTGGCCAACTCCATTACCCTGACTCCCGGAACCATTACGGTAACAGCAGACAGTGACGGTGTGTTCAGGGTTCACTCCATTGACAGGGAATCTGCCGAGGCCCTGCCGGGCATAATGTTAGAAAAAGTGGCGAAAGTTTTTGGAGAAGATATATGACTAGTTTTTTTCTAAGCGTTGCATTGGGACTGTGCTTCCTGATGCTTTTTTCAATGTACAGGGCATTGTTCGGCCCTACGGTTCTGGACCGGCTCATTGGTGTCAATGCCATCGGAAGCAAAACCGTTATTCTTTTATTGTTGATCGGTTTTCTTTACGATCGTATGGACATGTTTGTGGATATTGCACTTGCCTACGCTTTTTTGAATTTTATAGCAGTGCTTGCAGCATCACGCTATTTCCACAAAAGAAAAGGCTTGTACGAAGAATCCTTTATGGACTGATTCTTAATCTGGAGTAATCAATGGATATACTTGTTATTTTATTTTTGGTCACAGGTTTGCTCTTTTTTCTGGGGGGTGCCATCGGTATTATCAGGATGCCTGATTTTTACAGCAGGCTTCACCCGGCAGGCAAACTGGATACACTGGGGATTCTTGCCATGGTGCTTGGGCTTGCTATCTATAATCTTCACCATTTTTCTTTTGAATCTTTGTTACTTTCCATTAAAATGTTTTTAATTGTATTTTTTGTGTTTCTCTCTAGTCCCACAGCTACCCATTCCATTGTTGATGCAGGAATGCGGGCAGGCTTAAGACACTGGACCAAGAAGAAACGAAAGGGTTAATCATGCACTGGCCGATTGATTTGATTGTGTTAACCTTTGTCATTTTTTGTGCAATTGCTGCCATATCTGTTAAGGATCTGCTCGGGACAGCCATATTATTTGGTGCTTACTCATTTATGATGTGTCTGCTCTGGGCAATTATGGGGGCTGTGGACGTTGCATTTACAGAGGCTTCCGTTGGAGCAGGCGTCAGTACGGTTTTCTTTGTTGCAGCTGTTTTCAGAACCAGCAGGAGGACAAAAGATTGAAATTTTTAGGATTTATTGTTGTCTGTCTGACAGGCGCATTGTTGCTGTACGGAACAGGGCAGTTTCCTGCCTGGGGAGACCCGGGATCCCCTGCATCAACCCATCTTTCAAACTATTATATTGAAAAGACAGTTGAGCAGACCCAGGTTCCCAACATTGTAACAGCAGTTCTTGCAGATTATCGTGGATTTGACACCATGTTTGAAACATCCGTGATTTTTTGCGCAGGACTTACATGCTTTCTTTTACTGCGGGATTTCACGGAAAAAAAAGAACGCTTCTACCGGCACAGGCCAACAGGAGTGATCCTGCATGTAAAAGACAGTGAAAAAGTGTTGAAAGTCGGAAAAGAGTTTGAACATATAGATAAGGACTTTGTCCCGTCTGACCTGATTATCAAGACTGTCTGCAGGATTCTAATCCCATTTATCCAGATTTATGCCTTATATGTTGTGGCCCATGGTGATTTTTCCCCTGGCGGCGGATTTCAAGGAGGGGTCATATTTGGTTCCAGCCTGATTCTTTTGGCCATTTCCTACGATTTAAAAACCCTTGTCGAAAGGATTAAAGAAAAGGTCCTTGGTATTTTCGCTGCTGTCGGCGTTTTAATTTATGTCGGGATTGCCACCATCTGCATGCCGATGGGGGGCAATTTTTTAAATTATGGAATGCTTGCGCCCCTATTGCCGGGAGATCCTCGTCATGTGAGGGCATTGGGCATGCTGGGGGTTGAAATTGGTGTTGGACTCGCTGTTATGGCTGTTATGGCCATAATTTATATTAATATCGTATCCGAAGGCAGACACGATGAAGGACTATAGGTAAGCTTATGACTGATTTGTTACCCCTGATCGTGGCAAAATACAATTACTGGCTTTATGTAATTTTAATGATGATCGGCCTTTATGCCATGATTGCAAAAAATAATCTGATAAAAAAAGTTGTGGGGATGAATATTTTTCAGACAGCAATCATACTTTTTTATCTGTCCATTGGCTATAAGAAAGATGCCACCCTGCCCATTGTGGAAGTTGGCCATGAGGGCCAGGAGGCTGTTGTCCGTGCTCTCGATTATATTAACCCGTTGCCCCATGTGTTGATGCTGACGGCCATTGTCGTGTCTGTTGCGACCTTTGGTGTTGCCATGGCACTTGCTGTCAGGATATACCAGCGGTATCAAACCCTGGAAGAAGATGAACTCAGGATGCGCTTATCGGAAGAATAAACTATGGATAATTACCCCGTACTAATTGTTGTCACACCGCTTTTAGCCGCCCTTTTTGCCGGGCTTGCCGCCTGGATTGAAGAACGATTATCATACCCGATTGCCCTTATCGGACTTGCTATTTCAACGTTTTCAGCATTTAAGGTATTGATGCGTGTCATCGCCTCTGGCACCATCCAGTACAGGATGGCCGGCTGGGCACCTCCCATCGGGATTGAATACCGGATTGATCTTTTAAACGCCATGGTATTGATGCTTGTTTCAAGTGTTGCCTTTTTAAATCTTATAGCAAGCTATAAAAGTGTTGAACAGGAAACAAATGACAGGGCTGCATCATTTTATACGGTCTATCTTTTATTTGTGGTCGGGCTTTTGGGCGTTACAGCCACAGGCGATTTGTTTAACCTTTACGTTCTCATTGAAATTACCTCTTTGACCAGTTATGCCATGGTAGCGTTAGGAGACAGGGACAGGGCTCCCCTGGCAAGCCTGAATTATATTTTTATCGGTGTTATCGGTGCCAGTTTCTATCTTCTGGGTGTGGGATACCTTTACATGCAGACAGGCTCTTTGAACATGGCCGATGTCTCCCGGATACTCCAGAGTCACCAGGGTTCTTCCATTGTACTGACGGCATTTATTTTATGCATGATCGGGCTTTGGATCAAAATGGCATTTTTCCCCCTGCATGTATGGCTGCCCAATGCTTATTCTTATTCTCCGGTGGCTTTTTCAAGGGTAGTAGCCCCTTTGATGACCAAGGTCATGATTTATATAATGATCCGTTTGATGATCACGGTTTTCGGCTATGATTATATTTTTAAAACCCTGCATCTTTCAAGTGCCGTTGTGTGGCTTGCAACTATTGCTATCCTTGCAGGGGCTATCATGGCTCTTGCCCAGAAAAACTTGAAAAAAATGCTGACCTATATCATTATCTGCGAAATCGGCTATATGGTGGGGGGGGCATGGATGGGAAACCAGCTTGGCATGACGGGTGCTATCCTGCATATCTTAAACGATGCCCTGATGACTTTTGCCATGTTCCTTGCCGTGGGAAATATTGTTTATAAGATCAAAGACGTCGATCTCTCCAACCTGACAGGACTTTTTGGTAAAATGCCCTGGACCATGGCGGGACTTGTCCTGGCTGCATTCAGTATCATCGGGGTGCCGCCAACCTGCGGTTTTTTCAGCAAATGGTATCTGATCCTGGCAGCATTTGAAAAAGGGGCCTACCAGTTTGCTGCGGCATTGATTATATCGAGCCTGATCTGTGCTGTTCTTTTTTTCAGGGTTTTTGAAATATGCTTTTTTAATACTGACTCAAAAGATCATGAACACGGCAATGGACATCCTCAGATAAAAATTGAGGAAGCCCCTGTCTCCATGTTGATTATATCAGGCCTTGTAAGCCTGTCCCTGATAGTAGTCGGGCTTTTTTCAGGAACTATTGTAAATACGATCATCCTTCCTTTCTTAAAGTGATGATGAACAAGATTATTATAAAAAAGGCAAATCAATAAATGGAAACCATTATCTCAATTAAACCTCTTTTAGCAGTTTTAGTTTCTCTTTTAGTCATCCCGGTTTTGGTCTCTTCTTCGGACAAACCCAATGTAAGAGAATCATGGACCTTTATTGCAGGAATCATAAAATTTTTAATTGTCCTTTCCATGCTTCCGGCAGTTTTACAGGGGAAACAAATTGTATTGACCTTGTTTAAAATTGCTCCTGGTGCTGATATCGCATTCAGGGTCGATGCGCTGGGAATGCTGTTTGCACTTGTCGCTTCTTCATTGTATATCATAACCTCCATGTATTCCATAGGATATATGAGGGGGTTGAAAGAACACGGGCAGACAAGGTTTGCCTGCTTTTTTGCCCTGGCGATTTCAGCCACGATAGGGGCTGCATTTTCTGCCAACCTTTTGACATTGTATCTTTTTTACGAAGTGCTCTCCCTTGCGACCTATCCCCTGGTTGCCCATCACCAGGATGCAAAATCCAAGAGAGCGGGCAGGCGGTATTTAATCTTTATCTTAGGCACCTCCATCGGCCTTGTGCTGCCTGCCATGCTTTACTGCTACCATGCAACAGGAACACTTGAATTTGCCAGCGGTGGTATTTTTACAGGACAATTGAGCAAACCTGCGGCAACAGTACTTTTATTAATGTTTGTATTCGGATTTGCCAAGTCAGGCCTTATGCCTTTCCATTCATGGCTTCCGGCTGCAATGGTTGCTCCCACACCTGTCAGTGCCCTTTTACATGCGGTTGCAGTTGTGAAAGTGGGTGTCTTTTCCATTATCAGGGTGATCACAGGTATTTTCGGTGTGCATTTTCTTTTGTCCTTTAATTTAGGTGCCCTTGTGGCGGGGATTGCCTCTGTTACCATCATTATCAGTTCCTGTATCGCGCTGACCCAGGATGAGTTTAAACGCAGGCTGGCTTACTCAACTATAGGACAATTGTCATACATTGTCCTTGGGGTGGCATTATTAACACCAAAGGGAATGACCGGCGGTATGCTCCATATTGCCATGCATGCCTTTGGAAAAATAACGCTTTTTTTCTGCGCCGGTGCAATTTTTGTGGCCACAGGGAAAAAATATATCAGCCAGATGGTGGGAATAGGAAAAAGGATGCCTGTTACCATGATGGCATTTCTCATAGGGTCGATGAGCATTATCGGGCTGCCCCCCACCGGTGGGTTTATCAGTAAATGGTATCTTGTTCTTGGAACACTGGAGGGAGACCAGATGATCCTGCTGTTTGTCCTTCTTTCCAGTTCACTTTTGAATGCAGCCTATTTTATGCCTGTTTTTTATAAAGCGTTTTTCTGTACAGAAGAAGAATCAATGTTTGAGGATAAAATTGAGGAAGCACCCATGATGTGTGTGATTCCTCTTGTTATTACGGCACTTATATCATTTGCCCTTTTTTTTGTGCCTCAACCGTTTTTAAACCTGGCGCAACTTGCAGTAAAAGGAATCCTTGGAGGATAATTCGTTTATGAACACCAGTAAAGATAAAAAAGAACTAATGGAACTTAAACACGATTCAGTACCGGGCTATAAAGGTGTGTTCGCTGTTGTGTTTACCTTCAGCCTTTTATATATGGCCTATATTTTATTTCAACCTTGTTTCTAGCAGATCGGGCGGTTTATTTATGGAAAAAAAGCATATGTTTGATGACCCGCAGAACGTGAAAAGGCTTTTAAAAATTTTTTTCAGTTCTGTGATCTTCCTTCTGATTCTGGATATTGTTTATATTTTTCTTTCCAATGCACACGTAATTCACAGGCATGTGAATTACAAATGGGAAGAATTCTGGGGCTTTTATGCGTTTTTCGGCTTTGTAGCCTGTGTGATACTGGTTCTGGTATCCAAATATGTCTTAAGGCCCCTTGTCAAACGAAAGGAGGACTATTATGACAACTAATATTCTTCCGGCTTTCATCTTTATAATCGGTGGTCTTTTGATCCCGTTTTTCAAAGGCAGGGCAAAGACCGTCTATATGCTGTTGATCCCGGTTGCAGGATTTATTAATTTGCTTTATATCCCTTTCGGAGACCATTTCCTGGTCGGTTTCGGCGAGTTTAAGCTGGTTCTTCTGCATATTGACAGGCTGAGTCTTTTGTTTGGCTATATTTTTCATATTATTTCATTTATCACCATTATTTATATTCTGAATTTTAAAAATGATGTGGAATATGTCGCAGGTTTTATCTATGCCGGGGCTGCCCTTGGAGCAATTTATGCCGGTGATCTGTTCTCCTTTTTTGTGTTCTGGGAGATGCTTACCATAGGATCTGTCATGCTGATCTGGGCCAGGAAAACAAAAGCCGCCCAGAGTGCGGGCTTCAGGTATCTTATGGTGCATGCCTTTGGCGGTCTTGTCCTTTTTGCCGGAATTGTAATGCATTTTACTCAAACCGGCTCCCTTGAAATGTTGAAGATTACATTAACAGACGCATCTTCGTATTTGATTTTCTTTGGAATTGGAATCAACTGCGCCTGGCCGATTCTCCATCCCTGGCTGACGGATGCCTATCCTGAAGCCACCATTGGAGGGACGGTGTTTTTAAGTGCATTTACAACTAAAACTGCTGTATACGCCCTTGCAAGACTTTTCCCCGGAACCGAAGCCTTGATCTGGATTGGTGTCGGCATGGCGGCTTTCCCGATTTTTTATGCAGTGATTGAGAATGATCTAAGAAGGGTACTTGCCTACAGCCTGATCAACCAGGTGGGATTTATGGTGGTGGGTATCGGTATTGGAACGGAACTTGCTATAAACGGTGCCTGTGCCCATGCTTTTAACGATATCCTGTTTAAAGGGCTTTTATTCATGTCCATGGGTGCCGTGATCTACAGGACCGGGAAAATCAAGGCGACCGACCTTGGCGGGCTTTACAAAAGCATGCCCTGGACCACGCTTTTCTGTTGTGTGGGGGCTGCTTCCATATCTGCATTCCCTCTTTTTTCAGGATTCGTCAGTAAATCCATGGTCATGGAAGCTGCTGCCGAAGGTTCACATCTTGTGGGGCAGGGAAGCTATGTTATCGTATGGCTTGTCCTTTTGTTTGCCTCGGCAGGCGTGTTTCACCATGCCGGGATTAAGATTCCGTTTTTTGCTTTTTTCGGGCATGATTCCGGTCTCAGGGTAAAAGAAGCCCCTAAAAACATGCTTATTGCAATGGGGATTGCAGCATTCCTCTGCATTTTTATCGGGGTTTACCCAAAACCATTATATAGTATCCTTCCATTCCAGGTGGATTATCATCCCTATTCCATTTTTCATGTCCTGAGCCAGACCGAGCTGTTATTTTTCTCTGCCCTGGCCTTTACCCTGCTGCTGCTTGCAGGGATATACCCCTCTGAAATCAGGGCATTGAATGTGGATTCCGACTGGATTTACAGGAAACTTGGCAAAACACTTTATAATACTTTTGATAAGGTATTAAATCCGTTAAATACTTTTTGTGAATCAATTGTCATGGCTGTGGCTTCATCAACAGCCCGTTTTTTTAAGGATGCAGGGGCAAAAATATCTTTATTTGTTGCGGTAAATTTCTGGCTTTTAGCAGGGTATCGTGACAAGCGCCTGGAGATAAAAAAGCAAAGGCTTTACAATGATATCCTTCAAGGGACGCTGCCTGCCGGAATCGGGGCGGCCGTTGCAATTACATTTGTAGTTCTGGTTTATGTATTAACTTAAGCGCACGAGGCTTTACTATGGTAAAAATTGAGGATTTAAAACGTATCAACCTGTTAAAGGATGTTCCGGGGCATTTGCTTGAAATCATTGCCAATGAAGCTCAACTCAGCATTTATGGGATCAATACTGAACTTATTACCATGGATGAAAAGGTTGATACATTCTATATGCTGGTGATGGGACAGGTCGCGGTCAAAAAAGAACTCACACCCCAAATAGATGTTATCCTTGATTATATCCAGTCAGGGTCTTCTTTTGGAACATCTGCACTTATTAAAGGCTCAAAGGCCTCCTATACTGCTGTCTGCCAGGAACCCTGCGAGGTTATCACCCTTTCAGGTGAAAATATGATTCAATTATTTGAACAGAATCATGAGCTTGCCTATCATATGATGCTGGGCGTTTCAAGGCAGTATAAAAGGAAGATGGATGTGCGGGCCCGGATGATCATGAAAACCCTGGATGAAAACCCGGGGCTTAAAGACGAAATAAATGATATTGAAGATCTTACCCTGGTGATTTAATGAATAAACAAATATTTATTTAGGACCCATAACAATGGTTGAAAAAGACGAGTTAAAACAAATAGTTTTTCTTAAAGATTTGCCTGACACCATACTTGAAAAAGTCGGGTCCATTGCCCAACTGGAAACATTTGATGAAGAAAACATCCTGTTCCGCCAGGACCAGGAGCCTGTCCTTTTATATATGCTGGTTAAAGGGAAAGTTTTTTTAAACAGCAGGTCAGCTTCTGGCAACTCATTGACTTTAGATGAGGTTTTGCCAGGAAGGACATTCGGGGTTTCAGCCTTAATGGGAGAATCATCCAATACGTTTACGGCCATCTGTGCTGAGACAAGCAGAATCATAACGGTTTCAGGAAAACAATTGAATAAATTGTTTGAAAAGGATTTTGAAGCAGGGCATATATTGATGCTCAAGGTGGTGGATATTTTCAGGTCAAGAATGCAGATGCATACAAAGCAGTTTTTGCATTCTTTATCCACCCATCCTGAAATCAGATGATGTCAGGTGTTAAACCATTATTTTTTCCAGAATTCCGGAACAAAAAGGATTATGACAGTATAAATTTCCAGCCTGCCTAAAAGCATGCACCAGGACAAAAGCCATTTCCCCATGGCCGGCAGATGGGCAAAGTTCTCGGCCGGCCCTACGGTTCCGAAACCGGGGCCGATGTTCCCGATACAGGCTGCAACCGCCCCGAAAGCTGTCATCATGTCAACCCCCATTAAGGCCAGAAGAATGCTTGAAAGAATAAAAAGGCCGATATAGAGGGCACAAAATCCCATGATACTGCGAAGCACTTCATCCGGGATGACCGTATTATTAATCTTTACGTGGCTGATACTTTTCGGGTGTATGATTTTAAATAATTCCCTGTAGCAATATTTAAAACAGGCGATAATCCTGGCAATTTTCATTCCACCTCCGGTGGAGCCGGCAGAAGCACCGATAAACATGCAGATAAACAGGATCACCTGGCTTAATCCGGGAAATTTTTCATAGTCGGCTGTGGCAAATCCGGTGGTTGTGAGAATGGAAGAGACCTGGAAGATCGCAGACCTGAAAGCATCCTTCAGGGACGTGTAAACACTGCCATGGATGTCCCATGTGATAACAAGGGTCATTGCCAGGGTTAAGAAGAGAAAGACCCTGCATTCCGTATCTTCCCAGAAGGCGAGTGTTCTGCCGCGGATCATCTGGTAATGAAGAGAAAAATTAATCCCGGCAAGTACCATGAAAATGGTAATGACATAATCAAAATAGGCAGAGTTATAATGGGCAATAGAGGCGTTTTTTGGAGAAAAGCCACCTGTTGGCATGGTGGTAAATGCGTGGCAGACAGCCTCAAACAACGGCATGCCGCCGCCCAGCAGGAAGATGATTTCAGCCAATGTGATCACTGCATAAACAACCCACAGGATTTTTGCAGAATCACTCAGGCGGGGGGTGAGTTTGTCAGGGACCGGGCTTGGTACCTCGGCTTTATACAATTGAATTCCACCCACCCCTAAAAACGGCAGTATGGCCAGGGACAGGACAATAATTCCCATGCCGCCCAGCCATTGAATAAAACTTCTCCAGAAAAGAAGACTTTTGCTTGCCCCTTCGATATTTGTCATCACAGATGATCCTGTAGTTGTGAATCCTGACACGGATTCAAAAAAAGCATCGGTGAAATTTGTGAATTCAGGGCCTAAATAAAAGGGCAGGGCGCCGAAAAGGCCAATGGCTGTCCAGGCCAGGGCGACGGCTGTCATGCCTTCTTTCTGGTTAATATAATCCTCGCTTCCAAGTTTTTTAGATAAAATAATGAGGATGAGTCCTGCTGTCATTGTAAGGATGATGGATTGAATAAAGGTATTCTGAGCAAGGTCATGGTAATAAATACTTACAAGCAGGGGGGCAACCATGGAAAACCCCAGAAAAATCAGTAAAATGCCGATAATGCCTGCGATAAACTGCCAGCGCATCAGAAAAAATCCAGTTTTACGGTCAAAAGTTTTTCAAGTTTTTTAACGGCTTGTTTGATTGCAAAAAGAATGATCCTGTCTCCGGGTGTGACAACACTATCCCCTGCCGGAATCATGATATGGCCATCCCTGATAATACAGACAAGAATAGCACCTTTTGGAAAGGCAATTTTTCTTAGCGGTTTGTTTGTAATATCAGAAGTCTCAAGTGCAATGGCTTCAATAAACTCTCCCCACTCTCCTAAAATGGAAATATCGGAAAGAACCTTGCCTTTTCTTACATCCTGCAGGATTGAACTTACAGCCGACAGCCTCGGGCTGACTACTTTTTCTATGCCGATGGTGGCAAGAAGAGGAAAGTAGCTTGATTTTCCAATCCTGGTGATGGTGTTTTGAACCCCTAAGTTTTTTGCCAGCAGGGAAACAAGGATATTGGTTTCATCATCATCTGTAACAGAAACAACTACATCGCTTAACCCTGCATTTTCTTCAAGAAAGAGTTTCTGGTCAGATCCGTCACCATGGAGAACAACGGTCTTGTCCATCTGTTCGGACAGGTAATGACACCGGTCAATATCCGATTCAATGATTTTGGTTTTAACCAGGTCTTTTTCAAGTATCTTGGCCAGTTGTTCACCGATTCGCCCGCCGCCGACAATCAATGCCCTCTGGATGGGCTGTATCTTTTTACCGAAAATCATAAGCGTTTTTTCAAGTTTTGCAGCTTCACTGACAAAATAGATTAAATCTCCGGAAAGTACTTTGTTTCTTCCCCTTGGGACAATAACTTCATTATTCCTGACAATGGCGGCAATTAAGGGCCGGTTCTCACCAAACCTGGAAGAAAAATCAATGAGCTTCATTCCTGCCATGGGAGAGTTTTTATCAAGCCTTATTCCAATGTATTTTACCTGGCCGTCTGCAAAATCCCCCAGGTCAACGGCCCCAGGGACATCCATCAGTTTCCTGATGGTGTTTACCACCTCGGTTTCAGGATTAATAATGGTGTCAATATGAGGGTTTTCGTTTTTAAAGCGCTCATGATAGGGATAAAAGTCATGATTTCTCAACCTGGCAAGTTTTTTTGTGGTCGGTGAAATCAGGTTGGCCATGAGACAGGCCACAAGGTTTGTCTCATCGCTGTCTGTAACGGCAAGGAGAATATCGGTTTCTTTAATGCCGGCATTAATCAGCACCTCGGGGTTGCTGCCGGATGCTGTAATCACCTGTACATCAAGATCTTCTGAAAGACGTCTTGCAGCATCCTGGTCCCGGTCAATTACGACAACACGCTTGTTTTCAGAAGCAAGCCGGTTGGCAATGTTGTAGCCCACTTCTCCGGCACCCACAATAATAATTTTCACCTTGTTTCTCCTGTCGCCATAAAAAAGATTTGGCGCATAACTTACTCAATTTTAGAAAAAATTGTCAATAAAATACGTTCTACCTTAAGGGTTGTCAATTTTTTCACGGATTTTAGCCACGGCCTCGGTTTCAGATAAGAAAAGGTTTTCTTTCCCGATAAGGTCAATATAGCCTCCCCGTTCAAGAACGTCCAGAGGCTGTTTTTTTAAGCCGCAAAGATACAGTCCCCCTCTTTGTCCCTGCCTTCGCCTGGTTTCATTGACCAGCATCTCGGCACCGGTAATGTCAATAAAGTTAACGCCATAGGCGATAATCAAAAGATGGCATTTATATGGCTCATTTTTATCGATATTGTAAAAGAAATCCATAATATGGTTGACCGCTCCAAAAAACAGGGAACCGTCAATCCTGATAATTTTAAACAAAGAAGTGTTCAGCCCGGTTTGATTTATTAATTGTCCAAAAGATTCAGGGTCATTTGTGAGTTCTACTATTTCAGGATGGGTGGTTCTGGTCAGGTATAAAACAAGGGACATGAGAACCCCGGAATAGATGGCAAAGTCAAGGTCAAGGAACAAGGTGGCAAAAAAGGTTGTCAAAAGAACCGCAGCTTCGTCTTTGCTGGTCTTAATAATGTTTCGAATGTTGCGAAAATCAATCAGGTTCACTGCAACAAGCAAAATAACCCCTCCCATTGCCGGGATGGGCAAATAGACAGTTAAAGGCGCCAGCAGCAGCAGGATTAATGCAAGGAAAATGGCTGAAAATATGGCTGATAAGGGGGTCATGGCCCCGGAGT
This sequence comes from Deltaproteobacteria bacterium, assembly GCA_013151635.1. Taxonomy (GTDB): domain Bacteria; phylum Desulfobacterota; class Desulfobacteria; order Desulfobacterales; family Desulfobacteraceae; genus Desulfobacula. Next base: position 32,175 of record JAADHV010000045.1, on the reverse strand, counting down.
GATAATTGATCCCGGAACGGGTAAAGGAACCGGAACCTGCATAGCTTGAAAAAAAACTGCCCACAATATTGGACAGGCCCTGGCCGATGAATTCCTGGTTGCCGTCAATCTGCTGGCGGGAAAGGGCAGCGATTGACCGGGCAATTGACAAGGCTTCAATAAGCCCGACCATTGCGACGGCAAAGGCCTTGGGGGCAAGCTCGCGTAATGCTGTGACAGACAGGTCGGGAAGTGAAGGGGCAGGCAGGTGAACAGGCAGGCTTTCCATTAAGTGTATGCCGTGGGACTCAGCGCCGAGGAACATGGCCAGAAAGCTCCCGGCAATCATGGCAATCAAAAGTCCGGGCCAGCGGGGCTTGAAATATTTGAAAAGTCCGGCAGTGACAAATGCTGAGGCGGAAACAGCCAGGGCGTAAGGGTTCATGGTACCCATTTCCCTGAAAATATTTGCCCACGTGATAGAAAATGATCCCGAACCTGGCAGCACAAGCCCGAATATATGTTTCAACTGGCTGGTTGCAATAAGAATGGCAGCACCAGCGGTAAACCCCACAAGTACGGAGTGAGACACAAAATTGACAAGGACCCCGATGCGGATAAGTCCGAATGACAATTGAAAAATACCGGCAAGAAAGGTTATGGTTAAGGCCAATTGTATAAATTCATGAGATCCCGGGGTGGCAATCGGGCTGAGAGAAGAAAAAATGATAATGGAAATAGCGGTTGTCGGACCGGAAATAAGATGCAGGGAAGAACCGAACAGCGCTGCAACCATGGGAACGACAATGGCTGTATATATCCCGTATTCCGGTGGAAGACCTGCAATCATTGCAAAAGCCACCCCCTGGGGCAGGACAATGACAGCCCCTGTTAATCCTGCCATAAGATCAGCTCGGGTGGTATCCCAGCCGATGAAATTCCACCATCGGAGGAATGGAAAGATTTTCCTTAAAAAAGAAATGAATTGCCCGGCCGGCCTATTATGCTTTCCAGGTTTTATCACGTATGCGACCTTAGTTTTTCCTTTGCTATATCAAGATCTTAATTTATTGAATTTTGTCAGTCTTCAATCAGATAGGGTACCATATTGACATGAATTTTTTTTGCACCGCTTACTTTTTTAACCAGATGGTTCACTTTTTCTGATATATTGTTTTTATCAATAAGCGAGCCCCTGATATTGACATACACATTTCCTTTGCTGGCATCGGCGCTTGCCTTGGGAAACTCGCTGATCAGGGCGGCCTCGATTCTTGCGCTCAAGGCCAGATCGTCAAGTTTCTGCCGGCCGGCCGGAGTTGTCTGGAAACATGGCTGCTGAATCGAATGGAGAATAATGGACACGGCTTCATCCACATCCATTGTATCCAGGTGTAAAATCATATCATAGAATTTCGGGTCCCCGATATCCAGATCGTAAAGGGACATCGACCATTTATGACGTTCTGTATCATCCTTTATGAGGATATAGCGGGCCTGGTCAGCTGAAATTTTTTCACGTTTCATTTCCTCTCTTATCCTGTATTCCAGATCGGCAATGATCCGGACCTTCATCACGTGGGGGATGGCCTGTAAAAAGGCGTGGCCTGCAAGCCCATGATAGATAATATTGTCTTTTTGAAGATGCTTGAGCAAAGCTGCCCTGAAAAAGGCCATATATCTTTCTTTCCCATAGGAGAACCGGTCAAGAATGGAAGGTGCATCATGAATGGCCCTGACAAGCTTTACTTCCGGGATATTAAATTCTTTTGAAGCCTCTATGACAATTTCACGTGACAGGCACTCGTAGCCAAGTGCCCTGGCCAGTTTTTCAGCAACTTCTTTTCCCCTGCTGTAAGTTCCCCTGGAAATTGTAACAATCGTCATGATGCACTCCGTTTTTAATTGGTCATTGTATGATATTTTAATTAAAAGGTAAATTCCTAATAAAATAAGTATAGCATGCCAATAAGAACAATTAAAAATAATACAGTCATCCCGGCGCCTGCACGTGCATAATCCAGGGTTTTATACCCGCCCGGCCGCATGATCAGGGCATTCACCTGGTGCGTCGGCAGTACGAATGTATTTGAAGCGGCAAGTGCAACAACCATGGCGGTGATCTTGGGATCAGCCCCTGCCTTAACCGCCATTGACATGCACAGGGGAACCAGAAGAACGGTTGCACCTACATTTGAAACCACCAGGGTGAAAAAAGAGGTCAGTACACCGACAACCAGGAGGAAAACAATTGTGGGAACAGAGCCTATTGCATTCATAATGGTTGTGGCAATAAATTCTGCAGCGCCTGTTTTCTGGAAAGCAAGCCCAAGTGGTATCAGGCCCCCCAGAAGAAAGACGGTCATCCAGTCCACAGATTCGTAGGCTTCATCTATACTCAGTACATTGGTAAGGATCATCCCCAGGGCACCTGTCAGGAGACAGACGGACAAAGATAATTTCATCCCGGGAACTCCTAAAATTTCCATAAAAGGTTCAAAGCCCATTACCAGGGCCAGGGCCACAATGAGCCAGAAAAGAGCAATGTTTGCCTTGCTTTCCCGCATCAGCTCTCCTTTTACCTCGGTTGTGAAGGCAAAGGTGCTTTTGGATTTCAACCAGTGAAATACCCGCCAGGTACCAAACATTAATATGGCGTCCCCTGTTTTAAAGCGGTGGTCTGGTAAGTCATTGAAATGGCAGTACCCATCCGTGCAGATGGTTACGGGAACAGCATCAAAGGATTCACAAAAATGAACTTCCCCAAGTTTTTTCCCGACAAGTTCCGAACGTTCCGTGATAATACCTTCCATGAGGCCTGCATTATTTGGCGAAAGGTCTTCTGCAAATAATTCCAGATCCGGTTTGAGAATATATCCCATATCTTTAGCCATGGCCTGGACAATCCGTTTGCTGTGGGCAATGACAGCAAAGGTATCATAGCTTTCAAGCCTGTCAGTCCGTCTTGGAGCAAGGGTTTTGATCTGGTTTTTATGGTGATAGATGGCGATGATATTAATATGGAACTGTTCCCGGATATTCAGTTCATCTAAATTTCTCTGGTCATTATGGTCTTCTGGTACGGTGAGTTCATAAATGGTATCGATCATATCATACGTATCCACGATGGAATCCGGAACCAGTGAACTGCTGGTGCTGTTTGAAGATTTGGCCGGTAATACAAACCGGCCCAGAACAACAAAATAAAGAATGGCACTGACCACAAGGGCGATCCCGATAGGGGTTTGTGTAAAAAGTCCTAAGGGTTCTATTTTTTCGGGCATAAAACCAAGTGAATTGGCCTGTTCGATAAGGTCATTGAGCAGGATAGTAGGGCTTGCCCCCACAAGGGTCATGGTTCCGCCGATAATCGCACAAAATCCCATGGGCATGAGTATCCTTGAAATGGGGATTCCGGTCTGTTTGCCAATCCTTATGGCCGCGGGCATAAAAAGAGCTGCAGCCCCGATGTTCTGCATAAAACTGGATATAAAAGCGACCGTCCCGGCGATCAGGGTAACAATACGGCTTTCAGCCTTGCCAGCTATCTTCAGGATTTTCCGGGCCAGCACATTCATGACCCCTGTCTTGTCAAGGCCCGCACCAATAATAATAACAGCAATAATGGACACCACGGCATTACTGGACAATCCGCTGATGGCTTCTTTCGGGGTGACAAGGCCTAAGATCGGAAGGATGACCATCATGATGATACCTACAACATCCACCCTGACAAATTCAAAAATAAATAGTAAAATGGCAAGGACCAGTACCCCCATTACAATTCCTATCTGTATGGTGAACGATACATTTTTGCCTGCATTTTCACCGGCAAATGAGACCCCTGGCAGCAAGAACAGCCATATGGCCGGAATTTTCAGTATGCTGAATAATCCAATAAATTTATTTTTCACTCCAAACTCCTCCCTGTCATACGTCATGATTATTATTTTTAATAATTTAAATTCACTATCTTTTTTTATTCCTCTTCATTAATTTCATAGGGAAGGGAGATAGTAAAGGTCGCTCCGGCCCCGGCCCTGCTTTCAAGTTCAAGGCTGCCGCGCAGGTCCCTGATCAATCCGTAGGTCAGGGCAAGGCCTAACCCGGTACCGCCGATTTTGGCTTTTGTTGTAAAAAAAGGTTCAAATATTTTTTTCTGGTGTTCCTTTGATATGCCGCAGCCATTATCCTGCACAATTATGTCGATGCCTTCATTTTGAATATTATTGAAGACTTTTATTGTGAGAGTGCCTTTCTCGTCCAGGGCTGCAATGGCATTATTCACAAGATTGATGATAATCTGCTGTAATTTTCCCTGGTCGGTTATGATTTCGGGAAGCTGTGGGCAGACCTGTACATTGATGTGGATGGATTTATATTCAGCCTCTTTTTGGACAAACCCCAGTATCTCCTTAATAGTTTCATTTACATCAATGGCCTTAACACAGCTGTCAGTTTCCCTGGCAAACCCGAGAAGCCTGTGGGTAATAATTCCGGCCCTCTCAACAGCATTAATGATAGAGTCCACAGCAGATATTATCCTGGTATCTTTTTTATATTCCTCCAAAAAGGTAAAAAGATCCTGCAAAAGTCCTGCCTGTTCATTAATAATGGCAAGGGGGTTGTTGATTTCATGGGCTACGCCGGCAGCAAGCTGGCCAATGGAAGCCATTTTACTGCTGCGGGCAGCTTTGGTAAGATAGACCTGCCTGACTTTGTCTGCCTGGTATAAAACATGAACAAGGTATGTTACAAGCATGAACACGGCAATTGAAACAAACAGGACAGAAAGAGATACCATGATAAAAATATGGGACCTGATTCGTGCCATAAAGACTTTAAAACTGTGATTTGACATCAGGATTCCAAGTCTCATATCTGTGTTACTGATCTGGCTGATACCTGAAAATAAGAAATCGTTATTTTTTTTTGTGGTACCCGGGTTGGGAATGACCCTTGATGAAGGGGAAATATTTGATTGGGTCAGGCTTGTTTTTGAACCGGATTTGCCAAAATAGGCAGATGAGGTCAAAAGGATTCCATTTTTATCAAGAATATAAATATCCACCACGTTTTTTAATTTCAGCTTTTTTAAAAATGCATTTATTGATCGGGTGTCAATGATGCCTGCCAGGGAAAAAACATCCTCTGTCCCCTTTAAAATTTTCAGACTGACAATAAAATGTGTTTCTCCATTTTTTGCAATAACCCTGTCAATAAAATGATCCTGTCCCAGGGTGATCTGTACAGGGTCGATGATTTGATGCCCGGACAGGTAGTCATCTTTGCCATACCGGGCAATAATACTCCCATTTTTCTCAATGACATTCAGGCTGGAAAATCTGATATTTGTCTTTTCAATTTTTTTAAGAATTTTTTTAAGGACATTTCTTTTTTTCAGGTTTTCTCCTTCATATTGTGAGAAGATGACCTGAAGTGTGGAAAGGTATTGATCAAAAAAGATTTCAACATCAGTCGCAGCTCCTTTTGCCAGCACATAAGTTTCCAGAACAAGGTCTGTAATAGTTTCGGTTTTATTGCTTTGGTAGAAAAGAAAAGCTGAAATTACCAATGGAACCAGGGTCAGTATACAGGTTGCCTGCATAAGGAGAAACCATTTGTTCCGGAAAATAAACTGCTGGCCTTTCCCCCCTGCAATCCTCTCCTTGTGGTGCCAGAATTCAGGCATGATGCTCTTAGGCATTGGATTCATTATCGGCATGATTTTTAATTTTATTAATTAACGTCTCTGGCTGACTTTTTCGTTGGCTTTTTTGATAACCTGGCTGAGTTTTGTGATATCAGTGGGTTTGTGCAGATAGTCAAATGCGCCCAGCTCCATGCATTGCTTTCTGTCTTCATCAGACCCATGGCCTGTGAGAATAATGACTTCAATTAAAGGATGGGTCTGTTTTACCTTTTTTAAAACATCAATTCCGCTTTGGCCCGGCATTTTTAAATCAAGGACCATTACATCCGGCTCATCCTGTTCAATGAGGCGCAATGCCGATTCCCCGTCATGGACGACCGCAGAACCCATGTCCCTGAGAGTCAATCGCTCGGAAAGCGTTTTGACAAACTCCTGCTCATCATCCACCAGAAGGACTTTTGAGGGCATTTTTTCATTGTATTTTCTATAGGCCCCATGTTCAGACAGATCCCCGTCCCTGCCTATTTTGACATCTTCAACCCCGTCCACCTGTTCGACAATTGCACAAATTTCATCCTTTAACCGGCTAAACCTGGAACTCTCTTTATTAATGGTGATCCTGACATTTCCATTTTTTGCTGCTACCGTAACATCATGTCCTTTTTTGGCCAGGGCAACCTCAACACTTGCCAGGAGGTTAAAATCCTTTATTGCCTGGTTGGATGTCCGGGTAGGCTGGAAAATATCTTCATTCAGGTGTTGTATGACAAGATCAGATGCTTCTTCCACAGATTCTGTATTCATGGGAATGATCAAATCATAGTCTGTCGGATTAAAAGCTTCATATATACTGCAATACTTAGCCAGCCACTTGGCCTGTTCTTCATCAAGCCTTAAGATCTGCTGTTCAGCCTCCTCTTTTGTAGCTGCCTGCTGCCCCTGCAATGTTGCCACGCGGAATTTCATGTCAGCAATCAAACCAACCCGGAAAAAATGGGTGATTTCTCTTGGAATAAGCTGGGTGGGATATCCGGACAAAATTAAATCCCTTCCGGCCGAGACCATCAGCATTTTTGAGATGACCAGTTTGATGTAGGCCAGGGCATATTTTTTTTCATGTGTGAATTTTTCAAAGACAGATGTTTTAAGCGTTAATGCATTCTCAACCTTGGATATTTTCATGTCAGCAAGAATGGCGGCTTCTGATATGATTTGACCGGTTGAAGCATGCCTGAATTTCGTTTTTTTAATCAATTGGTTGATGACATCATTGCCCTTGCAGAATCCGGCACTGAATGTTTTTATAATTGCCATGGCAGTATCTCCTTATTCTTTTTCAGTATTTATTTTTTCATAGGCCTGTTTCATGGTGCTGGTCAGAAGATCAATGTCAGCGGGTTTTTGCAGATAGGCAAATGCGCCGAGTTCCATGCATTTTTCCTTGTCTTGTGCTGATCCGTGTCCGGTCAGTATGATGACTTCAATATGAGGTTTTGTTTCTTTGATTTTTTTTAATACTTCAAATCCGTCGATCCCGGGCATTTTCAGATCCAGTATCATGACGTCCAGGTCTTCTTTATTCGTCAGATCCAATGCCTGCTTTCCGTCATAGGCTATTTTACTGGGGAATTGCCTGAGTTTGAGGCGTTCTGAAAGTGTCTGAACAAATTCTTTTTCATCATCTACCAGAAGGAGCCTTGCCGGCGTATCAACATCAAGCTGGCGGACAATCGTATTGGAATAATAATTCTTGCCGAGATTTGTCTCAACAGACTTCACCCCATTGATTTTTCGGGCAATTGCAGTGATTTTTTGCTGGAACTTTGCAAGCATCATTACACTTTTATCAATGGTAACCGTAATATTGCCGCTGTCGGACCGGATATAGAGCTTGTTGCCAACCTCTGCCAGGGCAACTTCAACCCGTGCAGCCAGTTCAAAATCCGTATTTTCTTTTTGGACAAGTGTATCAGGAATGGAATTTAAATTTTTTGCATGTTCTTCAATCAGAGCCACTGATTCCCGGGTATTGAGCTTATCTGTCGGAATGACAATGTCATATATGGATTCATCAAAGGCTTTTTTACCAATGGTTTGTCTTGTCCATAAGATGGCAAGCTTGTCAAAGCGGTTAATTTCTTTTAAAGCCTCTTTTCTGGAGCTGTTGTTAAGTGCCATGCAGTTTTTGACCCGGGTCTCCTTATCGGTAATAACAAGGATGCGTATCACATGCGTTATCTGTCTTGGGATAAGGTGTCCAAGTATGCCGTGAAATAAGCAGTTATCGGTCTGTGAATATTGGGCTACAACCTGTTTCAGGCAGGCCATGCATTTTTCTTTTTCATGGGTAAAGTCATTAAATGCAATCTGTTTTGTCAGGATGACTTTCCTGATTGTCGATAATTTAAGGTGATGCCTGGAAGCTGTCTTTTCAATGATCATTTTATCGGTTATAATGGCATATCCTGAATTTACCTCAAGTTGTGCAACGATTTTTTTTGCATTGGAATGCAACCCGTTGGAAAGTGTTAAAACCGGCATGTTCACCTCGTCTTTAAATTATTGTTATTGATTTAAGAGTGCAGCAATGATCGTGCCAGGTGTGAAAAGCCTTGTTTATCAAGGATTCCTTAAAATCATTATTTTTTTAAATACAATCTGAAACAGAATAAAGCACTGATTGAAAAACATTATGAATCATATTGAAACAATATGGTCAAAACCCATCCATGGAATTTGATTCTGTGAACGCAAGGTCGCATTTTTGGCCTGATTTGCCAAATTTCAAGGCGCAATAATTTATTTTCCCAGGGCGAGAGAAATTTTTGTAATCAGGTCATTGATATCCAACGGCTTCATCAGGTAATCCGATGCCCCTAAGTGCATACCCTTAATTCCGGCTTTTGTGGAGCCGTGGCCTGTAAGGAGGATGACAGGAAGATCCGGCAGGATATTTTTAATTTGTTTGAGAGTATCAATCCCGTTTAATCCCGGCATCATCAAATCAAGAATAGCAACATCAAAGTGATTCTTTGCCAACAGGTTGATGCCGGTTTGCCCGTCCGGGGCAGTTTCGGCTTTATAACCCCTGAACTCAAGTCTCTGTGCAAGTGTGTTGATAAACTCTTCTTCATCGTCAATCAAAAGAATTTTAATGGAATTTTCAGACATTTTTTCCCTCGACTATTCTTTTAGAAAGCAGATCCCCGTTTTTAAGGGAATTATTGAGAAGTTTTTTAAAAGCATGTTCCCATTTCCCCGAGACATTGTAAAATACGGACAGTTTTTTCCATTTTAAAAACTGATAATATTCATCTTCGATGGCGCCGCAGATCAGGGTGTTGATATTTTCTGAAAGCATTTGATGGCAAAGGTCCTCAGGAGAAGATCTGGGCAAAACAATGATTTTTTGTTCCTCAAGTTTATTGCCGGTTGAGACAATGGCAACCATCACTTCTGTTGCCAGATCAAAACGGGGGGCTACCTCGTTCTTATATAATGGTATCATAATTCTATTAATCATAATTTATTCTAATTTATGATGTTTTATTTTCCGCCATAATGTACTTCGTCCCCAACCTAAAATCTGAGCGGCTTTTGTTTTTTTCCCCCTGGCTTGAATCAGGGCTTTAAGTATCATTTTTTTTTCAGCCAGGGCCCATTCACCTTTTCCTGACATAGTTCCGTTCAAACCTATATACTCATCATCATCCGGAAAAACAGTATTGTTGTTTTGATCGGCATGTGCCCTCCCGGGGGTGGGTGGTTCCTCCACAAGATATGCCGGAAGATGCTGGACTTCAATCATGGGACCTGTTGCAATGTTTACAGCATACTCTACAATATTTTTTAATTCCCGGATATTTCCTTCATAATCATAGTTAAGAAGTCTTGTTAATACCTCTCTTGAAAATCCATTGATTCGTTTTGCAAGCTGTTTTTTATAAGTGTTGAAAAAGTAATCCAGAAGAAGTCTTATGTCTCCATCCCGTTCTCTTAGAGGTGGAAGGTGTATTCTTGCAACATTTAATCTGAACAACAAGTCTTTTCTGAACCGGCCTTCACTAACCATTAACTCGAGGTCTCTATGGGTTGCAGTAACCATTCTGACATTGGCTTTAAATCCTTTGGTACTCCCAAGGGGATAAATTATTTTATCATCCAGGAAGGTCAGGAGTTTTACCTGGAGGGAAATGGGAAGGTCACCTATTTCCGTTAAAAAAATAGTACCGTTGTGGGCAAGCCTGAACCGGCCGGGCTTATTTTCAACCGCACCTGTGAAAGCCCCTTTTTGATGCCCGAATATTTCAGATTCAAGAAGGGTTTCAGGCAGGGCCCCGCAGTTTATCTTGATAAAGGGCCCGGAGGCCCGGCCCGATGTCTGGTGGATGGCTTCTGCAACAAGGTCTTTGCCGGTTCCTGTTTCACCAGTGATAAGAACGGAAGTATCACTTTGAGCAAGCACGGGCAGGGTTTGAAAGATTTTTTCCATTTGATGGCTTCTGCCGATAATATTTGCAAAGCTGTAGGCCATTCCCTTGTTAGTATCAAATGTCTGGGAAGTTCTTATATCTTCAATGGTTTCAATAAACCCTGCTGTTTTTCCATTTATATCAATAATCGGTGCAGTTGTCATTCTGATTGGAAAATGCTGCCGATCCAGGTTGATCATATCGCTTTCGCAAAAAACAGGTCGATCATCATGGGTCATTTTTAAAATTGGACACTCATAAATGCAGGCAGTGCTTCGAAGGATATTACGGCAGTGAATGCCCCTGGCATCGGAAAGAGAAAATCCTGACAGCGCTTGAAAAGTCCTGTTCAGTGAAACAACTCTCCTGTCAGGGTCAAGTACGAGTATTCCAAGGGGAATGGCATCAATGAGACACTTAAACTCAACAGGGTGTGTCACAAGGTGATGGATATGGGGATATGAAAAATCCATGTTATTTATTTATATGCCATTCCTTGATGTTTCAATTTGAAAACCCTTTCATTTTATTCATAATTAGCTTTTTACCATTCAAAATGAGTTTAATCAAATAAAATCATTGGTTGCCGTATTGATTTTAACAGCCGTAACAATGAAGTTGTTTCAAATAGGAACCTATGGTATGAATAATTCATATCGAAACCAGAATTGTTTACAACGACCTGTCATTGATGGAAAAACAGTATGGAAAATCTCAGGCTTTTGAACAAACGGATTGTCAGCAGGATTAATGCAAATCTCAGGGAATTTAATTTTGATGCAGGCAGTTTTGCAGCCAATGCCATTGAATATGATAAACTATCCAGGTTCTATTGTCTTTACGGGGTTACTTCCTGTCATCCCATTGATTTTAATTTTAGAAATGCCAGCATGGCAGGAAGCTATTTTCTTGGCAAATGTTCTGTAAACCAGTCAATAATTTATAAAAGTGATATCCGGGGAGATGAATTAAAGCGTAAAGGGGATATTATGGACCAGGAAAATCCCTTGCCGCTGATTGAAGACGAAACCATTGTAATCAATAACAGCCTGCTGTACAAAACCCTGGTTCATCATAATTCCCGCAACCCTGAAACACCTGAGGAGTTTACCATCAGGAACACGGTGTCTTCCCATTATGCCAATATCCACGGGGCTACGATGGAAGGATGCTTTTTAGGACCGTTTTCAACCATTGACCTTATGGATCTCCATTCCTGTATTATAGGTGAGTTTTCTTATATCCAGGCAGGTGAGCTTTTTCATAAAAAGATTGATCCTGGAGTGATTCATATTGAAACAGATGAATTTTGCTTTAAATTTAAGTACAAACCGGAGATACTCGCTAAATACATAGGGGTCAATGATTCTTTTCAGCCCCGTGGCCTGATTTATAATTTTGTAACCGGAAAAGAGCCTGAATATGAACATTTGTTCCGGCTTGTGGACGTTGACCCTGTTGACGCTCCGGACAGTTCTGCTGTAAACCGGCATGCAGTTATTAAAGGGGATACCAGAATCGGGGAAAATGTTCTTATTTCCCAGGGAGCCTATCTTAATAATGCATTGATGGGAGACGGTTCCAATGCCCAGGAAAACACCTACATAATAGATTCCCGCCTGATGGGCATGGATGTTACAGCCCATGGCGGCAAGGTTATCAATACCGATGTCGGCCAAAAGACATTTGTGGGATTTAATTCTTTTCTTTTTGGGAAAGAGAAGGCAAGACTGATCATCGGCAAGGGATGTGTAGTGATGCCACATACCATTATTGATATTAAAACTCCCCTGGAGATTTTGGACAACTCTATTGTCTGGGGATATATTACATGCGAAAAAGATTTAAAAACCAACTCCATTGCCATGGATAAGCTCAATCAGTTTGCGGGAACGCTTAATATCGGGGACATGATTTTTAAGGGTAATGGCAAGAGCTTTATAGACGCTTTTGTTCAAAGGATTGAACATATCCTTGAAGCCAACGGGGCCTATTGTAAGGATGGCAGCGAATTAAGAGGGCATGCCCAGAACGGGCAGCAGATTTCGTTTAATATCCTGCACCCCTACAGGTCAGGTAACAATGAAGGCATTTATCCGTCTATTAGAATCAGACCATGATTAAGGGATGATCATCACCTGATTTCACGGGGCATATAATTTTTTAACGGGCAGTCCCTGCAGTTACCTCTGGAATGAATCTGTTTATAAATAGATTCTAAAGCAGCCCTTGTGTCGGAATAGATATTTTCTTTTCCAAGCTTGTTAATCAGATGTGTTCTTTCCATTACTGCTATGACTTCTTCTTTTAACCCGCAAAAAGAAATTTCACGTCCACTGCCCCTTACCGTGTCAATGAGGATGGAAATGGCATCTTCACCGGAAGCATCAATATCATTAATTCCGCTTGAGGCAATTAAAACATGCATTAAATCGGGTTTTTCGGCAATATACTCAAGGACTTTATCTTCAAGAAAGGTGGCGTTGGTAAAGATTAAAGATCCGTCAAATCTTACCACTGCAATATGATCGCATTCTCTTAAGCCTGCGCGGACCGCATCTCTTAGGCTTTCATCTCTGGATCTTGAAAGCAGGGCAACCCTGGGGCGCAGGTGTTTGTAAATAAAAAGTCCAAACGTCAGGAGAACACCCACCATGATACCTTCTTCAAGATGGGGTGCAAAATAAAGGGTGCAGACAAATGAGATAAAAGAAATGATTCCCTCGGACCGTTTGGCTTTCCATGCATGCACAAATCCCGATGTGTTGACAAGGCCAATCACCGCCATCATGATGACTGCTGCCAGAACTGCCTGGGGAAGGTGATAAAGCAAAGGCGTGAAAAAAAGCAGGGTCAAGGCAACCATGATACTTGTGATAACCGAGGAAACACCTGTAACCGCATTGGCCTGGAGGTTGACGGCAGAGCGTGAAAAAGATCCCGAAACCGCATAGCTTTGCCCGAATGAACCGATAATATTGGCAAGGCCTTGGCCGATAAGTTCCTGGTTGGGGTCAAGTTTCTGTCCGGTTTTAGCTGCCATGGATTTGGCAATGGCAATGGCTTCCATAAATCCAAGAAGAGAAATAATAATGGCAAAGGGAAGCAGTTGTAAAAAAGCACTAAAATAGGATATGCCTTCCGGTGCTTTGGGAATACCGATTTTGAGTCCTTTTGGAATATCACCCACCACAGCGCCTGCGCCGATCATTTTAAGATTTTTAAGATCAAGGGCTTGATTGCTTATCTTGATACGCCATTTATCACCATTGGTTTTGCGGCCGTCCGGCAGGGTGGATTCAGTATAAAAAACAGGGGGGCTGCCGGGATTTTGTGAAATTGAAAAATGGACAAGCCTAAGTGCTTCCCGTTTGATATGGGCTGCTTCTTTTGTCTTGTCAATTCTAGCCTGGGTCAATGCAAGTTCATATTCGATACCAAGCTGTTTTTCAGATGCAAAATGAATATTCTGTTCTGTTTCTTCATTTTTGCAGGCTTTAAGTTCATTGTTCAGAACAGCCCTTTGTTCGCTTAAGTTTTTTATTTTAAATATGTCCTGGTTGAATTGCCGGATTGTTTTTACAATTTCAGGATCTTTTATGTTTTCAAGCCCTATGAATTTATCATTGTTAAACCCTGTCAGCCAGGAAATTAAAACAGTGACGGCAACTGCTGCAAGGACATTTGGTATTTTCGGGTTTATACGCTTTAATATGACCATTATTGCAATGGCCAGGATTCCCATCCCAAGGGTGGGCAGGTGGGTATAATGCAAAGCAGACCTTATCACATTGATAATGGTCTGGTAGTGATGAGGGGCTTTGTCCACATACACTCCGAATAATTTGGAAAATTGTGAGGACGCAATCACAATGGCGGCGGCATTGGTAAACCCGTTGACAACCGGGTGGGAAAGAAGGTTGACAACCAGGCCGAGTTTGAACACGCCAAGGAAAAGCTGGAAACAGCCCACTGTTAATGCCATGATAATGGAGTAGGCAATAAACTGGCTGGTCCCTGCCGTGGCAAGGGGTTCAAGAGAGGCGGCCGACATGAGCGATACCACTGCGACAGGACCTGTTGCAAGCTGGCGGCTTGACCCAAACAAGGAGGCCACCATCGGGGGTAAAAAGGCTGCATAAAGTCCATAATATGCCGGCAGGCCGGCCAGCTGGGCATAGGCCATGGACTGGGGAATCAAAACCATTGCCACGGTAATTCCAGCTATAACATCAGCGCTTAATTGTTCTTTGTTGTAGTCTTTGAACCACAACAAAAAAGGAAATATTTTATTTATCATGCTTTTTTCCCGGAATAACAAGTTATCGTTTCTATATATTTTAGAACAACAGTACCACGGCTTTGTTCAACTTAAATCAAAAAAAATATTTATACTGTCTTTTTATACAAGTTATTTTAATTATACGAGGTTTTTTGCTTTGTCAACGGGAAGTGAATGCCCTGAAAACAGATGAAACATTACAGATCAAAATAAAACAAAATGCATCAAAAGTCATGTGTTTTGTTGGTTTAAAGTGCTTAAAAAACTTATCGGTTGTCATTTTTGTAAGTTTGTTTTATAACAGGCATAAAAAAAATATTATGAATTAAGTATCTTATAATGGTTGATAATGTTAACACATGGAAACACAATAATTGCCTGGAACAAAACCTGTTCAGCCTGACCTTTTCCTGGTCTCTTCCGGAAGGGTTTATTCAAAATTATATCAAATGTGTTTAACCAAAATGAATGGGAAAATGGGCATTCCGGTTTCACCGTTATAATTAAAGGAAGAATAAATGGAGCTTTCAGTCTTTGATTTATCAAAACATCTGGGCGTTGTTCCAGGCACCATTGAACGCTGGGTGCAACAGGGAAAACTGCCGGTTTCTAAAAAAGGAACAAATTTTAAGTTTCACACAAAAGAGCTGGAACAATGGGCAGCCAAGCATAACATCAGTTTAAAGCTTTCAGATAAAAGAACAAAAGAAAAATCCCAGGAGTCTGTTATACAATTATCCAGTGCAGTCCGGAACGGCGGTGTGTATTTTGATATCCGGGGGAATGATATGAAAAGTGTTCTGGAATCCTGTATTGAAAAAATTTCCGGAATACCGGATGAGTTCAAAGCAGAACTTCTTGACCGTTTGACCGAAAGGGAAAGAGCATTGTCAACAGGTATCGGGAATGGGATTGCCATTCCGCATCCAAGAGAGCAGCTGGGCTATCTGAGTGAACCCCTGGTTTCCATATGTTTTCTTGACAAGCCCGTGGATTACCATGCAGTTGACAACCAGCCTGTATGGGTTCTCTTTTTTATATTATGCCCGGTGCTGAAAATGCATTTATATTTATTATCCGCACTTTCATTTTGTCTCCGGGACAACCTGTTTATAAGTTTTTTAAAGTCAAAGCCTGAACCTGAAGACTTGGTAGGGAAAATTGAAAATCTTCAAAAAGCAAACCCTGTATAGTTAAGGTGATGGAGCAGTTAAGTTAAATGTTGATGATGAAAAACTGGTATAAAAATGTATATCACAAACTGTTTCATTTAGATGACAGATTACTGCTGATTATTGCAGGGTCTGTTACAGGGGTTTTCAGCGGGCTTGCCTCCGTGGTTCTGCGCTTGTCCCTTGAGTCTGCCTTAAAATGGCTGCACCCGTTCCAGCAATATTGGTGGGCATTTGTTTTCCCGGGGATAGGAGCACTGCTTTCTTCTTTTTATCTTGAAAAAATTGCCAGGGAAGGGGCCGGGCATGGTGTGCCGGAGGTGATATATTCGGTTTCAAGATATGGCGGGTTATTACGGTTCAGGTCAAGTTATTCAAGAATAATTTCCAGTCTTTTAACAATTGGAAGCGGTGGTTCTGCCGGACCGGAAGCCCCGGTGGTCATGAGCGGATCATCAATAGGTTCCAGTATTGCCAAACTGCTTGGCTTAAATGACCGGCAGAGAATTACGCTCGTAGGATGCGGAACTGCAGGTGCCATTGCATCTATTTTCAACGCACCTATTGCAGGCCTTGTTTTTGCGGTCGAGGTGATTCTCGGAGAGTGGAAGTTTGTCAATATTATTCCCATTGCCATTGCTGCCGTGGCAGGAACTGAAATCAGCCAGGCCATTATTCCGGAGCAGGTTATTTTCAACCACCAGATGTTTAAGGTGGGCTTTTATGATATTTTACCAAGTCTCTGCCTTGCCGTGGTTACGGCCCTGATTTCAGTTTTGTTTACAAAAGCTTTAAGACAGACAGGGAAAATCGCTAAAAAAACTCCTTTTTCCTTATGGACCAGGGCAATTATCGGAGGATGCGTTGTCGGCATCATGGGAATGTTCATGCCTGTTGTACTTGGTGAGGGATATCATTTTATCCAGTCAATGATTTCAGGAACCTTTGCAATGGGCGGATTTATTGTTTTTCTGGCAGTGTTTGCAAAAATTTTTGCTACGGCCGTGACCCTTGGATGGGGAGGCTCGGGCGGGATATTTGCTCCTTGCCTGGTCATTGGAAGTCTTGCCGGTATAGCCTTTCATAATGTTATGTCAGGATTATTCCCGTCTATTGAATGTGCAAGCCAGGGAGCGTATGCATTGCTTGGCATGACAGGAATCATAAGCGGCGTAATGCAGGCCCCATTAACAGGAATTTTCCTGATTGTTGAAATCACAGGAGGGTATGAAACTATTCTTCCTTTAATAATTGTCTCTTCTCTTTCTTCGACTATGAGCCACTATATTGAACCTGCTTCTTTTTATTTTAAAGAATTGATAGAACGCGGACAGTTTTTAAGGCCTGGTACGGATGCAAGAATTCTTTCCGACTTGAATATCAGTGAAATTATTGAAACAGACTATAGCAAGGTTTCGGAAAATATGGTGTTCAGGGAATTTATTGAACTTCTTAAAAATTCACACCAGCATTTTTTCCCGGTTATTGAAGATAATACAGGTGAATATAGAGGCATTATTCAAATTTCCGCCATCCGGAAATACGCTCTGGATCCCGGGATGTATAACATGATTTTTCTCAACCAGATCATGGACACGGAAGTCATAACCGCTTCTTTGGAAAATGATTTACAAGAAGTCCTGGATATGATGGATATTAATAATATGGACACCATACCGGTCGTGGAAAATGACTGGTTTATTGGTATGATATCAAAGACAAGGATACTTGATTTATACCGGCGGGAACTGATTATGCAGACCAGCGTATAAAAGACAAGCCAAATCATAGAGAAAAGGAGAAAACGATGAATTACAAATTACTTCACATTTTCAGGAATACACCCTTTGGCAGGGAAACATTTCTTCAATCATTATATTTTTGTAAAACCATCAATGCCTTCCCGGTTGCTTACATTCCCAAAAGTGATAAATTTTTAATGTATTTTCCCAACGATGCCGTTCAGGTTGACCTGGACCATTCTTATCTCAGGTCACCTGAGACAGCAAAAGATAATGCACAAGGTTTATTTAATGAAATGGGTATTAAGCCTATGTTTTATGAACCTAAAAATTTTACTGCATCCTCCTTGCCGGACATTTCCACAAATTTTGACTATCTTTGTTGTCCAAGGTCGGTCAGCGACCTGTCTTCACGAATTGGCCTGGGTCATATCGGTCCTAAGGTCAGAAGAATTATCAAGCATGCAACTTTTCCGGTTTTGATCACAAGCCCGGTTTATAAACCCTGGAAAAGTATTTCTGTTTTCTTTGGAGGCTCGAAAAATGCGTTGAGTGCCTTGAGAGCAGGATTGAAAATTTCTATGTCGTCAGGACTTCCAATGAGTATTTATACATTGTTGGAAAAAAAAGGCGAGTCATATTTCAGACAATTAATAGAAAAAAATGGCCTGGAAGAACCTGTCAGCCAATTCTCGAGCCAATGGCATTTTTATAAAAAACATGATTTTGATACCCTGTTATACGATGTGCCCCATGATTCTTTAATCGTTTTAGGTGCGTACGGACATGGAATAATTAAGGACATTCTGCTTGGCAGTAAAATGGAGCATATCCAGTCAACTGTTACCAATAACCTTTTAATTACAGGGCCTCATTGTTCCATATCGCTTCGATAGTGTGGTTTCAGGTTTTATTATAAATTATAACGCCCCGGGATTGAAAACCCCGGAGCGTTATATTATCAACTAAAACAGGCTATGAGAAATCATAGCCCCTTTCTCCGTGTAACACCTTGTCCATGCCTATAAGTTCGCTTTCCTGATCCATCCTGAACCCGACCGTTTTTTCAACAACAATGCAGATAATCAGGGTCATGAGGGCTGCAAGCGTAATTGTTGCCCCAAGCCCTTTTAGCTGAACCAGAAGCTGGTCCCAGACAGTCCACGTCTTGCCGGCCAGGGTCGATGCTGAACTCAGCCATGAATCCCGTATAAAAAAACTTAGTAAAATAATTCCCATGGCACTGCCTACGCCGTGAATACCAAAACAGTCAAGGCTGTCATCATAGCCTAATTTTATTTTTAACTGTAGTGCAAAATAGCAGACAATGGATGAAAGTGCTCCAAGAATTAAAGCCCCGTATGGTTGGACAACTGCGGCAGCAGGTGTAATGACCACAAGGCCTGCAAGGATACCCGAAGCAAATCCAAGGGCTGAAGCCTTTTTAAAATAAAGGGCTTCAATCACAAGCCAGGTTAAAGCACCGCTTGCGGCAGATACCTGGGTCATGGTGAGTGCCCTTGCAGTATCAAGTCCGCTCTGAAGAGTTGAGCCTGCATTAAAGCCGAACCATCCAACCCAGAGAAGCCCTGCTCCCATTAAGGTCATTACAAGGTTATTGGGCGTTGTGGAGTGTTTTGGAAATCCTAGCCTGGGGCCAAGATAAATAGCTGCCACAAGCGCGCTGATACCGGCAGAAACATGGATTACAAGACCTCCTGCAAGGTCAATGACGCCCTTGGCGCCGTAGTTGAAAAGCCAGCCGTCCCGGGCCCACACCCAATGGCATAACGGGCTGTAGACAAAGAGAAACCATAGAATAATAAAAAGGATATACCCTCTGAAATATACCCGCTCGGCAATGGCCCCGCTGATAAGTGCCGGTGTAATAATAGCAAATTTGCCCTGGAACATTGCAATGATATACTCGGGAATGCCATCGGTAATCAGGTCGTCAATCCCTTGGAGGAATACAAAATCATGATTCCACCCAATGATTCCGCCAAAAATATTCTGGCCAAAGGTTAATGAATACCCGCAGATAACCCATAAAACACCAATAACCGCCATGGATACAAATGTGTGCATCATGGTTCCAAGGACGTTTTTTGATTTGACAAGTCCACCATAAAACATGGCAAGGCCCGGCATCATTAATAAAACAAGGGCAGTTGATATCAGCATCCAACTCGTACTTCCGGTATCAATAGACTGGCTCCCTGCGGCAAGTGCTGTGGCTGAAGACAATAAAACAATGAAAGCAGAAACAAAAAAGTTTATTACAAGCATAAGGTTCCTCCCGAATATAGTTAAAGTATTTAAAATTATATCTTTATTGAGTGCAGCAAATACTATACCAGGGAAGTGTGCTTGCCACATGTATCGGACATATCTTTTAATATCAATAAGTTAGTAAAGAAAGAAAATTCATTATTGAGTAAATTTTTAAATCTGGATAATGTATAAGGTGCATTATTGTAATTATGGATTACCTGTTTTATTTCATTATCGTAATTTATAAAACCAGGCTTGCTGGCGGGAGAGGGATCACAATACCATTGAAATAGACTTGACTTTTTTGTGTCATTGAGCAAAACTCAACCAAAAAAATTTTAACTTTGCTTTTGTACCGTAAAAAACGCTGATGTTTTAAAATGAGATTGATAACTGGAGCGCTTGGCAGATCCTTTTCCAGATCACCGGGTCTAATTCTAATTTTTGGATATGCGGTTCTCATTGCCATGGGAACGGTTTTCTTATCTCTTCCCCTGGCTGCGGTCAATGGGAAGCTGTCGTTCATTGACGCCTTGTTTACTGCATCGTCTGCTGTCTGTGTTACAGGACTGACTATTGTTGATGTGTCTGTAACCTTTACCTTTTTTGGCAAGGTGATCATCCTTGGGTTGATCCAGATTGGCGGAGTTGGCATTATGGTGGTGTCAACAATTATCTTGTTTTCAATCGGTAAAAAAATCAATATTGCAGGCAGAATGCTCATCCGTGATACCTATAGTTTTGGTGAGGGGCAGGGTATTTTCTCTTTGGTGAAAGATATTTTGTTATTTACAATGGTAATTGAATTGATCGGTGCAATATTGATGTTTTTTCGATTCTATTCTCAATACCCCATTGACAGGGCCATTTTTTATTCTGTTTTTCATTCGGTCAGTGCCTTTTGTAATGCCGGGTTTTCTTTGTTTTCTGACAGTTTTGTAAGATATCAGAACGACTGGGTAATAAATCTTACCATCTGCGCATTGATCATCCTTGGAGGGATCGGTTTTATTGTCCTTTCCGAGATAAAAAATAATTTTTCTTTTTCCAGGCGGGCCTGGTCTTTTTTAAGCCTGCATACAAAATTAGTCCTTTTCAGTACTTTTATTCTGCTGGCTATCAGTACGGCACTTATTCTTTTGCTGGAATGGCATAACACTTTGTCGGGCAAACCTGTTACTTATAAAATGCTTGGTGCTTTTTTCCAGGCCGTGAATGCCAGAACTGCGGGATTTAATACAGTTCAAATAGGTGACCTGACTAATGAGACCCTGTTTTTAACCGTTATGCTCATGTTTATCGGCACTGCACCAGGCTCCTGCGGCGGGGGTATTAAAATCACCACGTTTTCCAGTATGATTATTTTAGGGTTTTCAAAGCTGTCCGGCCAGGAGTATCCGCAGATATTTCATCGCAAGATATCTGATGTAAGCATTGCAAAAGCCGTCAGCCTTATAATGATAAGTTTTTTAGTGATCACCATTGGAATCATATTGTTGCAGCAGACGGAAATAGGTGATGTTTCCCATAGATTAAGCCGGGGAAAATTTTTAGAACTGATGTTTGAAACCGTCAGTGCATTTGGTACGGTCGGACTTTCAACCGGAGTCACATCGAGCCTTACCATGGCCGGCAAATTGGTTATTACGATAATGATGTTTATCGGGCGGTTGGGCCCCCTGGCAATCGCCATGGCTGTAAGCAGGAAGAAAGCATCAAAAAATTATTATTATGCACAGGAAAATATTATGATAGGGTAGGAAAACAATTATGAAACAATTTTTAATTGTAGGGCTTGGAAATTTTGGGTATTACCTTGCAACACATCTTTACAATAAAGGGCATTATATCCTTGCCATTGATAAAAACCCGGATCTGGTTCAGGATATTAAAGACAATGTCAGCCAGGCTATTGTGGCTGATGCAACAAATGCAAAAACAATTGAGTCCCTTGGGGTAAATGATGTTGATACTGCCGTTGTAAGCATAGGGTCTATCCTGAGCAACTCCATTCTTGCCGTTCTGAATCTCCAGGAAGTCGGAGTAAAATATATTGTTGCAAAAGCCATTAATGATCCTCACAAACGTATCCTCGAAAAGCTGGGGGTACAAGAAATTTCTTTCCCTGAAAAAGATAATGCTATTTTAATGGCGGAAAAGCTTCATAATCCAAACCTGATAGATTATCTCCCATTCATGGAAGGGTATGGCATTATCGAGCTTACTGTTCCAAACAGTTTTATCGGCCAGTCCTTACGGCAGATAAATCTTACAAACCGGTATGGAGTTCAGATTGTGGCCATAAGGGAAATGGTACCGGAAAAAATGCATTTTATTCCAAAAGCGGATTTTGTTTTGAAAAACAGTGATATACTAATTCTTTTCGGATCAGACCAGGGGTTGGAAAAGCTTAGAAACTGCTGATAAGCCTGCCAGTATCTTCATTTTTTGATGTTAACTTAAAGCTTTTTTTGTTTAAAGTGGGAGCCTGTCACAATAATTTCAGGTTCCAGTTCCAGAGTCCTGGCCTCCCTTTCATTTTTATACCACGGGGAATGGTTTCATGAATATCTATAAAGAGTGAAAAACCCGCTTTTTTAAGTACTTCTTTTTTAGAAGTTAAGTCCAGATACCAATTTGGGAAAACAAAATAATTATTATTGTATTTTGCAATCCAGGCTGTTTCACCTTTGGGACTTGTAAATGCATGGTCTGTTTTAAGATCCCCGGAAATAATTCTTGAGATGCCAAGTGGCCAGTTGCCATAGATGACAATGCCAAGGGGCATGTTGGTTTTTGAGGGCAGAGAGCAGAATGTATCCCCATCAAGCTCAGGGCTTACAATGGCACCTGAAAACCCTGATTGTTTTAAAAGATTCAGCGTCACGCTGTTTGTAATATTGCAAAAGGGTCCGGCCCATATATTTAATTGCTCTGGATTCCTGAAAAAAGACAGCTGCCAGACTGCGTTTAGAACAAAATTTTTAATACCCTTTTTAACGGCCCTGGCAATATAATCAGAACATAGTTTTTCTTCTCCTGGAAATAAAACAGGATCCAGCCACAGCCAATTCCCTGGTGAAGGACTGCAAGAATAGCCCCTGGTGGAAATCCACACTCCTGTGGATGAAGAACTAAGGCTTTGCCGGTGCCTTCCCCTTGAAAGGGTAATGTTTGTGATTCTGTTTTTTGATTTTACAGGTTTTTTACAGGCAAAACCTTTAAGTTCATTCTTAACAGGTGCAATTTTTATTTTATCCTGGCAGGAAAGCTCATCATCAAGGGTTTTAATAAGCGTTAAAAGTTCTGATCCTCTTCTGTCTATTATATAAACAGGGGTTCCTTTTTTAATCCTGAATTTTGACTGTTTTGCCAGATAAAATTTTCCTTTTTTGGGAACTGCCCTGGTGACTTTCTGGATGCCATGGGATTTTTCATCTTCAAATCCTATTCTTAACAGATCCAAAGGTAAAAGGGCTTCTCTTGTAATAAAAAAGGGGGAGCCGGGATTCTTTATTCTTCCTGCAAAGAGTCCGGAGCCGGTCTCGGAAGAGTGGTCCAAAGGGTTCATTTTCCTCTGGGATAAAAGGTTATAATGGGTGAATTGTCTTCCCATGGCATAATCAAGATATGAAAGCGCTTGTTTTTTCTTTTTTGGATCATCCCGTAAGAGTTTATATGCTTTAACAGTATAATAAACATAATGGGGACTTTTTTTGCGGCCCTCAATTTTCCAGGTTGTAATCTGAGGGATCTGTTTTAATACTTTTGCAAGCACATCACAGGAAAAATCCATGCATGAAAAATGTCTTTTTTGGTGCCCCTTTTGTTCATATATTCTTCTGCATGGCTGGACACATCTGCCCCGGAGCGAGCTTTTTCCGCCAAACCATGAACTCCAATAGCATCTTCCTGAAATGGAGTAACAAAGTGCCCCATGGACAAAGACTTCAAGTTCAATACCCTTGGGGACATCCCGGGCCATTTCCTTGATTTCGTCAATATTAAATTCTCTTGGCAGGACAATTTTTTTAAACCCCAGTTGTTTTGATGTTTTGAGGGCGGAAGGGAAGGTGCAGTTGCCTAATGTAGAAAGGTGGAATTCTTTTTTAAATCCAGCCTTTTTTGCAAGGCTTATCATGGCAAGATCCTGTACAATCAGGGCATCAAAGTCAACAAACCTGCATAGTTTGCTAAGGATATTATAAACTTTTTCTTCTTCTGATTCCTTGATAATTGAATTAAATGCCACATAGACGTTGATGTTCCGGGATTTGGCAAGTTTGGTTAATCTTGAAAGTTCTTCAATACTGAAATTGTCAGCTTCCATGCGTGCGGAAAATATTTTCAAGCCACAGTAAATTGCATCGGCACCTGCGGCAATAGCTGCTAAAAATGAATTTTTATCACCGGCAGGTGCAAGGATTTTAGGGTAATTCAAGCTTTATAAAACCTTTATTTTAAATAATTTATAATTGTATAGTATTGCAATTTTGTTAAATTTTGTCAAAATAGGCAAAATACCAATAATGATGAAAATGAGCAAAGGAAAAAACATATGTTTGAAAAATATGATCCCAAGGGTTTTTTAACACCCATAGACGGAATAAAAATGAAAACTTTGGTGTATGGCCAGAATAGTTTATTGACACGGTTTCATTTGAAAAAAGGCAGCCTTTTGCCAAGACACAGCCACCCCCAGGAACAAACCGGATTCATGGTTTCAGGAAAAATGAAATTATTCATTAAAGGAAAAGCTTTTCTTGCAGAACCGGGAGATACTTGGTCAATTAATGGCGATATTGAACACTGGGCCGAAATTATAGAAGATTCTGTGGCAATTGAGGTATTTTCTCCCTTGCGGGAAGATTATCTGCCCAAATAATAAATTTATTTTCTTAAAAGCAGGTCGTTGACCGTTCCTGCATAATCTTTATTAGTTGTTGGTTTGGATAAGTGATTTATCCTCTTATCATTTAATTGTAGTTTTTTTATGGTTTCAATGAATTTAAGATTACCGGAAATAAACAATACAGGAAGCAGTTTGTCCTTTTGTCTGATACTGTGGTAAATATCAAGTCCGGTAATATTGCCCGGCAGGATATAATCCAGACTGGCAAGATCATATTTATGTCTGTTTAATAATTCCAGGGCCATTTGCCCGTTAATCGCAATATCCACGCTATGTTCAAAGGGTTTCTGGCAAAGAACCCTTGACTGGATATTTGCAATGGGAGTTTCATCTTCAACAATCAGGATGCGTTTTTTTGTCTGGATTTCGTTTTTTTTAACCTCTTTAACCTCTTCAACAGTAAGATTCGCCTGACGGACCGGCAGTCCTATGATGAACTTTGTTCCTTTGTTTTCCCTGGATTCAAAGGATATTTTTCCATGATGTTTTTCAATGTACATTTTAACATTGGACATACCATAGCCTGTGCCTCTGATATTTTCCCGATAGGCATTTAAAATATCGTTGCTCCCCTTAAGGGTAAAGGCCGGGGTGAAAATGCTGTTTTTATGTTTCTCAGGGATTCCGCATCCATTGTCTTTAATTTCGATGAAAATAGTGTGGTTATTGTGGGAAGTTTTAATTATAATAGCAGGATTATCCTTTGTGCTGGTAGCGTGAATGGAATTTTGAATCAGATTGATAAGAGAATGCTCAATCATTCCCGGATCGGCCAGGAGGGGCGGGATACCTGCTTTAAGGTCAGCTGTGACTTTTATACGGGTCAGATCCTTTTTCAAAAGGCTTAAAGCAAGATGGATTTTTTCATTAATATCAAAAAATTCCTGTTTGGGTTCCTGGTCTTTTGCAAAGGCCACAAGGTTTTTGGTAAGGTTTCTTCCTCTAATGGTCTGTTCAAGTATAATCTCAAGGGTCTGTCTGATGTTTTCATCTTTACAGTCAAGCAGGCTTATTTCTGCATTGCCCATGATAGCACCAAGGATGTTGTTAAAATCATGGGCCATTTTTCCTGCAACTTGACCAATCAGGGCATGTTTTTCCTGGTCAGCCGCATGTTTCTGGGCAAGTATTTTTGCCCTGTGTTCCTGCTTCTGGTCTGTAATGTCAGTCACAACACCAATGCATTTGGTGATCCGGCCCTTATCAAACCCCACTGGTGTACAATTTATAATCACATCTTTTTTGGCGCCGTTTTTTGAGATAAATTTGGTTTCATACATTCCGGCAATGCCATTGACCTGCTCTTCCCTTATTTTTTGAACCAGTTTATTGAAAGTATCCTGAGTGGTGAATTCTTTAAGGTTTTTTCCAATAATATCCTGCTGGTTTTCATATCCCAGTATCCTTGCAAATACTTTATTGGAATAAAGGATGGTTTCATCAAGGTCTAACGCATTGATACCCACTGGTGCCGTTTCCACAAGGGTTCGGAACATTTTTTCGTTTTTTTCAAGCTCCAGTTGTGCCTGGTTATATTGAATGGCCGAGCCAATGGTATCTGAGGCAAGTTTTAAAAGATTAAAATCAGATTCCGTATAAGCATCGGGATCATCATAGTCCTGGACAACAATAACGCCAAGTTTAAAGTTTTTTTTGCCTTTGAGCTGGACACCCATCCAGGAAGCTGCACATTCACCAATGGTATCGACATCAATGTCAATGCCTGTTTCTCTTGAAACTATTTTTTTAACCGTATGTTGATCCAGCAAAAGGGATTTGTTTTTGGTCACCCAATCTGTAAATGATCCTGGAAGTTCAATGGTAAGACCCTGTTTCAGATCATCCTTGTTTTTTAAATCTTTATAATAAGAGAAATGGTAAAGGCAGTTTTCATAATTTTTTAAAAGAGCAATATAAAAATTGTCAGCCGGCATTAATTTTCTGATCTGTCCATGAATAATTTCAAACAATATTTTTAAATCCGATTCCCTTGAAGCTTCCGAGATCTTGAGCATTGCTTTCTGGAACAGGTTTAGCTTTTCAAGCTTCCTGGTTTTTTTTAGAATAAGGCTGTATTTATTTTTTGACATTTATTATTGCCTGATAAATAAACGAATATGTCTTATCCTAATGTGAAACTATATTATTTTCAACAAAAACCTGGAGCTGGACTATGATTTTCCATTAGTGAAAACAAGAGCCCCGGTTTAATTTGTTGATTGTTTTTAAAGAGTATAATAAATGAAAGAAAGATTTAAATCGAATTAAAAAGATCAGTGTGCACATGAAAAACTCCATCCCTTTAAAACCCGTAAAAAAAATAGGTGTATGTGCCCCGTCTGCAAGGTTTGACATTGAAAAATTAAACACCGGGCTTCATACCCTGCAAGATTTGGGATTTGAAGTCCAGGTTCCTGATGAAATTTTTGAAAAGAAGAGATACCTTGCCGGGGACGATATATTACGTGCAAATATAATCAATAATTTTTTTTCTGATGCGGATATAGACGCTATTATCTGTGCCCGGGGCGGGTTTGGGGCCATGCGAACTCTTAAATATTTAAATTGGAATGTCATCAAACAAAATCCCAAGCCCTTTATAGGGTTTTCTGATATCACGGCATTGTTATTGTCTATTATTGACAGGACCGGCAACCTTGTTATTCACGGACCAAATGTTGTTTCAATTGCAGGTGCCGGCCAAGAGACCATTGAGTCCTTTTATAACAGCATTACAGGGGTTTTTAAAAAAATTAGTGTGGCAAACGGAAAGGTTATAAAGCCCGGTAAATGCGCAGGTATTTTAAAAGGGGGGAACATTGCCGTTATATCACATCTTTTAGGCACAATGTTTCAACCTGATTTTGAAAATGCAGTCCTTTTTTTAGAAGATATTGGAGAACCTGCCTATAAAATTGACCGTATGCTGACACAGATGAAGATGGCAGGGATGTTTGAAAAAATACTTGGGGTGGTTACAGGCTCCTTTGAAAAATGCAGCAATGATGAATACATAGAAGAAATATTGTTTGAAATGTTTGAAGAATACCATATTCCTGTTCTTTCAGGCCTGGATTCAGGCCATGGAAAAATAAATTTGTCTTT
The DNA here is from genome assembly GCA_013151635.1 of Deltaproteobacteria bacterium. Lineage (GTDB taxonomy): Bacteria > Desulfobacterota > Desulfobacteria > Desulfobacterales > Desulfobacteraceae > Desulfobacula. Next base: position 4,584 of record JAADHV010000045.1, on the reverse strand, counting down.
ATGCATGGGGGCCGGTGTTAAAATGGATACCGCAGCTATGGAAATCTGCTGGAATTAATTTTGATGGACAAAGACAGAATATCAAAAGAGATGGAACAGGCCATAAGAAAGGGTGTCTTCCCCGGTGCGGTTCTATTGTGTGCTGTAAACCAGGAAATCATTCTCCACGAATCCTATGGGGTGGCTGATATTTTTGAAAAAAGACAAATGAGAAAAGACAGTATTTTTGATCTTGCATCTTTGACAAAGCCCCTGGCAACAACCATGGCCATATCAAAACTTGTTGAGAGTCAAAAGATTTTTTTAGATCAGAAAATAGGATCAATTCTAAAAGAATTTAAAAAAACCGATAAAGCCGATATTACTATTGATATGCTGCTGAGGCACACTTCAGGGCTTCCGGCTTTTCGCAAATATTTTAAAAAAATCATAAAGAATAAAAACCCGAGGCAATACTTAAGACGTCTGCTTGTTTGTGAGGCTCTTGAAAATAAAATTAATGAAAAACAGGTTTACAGCGATCTTGGTTTTATGATCATTTCATGGATCATTGAGAAAATAACCTGTCAAAGGCTGGACAGGTTTGTTTCAAGGAAGATTTATTCTCCTCTTGAAATTGATAATCTGTTTTTCATAGATCTTAAGCAAAAGGATGAAACATTAGACAGGTATTGCAGAAAAATTGTTGCTACCCAGCAATGTCCCTGGAGAAAAAAACTGCTTCAGGGTGAAGTGGATGATGATAATGCCTGGGCTGTGGGAGGTATAGAAGGGCATGCCGGACTTTTCGGAGATGCAGTTTCAATATACAGGGTCTGCCGTGAAATATTGAATGCGTTAAAGGAAAAGCCTACAAAGGTCCTGGCCCCTGATGTGGTAAAGGCCCTTGTAAAAAAGGAAAAATGCTATGATATGGTTGCAGGATTTGATACACCTTCAAAACACAATTCATCTTCAGGGAAATATTTTTCAAAATCATCCATAGGCCATCTTGGTTTTACAGGCACATCTTTCTGGATTGATCCTGAGAAATCATTGATAATTATTATTTTAACCAACAGGGTTCACCCATTAAGATTCAATGACAAGATCAAAAAATTCCGTCCTGTAATTCATGATTTGATATATACTCGATTAATATAAAATATTGTGTGGTAAAACTTTTTGCGCTTGTAAAAAACTGATAAGTTTGTTAGCAAATAATCTTTAACAAGATCGTTTGTATTTAAATACAATTTATAAATATTATTCTTGAAAGAGGTAAAATGAACTTTATAACTGACTCTTTGCTTGGCGCATTTTCCAATGATCTGGCCATTGATCTTGGAACTGCGAACACACTTGTATATGTCAAAGGAAAAGGAATTGTGTTGAGTGAGCCCTCGGTTGTTGCTGTCAGAACGGATAAAAGGGCCAAAAGCAAAGTGCTTGCCGTGGGTGTAGAAGCAAAAAGAATGCTGGGGCGTACTCCTGGCAATATCGTTGCCATAAGGCCTATGCGGGATGGTGTGATAGCTGATTTTGAAGTCACAGAGGCCATGTTAAAGCATTTTATCCGTAAAGTTCACAATAACAGAAAAACCCTTGTCCGTCCCAGAATTGTCATTGCCGTGCCATCCGGTATTACCCAGGTTGAGAAAAGAGCAGTCAGGGAGTCGGCGGAATCGGCAGGTGCAAGAGAAGTTTTCCTGATTGAAGAACCCATGGCTGCGGCAATCGGAGCAGGCCTTCCCATAACAGAACCCACCTGCAATATGGTGGTTGATATTGGTGGCGGTACAACAGAAGTCGCCGTTATTTCACTTGCCGGGGTCGTGTATACAAGATCCTTAAGGGTTGCGGGAGACAAGATGGATGCTTCCATCAGCCAGCATATAAAACGGAAGTATAATCTTTTGATTGGCGAGAGAACCTCGGAAATAATCAAAACAACCATTGGAAATGCCTATCCTGATCCTGATAACCTTGAAACTATTGAGGTTAAGGGTCGTGACCTTGTATCCGGCATTCCTAAAATACTTGCAATTGATTCCGAGGAAGTCCGGGTTGCCATTTCAGAACAGATTGATGCCATTGTTGAAACGGTTCGTATTGCGCTTGAGCAGACTCCGCCTGAACTTGCCGCAGACATTGTTGATTCAGGCATTGTTTTAACTGGAGGAGGTGCCTTGTTAAAAAATCTGGATAAACTTCTCAAGGAAAAGAGCGGGCTTCCCATTGTTGTGACTGATGACCCATTATCTACAGTGGCATTGGGCTGCGGGAAATCCCTCGACTGTATCGATATCTTGAAAGAAGTAGTGATTAGCTGATTTAATGTTTTCAAGGAATTTGCTTATCGTTGTCGGGGTTGCTTTATTTATTGCTATCAATTTTACCGTAATAACCATGAGCAGCAGAGAATCTTTGCCGGTCAGCGGCATTGAGCGAATCACGATTTCTCTTATCTCACCTATTCAAAAGTCAGTTACCCGGACAATCCGTTTTACCAGAAATATCTGGGACACTTACTTTATATCGGTCCTTGCCGTTAAGGAAAATATTGAACTTAAAAGGCAGCTTGGCAAAGCAATAGAAATAAAAAACAGGTATGAAGAGCTGGAGCTTGAAAATACCCGGCTTAAGAAGTTTGTCAATTTCACTGATTCTGTTTCAGACACTTATATTGCAGCTCAAATCATTGCAAGGGATCCATCCCCCTGGTTTAAAACCATTATGATTGATAAAGGAGCAGGAGACGGCCTTGTAAAGGGAAGTCCGGTGGTTGTTTCCGAAGGAATTGTCGGACAAATAATCAAAGTTGCAAAAAAATATTCAAGAGTCCTTTTAATAACGGACCAAAATTCAGCTGTTGATGCTCTTGTCCAGAATTCAAGGGTCCGCGGTATCGTAAAGGGCAATAACCAGGATAATTGTTCTTTTGTATATGCATTAAGAAAGGATAATGTAAAAGAGGGGGAAATGATTGTTTCATCCGGTTTGGATCAGGTGTTTCCCAAAGGGCTTAAAATCGGCAGGATTTTAAAGGTTACAAAGGTCCATTCTCAACTTTTCCAGGATATCACCATAGAGACCAGCGTTGATTTTGATAAAATAGAAGAAGTCCTTGTATATAAAACTGCCAGATAAATTATTTTAAGATTGTTCAATAATGAATGCATTGTTTTTCATCATTTTAACTTTTTTTTTAATCGTAATTCAAACGGTTATCCTTCCCGGTTTTGCCTTTTTTATTCAAAGTTTTGATCTTCTGATTATTGATGTCCTTTTTTTAAGCCTTATTTCATCCCACTATTCCATGATCTTTGCCATTATTATTATCGGGTGTATTATGGACAGTATTTCCGGTGTACCTTTCTGTTATCATATTTTTTCTTATTTATGGATCTACATGATCGTTCATATAGCCAAACAATTGCTTTTTCAACGAAGCATTGTCTTTATTCTTGTCATAAGTCTTTTTTCAGTACTCATACAACATGGATTGCTGTTATTTTCAGTATTTGTAACCCAAGGTTATAACGCCGTCCTGGAATTTAATTTCAGCCTTTTGATAAGACAGGTATTTTGGGGATTCATTTTTATCCCGGCCGGTATTTTCCTGGTTAATATCTGCTGGCAGAACTGGATTTTCATATCAAAATTCTTTCAAAAACAAATTGCTCAAAAAAACAGGGGTTAGCATTGATCGAATTCAATAAAAACCCGGACAGAGACTGGATCAAACAAAGACTTATTGGTGTAAGTGTATGTATTTTATTTGCTTTTGCCCTGTTATTCCTTCGGCTGGTGTACCTCCAGGTTATCAAGGGTGAAGAATACAGACGCCAATCTGAAAAAAATGCTATACGCCTTAAGAGTATTAAATCTTCCCGCGGCCTTATATTTGATAGAAATAAAAAATTACTGGTTGATAACAGACCTTCCTTTAATCTTAAAATAGTGCTTGAAGATGCCGGGGAAATAAAAAAAACCATAAGAAAGCTTGCCGGCCTGATTCAGGTGCCTTTCCAGGAACTTATGGACAGTATAGCCAGGGCAGGCAAAGGTGCCTTCTATAAACCCGTAACATTAAAAAACGGTATTTCAAGGGACCAGCTTGCTATAGTTGAAGCACATAAGTTTGATCTTCCCGGGGTCCACATTGATATAGAACCCACAAGGCATTATATCTATAAGAAAACTGCGGCCCATCTTTTAGGATACCTGGGACAGGTGAACATCAGGGAATTGAAAAGTGGTAAATATCCCAATGTCAGGGCAGGAGATTCAATTGGAAGATATGGTATTGAAAAAAGCTTTGAAAGGTATTTACAGGGAAAGCGGGGCGGAAGACAAATAGAAGTCGATGCAAACGGCAGGACGATTAAGATCTTAAAAACTGTAGACCCTGTTGCAGGGCTTGATTTAAACCTTACATTGGACCTTGATCTGCAAAGGACAGCAGAAAAATTGCTTGAAGGTAAGGATGGCGCTGTTGTAGCCATTGATCCGAATAACGGTGATGTCCTTGTGATGGCAAGCGCTCCGAGTTTCGATCAAAATGATTTTATTGGCGGCATCAGTGGCAAAAAATGGGAAGCA
>JAADHV010000062.1 GCA_013151635.1 Deltaproteobacteria bacterium | reverse complement strand
GGAGTCTATAAGCTTAATTCAAAAACCGCGCTTATCCAGACGCTTGATTTTTTAACACCGGTTACAGACTCGCCGTATGAATTTGGCCAGATTGCCGCTGCAAATTCCCTAAGCGATGTTTATGCCATGGGAGGCGAGCCAAAAACAGTTATGAATATTGTCTGTTTCCCTGTCTGTGATCTTGAGGAGAGTGTCCTGGCTGAGACCTTAAGGGGAGGACTTGATAAAATAAATGAATCCGGTGCCGTCCTTGTGGGCGGTCATTCAGTGGATGATCCTGAATTTAAATACGGGCTTTCCGTCACAGGCATTGTACATCCGGATCAAGTGCTGACTAATGCCGGGGGGGAAAAAGGTGATGTTGTCATTTTAACAAAACCTGTGGGAACCGGGATCATGTCAACTGCCATAAAAGCAAAACTTGCCACAAAAGAAAATATTAAAGAATCTGTGGCTGTCATGTCCATGTTGAATAAGATTGCAGCACGGGTGATGTCTAAGTTTACAATAAATGCATGCACAGATGTCACAGGGTTCGGGCTGGCCGGACATTTACTTGAAGTTGCAAAAGCGTCAAAAAAGAAGATCGTGCTTTTTACAGAAAAAGTCCCTGTGTTAAAAGGTGTGCATGATTTTGCAAAGATGGGCATGGTGCCGGCAGGAGCTCATAAAAATCGGAAATTTTTTGAAGAATTGACATGTATTGATACAGGTATCGACCGTGCGGTTGTCGACCTTATGTTTGATCCCCAGACATCAGGCGGGTTGTTAATCTGTTTAAACAAAAAGGATGCCAGAGCCCTGAAGGAAAAAATGAAAGACAATGGCCGGGATGCCTGGATAATCGGTGAAATTGACCATGACTGTGAGACTGGTTTTTTGAGCGTAATTTAATGTTTTTTTCACATTGACTTGGGATTCAGCATATGGTATTTGCTCTCAAGATAAATTGATCTTTGAAGGCCAGAGAAGAGGAAATTAAAAAGGGCAGAGCATGAAAAAGGAAACCGGCAAAAACATCAGGGAACTTGGATATTTTGCCAGCCTTGGGATGTCAGTGGCACTTTCTATTTTTATCGGGCTTTTTATAGGTATCTGGCTGGATAAGAAATTTGATACACAACCTGTTCTGCTGTTTGTGGGCCTGGCATTTGGTGTTGCAGCCGGATTCAGCAATATCATCAGGGCAGGTAAAAAGGGAAGAAAGTTTTAATGCGGGATATTCAGAAACTTGTTGATTTTATCACCACTTCAAACTGGCTGATTTTATTGTTTGGAGGAATTATCGGCCTGGTGATGACCCCGATGAAGTTTGCTTTCGGGATCATTCTCGGGGGATTGATTGTGGCAATTAATTTTCATCTTTTGAAAAACACGCTAAAAAAAATGTTTCGTCCTGAAGTCGTATCAGAACGGGGACACTCCGTTGTGAGCAACGTCATGGTAAAATACTATATTCGATTTGCGATAAGCGGGACGGTGATATTCCTGCTTATATCAAAACATATTGTCCATCCGCTGGGTCTTCTGGCAGGTCTGTCGGTGGTTGTTGCAAGCATGTTTATGGCTACGGTACTTGAGTTAACAAGATTATTTTTCAAGGAGGCGGTATAAGGTGGAACATTCATATTTGATTCTCACATCATTGTTTGAAATGATAGGATTAGGAGAGTGGGCTGGTACATACCCACATGTCACATATATGTGGCTTTGCATGATTATTTTAATATTTTTTGGCTGGCTTGCAGGGAAAAGTGTCTCAATGGTACCCAAACCTGCACAGAATGTATTTGAAGTTCTTATTTCAGGGCTTGAAGAATTCACGGTTTCCATTACAGGAGAAGAAGGAAGAAAGTCTTTTCCGCTTGTACTAACCATATTTTTATTTGTTCTCTTAGGTAACCTCATGGGCCTTGTACCCTCATTTTCTCCACCAACAGCTAATCTTAATACCACGCTTGCCTGTGCAGTTATAGCGGTAGGATGGACGCATGTGGTTGGTGTCCGGCAGCACGGTTTTAAATATATTAAACATTTTTTAGGCCCTGTGCCTGCAATGATTCCTTTGTTCTTTCCCATTGAGATTATCGGTCACGCTGCAAGGGTTCTTTCCTTAAGCTTCCGTCTTTTCGGAAATATGATGGGACATGAACTTGTTGTTGGTATCCTTTTGACACTGGGCGGCATGTTTCTGGCACCTTTGCCGATTATGGCCCTGGGTACTTTTGTCGCGCTGGTACAGGCGTTTGTGTTTTACCTTCTATCAACCATGTACATAGCAGGGGCAATAGAAGACTCACATTAATAAGGCGTTTTACGGGATTACGGAAGAAGCCCGTTATTTTTATATTATTTTATTCAATTATAATAAGGAGTAAAACATGGAATTTCTAGTTGGTAGTGTATGGGCAGCAGGTATTGCAATCGGTATAGCAGCATTTGGTTGCGGCATTGGCCAGGGCCTGGGCCTGAATGGTGCAATGAGCGGTATTGCAAGAAACCCTGAAGCAGCCGGTAAAATCCAGGTTAACTTGCTGATCGGCCTTGCAATGATCGAGTCTCTTTGTATTTATGCGCTTGTTGTAGCTCTGATTCTCATGTATGCCCATCCTGCACTTAAGGGTGCGATTACTGCTGCATTCGGCCACTAAGCCATGCACTGATTCAGACAGATATCAGTAATAAAAAGGGTGTAAGACATTTTTTGTTTTACACCCTTTTTAGTTCCATCTTCCCATGTTTCAATGATTTTTCTTGCCTGGCCCTTTCATTATTGTTATATTTTTTACCGGGATACAAAGATTTGATATAAAAATATAAGGTTCAAAGGTGGCCCAATGACCAGTCAATCCATTGAGTTTAATAAGATAAAGGATGATTCCACTTTGCCGGAAATTGTTCGTAAATCATTTCGTGTACCTGTTGAGGCCAAGGAAAATGTCTGGGCTGTAATTAATAAAAAACGCTATTCTGCACAGGATATCTGCCCAAACGGTATCGGTATTATCCTTGAAAATAATTCAGCATTTGCCGTTGAACAGACACTTTTAAATTGTGAGCTTAATATTTTTAATTTATTAATTAAAAATTTGAACGGCAAGGTTGTCCACCTTTCACCGGGCAGCGGGGAAAAGTGGCAATGCGGTATTAAGTGGATGGATATGGAAAAAGGGGCCGCAGATCAAATTTCAAAAATAGTTTTCAAAATGAAAGAACAATTATTACAGGACAACTATATCTTAATTGATTAAAAATAAAATATATTATGCCTGAAAAAAAAATATGATGGACAATATCCTTGATGGCCAGGGAGATGATTTAGCAGCTCGTGTTGAAGAGTTAGATTGTCTGATTTATAAGAATGATCCTAATTTAAAAGATGAAATGCCGGATGACCATAAGATCTGGCAGTCTTCAAAAGAGAATGTATCTGTTCAGGTATGGGAAGGCAGAGCTAAAATTAAAGTTAAGGTTTCTCCGGGGAAAAAAGAAAACATTTCCATGAAGCGAATAGCCAGTATCGCTGTAAATGCTATTCTTGAAGAACTTGAAAAGGAGGATTAGTGGCTATAATCGTCTGCCCGAAGTGTGCAAAAAAGCATAAGATAAATTTGGATATAGTTAAAGAAACCGCACCGTTGGGGAAAAACATTGCGGCACGGTGCAAATCCTGCGGGCATAGATTCCCTGTACAGCTTGATAAGCTCTTTGCCCGGAAAAAAGAAAAACCTCAAGAGCCCAAGACAGATGCCAGGAAAATTTGTGTCACATTAAGTAAGGGAGGGGTCGGGAAAACCACTACCTCTGTCAACTTAAGCGCAGGGCTGGCCCTTGCCGGATATAAAGTGTTACTTGTGGACACAGATACCCAGGGGCAGTCGTCCTATATCCTGGGGAAAAAACCAAGGGCCGGGTTAACCGAACTTTTGACAAAAGAACTCGCACCGGAAGAATGTATTGTCAGGGCCAGGAAAAACCTCTGGCTCCTTGCCGGTGGAAAATCCCTTGCAGGCGTGAAAAGAATTATTGATAGAAAAAGCTTTGGTGCTGAATGGACCTTGTCCGAGGCCATGAAAGGATTGGACCATAGATACGATTTCATCATTATTGATACGGCACCGGGGTGGGACCAGCTAATTGTCAATGTCCTTTTTTATGCAACAGAAGTACTCGTGCCGGTGGCTTTGGAAGTTATGCCTTTGCAGGGATTATCAGAATTTATGAAAAGCCTGGGATCAATTCAAAAGTATCGAAAGGAAATCGTCTTAAAGTATATTGTTCCTACATTTATGGATACAAGAATTAAGGGTCCTGAAACAATATATTTTAAGCTCAATAAATTATACCCGGAATATATATGCACTCCTATCAGGTACAGTGAAAGTTTAAGCGAGGCGCCATCTTATGGAAAATCCATTTTTGAGTTTGCCCCCGGATGCACAGCATCTGCTGATTACAAGGCTCTTATAAGAAAAGTGACTCTGAATGACTCAGCACTTCTTTGACACTTATTTCCATTAAAACTGTACAATTTTTTTTAAAAAACAGGAAATGATTTGTGAGACTCAGAACAAGAATTATTATAGCAGTTGTTACTGCATGCACCATCATAAATTTGTTTTTATGTTTTTATTTCACGGAAAAAATAAAAGATTCCGAGCTTGAAAGCCTTCAAACCAGGATAGAAAAAGCCGCTTATATGATGAAGCTTGTGAGTGCCAGGCCACTTTATAATGTGGATAAAGAAACTCTCCGGGTTAACATGAAAACTTTTTTTGATGATGAGAACATGAAAAGTATTTCACTTAAAGAGAATGATATTGATATAGATATCAAATTTGCGAGACACTTTGGCAACCCGAAAGGTGTTGATATTAAAAAAAGTTTTTATATTGATTATAAAGGTCTGAGACTGGGTAAAATGGATGTTGTGTATTCCACAAGCCTGATTGAACAAAAGCTTACCAGATTCAGGAATCAAATGCTGTCTTTTACTTTTGCCATTATCGGCATTCTGGTTGTGGTACTTATCCTCCTTGTGAACAGACTGATGCAGCCTGTAGCAGATTTGACAAAGGCAGCTTCCGACATCGCTTCAGGAAATCTTGACCGGGATATAGAACAAAGTGGTGGCCTTGGTGAAGTCGGGGAACTTTCCCGTAATTTTGCTACAATGAGGGACGCGGTCAAAGATAAGATCAATGATCTTGCCATGACCAACAGGAATCTTGAAAAGGAAATATTTTTAAAAGAAATTAATGAGAAGAAAATATTGCGGCAGACTGCGGTAATGAGCTCGGTGAATCATTTTTTTCAAAAGTCCATGCTGGCTGAAACCTATGACGAGATTGCACGGATTTTTATTCCCATTGCCCTTGAAGTGATTCCAGGTAAATATTGTTTTGTTGGAGAAGTCACAAAGGATAATAAGGATTTAATGGATATCCTGGCCATTTCCAAACAGGCACTGCACGATTGCAATATGATTCAAATGGACAAAATGGTCAGGATTAGAGGCCAGGAAATAAGAGGTATCAGGGCTTGTGTCATTCACCAGGATAAAGCAATAATTGCAAATAATCCAAGCTCCCATCCTGATTTTGTTCAATTCCCCGCGAACCATATCCCCATTGATTCTTTTTTGGGAGTTCCCATGAAACTTGGATCTGAAATTAAGGGAATAGTTGCATTTGCAGGAAAGAAAGGCGGGTATGATTCTGATGACAAGGAGGCGTGTGAGATTCTGTCTATTGCTCTTGTGGAAGCTTTAAGCCTGAAAAAAAGGGAAGATGAAAAAGCAAAGCTGGAAGAAATGATGGTTCAGTCTGAAAAAATGATATCCATTGGCGGCCTTGCCGCAGGCATGGCCCATGAAATCAATAATCCCCTTGCAGGAATTTTACAAAATTCCCAGGTCATCCAGAACAGGTTAAAAAATAAATTACCGGCCAATGTTTCTGCTGCAAGGGAACTTGGGCTTGGGATTGATGATATACAAGGCTACATGGAAAAAAGAGATATCTACAAAATGCTGGATTCGGTCATGGATGCCGGAAAAAGGGCTGCTGCAATTGTTTCAAATATGCTGTCATTTTCCAGAAAGAGTTCTTCCGGGTTCACGCCGGAAGATGTTTCAATGCTTTTGGATAAAACACTGAAACTTGCTGAAAGTGATTATAACCTGAAAAAGAAATTTGATTTTAAAAAGATCAAAATTATTAAAGACTATGCTCCCGGAATTCCTGAAATATCGTGTAAGGCAAGTGAAATCCAACAAGTATTTTTTAATGTATTTTCAAATGGTGCCCAGGCCATGATGGCATGGGGCAAAATCCGGAAGCCTTGTTTTTCACTTAAAGTATCAAAAAAAGAGAATATGGTCAGGGTTGAAATCAAAGATAACGGACCCGGCATGAAAGAGGAGGTTAGAAAAAGGATATTTGAGCCTTTCTTTACCACTAAAAACGTGGGCGAGGGTACAGGGCTCGGTCTTGCAGTTTCTTATTTTATCATCACCGAAAATCACAAGGGCAGCATAGAAGTTGATTCAAAACCTTCCAAGGGAACAACTTTTATTATCAAACTGCCTTTTGCCGGCAAATAATTAATTCATCTGAATACAAAGAGGCACGGCTTTATCAAAATCAAAGCCGTGTTCTTTTTTTAAATTTTGCAAATTTCCCGGCTGCTTATAACTTTAATGTTTTTTTCGGCAAGAATTTTTAATGCTTTATCATGATCATCAAATCGAAAAACCATTATGGCATTCTTACATTGGGGATTGGCAAAGGCATACATGTACTCCACATTGACTTTATGCTCGCAAAGCGGGTCTAAAATATTATTTAGTCCGCCTGGCTTGTCTTTTACCTCAACTGCCAGAACATGGGTGGTCCCCACGGTAAAACCTTCTTTTTTCAAAGCTTTTTTGGCTTTTTCATTGTTGTTGACAATTAAGCGCAATACGCCAAAATCCGTTGTGTCGGCAAGGGATAATGCCCTGATATTGACATTGGCATCTCTCAGGATCGAAGTTACTTCTGCAAGCCTTCCTTCCTTGTTTTCAATAAATATGGATAATTGTTCAGCAAACATTTTTTTTTAACCCCTTAAACTATTTAAAAATTTTCGATTATCAATGACTCTTGTTGCTTTTCCTTACTGAAAAGTTCTTCATCAATTTCAACCTTAACGGCAAGGTAAGGGTATCAAGATTATTTTTTCTGTCAACCATAAGCTGACAATGGGGAAGAATTTGCCTTGTTTCCATTATCATAAATTGGCATTTTTTAAACCTAAAGCTCTCCTTTGAACACAGGTTTTCTTTTTTCAAGAAATGCGCTGGTTCCTTCTTTTGCATCTTCGCTTACCATGTTAAGGCCAAAGACGTCATTTTCAATTCTGCATCCGGTTTCAAGGTCCGTGTTAAGGCCGTTCTGGATGACTTCCTTTGCAGATCTTAAGGCAACCTTACCCATGGAGGCAATGAGTTTTGCTGTTTTAAGGACATCTTCCATGAGTTTGTCAGGCTCACTTACTTTGTTAACAATGCCATATTCCATAGCCTCCCGGGCAGTAATTGTCTTCCCTGTAAATATCATTTCCTTGGCACGGTTAATACCCACCCGCCTTGCAAGTCTCTGTGTCCCGCCAAATCCCGGAATCAATCCCAGGGTAATTTCAGGCAGGCCGAAAAGGGCTTTTTCTGATGCATATATAAAGTCACAGGCCAGGGCAGCTTCTGACCCTCCGCCAAGAGCAAAACCATTTACTGCTGCAATGGCCGGAATGGGAAGATCCTCAATCTTTGAAAAAACTTTCTGGCCTTTTCTGGAAAAATATTTTCCCTGCAAAGGGTTCATTTTTACAAGTTCTGCTATATCGGCTCCTGCAACAAATGCTTTATCCCCGGCACCGGTCAGGATGAGAACCTTTATATCAGTATTATTAAAAATTGTATCCAGTGCAATGTTCAATTCATCAAAAAGGGCGTTATTCAATGCGTTTAAAGCTTTGGGTCTGTTAAAAAAAATGGTTGCAATATGGTTGTCAACTTCAAGGATAATGTTTTCAAAAGCCATGATGTCCTCCTTTAGCATAGGTTATAATTGTCTGGGATTTGTTGCATTTATATATTTTTCAACCCCATCGGCAATGGCGTTGCTGATTGCTGTCTGGTATGAATCACTCATGAGACGCTTACCCTCTGTTTTATTACTGATAAATGAAGTCTCAATAAGGATGGACGGCATCCTGGCACCCAGCAGGACATAAAACGGGGCTTGTTTAACACCTAAATTATTTATGCCCGAATATTTTTTCTTCATTCCTTTGACAAGAGAATTCTGTACCACATTGGCAAGCCGTGTTGATTCTTCAATTTTTGCATTTTTCATTAAATCACTTAAAATATATTCCAGGTCTGAAATATTTTTTTTAGATGTTGCATTTTCCCTTGCTGCCACGGCAATGGCCTGGTCGTCCGTGGCAAGGTTTAAAATATAGGTTTCAATGCCTTTAAGCTTCTTGTTCTTTGCAGCATTGCAGTGAAGAGAAATAAAAAGATCTGCTCGTTTTGTATTGGCAATAGCCGTCCTTTCTTCAAGGGTCAGCTTTTTATCTGTTGACCTTGTCAAAAGGACCGTACATTTTAAGCGGTTTCTTAAGGTCGCGGCAAGTTTTTTTGCAAGTTTCAGAACAATATCTTTTTCCCATAGGTTTTTATAATATCCGGGTGCTCCCGGGTCAGGGCCGCCATGCCCGGGATCAATGACGATTTTCCTGACCCCTAGTGCCAGCTGGCGTGTAATATCGGATGATTTCAGGTTGTCTGTTGTGATGCGTGAGGTTTTTTCAGGTTTGCCCGAATTTGCAATGTTTTGACCGGAAACCTTTGCCGGCCCGCCATTCGAACCTTTTCCCCAGACATCAATAACGATTCTGAACGGGTCTTTTAAAGAGAATATTTTATAGTTTTCAAAGGACTTGATATCCACCACAACCCGTACGGTATGGGGAAGATATTGTCCTGCACGGGCCTGCTTTAAGAGATCGTCATTGATTGGTGTATGCTCTGCAACTCCTTTTCCAAGTTTGGATTGTTCGATGTCAATATAGAGCCGCTGAAAGGGTTTATCAATATCAGGGTCTTTTTTTAAAAGCCTGTGGGAATAATCCCTTTCTGCATCAGCATTGACAACAATCCTTGTATATTCCGGATTGGACCAGAACCGCAGATCTGAAATTATTGCGTCCCCTGAATGGCTTTCTTTTATTTGAGCCTTTGTTTTAGCGGGTTCAACTCCTTTGTTCCGGGAATCTTGCTTTTTTTGCTTTAATTCTTTGATAAGTATATTATTTTTGGTCAGCCGTTTTTTTGACTTGATATGTTTTGTTTTGTTTGCATTAAATTTCAGGCTTGCATTTATGGTTTTGAGAAGTGTTTTTGCACGCCTTGCATATGCGCTTTTCGGATATTTGTTACGCAGCCTTATAAGAAGGTCTGCCGCCCGGTTTTTATAAGCTCTTTTGCCGGATAGTCCCGAAAGGGTTAAATACAGTTGTGCTGCCTTGTACATACCAGCCGGCGCCCACGGGCTGCCGGGATAGACCCTGTAGATGGCTTCATACCGACCGATGCATCTGAGCCATTCTGCTGCCTTTTTCTGCTTTGATGATGAGTTCCTGAGTTTTTTATAAAATGAATCTGCCATAAGGTATTTTTTTTTTGCATTATCAGCTGACCCGTTTGCCGGCAAAACAAAAATACCTGAAAGAATAATGATGATAATATATATTGACAGCCGGGATGTTTTAAACTTGGTCATATCCTATTTAATGCTTTCTTGTTTTAAGTCATTTAACAAGTTAATCGCTTCAAGGGGAGTAATACTTGAAATATCAATCTTTTCCAACATTTTTTTGATGGGTTGTTCATCATCGTTAAATAATTGAAGCTGGCTTGCATTAGTTTGTTTTTTTTTCCTGCCCCTTTTCCCATATTTTTTCTGGGATACAGGTTCTGGTACGCTTTTGCTGTTTTTCAGTTCTATGCCGGACAATATACGCTTTGCATTATTGATCACCTGGTCAGGGACACCCGCAAGCCTTGCCACCTGGATACCATAGCTCTTATTGGTCCCGCCTTTAACAAGCCTGCGCAGAAAAACGATATTATCATTGAATTCTTTTACCGCAATATTAAAATTTTTAATTCTGGGTTTTATATCTTCCAGTTTTGTCAGCTCATGGTAGTGGGTGGCAAAAAGAGTTTTTACCCCGGTATTCTTGAGATCATGGAGGTATTCGGCAACAGCCCAGGCAATGCTCATTCCATCGTAGGTGCTGGTCCCCCTTCCTATTTCATCAAGGATAACAAGGCTTTTTTGAGTGGCATTATTAATAATATTAGCTGTTTCTTCCATTTCCACCATGAAAGTACTCTGGCCTGAAGAAAGATTGTCAAGGGCTCCTACCCGTGTGAATATCCTGTCCACAATGCAGAGAGATGCTTTTTTAGCAGGTACAAATGATCCCATCTGGGCCATCAGGACGGTTAAGGCCACCTGTCTTAATACAGTTGATTTGCCTGCCATATTAGGGCCTGTGATTAATAGCAGCTGGTTTGCGGTATCATCCATTTCAATGGAGTTTGGTACATACCGCTCCCCTTTGATCAGCTTTTCAACCACAGGGTGCCGTCCGTCTTCAATTGAAATATTATCCTTCTTATTGATGACGGGTTTGGTATATCCGTTTTCTGATGCAGCAAGGGCAAGGCCCTGGAGTACATCCGCGTTTGCAATGAAATCCGCCATTCTCAGAATCAAATCCGCCTTTGAAGCAACCTTGTCCCTGATGGTGCTGAAAATACTGTATTCCAGGGCATTCAGCTTGTCCTGGGCATTCAGTATGGTGGATTCAACCTGTTTTATTTCATCGGTGATAAATCTTTCGGCGTTCACAAGGGTCTGCTTCCTGATATAATGATCAGGAACCAGCAAAGCCTGGGCTTTGGATACCTCGATAAAATAACCGAATACTTTATTGTATTTGATCTTAAGGGAAGACAGTTTTGTTTTTTCTTTTTCCGTACTTTCGGCCTTTGCAATCCATGATTTGCCGTCCCTTGAAATTAACAGCAGTTCGTCCAGCTCAGGGCTGTAGCCATCATTGATTAAGCCGCCTTCATTAAGCAGGTGGGTCGCATCTTCCCTTATGGCATCTTCAATCAAACCGGCAAGGGATTCAAGCCCTTTTAAGAGCATTCCCCGGTCTTCAAGCGTTTTGCCATTAAGCAAAGGGCTTTTAAACAAGGAAAGCTCTTGAAAAAGAAGGGGAAGTTTTTTTAAAGAGCTTTTAAGGGATAAAAGATCCCTGGCATTCCCCTGGCCCATGGAAATTTTACTGCCGAGACGTTCAAGGTCATAAACTGATTTTAAATGGTTGATGACCAGTTGATGAATGTGGGAAGCTTTTGTGATCTCTTCAATGCAGTCAAGACGTTCAAGGATTTTATCCTTATCAATCAGAGGATATCTGATCCAGTTTTTGATAAGTCTTGACCCCATGGCCGTGACTGTCCTGTCAACCACGTGGATCAAAGTCCCTTTTTTATCCAGTGTTTGAATATTGGCAAGTAATTCAAGATTCTTGCAGGATTTGTCATCAATCACGAGAAAGCTTTTAAGATCATATGGTGTGATTTGAAAGATATGCTTTATGTCCTGCATCTGGGTGTCCTGGACATAGGCTATGATAGCGCCTGCAGCAGAAATGGATGCAAAAAGATTCTCTGTGCCGAATCCTTCAAGGCTCCTGGTTTTAAATTTGTTTAAAAGCCTTTCCTTTGCATCTTCAACATGAAAATAAGCTTTGTCAATGTAGGTAATCTGCCGGCCTTTAAAAGCTTTCCTGATATGAGTGTAAAAAGGGTCTTTCTTAAAATTGGAAGGCAGAAGGATTTCTTTGGGATCAACCTTTAAAGCCTCGTCCACCAGTTCTGAGGGTATTTTTGACTGCCTGGCTTCAACCTGGGTGGTTTTAAAGGTTCCAGTGGAGATATCAAGATATGCAATGCCTGCCAGGTTTTTTGTTTTGGAAAGTGAAAGAAGAAAGTTGTTGGATGTTTTATCCAAGAGTTCTTCATTTAAAATCATGCCGGGTGTTATCACCCGTACAACTTCTCTTTTCACAAGCCCCCTGGTCACCGCAGCATCTTCCATCTGTTCACACACGGCAACCTTGCAGCCGTTTGCTATGAGCTTTGCGATATAATTGTCAGCAGCCCTGAAGGGGACCCCGCACATGGGCACGGGGTTGTCATTATTTTTATTTCTGGAGGTCAAGGCGATTTCCAGGATGGATGCCGCCTTTATTGCATCCTCCTGGAACATTTCATAAAAATCTCCCATCCGGTAGAACAAGATTGCATCTTTGTATGATTCTTTGATGGACAGGTATTGCTCCATCATGGGAGTATTTTTTTTTTTGTTCATGCGCTAGCTTTGTTTAAGCGGAATCAATCAGTGGTATTGGGGTTGTTATCCTTTTCCCTGTCGGTTTCAGGCTTTTGGGATTGAGAAAGTTTATCACTTTTTTTTTCTTCCAGTTTTTTTCTAATATAGGGGTCATGCTGAAAAACTTCCAGTTCCGTTTTTAAAGTATTTACCTGTTTTTTAAGAGATGCGTTGGCAGCATCTTTTGTTTTGATTGCTTTTTTTAATTTAAAGTTTGTAAAAAAACCTTTGATTCCGGCCAGTATGAGGCCTGAAATAAAGCAAATTCCAAAGTAGGCAATGTTTTGAAGTTCAGGCATTGTCCAGTTCCAGGAAGCAACCTTAAGGTCAAATTTTAAGGCACGACTTGCCATGAAATAGTCTAGATTCTGATAAATTAAGATTCCAAACAAAATTAAGATAATCAGCCACAAAAGATATTTAATTGTTTTCATTAATCCACTCCATATTTCATTTTGTATTGTAAACGGTTAAGTTTTGGTGATCATAGATCAAATTTTATTTTTTTTCAATTCTTCTTTTAAGAATAAATATGCTTGAATACTGAATTTAAAACCAATGGTTTCATAAATATCCGGGTCAGATAAATAAAGGATGGATTATGTTAACATCAAAGCTTTTTGAAAAAAGCTCCCAGTTAAGATCCCGGGCCTTGACATGACCTGGAACTTCAAAACAGGAAAAATGAAGATGGGGCGGCAATCGCGGGTTCTTACCAGTATTGCCAACCCTTGCTATGACCTCTTCTTTTTGTATAATATCTCCTCTCTTAAAACCCTTTTCAGGCATAACATGGGCATAAGCAAAAATAATTCTGGTATTGAAAAGTATTGAATTTTCATGCTCAACCACAAGACTCTTGCCTAAAAAATCATCACAGATATTTAAAATCATTCCGTCGTCCATGGCAGGAACTTTGATGGAAGCGCCAAAACAGCACAATTCATCGGGACGTCTTCTATAATAGGTAATGTCTATCCCTTCATGGGCAGACTGGCGGGGCCTGAAATCTTTCCACCATTTATCCATACTCGAAAAAAGCATTCCGGGGTGAAACAGCCATTGAACTTTTGAATTGTTCTCCATACCTCTGGCCAGGCCGTTGAGCCTTGAAACAGCCTCAAGATAGTCTGAAAACCTGCTCATTTCAGGGCTTTTAAGATAATTTTATGTCCTATAAGATTAATATCTTCAATAATTGCTTTAACTTCCATGCTTTCTCCTAAAAGACCTTTTAAAAGAAAGGTATCGGCATTCACGGGTGTCACGGCAGCAACATTTTCCATTATCAGTTTTTCATCATTGTCTTTTCTTAAATATACGTTGGATTCACACATTTGTTTATATCCCTCTATTAAATTTTTTATTCATACCTTATACAATTTATTTGGATGATTTTCTACTTCTGATGGCATTCTGTACACAGTTTTCCTGGCAAACGGTGCCTGAATTTGGCGTCTGCCCCTTTTGCCGAAGGCTTGCTTTCATCAATAACACCTTTTTCATGAGGATTGTGACAGGTTGCACAGGTTAGTTTGCCTTCTTTATCCAGGGGAAGTATGATATTAAACTTTTTTTTCATTCTGTCCATTCGCTTTATGGCTTTTAAGGATGGCTTGATCAGATGATTAACATTGCCGGAATGGTTGCCTTTGATATTATGGCAGCGTTGACACAATACCTCGATATTGGTTCTTAATCTAATGTCCTTGCTGCCTGAATATTTTTCATCCGGTTTTACAGAATGGCAATATAAACACCGTTCTTTAATGATTTTATGGTTCTTATCAAGTTGTTTATGGGGGTTGAACATTTTGTATCCCCTTGGGTCATGACAACGGTAACACACATCATATCTTGTCTTATAGGGCGACCCTCTTAAAGAATTTTTGTTAAACCTGTTCTCCTTGCATTGTGAATAAATATCATGGCAGGTGCTGCACACAATTTTCCCATCTTTAAGAGGGAATGACGGGGGGATCTTAGCTTTCATTTTTTTAGATGGTTTAATATCCACAGGGTGGATATAGCTTTGTGTCTTAAAATGGCATTTGCACAGCAGATTAAAATCCCCATTGAATTTCAAATTTTTTTCTTTAAGACTTGGAGTTTTTTTATGGCAGTCAGTGCAATATTTACCGGAATAGTGAAAATTGCCCGGTGTGGTTTTGGGATCATACTCATAAGAGAACAATAGACTGGAGTTGAAAAGCACAATTATAATTGCCGATATAAAAATAAAAATTTTCACGGGAATAAAAAAAACCTTGAAAGCAAGCCTTTCATTAAAGTCTGCTTTTATTTATACTTTTTAAAAAATAGCCGAGTTCATCAGCATCAATTGGTTTATTAAGGCAGGCAAATATGTGATT
>JAADHV010000008.1 GCA_013151635.1 Deltaproteobacteria bacterium | reverse complement strand
TGATCGCCTTCATGAGTGCATCAGGAGATGTTTTAATATTTTTGTGGAATTTGACCTGGCCTTTTGAATCCAAAATACAAAGATACATGGACCTTGCATGAAGATCGATTCCACAATAATACTGATGCTGTTTGATATAAAATTTCATTTTGAGTCTTCTCCTTTTTATGTTTTTGGTTTGCACCTTCCAGCATATAGTATGCTGCTTTGAAGGGGAAGGCTCAATTAGTATCAAAGCAATCCAGCGGACGCTAACGCGCCGCTGATTTTATGTGCTTGGTCCAAAATTTTGAAATTAATGACTTAACAAATAAAGCATTGCGCATTGCGCACTATGCTGTATAATAAATTTATGATAAAAACTTTCAAACACAAAGGACTTAGGAAATTCTTTGAAAATGGTAGTTTGGCTGGTATTCAACCCGGGCACCGGCAAAAACTTAGGCTTCGACTTATTGCTCTTGACACTGCTACTTGTATTGAAGATATGAATACTCCGGGATGGCGACTCCACAGTTTGAAAGGTGATCACCAAGGATTATGGACGATTGATGTCAATCGAAACTGGCGTATCGTTTTTGAATTTAAAGATGGTAATGCCTATATTGTAGACTATGAGGATTATCACTAATGGCTATGTATAACCCACCCCATCCGGGGGAATTTATCAAAGATGTATATTTGGAGCCGTTGGGAGTGACCCCAAGAGGTGTTGCATTACGGCTTAAAGTTGCACCTTCAACTTTTTCTAGGCTTATAAAAGGACAGAGTTCAATTAGCCCTGGCATGGCTCTGCGTCTATCCAAATGTTTGGGCCGCAGCCCAGAAAGCTGGCTTTTAATGCAGGATAGTTATGATTTATGGCAAGCTAAACACAATGTTGATCTCTCAGGCATAGAACCTCTGGCAATACCAGCTTAGGCTTGCAATCCAAAATTGCACAGAACATGGCAATTCACTGGATTGCAGGGGGCTGAGCCGCTCTGAAAATTTTGGTTTTACAAAATTATAAATATAAACAAGGTTACTGGAATCCCTTGCAACCAGTGATCTTGTCGTGAAACACAGCTCAGAAAATAATGAATTAATACAACCAAATTTTACGGCAAAACAAATGCAATATTTCTGTATATAAAAATGAATGAAATGGGGATTCTGGTGCTGGCTATTCACCCGAAATATTCCAAAACCGGGGCGTTGGGATAAAACACAATGAATGATATTTACATAGCATTATTCATCGGAATTATAGCTGGAACAATTGATGTTATTCCGATGTTAATTCAAAAATTGGACAAATATGCATCTCTGTCTGCCTTTGCTCATTGGGTTGCGCTGGGCTTAATTATTCCTTACGTAAACTGGGATATACAACCTTGGGTTACAGGAATAGCAATAGCATTGCTCACCGTAATCCCCATTATGATAATTGTTTATCCACAAGACAAAAAAGCCTTAATTCCAATGGCTATATTTTCAATCATTTTAGGAGCCGGGGTTGGTTTAGCAGGAGCAAAATTTATTGGTTGAGGTAATAATCTTTCATTATAATCTCCTTTTAAAAGTTTTTGGTTAAGAACCTGGAGATTATGAATTAAATATGCCGATGCTTGCAACTTGCAGGATTTTAAAAATTGATATCAGATTCTGCCGCGCAACGGCTTTCTTGAACCTGTCAGTTCAGGTGACAGCCAGGGTCAGCACCGCGATTAAATTTCCGCAAACAACACTATATGGAAAATTTTTTAATAAATTTTCCGAAACAAGTTGAATAGGGAAAAAAAATAAACTATATTTCCATATAAAAATATTAATGGAAAATTGATTGGTAGACTAATGAATTTTAGCAAATTTAAAGCAGGAACTTATAAACAACAATATCAATATAAGAGTTTTTCTCCAGAAAAAATTAATACGACATGGATTTGGGACGACCCGATTTTGAATGTTTTACTGGAAAAAGCAACACAAAAACTGGGCGAATTAAATGCTTTTACACTCATTGTACCCAATATAGATCTCTTTATTCAAATGCATATTATCAAGGAAGCCAATAATTCCAGTAAAATAGAAGGAACTCAAACAAATATAGATGAGGTCCTGCTTCCAGAAGAGGATATTGCACTTGAAAAACGAGATGATTGGCAGGAAGTCCAAAATTATATTAATGCAATGCGCTACTCTATTAATAAACTTGAGAGGTTGCCCATTTCGAATCGCTTATTAAACGAAACACACGAAATTTTAATGCAGGGTGTGAGAGGTGAGCATAAATCACCGGGTAATTTTAGAACAGGCCAAAACTGGATTGGTGGTTCTAATTTATCCGACGCGGTTTATATCCCACCACATCATACAGAGATTTCAGACCTGATGGGTGACCTTGAATTATTTTTACATAACGATGTCATAAATGTACCTCATTTGATCAAAATAGCGATCGCTCATTATCAGTTTGAGACGATACATCCATACTTAGATGGAAATGGGAGAGTCGGGCGTTTATTGATTACCCTTTATCTGGTTAGTTTTTCACTCTTGAAGAAGCCATCATTATACCTTTCCAGTTTTTTTGAAAAACATAGAAGTTCTTATTATAACGCTCTATCAAGAGTCAGGATGGCAAATGACATTTCGCATTGGGTAAAATTTTTCTTAAACGCAATTATTGACACCGCGGATGATGGGAAAAAGACTTTTCTTTTAATTTTGGAACTAAAAAGAGAAACGGATAGTTTTATTATTAGTCTTGGAGGCAGGGCTGAGAATGCAAATAAAATTTTAGAACTCTTTTACCAAAAGCCAGCATTGAATGTAAAAAAAATTGAAAAATCCCTGTCAATGAATCAAAGAACAATTAGAAATGTATTGAACGCCTTAGAAAAGGAAAATCTTATTGTTGAATATACCGGCAACAAGCGAAATAAAAAATACATTTTCCAGCGATATCTCAAACTGTTTTACTGATACATTCTCTGGATAGCTTTCTTGATTAATGAGATTGATTAAAATTCAATCGGGTAGCCGAGCCCCCACAACACCCTGCATGCGGGTCCGCACAGGGCGTTTCACCAAGATTACCGGCACTCAGGCTTTTCACCATAATGATGAAAGCACCTGCATACCGGACAAAATGGTGGCTGCAGCCGGGGATTTTATTAAAAGTTTAGTTTGATCAGGTTTGATAGGTTCATATCTCTTTCCAGGCTTTTTTACTTTTGTTAATTTTTTTATGGACATTTTTCCAGGTTTTGGTGGTAAGAAAAGAGTCTTTATACCGGGCCAGCATCTTAGTGAACATTTCAAAGGGAATAGTAAAGGAAAGTTCGTCTGTTTTGAAAAATTTTCTGGCAGATGGGTCCCATCCCCCGATGACCGCACGGTTTTGACCTTTTTCAAGATAATGCAGTGGCCAGACAGCCAGGCTCCCGCAGGCAGCGCTCCAGGGAGAAGCCACGACCTCGGGATCATTTGTAACAAAAGCTGCAAGCTGGTGAAGTCCGTTCAAAGATTCCGGCCTTGTAAAAAAAGAGACAAGCAAAGGGGTTTCCCCTTCAGAAAACAGGCTGACAGGCTTAAATACACAATACTCTTTTGCTGCGGGGACAGGATCAACAAATTTTAAAATCTTTCTCAAGTTATCCGGGGAATCACAATAATGTTCGCCTTCCATCCTGCCTGGAATTCCTGAGGATACATAGTGGATAATGGTTTCAGCCTGGGGCTTGTTAAACCCCAGCCAGAAAGCACCTCCTGGGCATCCAAACTGCCGGGATGAAAAAAAGGCAGCTGTTTTCTTTTTTCTTGCAAGCCATATCTTGCCGATCACACAGGAAAATTGACCAAATATCCCTGGCCAGTCAATCTCATTTTTTTCTTCCTTTTCCCGGGTTGGCAGGTCTGCGGGTTCAGGGCAATATCCCTTGTCCGGTCTTTTGTCCGTATAAAACATGCCCATGGGTTCTTCGGCAATCCCTAAAATATCAAGAAAACCGGGAACAGCGGATTTGATTTTAATATCCATAATCCCTCCTTTGATGATTTGAGTGGATGGGACACTAATTTAATAAACAAAATCCAGAACAAAGGCAATGCAATTTATCAGAATCATTATCATATTTCCAATAAACTCTTTGGTATTTCTTTACACAGGATTTTAAGGAGGAGATTGAACATACGCCTTGACCCAGGACGACATTGAGTTTATACTCTGAAGTATAAACTCAATATGCTTGGAGGCCATTATGAAAGCCACGGCAAAAGACCTGAGGTTTCATTCAAAAGAACTCATCAATTCAGTCAACAGAGGCGAAGAAGTCGTCATAACTTATCGAGGGAAGCCCTGCGCCAGGCTTATCCCCTATGAAGATCTTAAAAATAATAAAAAGGAGAATGAATTATTCGGAATGTGGAAAGATAACGACATGGTCGAAAATGTTGATGAGCATGTTAGAAATTTAAGAAAAGGAAGATTCTAAATGATTATCGATACAGATGTCCTTATCTGGTATTTAAAAGGGAATGAGAAAGCATTTGAGGTCATTGAGAATTCAAATAATTTCTTTATTTCTGTTGTTACCTATCTGGAACTCGTCCAAGGAATGAGAAACAAGAAAGAATTAAACAGCCTCCGCAAGGCGCTTCATATTTGGAACGCACAAATTTTTTATATTTCCGAAGGAATTTCTGCCAAAGCAATGTTTTTTGTCGAGCAACATTTTCTTAGCCATTCGATGCAATTAGCAGACGCACTCATCGGTGCGACAGCAGTCACTTACGGCATCCCTATTCTTACAGCAAATGATAAGCATTACAAAATATTAAAAGACCTTAAAATTAAAAAGTTCAGACCATAACATCTTGTAACTACAGCAGAAGCAGTGACTTTGAAGTTGGATTTTATTTTTTCCAACCGGGTAGACAGGGGTTTTAATCCCCTTAAATCAGCGTAAACCGGAACTATTGTCAGAAGCCAAGAAAAATATTAATAAAAACCTGAATGTTTGTTATAAGGGATCATGGGTTGTGATCAAATAGCATTAAAAATGATATGTAAGTTAAAAATTTTTAAACATTGGAGAACCATGAATGAAAGTGGATGGAAAAGACATGAGACCCATCTGGTTTGAAAAGGAATCTGAAACAGTTCAGGTCATAGATCAGAGGTTTTTGCCCCATAAATTGATCATAGAAGATTTAAACACAGTGGATGATACAATTCACGCCATAAGAGAAATGTATGTCAGGGGCGCTCCCCTGATCGGTGCAACAGGGGCATTTGGTGTATATGTAATCCTGGTTCAGGAAAATAACAAGGGTGGAGATAATGAATACCTGGTTTCTGAATGCAAAAGGCTGAAGGATGCAAGGCCAACGGCCGTGAATCTTTCCTGGGGGGTTGACAGGGTCATGTCTGTTGCATTGAACCGGGATAATTACAAGGCCAGGGTCAAGGCCGCCCTTGATGAAGCACTCAAGATCGTAGAGGAAGAGGTGGTAAACTGCCGGAAAATCGGTGAGTACGGCATGTCCGTAATTGAAGAAATCAGTAAAGAAAAGAATGGGAAACCGGTCAATATTTTAACCCATTGCAATGCAGGCTGGCTTGCATGCATTGAATATGGTACGGCCACAGCACCCATTTATGCGGCGTTTGATAATAATATCGATGTCCATGTATGGGTAGATGAGACAAGGCCCTTAAACCAGGGTTCCCGCCTTACGGCATGGGAACTGGGGAAACATGGCGTACCCCATACTATTATAACTGACAATGCCGGGGGACACGTAATGCAGCACGGCATGGTGGATCTTGTCATTGTAGGGACCGACAGAACCACCAGGGCCGGTGATGTGGCTAATAAAATCGGTACATATTTAAAAGCGCTTGCTGCAAAAGACAATAATATTCCTTTTTATGTGGCTTTGCCGTCCAGTACATTTGACTGGGAAATTACCGACGGGCTTGCCGATATTCCCATAGAAGAAAGAGATCCTGGTGAAATCCGTTATGTCCAGGGCCTTTGCAACGGCAAAATTGAAAAAGTCCTGGTTCCCCCAGAGGCAAGTAAGGCTGCCAATCACGCCTTTGATGTGACGCCGGCAAGGCTTGTGACGGGATTCATAACAGAAAGGGGTATTGTCAGGGCAGCAGAAAAGGATATTATGTCATTGTTTCCGGATAAGAAAAAATGATGATTTACATTTTATAATGTTGAGGTGCCATGTCTAAAGAAAAAATGTTTGAGGAGCGGTATAAGACCGGGGATACGCCCTGGGAGCTTGACCGGGTGGATTCAAACCTGATAGAAATCATAGAAAAGGAAAACATCCGGCCATGCCGGACTCTTGAAATAGGATGTGGAACAGGCAGCAATGCCATATGGCTTGCTCAAAACGGATTTGATGTGACAGGAAGTGATTTCTCACCCCTGGCCATTGAAAAAGCAAGGGCAAAGTCTCAACAACATGGGGTTGAAATTCACTTTTTTGTTGATGATTTTCTTAAACAGGAAAAATCTGGGTCCGGATTTGGACTGGTGTTTGACAGGGGATGTTTTCATTCCTTTGATAAAAAGGAAGACCGGAAAATATTTGCAAGAAATGCCGGTTATAATTTGAAAGAAGGGGGATACTGGTTCAGTATCATGGGCAATGCAGATGATAAACCAAGAGATACCGGGCCTCCCATGAGGTCTGCTTTGGATATTGTAACTGCTGTTGAACCTTATTTTGAAATTTTGTCCCTTGTGTCGGGCAGGTTTGATTCCACCCGGGAAAAGCCTGCACTGTGCTGGAAATGCTTAATGAGAAAACGATTTAAAGGTGTAAAATGAAAAACAAGACCATTGCCATCCATAAAGGGACCTTGAAAGATGCTGATACAGGCGGGATAAATACACCTGTCTATACTTCATCAGCCTATGATTACATTAACAGGGACGAGACTTTTTACCCCCGGTATTTTAATACGCCCAATCAGAATGCCGTGGCCAAAAAAATAGCCGCACTGGAGCATGCGGAAGCAGGTCTTGTTTTCAGTTCCGGCATGGGCGCCATATCAACGTCTGTCCTGGCTTTTGCAGGAACCGGCGATCACGTGGTCATGCTGGACGCCCTCTATGGCGGAACGCATCATTTTGCTACGGAATGGTTTTCCCATTTCGGTATTGACTGCACATTTGCAGAAACCAGTGCCGGGGATGTGATCAATGCTGTTACACCAGGAACAAAGGTGATTGTTATTGAATCTCCCACCAACCCTCTTCTGGCAGTGGTTGATATTATAAAAATTGCAGGATTTGCAGGAGAAAAAAATATCACCACTATCATTGACAATACTTTTGCAAGCCCCGTTAACCAGACACCCCTGGATCTTGGAATTGATATCGTGGTTCACAGCGGGACAAAGTACCTTGGCGGGCATTCAGACCTGTGCTGCGGCATGGTTGCCTGTTCAAATAAAAAAATGGGAAAAATTTTGAGCCTTGCCAGAGTCCTGGGCCCAAGCCTTGATTCAAGAGCCTGCTATCTACTGGAAAGGAGCATGAAAACCCTGGTGTTACGTGTGAATGCCCAGACCAAAAATGCCATGGAAGTGGCAAGGTTCCTGGAAAACCATCCTGGTATTGAAAAAGTATATTATCCAGGCCTTGAAAACTCTGAAGGGCATGAAATCGCCAAAGGCCAGATGACAGGCTTCGGGGCCATGCTTTCTTTTGAAATAAAAGATAAAAATCCAGACCTGTTTATTAAGGGTCTTAAAATTATAAGCCCGGCCGTAAGTCTTGGGGGTGTGGAATCGACCATCTGTTCTCCGAGCCTTACTTCCCATGCTGAAATGCCAAAAGAAGAAAGGCAGAGAATAGGGATAACAGATTCCCTTTTAAGGTTGTCTGTCGGGCTTGAAGATGCAGGGGATTTAAAACAAGACCTTGACAATGCATTAAAAAAAGTTTCACACTAGTCCTTTATATTAACATTGAAGAATGAAAGCTGTAAAATCGCCTATGCTGACCAATTTAGAAAAAAAAATAATTGCCCTGCTGCAAACCGATATTCCGGTTGTTAAGCGCCCGTTTCTTGAAATGGCCCAAAAAATCGGTATCACTGAAGATGAGTTTTTAACAGTTTTAAAAGGTCTTAACGACCGGGGAATGATCAGGCGGTTTGGTGCCACACTGAAACACCAGAATTCCGGGTTTAAGGCCAATGCCATGGTGGCCTGGAAAGTGGATGAGGACCGGGTGGAAAAAACAGGAAATATTATGGCCACCTTCAGGGAGATCACACATTGCTACAGAAGGGACCCGGCCCCTGGCTGGAAGTATAATCTTTATACCATGGTGCATGCCTCTGATGAGGATGAATGCTATGCCATAGCCAAAAAAATTTCCAAAGCCGTGGGAGAAGATGAGTATGAGCTTTTATTCAGTAAGAAAGAGCTTAAAAAAACATCCATGAAATATTTTGAAGACTGATCCGCCCCATATTCTTTGTATAAATCCATGGATTCATGATTTTGCCGCTTTTGACTTCTGGGCAAAACCATTGGGGCTTTTATCCATTGCCGCCATCCTCCGTGAAAAAGGCTTAAAGGTAAGTTTTATCGACTGCCTGAACAGGTTCCACCCAGAGGAACCAGGCAGGGTAAAAGAGCTCTGGGATGGCAGGGGGCCTTTTCGAAAGACCGGGATCAACCTGCCTGAAGGACTTGAAAATACCGGCAGGAAATTTTCCAGGTATGGCATAAAACCCCGGTGGTTTATCAATGACTTAAAAAAAATAAAAACCCCTGACCTTGTTTTTGTAACTTCTTTGATGACCTATTGGGCCACAGGCGTAAAAGAGACCATTAAAATGGTCAAAAGCATTTATCCCGGCGTGCCTGTCATTCTCGGCGGAATTTATGCAAGCCTTTGTTTTGAACATGCAAAAAAAGACACCCAGGCTGATCTTGTGGTAAAAGGACCGGGTGAGCATCAATTAAAAAAAATCATAAAAGACTTTACAGGCTTTGAGCTGGATGAACGCGGTCTGTCCTGCCTGCCCGGTTCGCAGGAAGACTTGGATGCCTTACCGTTTCCAGCTCTTGATCTTCAAGAAAAAATAGCTTATGCTCCGGTTTTAACTTCAAGAGGATGTCCTTTTTCATGTGAATACTGTGCATCTTCATATCTTGAACCAACGCTTAGAAGGCGATCGCCTGAAAATGTATTTAAAGAAATAGAGCATTGGCATCAAAATTATCATGTTAAAAATTTTGCTTTTTATGATGATGCCCTTCTTGTGAATGCAGAAAAATATGCATTCGTGTTATTTGAAAAAATTATTGCTTCAAAAACAGATGCCTGGTTCCATACGCCCAATGCCCTGCATATCAGGGCTGTTTCACAACAGGCAGCAGATTTAATGTTCAGAGCAGGGTTTAAAACTATCCGCCTGGGTCTTGAAACTTGTGATTTTTCAACAGGCCGGAGCCATGATGTAAAAGTTGGAGAAAATGAATTTTTTAAAGCAGTTAAAAATCTTAAAGCTGCCGGGTTTAAAAAAAAACAGATCGGCGCATATTTATTATGCGGATTGCCGGGGCAAAATCTTGATGAAGTGGAAAGTTCCATGTATTTTGTAAGAAAGGCCGGGGTCATGCCTGTTCTTGCTTATTATACGCCTATTCCACACACAAAAATGTGGGAGAGCGCAGTTAAGCACTCAAAATTCAATCTTCTCGAACATCCTGTTTTTACAAACAATACACTTTTTCCATGTATCGGATCAAAGGTTGATTTAAAACGCATTTCGCAATTGAAAAATCTAAAAATTTAAGATATAACCCTTTTGGTTTGTTAGGATCTTGTTAGGTTTATGATAGATTAATATTAGCGCAAACCCTAATTAAAGAGGGGAAAAATTGAGCATAACAGGCATAATATTTCAAACCCTTGGAGGACTCGGACTATTCATCCTTGGTATGAAAATGATGACCGAAGGCCTCCAGGCCACTGCCGGCCAAAGGATAAGGCGAATTTTAGAAGCTATTTCCTCTAACAGGTTCATGGGGTGCGCGACAGGTGCCGGTGTTACTGCAATTATTCAATCTTCTTCTGCCACGACAGTGATGCTGATAGGGTTTGTGAGCGCCGGGATTATGTCTTTGAACCAGGCGGTTGGTGTGGTAATAGGCGCTAACATCGGGACAACCATAACAGGTCAGATGATTGCATTTAAGTTGACAAAAGTGGCTCTTCCTGCAATTGCGTTTGGTGTTGTACTTAAATATTTTTCAAAAAAAAGAAATTTCAGGTATATAGGTGATATTATCCTGGGGTTTGGACTGCTTTTCTATGGCATGACAGTAATGAAACAGGGCCTTTCACCAATAAAATCAGATCCCCAGTTTATTGAATTTTTTACAACATTCAGTACAGGCAGTATCCGCGGCATCCTTCTTTGTGTATTCATGGGTACGGCACTGACCGTGGCGGTTCAGTCTTCTTCTGCTACTGTGGGTCTGACAATGGCCCTTGCCACATCAGGGCTTTTAGCTTATCCAACAGCCCTTGCCCTCGTGCTTGGTGAAAATATAGGGACTACTGTGACAGCTCAATTATCCACCATTGGCTCAAACAATTCCGAGGCTCATAGAACGGCAAACGCCCATACGATTTTTAATGTAATCGGAGTCGGTATTATCTTACTTATTTTTCCATGGTTTGTTGATATTGTAGAGGTTATTACTTTAAAACTGGGTGCAGGAGCCGTGACCCATACGGTTAATGGCGAATATACCAATGTTGCAAGGTATATTGCAAATGGTCATACTATCTTTAATGTAATAAATGCCGCTGTATTCCTGATTTTTCTTCCCAAACTTATCCAACTGACTATTTTGATATCCCCTAAGCCTGCAAAAATGCAGGGAAAATACCAATTGCCTGAATTTGATTCAGGGTTTATTGATTCCCCCATTGGTGCCCTTGCCAAGGTTAAAGGTGAAATCATAAGAACCATGGAGTTTACCCATATGAATTTAAAGAAAACTTCAACATGCCTTACAATAAGGGACGACGACATCCTTGGGGAAAGACAGGCCATAGAAGACCACCTGGATGAGTCCCAGAAAGTGATTATCAAATATCTGACCACCATTTATCAAGGAGAGGTCAACGAGCCGGAGGCCAAAGAAATATCAGAATTGATGAGAATCACCAATAATATAGAAAGATTGGGGGATTCCATGGAAAATGTGTCAAAAATTCTTGAAAGAATATACGATAATGATTTTCAATTCAGCGAAGAAGCCAAGCAGGATCTGGTGACTATTTCAGACCAGGTGCATATCTTTTTTGGCCTGATTCTTGACGAGTTTCAGGAAAAATCAGAAGGGTTTTACCAGGAAGCACTGGCCAATGAAGATTTGATTGACCATATGCGGGAGAATATGAGATATCAGCATATAGAAAGGCTAAGGCAGGGGGAATGCTCTGTTGATGTCGGCGTTTTCTTTATCGCCCTTGTTTCAAACTATGAAAAGATGGGGGATTATTGTTTCAATATAGCCACAGGCGTAAACAGGATTATTTAAAATGATAGTATTTGATCTTGAATGTCTGAACGGTCACACCTTCGAGGGCTGGTTCGAAGACAAAAAAGATCTGGAAAACCAGCAGGAGCAAGGCATTTTAACATGTCCTGTTTGTGAAACCACCTCAGTCGTTCAGAAACTTCACCCCATTGCCATTAAAAAATCATCTGGCGCGGCAACCCAGAAAGCTTTGCAGGTAAGCCAGGAAGCCATGGTTGAATTGACTGAAAAAGTGGCTGAATATGTGGAAAAAAATTATGAAGACGTTGGATCGGATTTTACCAAAAACGCTTTGAAAATGCATTATGGAGCCGAAGAATACAGGAACATCAGGGGTACAACAACAAAAGAAGAAGATAAGGTTCTTAAAAAAGAAGGTGTGCCCGTACTCAGGGTTCCTGTAACAAAAAAACCAAAAGATGATTTAAATTAAAAACCGGCACCAGGCCCTGTTTAAAGCCTGCCTGATTCAATCGGAAATGATTTTAATATTTACCCGCCGGTTCCTGGGACCGTCAAATTCACAAAAATAAATACCCTGCCAGGTGCCAAGAACAAGAGAGCCGTTTTCCAGTGGTATGGTTTCAGAAGGGCCAAAAAGGCTGACCTTTATGTGGGCGGCAGAATTGCCTTCCATGTGTTTGAAATGATCATCCCAGGGAATGATTTTGTTTACGGTGTTTAAAATATCTGCTTCAACAGCAGGGTCTGCATTCTCGTTAATGGTTACGGCGGCCGTTGTGTGCATGGAATAAACATGGACAAGGCCGTTTTTTATCCCTGAATCTTTTACAACATTTTTTACCTTGGAAGTAATATCGACCATCTGGGTTCTTGAGTTTGTTTTAACACTGACCTGCATTGCCTGCCTCCTTTTTTTAAAGCGCCGGGGGGGGCTGAAAGAAAACAGCCACCCTGGCGGAATTATGGGTTGCTGGTTTCTATTTTAAGAGGGCAAGGGCATTTTTAACAATATTTTCAGGGGAAAATCCATATTCTTTAAGCACGGTTCCGCCAGGTGCCGAAGCTCCGAATTTATCAATGGCAATAATTTTGCCTTCCGGGCCTGTATATTTTTCCCATCCCATGGAAACTCCAGCCTCAACTGCAATTCTTTTTGTTACATCGGGCGGGAGAATTCTTTCCCTGTAAGGAACGGGAGCCTTCTCAAACAACTCCCAGGATGGCATGGATACCACGGCAGCTTTGATATTATGATCTTTTTCAAGTGTTTTGGCAGCTTCAACGCAGATATGGACTTCAGATCCTGTGGCAATTAAAAGCATATCCGGGTCCATGATGTTTCTTACAGTATAAGCCCCATATTGAAATTCGCCGTCACGCTGTGACACATCAAGCGTTGGCAGCTTCTGGCGGCTTAATATCAATGCTGTGGGTGAGTCAAGAGTCACCAGGGCCTGTTTCCAGGCAAGGGCTGTCTCATTGGCATCGGCCGGCCTTACTACGTTAAGGCCCGGTATGGCACGCAATGATGCCAGGTGTTCAACCGGCTGGTGTGTAGGCCCGTCTTCGCCCACGGCAACACTGTCATGGGTAAATACATAAACCAGGGGCAGCTTCATCAAAGTGGCCACACGGATGGCAGGCCGCATATAGTCGGCGAAAACAAGGAAAGTCCCGCCATAGGGACGGATGCCGGAATGAAGATACATTCCTGACATGATGGCGGCCATGGCATGTTCCCTAACACCAAACCTGATGTTGCGGCCTTCCCGGGATTCTTTTTGAAAGTCTGTTGACCCGGTAAGATAGGTTTTATTTGAGGGTGCAAGATCAGCAGAGCCTCCCATTAATGCCGGCAGGTTATCGGCAATTGCATTCAAAACCTGGCCTGACGCAGCCCTTGTTGCTACAGGTCCGTCTTCAGGATTGAATTGAGGAATCTTTGAATCCCAGCCGTCAGTCAAAAATCCGCTTATGGCATCAACAAACCTTGCAGCATGTTCCGGGTATTCAGTCTTGTATGCATCAAAGGTGTCCTGCCAGGCCTGCTCAAATCCTTTTCCAAAGGTCAGGGCTTTCCTGCAATTTTCCAGGACCTCTTCTGGTACATAAAAATCTTTATCCTCTGGCACACCGTAAAATTTCTTGACAAGTTTTATCTCGTCGACACCAAGGGGTGCGCCATGGGCACCGGGACTGTCCTGTTTGTTGGGGCTGCCATAGGCTATATGGGTTTTTATCTTTATAAGAGTGGGTCTTGCAACTGCATCTTTTCCGGCCTGGATGGCTTTCTGGATTTCTTCCAGGTCATTGCCGTCTTCAACCGTTACCACATGCCAGTTCTGGCTTTCAAATTTAGCTTTTACATCTTCTGTAAATGCAATATCGGTTTTCCCTTCAATAGTAATGGAATTATCATCATAGAGGCAGATAAGTTTTCCAAGACCCAGATGTCCTGCAAGGGAAATTGACTCAAGGGCAACCCCTTCCATCAGGTCACCGTCCCCGCACATCACGTAGGTATGGTGGTCTATGATTTTTTTTTCTTCCATGTTGAACCTGGCTGCAAGATGCTGCTCTGCAATGGCCATTCCAACGGCATTGGCAATTCCCTGGCCCAGGGGCCCGGTTGTTGTTTCAACCCCCGGGGTGTCCCCGCGTTCGGGATGCCCCGGGGTTTTAGAACCCCATTGCCTGAATTTTTTCAGGTCGGCAAGTTCAAGACCGTAACCAGACAGGTATAAAAGGCTGTAAAGCAGGGAAGACGAATGGCCCCCGGACAGGACAAAACGGTCCCTGTCAATCCATGCAGGGTTTTTGGGGTTGTGCTTTAAAAAGCGTTTGAACAGAATATATGCTGCAGGAGCAAGCCCCATGGGTGCGCCGGGATGGCCTGAATTGGCTTTCTGGACCGCATCCATACAAAGGGTTCTGATTGTGCTTACGGTTAATTGATCAATGTTTGTTTCAGCGTCGGCCATTGCTTATTTCTCCTGTATAAATAAAATTGGTGTTACAAGGCTCTCATGGATTCCGGCCTGAGGGCCAGGTTTCCCTTGAGCGCCTGTGTTATCAGTTCTAATGTCTGTTCTTTTTCTTCCGGCAGTTTCACTCGTATGGGAAGATAGTTGGAAGCATGGTTTGCATGGAAAAGCCCGCCGGAAAGATTGGTGGATGCGATCATCAGGCCCAGTTCCTCAAGCATTTCTTCCGGGCGTATCAGTTCAAATTCACCTTTTTCATACTGGTCATTAAGTTCAGTGCCGGGTGTCAGCATCAGGCTTAAGGCACCCACAAAATCCGGGTCAATGGAAGACAAGACCCTGCCTGTTTCCATGGCATGGATTTTAGACCGTTCACGTCCTGCAATACCGATTATCACAGTCACAGACAGCTTTATGCCGGCTTTTTTAAGCCGTTTTCCCATTTTAATCATTTTTGAAGAATCAGCGCCTTTTTTAATCTCCTTTAAGACCTGATCATCCCCTGATTCAAGACCCATATAGGCTATTTTTACACCAAGGTCCTGCAGCTCCTTTAACTGCTCGTCGGTTTTCATGCCAAT
>JAADHV010000046.1:32986-80568 GCA_013151635.1 Deltaproteobacteria bacterium | reverse complement strand
GAAGCGTTTGGGCCGGATGTTGCAGTCTTGTCTTTCCGGAACATAGATCCTCTTGCCGGCTGTCAGACGTCCTACCTGTCTTCCCTTAATACGGCAGCGCAACTGATCAGGCGCCTGGCACCCGGTGCAAGGATACTGGCCGGCGGACCGGCCTTTTCCCTTTTTGCCAAACGGCTCATGAGAGAAATTCCCCAGATTGATATCGGCCTGATCGGGGAAGGTGAAAATGTTTTCCCTGAACTTTTGGTACCAAAAAACCATCTGGAAAAGATTCCCGGCATCATCTGGCGGAACCGGGACCGGATCGTTTCCAATCCCCCTGGGCCCAAGATTTCCATGGATGATATCCCTGATATGGATGTGACATCATTTTGCCCCAGTGATTATGCCCAGGCTAATACTTATGTGGCGGCCATGGGGATTGAAGGCAAAAGGGGGTGTGACCTGTGGTGCGGTTATTGCCTGTATCCGTTTTTGGGGGGAACCTGTATGCGGCTCAGGAGTCCCAGTAAAATAGTGGATGAAATGGAGATGTTAAAAAAAGACTTTGGCATCCGGTTATTCCATTTTACCGATTCCGTGATCAACCGCCCTGAAGACCACTTTGAGCAGCTCTGTCATGAGCTTGTCAACCGTAAGCTGGATGTAGCCTGGACCGGATTTTTCAGGGAAGACAGCCTTAACGGCAAAAATATGGCACTGGCCTTGACAGCCGGACTCACAGCTGTTTATTTCTCTGGGGATGCTTTGACCAACCAGGGCTTAAAGATGCTAAATAAAAAACTCACTACCAAAGATATCCTTGATGCAGGAAAGTTGACGGTTGAAAATAATATTCTGACCATTTGCCATTTTTTAGTCAATCTTCCGGGCGAAGATGAGTTAAGCATCAGTGAATCCGGCAAAATATTGGATCAACTCCTGGAAATTCATGGCCCTGCCGGGAACCTTGGGGCCGTCATTCTCAGCCCTGTCAGGCTTTATCCAAAAGCCCCTCTGACCCAAAGATTGATCCGGTCCGGAAAGCTTGATCCCGGTACCGACCTGATATACCCGGTGTATCATGATCCGGAAAAATTTGCTCATATTCGCCACGAATTTGAAGCCCGCTGCCATAGTGCAGGAGTTCTTTCCAGGCTTGGATTATCCCCTTTGCACAAGGAGGCCGGGCAATGAAAATACTTGTTCTGGAACATCCCAGGATTGTGTCTGAAAAGCGGTTCAACGATATTGCCAACACCCCGTTGTGGTCCTGCCTTATGGGGGGATATGCAGCAGCTTCCCTTGAAAGTGAAGGTTTTGATACGGTTTTTCTGGACGAGGCACTGACATCGGCCTCTTTTGATGAAACAAAAAAGAAAATATTTGCCTTGGACCCGGATCTGTTATGTATCAATACTGTCTATTTCTGGGAACACACCCAGGTATTATTTGAGTTTATCGTTCGTTTGAAGAGCCTGGGTTTTTCGGGCCATATCAACCTGTTCGGGTTCTTTCCGTCATTGGTATATCGGCAGATATTAAAGGGATGCGACTCTGTGGATTCCATTGCAGTGGGAGAATTTGAACACACGATAGCGGATCTTGCAACGGGCCTGAAAAAAGGACTGTCATTGGAAAATATTGAGGGCCTTGCTCTGAAATCCTGTCTTTCTGACGATAAATGCCGGGCCAGGAAACCTGAAAAAAACCCGGACATCTTTGCTTTTCCCAAAAGGAACTCGCTTGATGGCTGCGTAACCATCCTGGCCAGCAGGGGATGCTATAACCATTGCAGCTTCTGCCCGGTACCTTCATTTTATAACCAGGGAAGCCTCTGGCGGGGACGATCCCCCCAAAATGTTGCAAAAGAGATAGAGGCGCTGGTAGAAAAGGGGGCAAAAGATTTTTATTTTTGCGATCCCAATTTTATCGGTCCCGGGGCAAAGGGTAAAAAACGGATATTGGTATTGATGGATCTTTTAAAACCCATGGATATAAGGTTCGGCATGGAAACAAGACCCCAGGATCTGGATGATGATCTCGTTGAAAAACTTGTGGACGCCGGATTTAAAACTCTTCTCATGGGAATTGAAAGCGGGTCTGGGAATGTGTTGAACCTTATCAACAAAAGCGCTGGGCCGGCATTGTCTGCCCAGGCCATTGCATTGTGCCGGAAACATGGCATTGAGCCGGAAATCGGATTTCTTATGTTTGTCCCTGATAGCAGCCTTTTGGATCTGGCGGAAAACATGAAATTTTTAATAAAAAATAACCTGCTCGACCGCCTGGACCGGACAGCAAATCTTTTAAGCCATACCCAGATTGTCCTTGCCGGGACATCAGGATACGACTGGTTTGAAAAAGAGAATCGGCTTGAAAAAAAAGGAATCTTCGGTTTTGAAGCAGATATCGTATTTTCAGACCCGGGCGTTAAATGGGTGGCAACCCTTCAAACTTTTGCCTGTCACACGATTTTAAGATACATGGGTCAAAGACATTCCCCTATATTCTGGGAAAATGAAATCAACAGTATCCACCAAAAAGCCAATGCCTTTATCGTGGATCTGTGTTCCCGGCTTATTTCCCGGGCCGGGAAAAATCAAAAAACGGACAACGGTTCGGAAATTAAAGAAGAAAAAGAAAAAATCCTTGCCAGGATTCATTCTATTATCGGGTATTAAAGGAGGCAGTGGCTGAGAGAAGCTGATCAATGACAATTATCCTGTTCCTTTGTTGGGAAATATTTGTTACCGAGAATTATTGAAATAATTTAAAATGGATTGACATTTTGTTTATACGCGAGTATATTTAGCCATGTCATAAGAAAATAGCGAGCAACTTCTGATTGAGATTAAAATGCCCGAATATTTAAAGCGATATATAGAAAATACAATTACAGAAGACCTGAAGCAAAAAATGGTCTTTATCGGCGGCCCCCGGCAGGCAGGGAAAACTACCCTGGCAAAATATCTTTGTAAACAGGCAGGGTTTGACACTGAGAAAAGATATATAAACTGGGACGCGTTAGAGGACCGGGAAAAAATAATGGCTGAAATGTTCCCGGCAGGCCCTGGTTATTTGGTATTGGATGAAATTCATAAGTTTTCCAGATGGCGGCAGATTGTAAAGGGCCTTTATGATAAACGTGGGGATGAAATTCAGATTCTTGTAACCGGGAGTGCGCGACTTGATTATTATCGCCGTGGGGGGGATTCCCTACAGGGCCGATATCATTTCCACAGACTTTTGCCGTTAACCTTTGCTGAGCTGGATGTCCATAACAGAGAAACCATAGAAAGCCTTCTGGTTTACAGCGGTTTTCCGGAGCCGTTTTTTTTGCAGTCCCAAAGACAGACAAAGCGGTGGAGCAGAGAGTATCGGTCAAGGCTTGTGCGTGAAGACCTGGCAGACCTTGAAAATGTTAAAGATTTAGGCTTGATTGAACATCTGGTATTTCGTTTGCCTGATCTGGTGGGAAGCCCTTTGTCAATCAATGCGCTAAGGCAGGATTTGCAGGTATCTCACCAGTCGGTTGCACGATGGATCAATATGCTTGAAAATCTCTATATGATATTTAGAATCTATCCCTTTGGTGCACCAAAAATAAGAGCTGTGAAAAAAGAGGCAAAACATTATCATTTTGACTGGACTCTTATAAAAGAGACTGGAAAGCGATTTGAGAACCTGATAGCCTGTCACCTTTTAAAATGGTGCTTTTTTATGCAGGATACACAAGGCAGGGAAATTGAGCTGTGCTATTTCAGGGATATTGATAAAAGGGAAGTAGATTTTGTAATAACAGAGGATTCAAAACCCATTTATTTTATTGACTGCAAGAAAAGCGGTCAAAAGATAAACAGGCCATTGTATTATTTGAAAACCCGTTTCCCTGACGTCAAAGCAGTACAGGTGGTTCTTGAAAATGATATTGATCTTGTTTCCAAAGATGATATCAGGGTTTGTTCCGCCCACATTTTTCTTTCTGAATTTGTATAATTTTCAAAAGACAGTTGACAGTCAGAATTTTAAAATAGCATAATTGCTCTTATGAAAACCGTATGGATTATTGGTGCCGGCAAGTTCGGGTTCCACGCTTTAAAACAATTGTCAAACCAGCACAGAGACTGGCATTTTGTATTGGTGGACAAGGTTAAAAAAAATCTGTTCAGGACCGGGGTGCCTAATACAACTTTTAGGTATTCAGACGGTGTAAGGTTTTTGTATGACTTTCTTGAGCCTGGCACTGAAGTTTTCTGGATTATCCCCTCACTGCCCGTTCACCTGGCATGGGAATGGTGCCGGATGAAAATGGGATCGAACCGGCTGGTCCGGTCCTTGTTACTTTCCGGGATAAATTCTCTCCTGCCAAATCCCATGCAGGGAGATAACAAGGATGTTTATACCAGCAATGCCGATTTTTTCTGCCCTGAAAACTGCAGTGAACCGGAAAATATCTGCACGGTTACAAAACAACCCAGAAAACAGGATATGTTTGATAGGCTTGAAACACTAAAATATAAAGACTATACGCCTGTCGTGCTGCGCAGCAGGCAGTTGGGCCCGGGCATCGGGGGGTATCGCCCGGCACAGCTTTTTTCTTTTTTGAAAAAAGCAGAACAGTATAAAGGGTCACTCCTTCTTTGTACGGCATGCCGTTGTCATGGTGTTATTACAGGTGCTAAACACCTGTGACCTTCAGGCTTGTAGCCTGTCTTACAAGATCTGTCTGGATCCGTTTGATGGCTGCATGCCATGCATGTGCAAGCATTTTTATTGAACCTTGTGAAATTTCCGAATAGCAATGAAAAAGGTCGTTGAACTCACGGATATTTTTTTCCATTTGACTGTCTTCCATTACAGGGGTTGATACCAGCAGTGTCCGTTTATAATGTTTGAAAAGGCGTTTGGCTGTTTTCAGGCTTATATTTCCGAAATCCTTTTCAAAGATGGCTTTCCAGTGGGTAGTCCAGCCAGGTGTCATAAAAAAGGTTCCGGCCTCTTTGATCTGCTCTGCATAGTAGCTGTCTCTTCCGCCAATAAACAAGCCCACACAATCATCCACCGGATGTCCTTTGTCACGGGGCAAAAAAAAGGGAATATCCAGATGGGAAAATAAGGTGTCAGGATCTTTCAGGGCATTGCCGCACAAGCCATACCCCAGAAAAAGGGTGTCTGCCAAGGCCCCTATTTTCCGGCTTTCTGTGAAAAGTGCCCTTTGAAGCCTGGGTTTGCGGCTATGCATCCCGATTTCAAGCACGTGGATCAATACGTCAAGCTTTTCATCTTTAGAAGGATTTACTTCATCAAAAGATTCTAAAACAGAAAAATGACGGCTGCCATCTTTCTCAAGGGCTTTTATAAGCCCCTGGCATGCCTTGCTGTTAATGATTGAAATTTTTGAAATACTTTTATCATTCTTCAGCAGGTAAGCAATTTCAAGTTCAAGAATTTCACAGGTAAGAACACCGAGTACTGGCATATGATAACTATATCTCCCGAAACATGGCAGGTTAATTGTTCTCCATGGGATCAAAAACCGATTTTTTGATCAAATCAGGGAAATCCCGGCTTAATTTATCCAGCAGGTCAATAGCTTCGGGGGGGCCGATGAATATTACACGGTTCAACAGCGGCCCGATATCTTTCTTTGGAGAATACACCTCAATATTTTTCCGGCCCATGACCAGGTTGAAAAGAAAGATCGTATCATCCTGGGTCAGAAATCCCTTTGCCCGCACCAGTTGTTCCGGTAACACAGGCAGGATCTTTTTAAAAGATTCAATATTGTTACCGCCCCAGGAATAAACTGCCGATAACAGACGGTCCGGGGGCGTGGAATCCGGATCAGGGTTTTCGAGGAGCCGGTTAATGGCTTGTTCAAGCTGGTCAGGCAGAATGGGTACCATGTCCGATGCTTCTTGAAAGACATCTTTTCCTTCCCTTGGGATAAATCTTTCCAGGGGAACATCAGCATAGGTGGTTTCAAAAAATTCCGGCGACGGGTGATGCTTTTTTATGATATTTTTTATCCTTGAGATTGTCCGGGAAGAGGCAAGGTCCTTCTTATTAATAATAAACAGGGTTGAGGATTCAATCTGTTTTTCCACGGAAACAAATGTTCCATAGGCATCTTCAAAACAGTCTGCATCAATGAGACAGATCTGTTCTGACAGCTTAAACCTGTTTCGGAAAATGGACAGTTTCAGGTCTTTTTTCAGGTCGGAAGGATTTGCAACACCCGTGGATTCTATGATCAGGACATCGGGTTTGATAGATTGGGCGATTTCATTCAAGGATCTTATGAAATCGGTTTTCACGCACACACAGAATATGGACCCCTTGCTGATTTCAAGGATTTCAAGTTCGTTTGATTCAATCAGGGTCCCGTCCAGGCCAATTTCACCGAACTCATTCATCAGGATCATTAATTTCAGATCTTTTGGAAATATTTTAATGATCCGGTTCAGAAAAGTTGTTTTCCCGCAACCAAGAAATCCTGTTACCAAAATCACATTTGTGGTACCACTCATCTGTTTATCCCTCCTCATGGTTCAAGTTGCTTTTTATTTTCTGGAATTCAAAATTTCAATGAGTGCTTCTTGTGTCACGACTTTTCCTGATGAAATCAGTTCTCCTTCAATCACGAGACCTGGTGTGCTGAATACGCCCATTTTTCGGAAATAGTCAATATCGTTGATTTTCTCCAGGTGGGCAGTCTGGCTCAATTGGGTCTTTTCCAATGCCTTGGTGAC
Organism: Deltaproteobacteria bacterium; assembly: GCA_013151635.1. Lineage (GTDB taxonomy): Bacteria > Desulfobacterota > Desulfobacteria > Desulfobacterales > Desulfobacteraceae > Desulfobacula. The sequence continues at coordinate 73,834 of JAADHV010000046.1, read as the reverse complement.
ATTTTCATACAATGTATCACAACTTTTACAACCTGAACCCAGGACTTGAATTTTCATAACATATCTCCTTTATGGTTGAATGGTCTTTGTTGGATTTTTTTTTCTGAATCTTTTTAATATCTCCTCTTTAAGGATTTCCTGTCCCGGAATAATGGATGAATACACGATTTCATTATCCATGGCAATGCCGGGCAAAGATTTTGCTCCGATTTCCTTAAACCGTTTTATTCCTTCCAGGGTTCTCATGTCCCATTCAGATACATCTATCATTTTTTGATAAGCCTGTGGTAAAACCTTTACCGATTCCGCCATATAGACACAGGCGATTCACTGCCTGAAATCGGTCAGCAGAACATCCACCTTGATTCTGAGCATGAACCCTTCTCCTTTTACACCTGTTCGTGATTGTGTACTTTGTCTTTTCTGTCCAGCATTTCCCGGATGGCGTCTTCAAGATCATGTCTGGGGGGTATGGCATCAAAAAAAAGCTCTTCATCAATAAATAATGAGGGTATTGGTGCGATCCGTTTATGCTTGTAGACACCTTCCTCTCCGAACAGGGAAACACAAAGCTCAAGAAACCGTTTTTTCCCTGAAGACGTTATATCCACCCTGCGGTATTCTATCCGGGTTTTGTATCGGGGCAGGATTTCACGGACAGCTTCATCCATATAAAAGCATGGAAGACAAGAATCAGCCTTGTACATGACTTCAATAATTAATTTTCTAAAACCTTCCATACTAGAGTTCCTGTCTGTTGCCATTCCCCGGCTCAAAAGAGCCGGGGAATGGTGTTAAAAAAGATTAAGCTTTTATATCAGCTGTCATTCCTGGTATTTTTCCCTGCACCGGCCTTTTCAAGGTTTTCTGCTATTTTATCAAATTCAAATCCTTTATCCCGCGCAGTCTTTAATTTTTCCACCAACTCAGGAGATTTGGCCCTTGCGATCATCTCATCAATCAATTCTTCATACTGGGGGATAATGCTTGGAAACACAACATCTCCTTCAATGCATATCGACGGCAGGACCTTGCCTTTTAACTCCATGAATTTACCAATACCCGTCTTGTTCTTTATCGACCATTCCTTGTATTCGATAATCTCCTGAACTTCCTGGGGCATTGCCGCCATTGACTCCATCATGTATCCACATGCTGCACATTGAACACTGTCAAGGGTCAAAACGTCAACTGTAATTTTCTCTTCAGCCATTTGTCACCCTCCTAAGTTAATTGGTTTCGGGATACCTGGGGAATGTTTCTTCAAACCAAGCTTTGGTTTCGTATGCCTGCATCATATGTTCCTCCGGAACATCGTATGGAAGATCTCAGCCGGGAGCGAATGTGTATCCGTGGGAGCCGCCGGCAGCCAGGCTGACAATGGCATCTTCCCTTGGTGAAATCAATCCCAGGCTCAAGGACAGGGTCAGTTTTAAGTTCCCGCCAAATCCCATGCCTGCTTTGAGAGCTTTATCCCTGATAAAGTTCATGTTCAGCTGTTCGTCAACGGCAAATCCGTGTGTGCCGAGACTGCAGACCTCATCTATTACCTTGGTGCAGTCACCGCAGATAAAGAAAGAGGATGTTATTCCTGCATCATGAATGGCCTTGATAGCGGCCTTGCAGTTTGGGGTCACAAATTCACGAAATGTGGTGTCCCTGATCTGTGAAGCAACCGGGTCAACAAGGGCAATAATGTCACAGCCCATTTGTGCATAAAAGTTTACTGCGGCTTCGCATACTCTTCCCGCAAACTCAAGGACCTTGTGAGCAAATTCCGGATGTTTATAAACATCGGTAAAAATACGGACTCCTGCAAGATGAGAGGCCAGGGTTAAGGGCCCGCAGACCAGGCCCATCATGGCGCAGTCCAGTTCATCCAGCTTGGGTTTGGCAATTTTTGCGGCTTCATATATCCGGGGCCATCTCCCTGAATCCAGGGTAGGGACTTTAAGCCCTGCTTCTTCCGGGGTCTTGTCCGAACAGGGATGACTGGATACGGAGGGTACGTTGTCTTCCCACCATTTTAAATCGCATCCAACGGAATTGGCTTCCACTGACAGATCAAATAATAAGGGGATGCCGTCTGCCTTGTACTTCTCAGCCGTAACCACCACCCCTTTTGCCAAAAGCTCCGGGTCTTGAAGAAATGCATCGGCTTTTTCATTAATCAGAAATGCGCAATGAACACCTGAATAAGGAACCCACGGGGCAGAATCAGTTCGTTTCCCCCTGTAGGCATCGATTAACATCTGTTTTGCCATGCTTGTGCCTCCTCATTGTTCTGGTTAAAAGTTGATTAACATCTGTTTTGCCATGCCTTTTGTTTTTCGCCTCCTTAATTTTTCTGGTTAAAAGTTGGTAGTTCGGATTTCCTTTGCTGCAAGATATCTTTAGTATGATGGAGATTGGAAAGTAAATCGTCCATAGGATCAATTCCGGTTGAAAAAAAGATGATTTTACAAAAAAAGAAGATTAAAAAATATTTAACACAAATATAGCAGAGCCCCGGTTATTTTATCCGGTTCTCACAATTGCAGCCGGATGATTTGTTTTTTCCAATCATTACAGGCTCGATGATTTTCCGGAATATAAAGGCTGCCAGCAGGCCTCCAAGGATTGGTCCCATTACATATACAGTGATGAATCCGTGAAAATTGTCGGGAAATGCCGCCTTTCCCCATCCGGCAGCCCAGGCGAACAGCCTTGGGGACAGATCCCTTGCCGGGTTTAACCCGGCCTGGGTCAAAGGTGCGATAATGCAGATAATAATGGTAACGGCAAGACCGACGAACAAAGGAGATAAGGAGTCATCCGGTCTTCCTACATTACATCCTTCTGTAAAAGAAAAAATAAAAAAAACCAGGAACAGGGTACCTGTGGTTTCGGCAATGAATGCAGTCAGTGTACTGACAACAGCAAGTCCTCCCATACCTGGATTGGGATAAAATTCACCAAATATCATGGCGGTTTTTATTGAGGCCCGGCTTCCCCTGACAATATTGTTAACAGCTTCATACTGCCCGATGGAATCTGAAAATAAAAAATAGACAAGCATGGCTGCAAACAGGGCTCCTGCAAATTGCCCGGCCAGGTAAGAATAGATTTTTACGGGTACCATTCTTCCGGCCGCCACCATGGCAATGCTTACCGCAGGGTTCAGGTGGGCGCAGGATATATGCCGTGTGGTATAAATAGCAAGGGCAACTCCTATCCCCCATATAACGGCGACTTGAAACAACCCTGTCTGGGGACCGAAAACAACGCTGATGGCAACAGATCCGCAGCCAAAGAAAACCAGGATAAAAGTCCCGATAAATTCTCCTAAAAATCCTGTGAGGTGTATGCTGGCATTATTCTGCATGGTTTTATACCTGCATGAAAGAGTTTTTGGGATAAAGCTTAAATCCTAATGGCTCAATCCAGTAAAATAACGGAATAATATTTAAAGGTCTCGTGTAGCTCCATTGCTACTTTGGTATCAATACCAAGGTTCTTCAATGTACCGACAAGGTCTATGTAAAAGGACTCCACAGTGGGCCTTTTTTCCATGGGAAACCGGCAGGCCTGTGGATAAGCACATTTTTTACAAAGGGAACAGGCCCCGCTTACCAGGCTGATGGCTTTATCATATCCTTGAAGGAACAGCATCCTTTCAAGGCTGACAGTGCCTTTCCAATACTTGACCTGGTCTGTCCTGTTCCGGTTGCTGTCTTTATAAAAATCATTACGGTTCTGGCTGCCAACCAGCATCAGGGCAGTGGAATATTCACTTAAAATTGTCCGGACTTCATTAAGATCCGGTGTGGCAGGCGGACAGGACCAGTTGGCTTTGTACTGTGAACAGCCGTACCGGCATTTTAAATTAACCCATTGAGCAGCGACAATATTGTTAACCCTGAAGGGCAGTATTGTTTCAAGGCCGTATTGCTCCCCCTTTTTATGGAGCAGGTCAAGGGTTTCGCTGGATATCCCGATATTTGAACGAAAGGATACAGGTTCTCTCAGTCCAGGCTGTGGTAAATAGACAATTTTTTTTTTCATTCTTTTTGATCTTTCATTTTACAAGTACCCTGTAATGAAACCAGGTATTTTTCTATGGCCGACTTAAGATCATCCGGATGGGGCACACTTGTAAATGCAACATCTCCATTTATCAGGATCGTTGGCACAGGCAGCATTTTCCCGGCTTTTTTGCATAATTTTAAAAATCGCATGGCATTTTTTAAGTCCCCCCGCCGGACAATGGTCTGAATATCAATCTGGTCCCCAAAAGTCTCTGCAACCATGTCAACCGTGTTGATGGCATAATCATACATGACACAATGAACCCGTTCGCAGATAATCTCCAATAGAACAGGAGCGTTTCCAGTGGCATTTCTCGGTTGGACAGGATTAAAAGCATCTGTCTTTTGAGTTTTCTTGTTTTCAGTTTTATTATCCATGACCTTAAAATTTTCTCCTTGTCTGTCAGACTAATGTTGTCCCGGTTGTTTTTTAAAATATGTTCTATTTTAAAAAATTAATGCCTGCATCTTTTGGCACAGCAAGCTCAAGTGCCACTTCACAAGCCTTGACAACTGCCACTGGAACCGGGCATGCCAGATGGCAGCCTGCCTGTTCGGCAGCCATGAAAATCGGGTTTTTTGTCAACGGGGTAAAAAGATCTTTAAGAGATATGTCATTGAGATGGTTGGCCAGGTTTTGAATCATGGTACACTCAGACCCAGTAACCCGGACCCTTGCAATCCTTTTGCCGGATTGCCGGGCTTTAACCCTGCAGTCAAACCCGCAGATCCCTGGATTTACATTGATAACAATATTCTCCATATGGCCTCCATTCTTTATTCCGGCGTACTCAAAAGCTACCAGCCGGCATCTTTAATACCCGGGCACTAATTTGTCCGTTGTAAAAAAGGTGCGGCTGGTCTTAAGGCTTTATAAAGGCCTTAGTTTTTTACTTCCGGCTTTACCGGGCCTTTAGGGCCCTGGTGCAATACATGGTCCGGTACCACACCTTCAAGATGAGGAAATTCATCCGTCATGTGGGGCATCTGCATGGCTTCCATAAAGTCATGTTCAAATGTGGGCTCAACAGTGAGCTCAAGGTATTGAACATTTCTGGCACACCAATTGGCTTCATCACGTTTTTTCCTGTTGAGAAGTGCTGCCCTGCACCCGTCACCGGCAGCATTGCCAACTCCGTGGATTTTTTCAATCTCGCAGTCCGGGAACAGGCCCATTATCAGGGCTTTTTCCCTGTCAACATGGGTACCGAAAGCACCTGCAATTTTTACCGTATCAACCTTTTTAATGCCCATGCGTTTCATCATCAGTTTGCAGCCGGCATATAATGCGCCTTTTGCAAGCTGGATTTGGCGGACGTCTTTCTGGGTGATCACAATGTCCTTGCCAATGGAAGAATCTTCTTTCCATGCCAGGACAAATTCAGGCTGTCTGGTATCAGGGTTTTTCCTGAACCGCGGGTTCTGTTTCAAGGCTTTTTTATTGAAAACACCTGTCTTGGTAATCACGCCGGAACGGTAAAGCTCTGCCAGGACATCCAGGATACCTGAACCGCAGATGCCCTTGGCCTTCATATCTTCGGGTTTTGAAAATTTACGGGATTTGTCATGGCCGATGACCCGGTAGTCCACATCCTGGGTCTCAGGGTCAATTTCAATGCGCTCAATGGCCCCCGGGGCTGCACGCATCCCAAAGGCAAGCTGTGCCCCTTCCATGGCAGGGCCGGTGGCACAGGAAGAAGAATACAGCTTATGCCGGTTGCCTAAAATCAGCTCGCCGTTGGTGCCGATATCAATAATCAACTGGATTTCATCGCTTTTGTAGGGTTCTTCAGCCAGGAGCACTCCCACATTGTCTCCGCCCACAAAGCCTGCTTCGTTTGGCATGGCAAAGATATAGGAAGACGGGTTAATATCAATACAAAGATCCCTTGCCTTGATATCCAGGCTGTGGTGGATCACCGGCGGAAAGGGCGCAAGTCCGACAGGTTCCGGGTCAAGGCCCAGCAGGATATGGTGCATGGCCGTGTTGAACCCGATGGTGACATCTTCGATATCTTCCTTGTTTATCCTGAGATATTCAGCGCCTTCCTCAATGATTTCCCTGTACTCATCCGGGCCGTCTGATCCTTCCTGGCCTTTCTTTTTCCTGATTTTTTTCTTTTCAGGATGGGTTTGTGCAATGGCTTTTTTAATCAAAGAATTGATCCCTTCAATTATATCATCGCTCATCCGTTTAAGGCCGCCGGGCGTTGTCATGTGAAAGGTGATCCGGGCCATGACATCCTCACCGTATTTACACTGGGGATTCATGAGGGAGGATGTACTGATAACTTCCATGGTGGTCAGGTCGCACAAATACCCTGCACAGGTTGTGGTTCCTACGTCAATGGCGATTCCATAGGCGTGTTTAACCTTACCTGGCTGGATACGGATAACTTCCTTGTCATTCCAGACACTGACGGTAACGACCCAGTCCTTTGCCCTGAGTGCGCCGGGAAGTGTTCTTAAGGTAAGAATATCAAGGGTGAGGCCTGTCAGTCCGTATTCCCTTGTCAGGCCGTTGCACAGGCGCTCCCAGTCACCGACTTTATCTTCGAAATCAGGTTTTTTCAATTTGATTGTATACAGTTTGATGGCCGGGTCAAAATCAATATTGATGTCACGGGCAGCCTTGGAAACCACCTGTTTGCCTGCACGGGATTCTTCCGGTACAAATACCAGGATATCTTCCTCTATATTTGCAACACATCCCAGCCTGAACCCTTTTTCCCGGTCTTCAGCATTAATGAACTTTGCTTCAAGTTCCTCCTGCCATGGGGTGACATGATCCATGGAAGACTGGATATTATATTTTTCAAAATGGCCTTCTTCAACACGGACAATGCATTTTCCGCATACTTTTTTTTCGCCGCAAAGGGCTTCGATATCCACGCCTATGAGTCTTGAGGCCTCTATAATGTTACACCCTTTTGGAACTTTACCACGCCGGCCGGAGGGCTGAAATATCACATTTACAGTTTCTTGTGCCATATATTTTAAGCTCCTTTGATTACTTGATCTCGCCTTTCTGGAATTCTCTTAACCGCCCGATCATTTTAATTCCTTCGGATACTGCATTGCCGGCAGACTCGGCATATCCGTCCGCCCCGAAAAGGTTGGCAACATCACGGGTTACAGGAGCTCCACCCAGCATAATCAGGCAGTCCGGGTTTTTTTCCTTGACCATGGCAATTACTTTTTTCATTCCCATCATGGTTGTGGTCATCATGGCAGACATGGCCAGAACATCTGATTTCACGTCCAGCTGCTTTTTAACAAAATCTTCCAAAGGAACATCACGGCCAAGATCATGGACATCCCAACCTGCTACGTCAAACATCATTTTAACAAGGTTTTTGCCGATGTCATGAACATCACCCTGGATGGAGCCGATAACCACAGATGCCTTGGGGGCGTCAGTATCAAGCGTGATATGGGGGCGCAGGATATCCAGGCCTTTATAAAGTGCATCTGCACACATTAATACTTCAGGAACAAAGTATTCATTGGTGTCAAACAGGACCCCTACTTCTTCCATGCCTGCGGCAAGCCCGTCCATTACGGCAACCATGGGGTCTACCCCTTCATCAAGAGCCTCCTGGGCTGCTTCAGCACAATCATCTTCTTCATACTCAACTACCGCTTCTTTTAATTTTGCTAAGATTTCTTCTTGTGTGGACATTTTTTTATCTCCTTTTTTAAATTCTTCCGACAGCGGGTGATGCTTTCTTGCCATATTCCCTGACCGTCCTGACATAGGCTTCCATATTGGCAGGTTTAATATCAGGCCAGATATCACACCCCGGCCAGACTGAATCTATACCGCTATCAATGCATTGTTTGATGATCGTTTCCACTTCCGTTACATCTTCAAGCTGGGCCAATGTGTTGTAAGGATCAAAATTACCGAATAAAAGCACATCATTGCCAAGTTTTTTACGGGTTTCAACCACATTGTTTTTCTGGTCCACAGACAGTGCACTGGCACCGCATTCATGCATCATTTCTATAATCATATCTGTTGAACCGCAAATATGATTCACAGACGGAACCAGGGTGATGGAGTCAAATACTTTTTTCAGGTTCGGACCCACCAGGGTTTTCCACATGCGGGGGGACAAAAGATCTGTTCCCGATCCCATTTCCCTGACATTAATGAAGTCTACACCCAGGTCCTGGTAATGCTTGCACATATCAATGGTCACTGTTGTTACCTGTTCAAGAAATTTTGCTGTCTGGTCTTTTTTCTTTTTTAATCCTTTTAAAAGAATATCCAGCTCCATGATCTGTCCTGCAAGGGTAAACGGTCCTAAAACCCATGCCCCCACGGCAAGGTCCGGTGCTTCTTCTTTAATGATTTTAAATGCTTCGTCAATCATGGGAAGCCGTCCCTGATTCATATAATCTTTTGGGATATCAATCTCGTCCAGGTCTTTCCATTTGTTGGGAACGGTGGGATAGATAATGCCTTCTGCGTTTTCATAAAGAGAAATGCCCCGGCCCATGGCTTCTGCTACAGCAGCCATATCATAGGGAATAACAACGCCATCCATATTAAATAATCGGGCGGATGTAATAGCGGATTCAGCCATCAGCCATGCATCGGTATGGATTTTGGCAAACTGGGTTTCCATTTTTTCAATGGCCTGGATCACAACAGCCCCCTGGCCGCTGAAACAGGGCATTGTATCCACGGGTTCACGTTTGAACAATTTTTGAACTCTTTGTTTTCCGGTAAGTTCTGACATAGGTTTTCCTCTCAAGTATTTGGGTTATCTGCTTTTATTTGTCTTAATCAGTCGGATGATGAGATGGTTTTAAGGTTCTCCACAAAATCAGGGAACAATTTGAAAAGCGGGTGACTCATTTCCTTGGGCAGACGTCCGGTCTCACTGTAAACCGCTGTTGCCTGGAATGCATTGGCCATGGCAATGGCCGGCATGATTCTCTGGGCACCCACCATGGGCCCTGAAAAAATCATGTCATGGGTCATGAATGCAGCCAGGGACTCAAGGGCGGCATCTGCGGCAGACCATCCTTTAAACCCCCATTTTTCCCTGGCTTCTTTCCACATGTAAGATCCGTTGGAAGGTGCAGATCCTGTGGGAAGTCCCCATTTTTCCTTGATCATTTTGTTGGCAATGCCGCAAAGGGCTGTGGCAGGACCATTCATGACCGAAGTATCAACAAAAATATTTTCAAATTGGGCACTGTTTTTTTCAATGGCATCCAGCAGTTTCCGGGTCCCTTTAATCCTGCCTGTGGGCATTTGATCGTCCTGGTCAAAGGCAACCAGAAGAACATTTTTTACACCAATTTTGGCTATTTCACTGATTTCCGTATCAAGATCCTGCTCCCATACTGTGATGCTGTTATAAAACATGCGGTCAAGAAGCCCTTTTTCAGCACAATAGGCAGCAGCCTCCAGTTTGGGTTGTAATGTCCAGGCATCAATGCAGAACGGCATATCAGAGTTGTCCACAACAAAGTCGATAAAGGTTTTGAATTCCGCGCCGGTATTGGCAACAATATCTGCCATGCCAGGAATTCCTGTTTCTCCGGTGAGCCTGTCCTGGGTCTTTAACAGGCCTGCGGCCATTTTTTCATCAAACCCGTCTTTGCGTTTTCCGGGGAAAATTTTATCACCCTTTTGAAATATTGAGTTACAGACAACAGTTGGATAATCTCCAGGCTGCCCGCCGAATTTTACACCACCAATTTCACACACTTTCTGTTCTTTTTGAAATTGAAACATCTTCCCTCCTGCATTGTGTAATATGTTTAGATCTCTGACATTTTTCCAAATTAATGGGATTCATTAATAAGTGTGACCGTAGCAGGAGATTGTAAACCGTGTAAATCGTCTTTGGGATGTTTTTGGGATGAAAAAAAGATGATTTTATTTTAATTTTTGTTTAAATGTGTGATATTGTTTTACCATTTTACGGCATTCGGCAACAGCAACACCGGAAGACCTGGCATATCCGTCCGCACCGAAAAGATCAGCGATTTCTCTTGTAACCGAAGCACCGCCAACCATGACAAGGCACTCCGGGCTCTCCTTCTTGGCCAAGGCAATCACTTTTTTCATTCCCATCATGGTGGTTGTCATCATGGCGGAGATCGCAATCACATCTGACTTGACTTCAAGGTGTTTTTCCACAAACTGTTCAAGCGGGACATCCCGGCCAAGATCATGAACTTCCCATCCTTCAGCCTCAAACATTATCTTTACAAGGTTTTTTCCAATATCATGAATGTCACCTTGGATAGATCCGATTACTATTGAAAGTTCTGATTCCTGTCGTTTTTTAGGGATATGCGGGCGTAGAATTTCAAACGCTGCGTAAAAGGCATCCGTACTCAACATCACTTCAGGGACAAAGTATTCATTGGTATCAAACAATATTCCTACTTTTTTCATGCCTGGCATCAGCCCGTGATTCACTGCAATCATAGGATCAACCCCCTGGTCCAGGGCTTTCCTGGCTGCATCTTTACAGTCCTTTTCTCTGAATTTGATCACGGCCTGTGTCAAGGCCGTTAATATATCTTCCTGGCATGGCATTTTCTAGTAGTTATCCTTTAAACATTTTCATTCAAATGGAAAAACCACCAAGTTTGGTTTCCAGATACTCGTTTATGCCTTCTTTTGCCCCTTCCCTGCCCATGCCGCTTTCTTTCATCCCGCCAAACGGTGCGGCTGCTGAGGTAGGATTGATGTCATTGATCCCGATAATTCCGAATTTGAGACGTTCAAACGCTGTCATGGCACGGGAAGTGCTTTTTGTATATACATAGGCGGCAAGCCCGTATGCCGTGTCGTTGGCCATCTTAATGACGTCATCTTCCGGGTCATAGGCAATGATGGGAGCAACAGGCCCAAAGGTTTCTTCCCGAAAGATCAGCATATCCCGGGTAACACGGGTCAGCACGGTGGGGGCATAAAAATAACCCTTTTCAAGGGGGCCGTCTGTAAGTCTTTTGCCGCCTGTAATGAGTTTGGCGCCTTTGCTCAGGGCATCTTTCACCTGGTTTTCAACCTTTAAAACAGCATCAGGCCCGACAAGGGGGCCGATCCTGACCCCTTTGTCCATTCCATTCCCGGCTTTCATGGCATTGACACGGCTTGAAAATTCTTTTGTAAAATCGTCCACCATGTGGCGGGGAACAAAGATCCTGTTAGGGCTGATACAGGCCTGGCCCGTATTTAAGAATTTTACAAGAACCGCTCCTTTGGCAGCATGGACAGGATCTGCATCATCGTAAACAATAAACGGGGCATGGCCTCCAAGTTCCAACGAGACCCGCTTCATGTGCTGTGCCGCTTCTTTGGCCAGCATCTTCCCCACCTTTGTTGAGCCTGTGAACGTCAATTTTTGGATAACCGGGTTGGAAGTAAACTGTACCCCTACAGGTTTCGGATCAAGAGTGGTGATAAGATTTACCACGCCGGCCGGTATGCCTGCTTCCTCAAAAATTTTAAACATCTCCATGGCACAAAGAGGGGTTGCCTCGGCAGGTTTGAGTACAATGGTACATCCTGCAGCAAGGGCAGGGGCCATTTTTCTTGTAATCATGGAAACAGGATAATTCCATGGTGTGATGGCCCCAACTACGCCCACAGGCTGTTTTAAAACAATGAACCGCTGGTCCGGTCTTGCGGAAGGAATGGTTTGCCCGTATACCCGCTTGGCTTCTTCGCCAAACCATAATAAAAAATCAGCACCATACTGGACTTCGTTGCGGGCGGCAACCAAGGGTTTGCCCTGTTCTTCGGTCATGAGTCGTGCCAGGTCCTCTTTTTTATCCATCATAAGTTTCCAGGCCGTGTATAAATAGTGTGACCGCTGGTAGGAGGTTTTGGATGACCAGGCCTCAAAAGCTGTGTCTGCTGCCTTAATGGCATCTGATATATCTTTGGCACTGCCGTTTGCCACCCGGGTAATGACTTCCCCTGTTGCCGGGTTAAGCACATCAAATGTTGAATTATTTTCCGCTTGTTTCCATTTTCCGTTAATAAACATGATGGGGTTTCCTCCCGGATTAATAATGTTTAGTCTTTTTCAAGGCTTTTTTGTTCATTCGATCCTTTATACCGGATACCTGTGATTTTATCGGTTTTAAAATCAAACAATACCCTGGATGTTGTACCATGGTTCAGAACAACCCGGTCCTTCCGGGCGACTGTGCCAATAATGGCGGCATCAATATCCCGGCTTGAAAATAATTCAAGGACAGACCTTGAATTTTCAGGGTTTACAGCAAGGATAAAGCCAAAACTCTGGAAACAGTGAAGCCAGTCTTTAAGGTCAATGGACTCAGGTCTTGGGATGGTATCAAGATTGATGTTTCCCCCTTTTCCCGAGTTTTCCAGGAAAATTGAGACAGTTCCCAGGATACCGGCATTACTGATATCCTTTGCTGCACAGGACAATTCTAGTTCTGCAATCAAAGGCAATACCTCAAGCCGGTAAAGCAATTCTTCCGCGGTTTTGCCCGAATTTGCATCCCAGCTGATAACAGATCGGCAGCCGCGACTGCCATTGAGGTCCACGGCCAGGATCAGGTCGTCACCTTCCATGGCCTGATGGCTTCTAAGGGGTTTTTTCGCCACTCCCAGGATGGCTACGCTCAATGATGGGATTTCAATTTCGGGGTCGGGATGCAGGTGGCCTCCCAACATGGGAACCTGAAGTTTATGGCATCCTCTTTCAATGCCATCCACGATAAGGGCGCGTTGCTTTTCATCGCCACTTGCCAGGACATTGACCATGCCGATGGGGCGGCCGCCCATGGAATAAATGTCATTCACGGTTACCATGACCGAGGCCTTGCCGGCAGCATAGGGCTCATTTATAATCAGGCCGGTCATCATTCCGTCTGTTGCAAGAAGCAGGTATTCATCCTTAAAAGGGATAACAGCGGCATCATCACCGAAATTGGGCAGGGCTTCCCCATACTTGTGGGTGGAATGAAGTTTTTCCACCACATCTTTAATGGGGCTTTTGCGTACAAGGCCAACATAAGTTCTGACAGATTCGACTATGCGGTCTAAATTTATCTTTTCCATATTTAAATATCTTCCGGGACAAGGTCCAGATTTGCCTGCATTTTTTGATGGGGATGCCCGAAATGGGGTTTAACCGGTTCCATGGGCTTCCACCCGAGTTTTAAGAAAAACGGAATATTTTTTTCCTGGATATGGGCTGTAAACAGCCGGCATCCTTTTTTTTTTACCCGTTTCATTGCCTCTTTGACCAGGGCTGAGCCGGCCCGGGTGGTCCTGAATTCTTTTTTAACAGCCAGTCTGCCACCAATCCAGTGGTCTGACAGTGTATCTTCAATATATATCCGTACGGTTCCGATAATTTTTTCTTTTTGCCTGGCAACCAGGTGTATGGAGCCCGGATCATTTTCATCCATATCTGACTGATTAAATAACCCCTGTTCATGAACAAAGATTTCCTTTCGGATTTTGAAAGCTTCGGATTTCTCAAACCGGTTCCTGGCGGAGTGACAGATAAGGTCATTTGTTTTTTCTTCATAGGAGGATAACGCTGAACAGGCGCCACACCTTGCACAGCCGGCCTTTATTTTGTCTGCGGCAATCCCTTTGGCCTGTAGGATTTTAGAGACGGCTTCGTAAAGCTGTTTCATGATATCCGGGTGAGGAGGTGCAGCCTTTTCTAATTTTGAACCAGGGATAGGCCGAAGAGGGACTACAAAAGGGTAAACACCTAAATCGGTAAGGAATTCACTTCCCCAGGCAATGGATGTGGCGCTTTCCCCGAGACCTGCAATAATAAAGCTGCTGACCTGGTTAACGCCAAATAGTTCCACTGCTTTTTTCCATGCCTTCTCATAATGGTTTAAACCGGTTTTTGCCTTGGCAGGTGCTATCTTTGAAAGAATATCAGCATCAAAGCTTTCAATATGGATACCAATAGATTCGACCCCTGCGTCCTTGAGCTCGTCAATAAGTTCCAGATCCGGCGGAGGGGCGATCTGTACCTGCACCGGCATATCGGCAGATGCCTTTATCGCCCGGGCACATTGAGCCAGGTACGGGATTTCACTCCCCGGGGGGTCTCCTGTGCCGGAGGTAAGCACCATATGGGTCACGCCATCCATCTTGCGGGCTGCTTTGGCAACCATTGCAAGTTGGGCCGGTTTTTTCCTGGCAATGGTTTGTTTGCCGGCAAGACTTACTTCTGTTGCACAGAAACTGCATTTATTATTTTGTTTCCAATGAACGCATTGCTGCAATACGGTTGTGGCAAGGCAGTCTTTGCCATGAAGCAGGGCAATCTGTCGAAAAGGGATATCATCTTTAGTTGTCTTGCCATAGAATTCCGGCTCAGGAACGATCTTTACATTGCAGACTGCTTTGTCGTTTTTAAAAAGCTTGTATTTGGAATTGATCTCTTTCAGGAAAAATGGAGAGTCTGCCACATAACCGGCTGCAATGGGAACACTGACCGGTACCCCGTCAACGATGAATGCTCGTCCTTCGGCAGGGCCTGCACCCCCTCTTCTCCCGGCCATCCCTCCATGAACTCTGATACCCAGGCTCTGTATCTCAGTAATGAGATGGTGCATATTTCGAACCTTCCATTTTTAATTCAAAAACATAATCGATACGATTTTTACCAGGAATCATTCTTTCCCACAAGTTAAATTCTTAAAAAAGGCATAACAGCGAACCTGTGTTTGAAACGCCCTGCCAGGGGTTCGCTGTTATACAGGCATCCCGCCCGGGCGGTTGAAAGAGCTTTGGGTTACTTTTCCGCCGGCATTGATGAAATAGTGCCGTCCCAGGTATCTACTTTGCCAATGTCTCCTCCTGTTTCAGGAAACCAGGTCTGGGTGACACATTTGGTTTCAGTAAAGAATGTGAACCCGTCCCTGCCCATGACATGGAGATCCCCGAAAAAGGAATCTTTATGGCCGGTGAAACCAAAAATTCCCAGGGGCACCGGGATGCCGACATTCACACCGACCATACCGGCATCAGTATGGAATGCAAACTCACGGGCATAGTGACCGTTCTGGGTATAAATTACAGAACCATTGGCAAACCTGCTTTTGTTCATGATGGCAAGCCCTTCTTCAAAGGAATCCACCCGTTTGATACAAAGCACCGGGCCAAAAATTTCTTGATCGCCAATGGTCATCTCTTCAGTGACATTGTCAAAAATAGTGGGTGCCAGGTAGAACCCGTTTTCATATCCTTCTACTTTGGGATTTCTTCCGTCAACAATAAGATCCGCTCCTTCTTCAATCCCTTTTTCAATCCAGTCGGTAATAAATTTCAGGTGGCCGGCATTCATGACGGGCCCCATGCCGGTGTCGGGGTCATAAGCAGGTCCAAGTTTCATTTCCGCAACAAATTCTTTCAGAAAGGCAATCAGCTGGTCTGCGATGGTGTTCTCAACTACAATCACAGGGCAGGCCATGCATCTTGCACCGGCACATCCGCAATATGCATTGATAATACCCATGGCTGTTCTTTCAATTTTTGCATCCTTTAGAACCAGGGCATGATTTTTTGCTTCGCACAACGCCTGTACCCTTTTACCATTGGCAGCAGCTGTTTTATATATATGTTTGCCGACATTTGTGGAGCCTACAAAGCTCACGCCTTTGATATCAGGGTGTCTTAAGAGTATCTCCGCCTCATTCCTTCCTGCAGTTACAATATTGAGGACGCCTTTGGGCAGGCCTGCTTCACGCCAGAGCTCGGCAAGTCTCAAGGATGACTGGGGGACAAAGCTGGCTGCCTTGAGAACCATGCAGTTTCCTGTGGCAATGCATATGGGGGACATCCACCCGTGGGGAATCATGGCTGGAAAATTCCAGGGGGCAATCCCTGCAAAAACACCGATGGGGTGATGGTAGAGGACGGTATCATAGCCATTGCTGGCATTCATGAGAGATTCGCCTTTCATCAGGTGGGGGGCACCACATGCAAATTCAACAACCTCGTTTACTTTTAGCACGTCTCCCATGGATTCCCGCCAGTTTTTGCCCTCTTCCTGGCACAGAAGATAGGTCAGTTCTTCCAGGTGTTCTTCAACAAGGGCCTTGAACTTGTACAATACCTGAACCCTTTTGCTTACGGGTGTTTCAGACCACACAGGATATGCTTTTTTTGCGCTCTCTATGGCAATATCCACCTCTGCTTGCGTGCATTGCGGAGCACGGGCTATAATGTCTCCTGTCGAAGGATTGCAGCAGTCCATATAGTTTGTTGTGGCGGACACCTTAAATTCTCCGTCAACAAAATATTTGAGTTTTTTTACAGGGTTATCGGAAGATTCATCTTCAATATCATAATACCTGTTTAGTTCCATTTGAGTCTCCTTTACTAGTGTTATCTCGTTGAGTTTCCATAACTTATGTGACATTAGCCGAAGGGGGGAATTGTGGCCCTTTCTAACGATCATAGGTTAAATCCTATTTTTTTTATCAGGTTTGCAGCTATTTTATATGTCTGATCCCTGCCGGAAGGATATACCGCACCAGCTCTGCGTGGATCAATTTCACAAATATCCATGCCTGCCAGATGAACTGACGATGAAAAGATTTTGGTCACAGCATCTGCCAGTTTGCATATATTTGTTTCCTTTAAACCTTTCCAATTGCGAAATCTCACCCCCTCAAGTGCATTACCTGCCCCTATATCCATATCAATGGAAACATAGACATAAGGGGTTGAGATTTTTTTGAATAAGCCCGTGATTTTCCGGGGAGTTAATTTGCAGTCTTTTTTTGTGATAATGGTTGCCCCTTTGCGCTTTAGACCCACATACGCATTGGTGTATTTTTTGATTCTCGGATCTTTGATTCTCAATGATTTTTTATCAGGATAATCGCTTACCCCGACAATATACAGGTTTTTTGCAGCCACCTGTTTTTCTTTTATAAGTGTATGTATAAAGGAACTGGCATTGTAAGAATCCGGGCGATTATACAAGAACGGATCATTGGCATCATGGACAGAGTCCGGGTTGGTATCCATATCATATTGGATGGCCCCGGAAAGTACTGACATGGGGACTGCATCGGTATGACTGTCAATGATAATTAAAGACAGGTTCTCTTTGCCGTAGTGGCGGCATAATGCCGAATAAACTCCACCGGTCAGGGAATGGTCAATCCCGATCATACAGGGGATATGGGGCAGTATCCGATCAGTGACAAAATGATCTGTCTCATCTGCAAAATTTTTGCAGCCATTGCTGTCTATAAAAGAAATAAAATTTTTTGTATTGATTCTTGATCGATCCTCCGGACCGGGTTTCGGTGCAAGCCAGGACGGTACAGGTAATGAACCTAAGTTCTTCCACAGGTTTTCCGGAATTTCAAAGCGAACAAGGTGGTCAATTACCCCGTCAAGAGGATCGTCAAATCCTTCGGCTATCCAAAGCATATGCAGCTTTTCCTGGATTGAGTCATATTTCTCATCGCAATCCATGGGACAGCCAAAAAACATTATTTTTTTATGTGGCGAAGTTTCCATTGTTTTTAATATCGGGTGTGATTATATCTGGCGTAACAACCTTATTTATAATGCTATATTTTATACATGGTTTCAATATCGTGTGATGACCATACCGGTAAAACCGGACCTTATTTAAAATAATCATCCCTTGCTTTCTTCAGTTGCAGTACATTCTCCAAAGGGGAACCCGGGGCAATGCCGCAGCCGGGACAAAGAAAATCCGTCCCGTTTTCAAGCGCTGCAAAAGATTCTTTATAAGCTTCTTGAGGGGTGCCCATAAAAAGGGTGGTGGCAGTGGCGACATTGCCGAAGACCCTGACACCGTTTTCATGGGCAATCCTGGCAGCTTCTTTCATATTTGCACCCTCCTCAATACTCAGGCCTTTTACACCTGTTTCGCACATCAAAGGGATAATCATATCCGTATTGCCGCAAATATGAAGGACAAGGGGGCCGTTTGTCCTGTCAACAACATCGGTGAGCATGGGAACAACAAATTTTTTAAACATCCTGGGGCTCATAAGCGCAGGGCCTGCGGTAGGTTCTGCCATGACATAATAATCTGCCCCATTTTCAAAAGCAAAGTTAATGACATCAATCATGGCCTGCTTAGTTACATCAAGGATTTTTTCAACATCTTTTTTCCGTTTAAAAGTCCATTTCATAAAATTTTCGGTTCCTACAAGGTTGGCAGCGCAGGTAAAAGCCCCTTCTGATTCACCGAAAATTACTTTCTGGTCACCCACTTCTTTTTTAAGCAGTTCAAATTGTTTTTTGTAGGTTGGAAACCTTCCCCGGTCAAGGAAATCAGGTGGGTAATCCAATCCGTCAAGGCTTTCTGCAAAGGGGTGTACCTTAATGCAATACTGGAGATCTATCTGCGGGACACCAAGCCCGCATCCAAATGCCTCGCTCATGGGTGTGATATCCCAGCCCATGGCTTTAACCATTTCAAATCCGGCAAGTTCACCTGCCAGAGCAAGGGTGGTCATGGCCTCGGCATCCGTATCTGCAAGCGGCCTTTCGGCTCCGCATTTTTTCATCAGATCCACCATGCCATAAGTTGTGGTACATCCGACAGGTGTCATGTCTACGGTTTTTCCTTCAAGTTGGTTCATAAACCTTTCTTTTAAATTCATCGCTGCCTCCGGTAAATTTGTATGTTGCTGGAAAATCTTTCAGCTTTTATTCATCCTTGCTTTGATTTTAACAATTTTATTTTTAAACAAGGGTTGATAGATTACCCAGAAAATTGCCAGCCAGGCAAAGAGGATTGCCATAAGATATTCATTTTTTGCAAATATCTGTTTTAGAATCCAGATACCCAAAAAAACAATGCCCATTCCCCATAAAGTAAAGGGTAGTCCTGCTTTTAGAAATAAGCCCAGGTTTGTTTTGACTTCTTTTTTCCACATGGTTTCACCTTTGTCTCATTGAGATTGCAATACATTTATGATAATCTATCAAGTTCAGGGTGGTTGGCATGCCTTTATGGTTCAGGTAAAGGTCGTGAGATTTTTCTAAAGTGCCACCCACCCTGAAGACTTATTGGACAGTCTCCTCTTCTTTTGATCCGTCATATTCCAATAAGAAAAAAAGAACTGCACCTGCAATAAGTGCCATTGTCGGTCCTGACCAGAATGCGCTGTCCCACAATTTTACATAATTTGCTGAAACCAGGGCTGCCCCCATAACCCCTGCAATTCCTCTCTGGACATTGGTCTTGCACATGGCAAAAGCCAGGTAGATGCATAGATACCCCTGTATTAAAAGGGTCAGTCCGAATCCGATCAGCTTGGCCGGAAGAACAATCTGGACAAAGGGATGAAAGATCATGGCCAGGCTCATTCCCCAGAATATTGATGTGGCACCGCCCCAATAGGAGGGCTCCTGTTCCGGTGTTGAATGTTTAAACCGGTTGACTACCAGTGCCTGTCCGCCTGTCCACTGTGGTCCGCACAGGGGGAGAAAAGGAACGCAGATGCCCTGGAAAATATTTCTGAACGCGGTGATGACATGGTTCCGAGGTACCTCGAAAACAACGTTTTCATCGGGACGGGACTTATTGCAGTCATCAATCATGGCTTCCAGGACCAGAATGTCCCCAAAGGCCAGAACATATGCCACAATGGCAAGGGAAATCGCAGCAACCCACTGGCTGGCCGACGGCATTCCAATCCCAAGGGCTGTAAAGGATGAGACCATGTCACCCAGGGGCGTGGCAATGATGAACCGGTCGAAAACGCCGGTGGGTGGTGCAATTTCACCAGTGAGAAGCCCGCAGATATACCCGATGACAAATCCCGGTGCGATACCGAATCCGGCAACCCAGGCAAACAGGCTGGATTGGGCCCTGAAGCGCAGAGCTTTGGCTGAAAACAGGATAAAAAAGCTTCCCAGGGAGGCAATGATAAATGCAATGGGCATTTTTCCCATAAACGGCTGGGCCGGATTAAATACCCGCATTAAAGAAGCAAAACCGGCCCCCAGAAGAATCCCGGACCGCATGGATATGGGGAAATGCCGGATTACCCAGCGCGTGATACCCGTGACCCCCAGCACAAGGAATATGCCGCCTACAAGCACCTGTAAGGCGATCAGCGCCTTTATCCTTTCCGGGCCTGGTGCAAATCCGGTCAAATATGAGATGTAAAGTGGAATTCCGGCGGTAATCCATCCACTGACAGAAGGATCTCCGAAAGAAGTATGCAAAAGGTAAAGAAAATTGTTGATGACAACCATTAATACAGCAACTTCAATGGGTATCCCTAAAACTTTTACCATGGCGGCTGTGATACCCAACGGCACACAGCTTAAAATAGCCCCCTGAATAAAATCCTGATACTCAATCCTGTAATGAACAAACGGAATACGCAGTTTTAAAATCCCCCCTGCGTAGGGCAGTTCCTGCCCGTTCTCTTGCAAAGCACTCATCCATTTCCTCCTTTTTATATGATTAAAAAAAACTGTTCATACGGCCCATTTATTGATGGGATGCTGCGGTTTACCCTATGAACAGCAACTTATGTCAGACCAATATCATAGGATCTAATAACCATTGGTTTGCCTGCCCTGTTACAGAGCCATATCTATAAGCTCGACCAGGTCATAGACCTTCATGTCACTTTTAATTCTTTTGGAACCTTCATTCAGGTTGTAATGACAGAACGGGCAGATGGAAACCATCTGTTCCGCACCAGTGTCCAGACCTTCCTGTATCCTTAGTCCTGCATTTTTTGCAGCCCAGTCTCCATATCCTGTCATGACACCGCCGCCGCCGCCACAACAATAGGAATTACTGCGTATTCTTCCCATTTCCCTGAAATCAATACCCGGGATAGCCTTGAGCATTTCCCTGGGGATATCATAAAGGCAGTTGTCTTCACTCTTTCCAAGGTATGAGCCTTTCCACTGCCGGGAACCATCTTCATCAATATCAAAATCGATCAAATGCCTGCCGGTGTGGCATGGGTCGTGATAAGTCACCTTCCAGGGAACTTCCTTTGTAAATTTTATCTTGCCTTCTTTAAAATAATTAAAAAGAAAATCCGTGGTATGGATGATTTTAAGGCCGTCCATGCAGTCCTCATATTCAGCAGCAAGACTGTAATCCTTTTTCATGGCCCTGTAGCACCCTGCGCAGGAGGTAACGATTGTTTCAACCCCATGGTTGTCTTTAAGGTCCTTGAATGTTTTCATATTGGTTTCAGCCACACGTTTAAATTCATCCACATCTCCCAGCCGCATCGCTGTCGAGCCGCAGCAGATTTCATTTTCTCCGAGAATACCGAAATCAAGACCGAGCTTCTGGAAGATGGAAGCCGTTGCCACGGGAAAATTTCTGACCGGCAGGTTAAAAGCCCCGGTGCAACCCACATAGAACAGGATGGGGGCATTTTTTTTCATTATATTTTTAATGGGGTTTTTTGCTTTTTTAAAAGGCCGGGTCCAGTCGGTCCGGACCCGTCTCGGGCCCTGGTACGGGTTATTATAACTTCTCATGGACTGGGCAATCACTTTCTGGGTCGGCATGGGACCAACACCATCCTTGACTGCTTTACGCCTCATGGACTCGATGATTTCCGGAATGACCGGTTTGTGATCCAGTTCACACTGGTTCTGGCATCCACCGCAGATAGTGCATTTATAGATGGCATCTACAAAATCCTGTGTCCATGTAAGCTGACCGTCAAGGATTCCCCTGGCAAAGGCAATTTTGCCCTTGGATGCCATGTTCCCGTCAAATCCGAATTCCACGCCGGCCGGGCAGATTTCCCCATAGGTGGGCGGGGGGCCGAAATCATAAGCTGTTTTACAATTACCACATGCAGTGCATTTCCATACTGCGTCTTCTAATTCTTCAAGTGAAGGAATATCCCACTTCATAAAAGCCTCCAGATATATTTACGACATAAATTTTTTATTTACAGGAATGCATGGCGTTTAAAGGGCCAGCTTACCTGTATTCATAATGTTATTGGGGTCAAGCATGTTCTTTGTCCTTTTTAACAGCTCGACATACCCCGGGTGCGCCCTTTTATTTATCTCCACTCCGAAGTCAACCGGTGGTTTGTATGGAATCCCGCCGTTATCAAGATCGACTTTCAGACATTCCACAATGGCCTGCCTTGCATTTTCGATTGAGGCGGGGTCCTTTTTCGGGAAAGGTATCATGGCTCTCAGCATGCCATAATGAACACCCCTGTAGTTGGTGACACGGACCGAAGGAGACAGGTTCCGGGCCGTCAGGATTTTTTTCCATTCATCATAAACAGGTTCCCATTTGTTAAGGGGAGTAAAGGTTCCGGGCCATGAAATGCCGGCTCCTGCCTGTTTGGTATAATTCTTGGTTGATCCCACGATCTGGCTGGGCAGCTGGGTCCTTGCCTTTAAGGCTTCTTCAGGATAGACAGTTTCTTTTAAGGACGAGCCATTTTTGGTTTCTTCATCAACAACCATTCTCCAGATTTCTTCTCTGGCCTGTTTTTCTTTCTCAGTCCAGGAAAATGTCGTGGCAAAAGAGATCCATTCCGGAGCATCATCAGGTTTAGGCTTGTAGGGATATGGGATAGGGACTTGTGAAAGCCACCAGGAGACCCCTGTAAGGTCATCACATATTTCATAATTTCCAAGGGTGCGAAGATAGGATGCCATGTGGCCCAGTGTCTGTGTCGATGCTGTAAACACTTTCAGTATTGGCGGAACAGGGTGTACGCGAAGGCCGATTTTCGTTATAATCCCGGTGGTGCCAAGCCACCCTGTGAACAGACCGTCCATTCTTGGCAAAGGAAGGCAACTGTGCCAGGCATCTTCCTGGATGGCGCAGGACCCGACCCGGACCAGCTCTCCTGTGGGCAGCACGACTTCCATGCTGGTTATTTCCTCACTGTTAAGGCCATACCGGGCACTCAGCCCGCCTATCCCGTGACATATGGCATTGGAAGATACAGATGCGGAGGGCGGCCCCACGGGCCAGCTCCATCTTAGATTGTATTTTGCAAGCGCGCTGGCAAGCTTTGCATGGGAGACCCCTGGCTCAATAATGGTATAGTGGGATTCTTCATCAATACGGATAATATTGTTCATCCTTTTCATATCCAGCAGAATGCCACCGTTTTCCGGTATACAAAGGCCGCCGATATTGGTCCCGGCTGTAAACGGTGTGACAGAAATTTTTTCCTGGTTGGCAAATTCCATTATTTTTTGAACCTGTTCGACACTTGTCGGCATCACGACATAATCCGGCAGCTTCGGCTTTACAAAGGACAGGTCATAAGAGTAAGCATAGCGGATGTGTTTCATATCGGTTGCATTTTTTTCACCGACAATTTTACATAATTTTTTTGTGATTAGAGAATCAATTTTTGATTCTGTTGACATTTCGGTCATTTATTCCCTCCTGATAAATTATTCTGGTTATCAAGTACCCCAGATTCTTTAATATCTTCAGCCCACATATTACAGGCGCAACTATAAGACTGATTGTCCCCGGGTTTTTTTAAACTCCAGGCAAAATCCATTTTTTTATTGCACTTAATACGTGGTAAATACTACAGGAACTATTTACTTCCCCGGTCTTGCTTCAATAAGCCTTTTTCAGTAATAATCATACTCCCCTTTTTGCTGGCCATCATCCCTTTTTCCACTTCATTGATATGATCCAGCATTGCTTCGCTCGCCTTTTTGGGATCAGACTCCCGCAATGCATTGACAATTTTTTTATGGCCGTCGCAGACCATTTTTAAGAATTGCTCATCTGTGTGGACTATCCTTTTAATGTTGATTAATGCAGCCTGGACACTTTCGACAATCAGGCTGATAATTTTATTTTTTGAAATATCAACAAGTTTTTTGTGGAAAGCAATGTCAAGGTCACTTATGAAGTGTTTGCCATCCGGTTCCTGTTCCATGGCCAAAATATTATTTTCAAGATATTCAATATCTTCAACTGTGATTTTTTCAGCACAGATTTTAACGATCTGGGGTTCAATAAAGGTCCTGATCTGTGTATATTCCCTGATCCCGGGATTTTGAAAAAAGAAGTAATTTACAAGGCTGTCTTTTACTGTTGTAAGATCAACCTCTTTGATAAAGGCACCTCCTGACATGCCCTGGCGGATTTCCAGAAGGCCGTATGCCTCCAGAACCCTGTAGGCTTCTCTAAGGGATGATTTGCTGACACCGAAATGCTTGGCAAAATCTTTTTCAGAGGGAAGCTGGTCTCCGATTTTTAATTCCTTGGCTAAAATAGCGCCTCGAATTTGTTCAACAATGTTCTGGGATATCCTGTTGGCTTTTACCGTTTCGAATTTGAACCCCATGGTCTTATTTTTTCTCCAATTGCATCTATAAATTTATGTGCATAACCCTTCGATTACATTTTCATTTATTATTGTCAAGCAATATTTTAAATATTAAAAGATCAGATGTTTTAATATTTTCTATTGACATTTTTTTTTCTATTGACTACGAAGAAGATGCACTTGATATTGTGGCGGTATGAATATTATATCGGCATAAAAATTATGCTGGTTATAATTTCGAATTAATCAATCCAAATTATAGATAAGGAAATAAAATGGGAATCAAAATCAATGCCTTAAAATGTACCAATTGCATGGCCTGTGAAATGGTGTGCAGTTATCACAGAGATGATGGTTTTGCCTTTCTCTCGGCATGTATTGTCGCCTATAGAGCCCGGGAAAGAAAAGATTATTTCGGCGTACTTCTTAAAGAGGATGATGTGCTGATTGTTGCACGTCCTGAAGGACTTGAAATAAATAAGATCGGGGAAGAGGCTGATCCTGACAAGGAAGCGGATGCCTCGGCAAAACCCATGCTGCTCAGGGAGGGCTGTGACCTTTGTGAAGATATGGATGACTACGGGCCCATGTGCGTTGCATTTTGCCCGGCAGATGCAATTGAGCTGGACTAACAGCCACGGGCTGCCTTGATTTTTCATCCCGGTGCGCCCGCAACGAATCATGAAAGAACCTGATTGGTTTGGTATGTTCTTTCATATAAAAAGGAGAGAGTAGCATGGAATATTTATCAACCGATAAGATTCTTATTATCGATTTAAACGCCGCAGAAGTTGAAGAAGAAGACCTGGATGAAACCCTTGTCAAAGAGAAAATCGGTGGCATCGGGATGACAACGTATTTATATGATAAGTATAAAGAAGAGGACCCCATTGTGATTGGAACCGGGTTGCTTACCGGCACAACATACCCTGCCTCAGCCTCGGGACAGATAACGGCAAAAAGCCCGGTAACGGGAAAAGTCTGCCATTGTCCCGTTATCTATAAGCTAGGTGTGGAAATTAAATATGCCGGGTTTGATTATATCGTGGTCAAAGGCAGGTCTGAATCTCCTGTATATTTATGGATTCATGACGGAGTGGCAGATATATCTGATGCAGCTGACCTGTGGGGCAAAGATGTGTGGGAAGCAACTGACGAGCTGAGAAAATTTGTAGGGGACGACCTTCTCCAGACCATGTTGATCGGCCCTGCCGGTGAAAACGGTTCTGATTATGCCCAGGTCTGTTATAACCACTGGAACAGCCCCGACCGGTTCGGTTTTGGCAAACTGTTCGGGAGCAGGAACCTGAAAGGGTTTGCCTTCAGGGGGATGGGCCTGATAGAGGTTGCCGAGCCAGAAGATTATGTGGAGCGTTCCCTTGAAATACTCAAAGAGGTCAAGGAGAATAAGTTTCTTGGGAAAAAAGGACTTGCACCGATTCTTACTGCCCTGGGTGAAGAGGGGGTCGATGAATGGATCGATCCTGTTACCCACCGCCACAGCGCCGACTATTTTACGCCTTATGCAAGCAATACGGCACTCTTTCTTGATGAAGATCCTGGCCTGCTTGAGGAATCAAAAAAGGAAGAGCCAGGGGTCCTGGTTTCCGATCTTTATGCCCTGCTCGGGTTTAAAAATTCAGGCTTTTCAGCTAAAGATGCCGGTTCTGCCTTAAAAGCATGCGCAAAATATGGAATTGACCCTTTTGCGGTTGCCAAACTGAGCGGAAAAACAACCCTGGAAGAGATAACAGCCTCCTTTGATTCAATATCCGGTGAAATTACCATTCCCGGCCGGGGTATTTTTTCACCCTGGTGCCCGGCAGGTCCGGTTTTTAATGATTTTGGCCTGGCTGGTGAAGATGGGACCATTGCCTGGTGGGAAAGAAGACAGGCCGTATCCATGATATTCGGTATCCAGCCGATGTTTTCTCTCATGTGCCCTGAACTCACTGAAGAAAATATGCTGGAACTTGCAAGCCTGGGAACAGACATTGAATTAACCCGGGAAACCCTGGATGCGGTCGTTGACACTATTCTCGGGTGAAAAATGAAATATCCGAAAATAGGGATATATGCAGGGTCAGGAACCTCTCATTCCTGGCTCTGGTTTGTTGATCTGTTTGAGAAAGCAGGGTTTTGTGATTTTGTTTTTCCAAACGAAGTTTTAGTACGGAATAATGATATTAAATCCCTTGATGTCCTGGTCGTATCCGGCGGGGATACCTTTGCTGTGGCAAAGAGCCTGGGGGAAAAAGGCGGGCGGAACATCAGATCATTTGTTGAACAGGGTGGAATTTATATTGGCTCCTGTGCAGGGGCCTATCTTCCCATGCGGTCTTCAAAACCCCCCCTTGACCTGTTCAATTTTGTGGATGTTAAGATCACAAATTTGAGTAAACTTTTTCCCGGTGCGGAAATTGAGATCTGTAAATCCTGTGCAGCCTATGGCTATGATTTTGTGTTTCACCCGGTCAGGGAGGCAGTTTCTTTGAAAACAACTTGTTTTTTTGACAAAGACAGGAAGATCCGGTTCAATGCCCCTCTTTATGGGGGACCCGGGATGAAAGCGCATGATCCCTCCTGGGTGCTGGCAGTTTATGAGGGGTTTACCCCTAAAACCTCTTTTTTTACAAGTCGGAAGATTGCTGAAAAAACACTTATGGGTAATGGAGCCATTGTAAGGGTCCCGTTTAAGAAAGGGTGTTTTTATCTTCTGGGCCCTCACCTTGAACACCCTGGATTCAAACAGGCTAACCGGTTTATCATAGATGCCGTGATCCGGGAAACAGGTATGGCTTATGATTATATTGATTTAAAAACAGACAAGGCCTGCTTTCCTGCAAAAGAGAAATTAACAGGAAAAAAGGCAAAGGAACTTATTTTATCCATCAGGAGAGAACTGAGCAACTCCAGAATTGTGGCAGGCAGCCTTGAATTTTTGCCTGTCCGGTGGCTGATCGGTCAAAAAGTATATGAACCGCAAAAAATACGGGTTTATCTTGAAGCCATGTGGAAACGGCTCAAATCCCTTGAAAAAAACAAGGTGCTGATACTTGGGCCAGGCCTTTACGACAGGATCACCCATGCTGCCGGCAGGATAACCATTGAATTGCGCAGGATAAAACAGCAGATTGATGGGAACCGGGACAGTCTTAAAACAGCAATCAGCATATTCGATTTGCTGCATATCCTGTCCATTTCTTTTTTTGACCTGTATTTTGCAACTCTGTCTAATGGTATCAACCAATAAGGTTAAACTGTTATATTACAATAAAATATTGGCAGGCAACAGGCGAACACTATAATTTTCACAACAGGAGATGAAATTGCAAACCGGAATTCTAAGAATAAAAGCTAAACTGCAAACCGGATGGATCTATCCGCTGTTAACAGCCGGGTATTTTTTTCTGGTCATTGCATGGTTTTCCAGTGCCAGGGCCGGAACCGGTACCGCACCCCTTTCCACCTGGTTTGTGGATATGAACCAATATACTGCCGCAGCCCATGGCAGTCTCAAGTGTGAAGACTGTCACGGGCCGATGAACAGCATGAAAGCCCCCCACCCTGATCCTGGTGCGGCTAGTTTTCTTAAAACCCGAATCAAAAGAGATTTTGACTACCAGGCCTGTCAGAAATGTCATAAAACTGCCTATAAGCGCTTCCTTAAAGGGGAACATGCAAAGGCTGCGGCCAAAGAAAAATTAAGCGGCACCCCGTCAAAAACCGGTGAGGCACCTAACTGCGGGGATTGTCATTCTGCCCATTATTCAGGATCACACCTGAGCCGTGCCCAAATCGGTAAACAGATGACTGAAACCTGCGGGGCCTGCCACCCGGAACAAAAAAGAAGTTTTCTTGCCGATTACCACGGTAAAGCTGCGGTAAACCTGGGATATGATAAAGCCGCATTCTGCACGGACTGTCATGGTGCCCACACCACTCTTTCTCTAAAAGATAAAGATGTGGCGCTGAATGCCTGCAGGCGATGCCATTTTGATGCAACGCCTGAATTTGCAAATATTATCATCCACGACAGCACAAAGACGATTGCCTTGAAAAATGAGACAAAAAAATCGTCTCTTAAATGGATACATTGGCTGGGCACCTTGTCACTTGTTTTTGTTGTTATTGTACTTGTATTTTTCTACATGCACACAGGTCTTCTGATGTTAAGGAAACTCCACAAAAAATTGAGGAGACATAAATAATGGACACGAACTCAAATCCCCGGAAACATTATCAGCGCTTTCATGTTTTGCACAGGATCCTGCACATCATCATTATTGTGAATTTTACATTTCTTGCCATTACCGGCTTTCTCCTTTATTTCAGCGGATTCGGGTGGGCAGGTTTCTGGGTCTCTGTCATGGGAGGGGCAGGTATCCTGGGAAGGGTTCATAGATTTTGTGCGGTATTCCTGTATATGGGGATATTGACGCATGTTTCCTGGCTTTTTTATTATAAAATCGTATTAAAACAGAAATTGTCAGGCCCGGATTCCATTCTGCCCGGGAAAAAAGACATAAAAGATATGTATCAGAATTTAAGATATGTATTCAACAAGGGCACGCCTCCCTTATTTGACCGTTACAGCTATCTTCAAAAGGTGGATTACTGGGCAGTTATGCTCGGGATGCAGACTATGGGCATTACAGGCCTTATGATGTGGTTTCCGGAAGCTTTTACCGGTATATTCCCCGGGTATTTTATAAATATTGCCGCCCATTTTCATTTCCATGAAGCTGTATTGGCAGTGATGTATATTGGTCTGGTCCATATGTCTGATACCCATCTTGTCCCGGATATTTTTCCCATGGAAAAAACTATTTTTACAGGAAAAATTGAAAAAAAAAGATTCATGGAAGATCATCCTGAAGAATGGAAACGGCAACAGATGATGAAAGATTAACCTGGTTGATGAAGACAATTAAAATTTCAATGGGGACCTTATGAATTCGAAAAGAATATTATCTATTTTAGCCGGTGCTGCTTTGCTGATTTTCATGGCAGCGTTAAACAATACGCCGGCTGTTGCTGCAAATCATCCTGGTTTAAAGGCTGCAACGCTCGTTGCTGAACCTGCCCCGGAACCTTTGGTTTGTATCAACTGCCACAGGGCACCCAATATTAATACCAACGAGGGTGTTATTGCTTCCAGGGCTTTTTGTTATGATTGCCACAGAAAGCCTGAAACAAAAAAAAGAGTTGGCACAAACGACATCAGCCTTCAGGTTACACCTGCCATGTTTGACAAGAACCAGCCCAGACATCGTTTTATCGCATGCATTAACTGCCATACAGATGTTGCCCGTTCTCCCCATAAAACCAAAACCGGTGCAACATGCCTGGAATGCCATAACCGGCATTCCGAAGGTACGGCTCATGCGCCTCATCTGAGGGTCTCCTGCCAGGCCTGCCATTTTAAGTCCGAATTTGTCAGGCTTGACCCGAAAGACCATAGGGTGAAACTTTCCCACACTAATTATGATTCTGTCCCCATAAGTCTTTCCGACCATAGCCCTTCTGATGCAGCAGATGAAAACACATGTAAAAAATGTCATTTTAAAAAAAATCCGGTGGGGGCGCCGGCAGCGGTTCTTCCTTCCAAAAGCGCACTTTGCATTCTGTGCCATAATTCACCCCTGGCTATGGGGGCCCCGGTTTTCGGCCTTGCAGGGCTTATTTTTTTGGCAGGTATATTTATCATGCTGTCCTTCTGGTTCAAGGGAAGTGTAAAAGGAGAAGAAACATCCCTTCACCGGAAAATCAGTTTAAGTTCGGAGTCGATCTGGAACACTGTTTTTTCAAAACAATTTTTTACCCTTATTAAAATATTTATCCTGGATATAGTCTTTCAAAGGAGAATCCTGAAAGAGAGCGTCTCCCGCTGGTCCATGCATTCTCTTATTTTTACCGCCATCATGCTGCGTATGGGGCTTGCCTTGTTTACTGCAATTGGTTTTTATTTTAATCCCGGAAGCGAATGGATGACAGCGCTTGTTGATAAAAATTACTGGTTTACAGCCCTTGCCAATGACTTTCTGGGTCTGTTGATTCTTTCTGGCATTATCTGGGCGGTGGTAAAACGGTTTATTATCAAACCGGACCACGTGGTCACGGAATATCAGGACAATATCGCACTGGTTATACTCGGCAGTCTTGTCGGGCTCGGCTTTGTCCTTGAAGGGGCAAGAATTCTTGTAACCGGGATTCCTGCTGACATTGCAGCCTATTCTTTTGCAGGATACATGGTCTCAAAAGTATTTTCTTTCTTCCCCTTTGACTGGGCATCTGTTTACCCGCTTTTATGGTATGCCCATGGTGCAGTGGCTGCAGTTTTTATAGCTTATCTCCCTTTTGGGAAGATGCGGCATATTTTTAATACCCCTCTGACCTATTTTATAGAAGCTGTGGACGGAGTCAAAAATGAGAAACGGGTATAATCGGGAATCATAATGAAAAGGTGTTTAAAATGACCAGAGTAGAAAAAAAGGTATCTGACTCCCAAACCAATGAAATATTGAATGAAAAAAAGGCGGCAGCATCCATGGAAGCAAAAACAGGACCTGAGGAAACTGTCAGGCTGATACCGCTGCATAAGCTTGATATGAAACGTTTAATAGAACTTGATGCCTGCACCCGCTGCGGGGAGTGTCTTTCCTGGTGCCCTGTCTATGACCAGGACTCTAAAGAAGACCTGATACCCCGGCGGAAAATAATCGATTTTTTAAAGCTTGCCAGGTCACAGAGCGGGTTTCTTGCCGGAATCATGAAAAGCAAGAGAATCAAGGAACCTTTAAAGCGGATCATCGGCAGTTTATGCGGTTACAGGGATGTCACAAAAGAACAGGTGGATGAATTTGTATTCAACCTGTATGAGTGTTCCACCTGTGGCCAGTGTGAAGTGGTCTGCCCGGCCCACATCGATACAGTGAACCTCTGGGAAGAACTCCGGCGGTTGATTGTACGGGCTGGCTATGGTCCTCTGGAACCCCAAAAGGCCTTAAGAAAAAGCGTTATGACCTATGACAATCCTTGGCAGCAGCCAAGGGCCGGCCGGACCAAGTGGTCCCGCCGGGCAAAAAAGGACGGCCTGATTGCCAAGGAGCCCAGGCAGATCAAAAAAACAAATGGCAAAGTTCTTCTCTTTTTCGGGTGTACGGCTTCCTACGACGCTAATGTCAAGCAGGTTGCCATAAATACCATCAATATTTTAGAGGCCATGGATATTGATTACGGCGTATTGGGAAAAGAAGAGAAATGCTGCGGCAGTGTACTGCTCAGAATGGGAGATCCTGAATATAAACGATTGTTCCAGGAAAATATTGATCAGTTCAACAGCCTGGGGATTGATACCTTGATCAGCTCCTGCGCCGGCTGTTTTAAAACTATTATGCAGGATTACCCGAAAATCGGGCGATTGAACTTTGAAGTTCTGCACACTGCGGAATACCTGGCCCGCCTGTTAAAAGGCGGTGAATTGAGTTTTTCTCATCCTGTTAACAAGACAGTCACCTATCATGATCCCTGCCACCTTGGCAGGGCCACCGGGGGGTTTGATGCTCCCAGGATGATCATGGAGGCCATCCCCGGGTTGAGCCTTACAGAGATGCCGAGAAACCGGGAGTATTCAAGGTGCTGCGGGGCAGGGGGGGGCTTAAAAGCCGGGTTCCCTGATATACAGGGACGGATGGCCCAAAGGCGGATAAAAGAAGCAGAAGAAACCGGGGCCGAAGAGCTGGTATCCTGTTGTCCTTTTTGCTACCAGGGCCTGCAGGTGGGGATAGGCGCCCTGGGATCAGATATTGTCATGAAGGATCTGTCTGCCTATATTGCCGAGTCTCTTTTAGGGTATGACGTGTTTGAAAAAGCGGCAAAAGAGGCTGAAGAGAAAAAACGGAAAAAAGAAGAGGCCAAAGCAAAGAAAAAATTGGAAAAGGAAAAAAAGGAGGCTGAAAAAAAAGAGGCCGGGCAGAAGAAAGAGTTAGAAGAACAAAAAAAAAATAATGAAAAAGAATTGGCAGATAAAACACAATGAAAACAAAGGTTCTTATCATAACAGGGTTTCTCGGGGCTGGTAAAACGACCCTGGTAAAACGAATTTTGAAATTTTCTAGTGATTTATCCAGAACCATTGTATTGGTTAATGAATTCGGCAAAGTCGGTATAGACCGCGCTTTGATAAAAAAAACGTCCACAGCAGACATTGTTGAACTCAAAAGTGGATGTATCTGTTGTTCCTTAAGGACAGATATGATCCAGGCCCTTCAGATTTTAAGGCACCAATATATGCCGGAACGGCTGATAATCGAGGCAACAGGAGTTGCAGATCCCCTTTCCGTTATCGAGGCCTTGAATGACAGGATGCTTTTGCCGTATTTCCGGCTGGAAAAAACCATAACGGTTGTGGACAGTGACTTTTGGGAGGCAAGAGGAGCGTTTGGGACTGTTTTTAAAAGCCAGGTTAAGCAGGCGGACATCATTCTTTTAAACAAGATTGATGTCCTTGATAAATCACTGGTTCCTGTGATTTTAAAGGAAATACAGGAAGAATCCGCAGCCTGCCTTATTATTCCCACCCTTCACTGCAATATTGATCCTGATATTATCTGGTTCGGGCCGGACCAGGAGGTTCAGGGCATAGCACCCGGTTCTCTGTTCCAGGCCTATGACCCTGAAACGGATTTTTATTCTTCCAGGGACGGGAAAGGAACAATGACGGCCAAAGAAGCCGGGTTTATTTCTTTTTCATTTGAAACAACAATGTCTTTGGATGAAAAACGGTTCATGGCATTTCTTAATACCGCACCCCTGGAATTGTTTAGAATAAAGGGCCTGGTCAGGTTTGCCGGCGGGACAAAAATGCTCAATTTTGTCGGAGGTAAAATTCAGCTGCAAAAATGGTCCGGTCCGGCCTTTACCTGCCTTGCTTTTATCGGGTGGAATGTGATAGAGGAACGGATACTGGAAGAATTGAACAAGTGTATTGCAAGGGAATAATTTTTTTTATTTGAGTATCAGGTGATAATGGCTGCATCAAACATCCACAGAACATTCCCGGAAATTCAGGAAAAAATAGATCGCAAAGAAGTGGTTATATTAACAGCCCAGGAAATTTGTGATCGGGTCCGGGAAGGTGAAACCATTGAGTTCCATGATATAGACGTGGTTACAACCGCCACAAGCGCCCTGATGAGTGGTACCTATGCTGTGCTTTCTTTTAAGGTGGCTGAACCGGATACATTTATAAAAGCAGAGAAAGTGTGGATAAATAATGTTCCGGCACAGGTAGGACCCTGCCCAAATGAAAGAATCGGTATACTTGATTTGATCATTATGGGAACACAGCAAAGTAAGACTGATCCCGGATATGGTGCAGGGGATCTGTTCAGAGACCTTGTTCTGGGTAAGCAGGTCCTGGTGGAAATCCAGACGGATGATAAACAGAATTTAACATGCTTTACCACACTGAAGCAAATTCCCCATGCCATGCTCCATGCCTCAAGAAATGCGTTTAAAAATTATCTGGCCTTTGTTAACCCGGGAAAATCAGCTGTGTCCACAATCTTTCACTCGGAAATGATGAAGGGCAATTATGAAGAAATGACCTTTTGCGGTTGTGGGGAGTTAAACCCCCTTGAAAATGATCCTGAACTGAAAACCATAGGCATTGGCACCAAAGTTCTGATCAATGGCGCCCAGGGGTTTGTCACAGGGGCCGGAACCCGCAGCAGCGCCGAAAAACCCAACCTGGCCGGTGTCGCGGACATGCACCAGATGGACCCTGAATTTATGGGAGGTTTCTCAACAGGTCATGGACCTGATATTATCACAACCTGGGCTGTGGCCATTCCTGTGCTGGACAGGGAAATGTTAATACATATCCTGAAAACAGATGAACAGATTCCATTAAAGGTAGTTGACGTCCGGAACCGCAAACCCATATACGAGATTACCTATGGGCACGTCTGGAATAAAGAGGATAACCATGAGGTCGAATTCAACCGTAAAATATGCCTTAAATGCGATGCCTGTCGTGTGGAGGGCATCTGTCCTGTAAGGGCTGTCCATTCAGACCCGGAAACCGGTGTACACTTTGACAGAGCAAGATGCTTTAATTGCGGTATTTGTGCTTCTGTGTGCAAAGGCAAATCTTTTGCTGCACATCTTGGGAGTATCAAACTTGAGGGTGTAAATCATAAAGTGCCGGTCACCTTACGGCAGTCTGACCGTGTAGCAGCACTGAAAGCAGCAGAAGTTCTTAAACACCAGATCCAAAAAGGTCAGTTCAAAATGACACAGCCTGTTGGGAAAATCGGTTTTCCAGGCAGGCCTTAAATCTTTTTGTAATCTCCGCAGGGGTTAAGGAGATGTTAGGGCAGGATGAATTCCCCGGTTTTATTATCACGTGGATTAATGACAATTCTCTTTGCTGTTCAAACTCCTGGATTTTTTGATTGAGGTCGCCTGCCTTGCAGACCCTTGCTGTATTTTTAAACCC
Organism: Deltaproteobacteria bacterium; assembly: GCA_013151635.1. Lineage (GTDB taxonomy): Bacteria > Desulfobacterota > Desulfobacteria > Desulfobacterales > Desulfobacteraceae > Desulfobacula. The sequence continues at coordinate 38,953 of JAADHV010000046.1, read as the reverse complement.
GCAGGCCCGGGCTAAAAATTCAAGATCCATTTTTTTTTGCGTATAGGTTCTCTGGGAGCCTGTAGACCCGTAACAGGCATTGTCCATTACAACAATCGTAAGGTTGCAGGGTTGATATTGACCGATGGTGATCAAGGCATTAGGATTCATTAATATACTGCCGTCTCCTTCAAGCACAATGACATTCTTATTGGTAAATCGGGAAATTCCAAACCCGATGGACGATGCAAGTCCCATGGAACCCATCATATAATAATTTAATGGCCGGTCATAAACAGCAAACAATTCTTTGGAAGGCACCCCGAGATTTGCCACGATAATTTGGTGATCAAGGAGGTTGCCAAGGCTTGAAATGGCCTCATAGCGCGTCATTTCAGGTTGGGGAATGGGAAGGAGCGATTCAGTGTCCGTGGCTGGTCTGGCCTGGATGACAGGCGGTGGATTTTCCTGCCAGGCCGTGCATGATGAAGCTTCCCAGAGTTTGGGGGAAACAAGTGCCACATGGGGCCGGCAATGCTTAAAGGCATCCTGGATCGCCTCAGATAGCAGAAAAAGAGTTTCAGTTTTATCAATAATTGAATAATGAATGCCGGCTCCTTCCAGTATAGCCGGCAGATGCTTTCCAAAAGGGATCTGGGAATCAATACCTTCTTTGTAAACTCCTCTCCAGCTTGCAAGCACCGGTATGGGAATGGCTGATGCCACATTCAAGGAGGCCAGGGCACCCAGCATATTTCCAAGTCCGGAACTCTGGATAATCATCATGGGGCGGGCATTGGACAGCCATGCCCCGGCGCAGATGCCAAGGCCGTCTTCTTCCCTTGTCAGTTCTATCTCCTCAAATGATTTCCCGATAAGAGGCAGTAAATTTTTAGTCCGGTCACATGGCAGGGTTGCCACAAAATTAATCCCGGCCTGTTCCATTATTTGAATAACATGTTGTTCTGCATGTATCATTTTGTTCCCTTTGATATCAGCCTTTATTGAATTGCCAATAGCAGAAAAAAATAAGATAACGGATCACATTTGGATATCGATTATCCCAAGGTGAATAGCATATTGGATTAATTTTGAGATATTATCCATTTTAAGTTTTTCCATAATGTTGGAGCGATGGGATTTTATCGTACTTGGGCTCAGGCATAGTATCTCTGCAATTTTTTTGGTGGGGTATCCTTCAACCATCATTTGAAAGACTTCTCTTTCCCTGTTGGTCAGGGTATTATACAATTCTTCCTGGGCTGTCTTTTTGTTCATACCGACAAAGTCTTCAATTACCCGGCTGGAAATTGAGGGGCTCAGATAGCTTTCTCCTTTAACAGCCGTTTTAATTGCTTTGATAATATCACTGCTGACAGCATCCTTTAGAAGGTAGCCTGAGACGCCAATGCTTAAAAGCTCTCTGATATACCGTGTATGATCATGCATGGAAAGGATGATCACCTTGGTTTTCAGAGTGGACTGCTTGATTTGCCGGGCAGCTTCAATACCGTTCAATACCGGCATGGCAATATCCATGATGATAACATCAGGCTTTAACTCCCTGACTTTCTGGACAGCTTCCCGTCCGTCCATGGCTTCGCCTGTGATTTTAAGGCAATTTTCTTCTTCTAAAAGTTTTTTCAGCCCCTGGCGAACAATGGTATGGTCATCAGCTATAACAATTTCGATAGGTTTATGTTTCATAAATCTCCTGTAAAAAATTCGTAGGTTCTATTAAAGTTGACAATCCACCGTTTTTAATTGGAATTTCAATTCTGATGCGGGTTCCCTTGCCCTTGCCGGTCCGAAGGAAAAATTTTCCACCCAGTATGGCTGTCCTTTCCCTCATGGAGAGCAGTCCGAGTGAGGGCCTTTCATGGTTACTTTCATCCGGGTCAAACCCGGTACCGTCATCTTCTGCAATAAAAATAATTGAAGGGTATCCCCGGATGATGGAAAGTTTAAAAAAAGTAGCTTTGGCATATTTTATGGTGTTTGACAGGGCCTCCTGGGAAAAACGGTATAGTACTGTCTCAATGTCCGGATTGACCCGTCCTGTAAACCCGATCATCTTAAAGTCAATATCCATGGAGCTTTGTTTGGCTATCCGGCCAAGATAAGAATCCAGGGCAGGTTCAAGTCCCAGGTCTGTTAAAAGTGCCGGGTGCAAAAGGTGGGAAATTCGGCGCATTTCCTGGTATGTGTGGTTTATCTGTTGAGTAATGTTATTGATGATATTTTTCATTACCGGGTCATCAGAGGGCATGATTTTTTCAACAGCTTCCAGGTTGAAATTGATCCCGATCAATGCAGAACCGGTTTCATCATGGAGTTCCCGTGCGATTCTTTTACACTCAATTTCCTGGGATTGAAAAAGGCGGGCAGTAAGGTGTTTAAGTTCTCCACGATGTTTTCGGACAGTTTGTATCAGCTTGATATTGGCAATGGCACCGCCTAGGAAATTTCCCAGTGATCCTAGGAGATGGAAATCTTCCAGGGAAAGCTCATTTGTTTCCTGTGCCGGAAAGGCCATGAACCCGGAAGGCCATTTTTTTTCTGTAATCAGGAAGCATGAAAAAATTATCGGCTTTGTATTATCCGGATTTTTTAATGTGATTTTAAAAGAAGGAAAAATTGATTTCGGGGTCAGACGGTTTTCCTTTCCCAGGAAAAATGTCATTAGCTGGGTATCATGAAAAATCGGTGTGGCTGTCGTTTGACTGATCTGTTCGGGCAGCCCTTTATGGGTGTGAAGTTCAAAAACAGCTTTGTTATGATTGATAAGAAAAATAGTGCCCATACTGAAATTTAATAATTTCATGGCTGAATTCAAAGCAGTATCTAATACATCGTCAAGGTTTTGGGAACTATTTATGGTAAGTGCCACCGTGTTCAGTAATAAAAGTTCCTGGTGGTGCTTATAAAGGTTTCGAAACGAATCCATCCGGGCGGTAATATCTTTGGCAATTCCTTCGTACCCAATAATATTTTCATTGTCGTCCAAAAAAACATTTGCACTCAGGCAGCCGTGAAGCCGTGTACCGTCACTTTTTTTAAACCCAACTTCAAAATCCTGGATAAACCCGTTGAGATCGATCTGTTTTTTGCATACATGCCAATGGATCGGGTCAATAAAAATATGCTCAATATTACCCAGTAAATAAAGGTCTTCTTTCTCCTTGTAGTCAAGCAGGTCAACCATGGCCTGGTTAATATCTAAAAACAAGCCCTCCAGGGATATTATAAAAACCATATCCTTGGTATTTTCAAAAAGGCGGCGGTATTTGAATTCAGAGTATTTTAAACTGTTTTCAAGGCTTTTAATCTGTGAAATATCTTTAAAAGTTTCAATTGCGCCAAACATGAGTCCGTCAGAGTCAATAAGGATGTTGCGGGTACACTCGACAGGGAGCTTTGTGCCATCTTTCCGGGTGATTTCCAATTCACGCTTATAATTGGTTTTTGGAGTGATATTCTGGTTGTTAAAAGGGCAGTCTATCTCACAATAGGCGGTTTTCAGGATATCCTTGCATTTCATACCCCTTGCTTCTATGCTATTATGCCCTGTAATCCGGGCTGCAACGTCATTAAAGTAATTTATCCTGCCGTTGGCATCCATTATCATGAATGCATCTGACAGGTTGTTTAAAATAGCGGCAACACTCTTGTTGTGCAGATCCATTTTTAAAATCAATCCATCGGGCTTGTGCCACAAGTATTAATCTTTCAAAGTCATGCGTTTTAAGTTTCCCTCTTTGCTACTCATCCTAATCCTTAATCAGATCAAATGTCAAAGGGAATCAGTTTTTGTACGGGCCATAAATGAAAAATAGTCTTTTTCTCACCTGCAAATAGTCCTGCAGACTATTTACCCTCTTACTTCAAATTTTTATAAATACAAATATCATTGGGAATAAGGCTTGGTATTCTCGGAGGGGAATGAGAGAGAACCGAATATGGGGGCTTTTGAGCTTATGAAGGGATATATCCAGATATATACAGGGAACGGCAAAGGTAAAACAACTGCTGCTTTAGGGCTTGCCATAAGGACAGCAGGAGCCGGAGGAAAAGTTTTTATCGGGCAGTTTCTAAAATCCGGTGATTATTCTGAAATGAACGCATTAAAAAAATTTGCAAATCAGATCACGATCGAGCATTACGGTCTTGGACGGTTTGTCAAAGGCCATCCTGCAAAAGAAGATATTGAAGCCGGGATGAAGGGCTACAAAAGAGTGATACAGGTTATTGAAAAGGGTGAACACGATCTTGTCATTCTTGATGAAGGAAATATTGCTGCAAAATATAATATTTTTTCCGAAAAAGACCTGCTGGAACTTTTTGATAAAAAACCTGATCATGTTGAAATCGTTGTTACGGGAAGGGGTGCGAGCAGAAAAGTCATCGACAGGGCTGATCTGGTTATTGAAATGAGAGCCGTAAAGCACTATTTCCAGAAGGGTGTAAAAGCCAGGGTCGGAATTGAAAAATAATATAATCAAACAAAAGGGTAAATTTGATTTATGACCACCGGGATCACCCTTTCCCGGATTTTTTTACTATATTATAATAAGAGAAAATATCGAATTAATTTTTATTCAAATTTTGTCCAAAAGAATCGATTTTATTCATGGGCAGAATAATCCACACCCCTGATTGCGGCCCGATGTTTAAACCACTCATTTTCATCAGCAGGCGGTACCACGCAATCCTTTTCTTCCTTTCGTCTGAGAACAATGGCTTCTTCCGGGCAAGTGCTGATGCAAAGTCCGCAGCCAATGCATCTATCTTGTATGATGCTGTAAGCTTCTTCCTTTTCTTCAATGGCATTGATCTGACACCTTTCATCAGAACAGATCCCGCAACCGGTGCATGACTCCTCATCAATCATGGCATAAAAATGGGAGTTGACACCTTCGGAAAAACCAAATTCATTTACAGATCTTAGTACACCGCAGCAGCATCCGCAGCAATTGCAGATATAATACTGGCCGTTTTGAATATTACTGCTTAAATGCACAAGTCCTGCCTCTTCTGATTTTTTAAGGACCTCATAGGCTTCATCTTTTGAGATCACTCTTCCACCCCAGGGATGGTTATTTTCAAAAACGCCTGGGACCGGCGCAATGGCCATGCAGACTTCAAGGGGTTTGTCACAAGGGTTTCCCAAAAGTTTTTTTTCTTTTTTGCATATGCATTCATTCACAGCAAAAGACTGGCCGTTTTCAATGATTGTAGAAACCTGTTCATAGGGAAGGGTCGCCTGATTGTTCTCAATTTCCTTTTCAATAGGGACCACCTGCATCAGATGGGGAGTATACTTGAAAAACTCTTTTCCAAAGGTATGGTTGTATTCATCACACAATCGGGCAAACTCTTTGTCCATACTTTTTACCTGGTACTCATAAATGCCTAATACCCATGGTATCATTTTGAAAACTTTGACTTCTCCAAAATCAATACCGAACAATTGCCCTTTGTTCCACATCGCTTCAAGCTGTTCTGCCAAACCATCCAAGGATCTTCCGGTTCTTTCCGAAATCTGCCGGGGTGTTTCAAATGTTAGCCTTAAATCACAGAATAAATCTGCTTCGTCAGGTGTAAATATTTTTTTTAAAATTTTAATCTCAACGCCTGTTTCCGTTGCTGGAAATCCATTGGGGAGTGTGTCTAGGACTCTTGCTAGTTTTTTATAAATCGAGTTATCAGTCATGTTTTGACTCCTATCTTTTTAGATGTTAATTGTCAAGCGATGTGATTGAATTAATTCACACCAAGTTCTCTTATACTATGTTAACAATTTAAATGTTGGTTAAGGCACAAGACTAATAACATTCCAATAGCGAATAAGACATGGAGTGTCAATAGTTACAGCAATTCTCGGTGAACTGTTATCCAGCATGATGACTGTGAAGTTATGGTAACTCGACATTTTTTTTTGCCAGGCCTGATGTTTGATCAGATGTTATATATTTAGCGAACCCGGCC
>JAADHV010000046.1:0-32972 GCA_013151635.1 Deltaproteobacteria bacterium | reverse complement strand
TTGTGCTAAATCCTGTGCGGTCGTCGTGACCGCACAGGAAGCGAAGATGACCGGATCATTCTGTCCTGAAGCATCCAGCCCTCTACGCCGCCCAATCCCCCCTCATCCTGACCGGGCCTGACCATCAAGACAACTGACAACCAGATAAAATTTCAATTGACCGATGGGCAAAAAGGCTGCCACATATCTTTGCGGCAGAGTTTTTTCCTTAGTGGCCAGCCTGCGTAAATCCTTTTCCGGACCTTTGTGCATCGACAATTGGGTCAGGCGATGGGGTGGGGCTGGCTATGCCTCCACAGCTACAGCATCCTTATAGTCCCAGGGCATCTATTGGGAAGGAATTTTAAATATCGAGGCAGAATATTTCTGGAGGGCAACCAGATATTTAAACGGGTTGACCTTCATGAGATTGCAGGTGTGAATAAGGCTCATAAATAAATCTCCGATATATGCGCCATGCTGGGTTTTATAGAATAAAGCATTTTTCCGGTGAAGAATCGCACGCTTCAGCGCCTGTTCGCAAATGTTGTTATCAAGTGGTGCTCCAGCTACATGTAAAGACTGTGTAAGTTCCGGCCAGTGGTTGAGCATATATGAAATGGCCTGCCCTAAAACTGAATTAGGTTCAATAAGTTTGTCGTCTATTTGCTTGTTGACCCAGATATTTAGTTTTCCATCAAAGGGCCACTTAGAAGCTGATGAAATTTCAGCCGTTCCTAAGGTGGCATCGATAGATTTTTTGTCTTGGGCAGCCTGTCGTTTGAGTTCATCAAATACAGGATATAATTTGAAGTGTTGTCGATTTTTTTTATAACGTCAACACTGAACGGAAGATTTCCTGTCTCATAAATTCGAATTGCCCCCGACCTGTTGCGTAATGGTAAGACGTTGGATCTGTTGAACCTGCTCGCTCCGAAAGGTATGTCAAGATAACCTTTTTTGAAGGCATAACTATATTGAGTAAGCCCCTGGCTTTGCCGGGGAGACTCCCAGAGTTTGGCATTTCCGGGAATATAAGAAAGTTTCCAAAAATGTGAACCGCTCAAAGATCACAGAAAAGGAGACTTTTGATGAACAATTATAATAAATTAAACCATGCAACATGGGATTGCAAGTACCATCTGATTTGAATTCCGAAATATCGAAAGAAGTTGATATACGGCACTCTAAGGCAATATTTAGGTGAAGTTTTGAGAGAATTAGCATTGCAAAAGGAATCAAATATAATAGAAGAACAAGAAGAGGCTGATCGAAGGATCGACGAGTTGAAATTGTTTTGACCACCTTTAGGTGGTTCATGGTGACTGAGTATCTTCAGGAATGGATTCTATGCTGAACATAGTTTTTAAATTGTTGCAGTTACAGCCTTTTTGCAGTTTGAGCTGAAAAGTAAGTAGCAAAGGGTTCTGTAAGTACATCATGGCAAAACCGGTCATGAAAAAATAATGCGACCTGTATGATGTTGAGGACCTGAAAGTATAGTCCAAAAAATAGATTTTATAAAATGATCCGGAACATCATCATTAAAAAGATCGCTCATGGAATTAACAAAAACTCTTTTACCTATGGTATGCGTTTGTTATATATATGGGTGCATAATATAAATTTTATAACAGGTTTTGAGCAGGGGCAGACAACTCAAAATTTAATTGTATCAGCCTGATAATATAAAAAGGATGAGCTTATGCAAAAACAAGCCAGGGATTATATTGTGTTTCCATTGGATTTTGCTTCTGCAAAGGAAGCAAAAGAGTATGTCAAACTTCTTGACGGAAAGGTGGGTATGTTTAAAATCGGCCTTGAGCTGTTTATCAGCCAGGGGCCTTCTGTGGTTCAAATGGTGAAACAGGAAAGCCGGGCTAAAATATTTCTTGATATCAAGCTTCATGATATCTCAGCCACTGTTTTAAGAGCCATGGAACGGGTGGCAGACCTGGGGGTGGATCTTGCAACTGTCCATTGTTCATCTTCCCGGGCCATGCTTGAAAAAGCAGTTAAAGGAGGAAAAGGAAAAACCGGCGTTCTGGGAGTAACCCTTTTAACGGATAATGACAGGGATACTGTTGAAGCTTCCGGATTTAAAGACATGTTTGTAAAAGATCCACAGCAGCTGGTGATGCACCGGGCAAAAATGGCATTTGACGCAGGGTGCAAAGGCGTGGTCTGCTCAGGTATGGAAGTTGGTCAGATAAAGAAGGGTTTCGGAAAATTTTTTCTTGCAGTAACTCCCGGCATCAGGCCATCGTGGACCCTTCTTAAGGATGATGATCAGAAAAGAGTGACAACTCCTGGAAAGGCAGTGAGCCGTGGCAGCGATTTGATTGTCATTGGTCGGCCCATAAGGGATGCCAATGATCCTGCCGCGGCCGCTGAAAAAGTAATTAAAGAGATTGAAGCCGTTCTTAAATAAACTCTTATTTTTCCTGGTCAAGCCCGAATGCCGAGTGAAGCGTTCTTACCGCAAGTTCGGCATATTTTGCAAGGATGACGCAGGATATCCTGATCTCGGAAGTGCTGATCAGCCGGATATTGATATTCTCGGATGCCAGTGCTTCGAACATGGTGGCTGCAACGCCGGAGTGGCTTTTCATACCAAGTCCGATAACCGAAACCTTGGCAATTTCTTCGGCTGTAAGAACTTCAACAGCACCAACCTCTCTGGCAACTTTTCCGGAAATTTCTTTTGCGCGGTCAAAGTCATCTTTGGTTACAGTGAAGGTCAGGTCTGTCTCACCGCCGGAGCGCGTGTTCTGAATAATCATATCCACGCTGATTTCAGCGTCTGCAAGCGGGGTGAAAATTTTTGCTGAAATGCCTGGCTGGTCAGGAACACGCTTTAAAGTTATTCTTGCCTCGTTCATGTCACAGGTAACACCTGATACAATGACACTTTCCATATCAGAACTCTCGTTAACGACCATTGTTCCTTCCTCCTCACTGAATGATGATCTTACATGCACGGGCACGTTAAATTTTTTTGCAAATTCAACCGAACGGATCTGAAGAACCTTGGCACCACCCAATATGGCCATTTCAAGCATTTCGTCATAGGATATCCTGTGGATTTTCCTTGCACTGCTGCATATCCTTGGATCAGTTGTGTATACACCTTCCACATCTGTAAAGATTTCACAGACATCAGCTTTAAGGGAAGATGCAATGGCAACGGCTGATGTGTCTGAGCCCCCGCGTCCGAGAGTCGTGATGGCGCCATCAATATCAGCGCCCTGGAATCCCGCGACTACGGCAATATTTCCATTTTCAAGGGCTGATTGTATGTTTTTAGCGTCAATGTCCACTATTCTTGCCCTGCCTGATGCTTTGTCCGTTTGGATTCCTGCCTGGAAACCTAAAAAAGATTTTGCCTTGTATCCCCTTGATTTGAGGATCATGGCAAGGAGGGCGGCAGTCGTCTGTTCACCCGTGGCAAGAAGCACGTCAAGCTCTTTTTTATCAGGTTTTTCTGTCGCCTGGTTTGCAAGGCGGATAAGGCTGTCGGTTACACCTGACATGGCAGAGAGTACAACAACAACTTTGTCTCCTTGATCGGATGCCTTCTGGACCCTGTCTGCAACATGGTTGATACGGTCAATATCCGCAACAGACGTTCCTCCATATTTTTGCACTCTTAAAGCCATATAAACCCCGGTATTGGTAAATTGTATAATTTATAAAAATAATTTGCTTAACAGATTTGATCCCGGTTGTCCAGAGGCAAAAAAAGATAATTCCCGGTTATAGTCTTTATCAAACTTAAAATTGATCTCAATATCAAATTTAAAAGAGATATCCTCTAGAATATCCGGCCATTCAACAACTATAATATGATTGCCGCCAATAAGATCATCAAACCCGATAGCCTCAAGCTCATCAGAGGAGCCAAGCCTGTAAAGGTCAAGATGGTACAGGGTAAAGGAAAAAGCCGGGTATTCGTTGATAATATTGAATGTGGGGCTTGTGATATAATATTTTTCAGACACCCCGAGCCCCCTGGCAAGTCCCTTGACAAAGGTTGTCTTGCCTGCACCAAGTTCGCCTTTAAGAGCAATACTTATCCCTTGTGTGATTTTTTTGCCGAAAGCATGCCCGAGTTCCAGGGTCTGGCCGGAGCTTTTTGATTCCATTATTTTCATAACAGGTATTTATGAATGGCCTTGGGGATCACAGGGATCATATCCGAGGCAATAAAGCCAAACCTGCCCATGTCCCCGGCAAGAATGTCACCGCACATGCCATGGATATAAACTCCTGCAATACTTGCTTTTTCAGGAGAAAATCCCTGGGCGCAAAAGGCCGCAATCATACCTGCAAGCACGTCTCCCATTCCCCCGGAAGCCATGCCCGGATTGCCGGTGGGACAGATAAATGATTTTCCATCTGGAAGGCTGATAATGGTCAAGGCTCCTTTTAAGACCACTATGGTATCAAAGTTTCTGGCAAATTGCGAGGCTATGCCGATTCTGTCGGCCTGGATGTCTTTTGTCGTCAAACCGCAAAGCCTTGCCATTTCACCGGGATGGGGAGTTAAGATGACTGGTGCTTTTTTCTTTTTTAAAACCCCTGGGTCTTTGGCAATGCAATTTATCCCGTCAGCATCTATAACCAGTGGTATATTGGTTTTTTCAATGAGTTTTGTGACAAGTTTTTTTGTGCCTTCCCTGGTGCCGAGGCCGGGACCTGCTGCCAGAGCCTGCTTTCCTTTTAAAAGTGTTTGGATTTCATCAAAACAATTGTCGGATAAAAAGCCTTTCTTTTTTTCAGGTAAAGGATGGGTCATGGGTTCTATAACCTGTGGCTCAAGGCTTTTATTCAGGCTTTTGGCAATCCCCAGGGTTACAAGACCTGTTCCGCACCGCATGGCTGCATTAGAGCAAAGTGATGCAGCTCCTGTTTTCCCTTTTGAGCCTGCAAGGACAAGTAAATGGCCGTAATTCCCCTTGTGGCCCTGGAACCTTCTGGGACTGAAACAGGCTGCGACCTCATTTTTTTCAATAAGTGAGACCAAAATCCCTTTTTCCCTGGCAATAAAACCTGGAATCCCGATATCAATGACTTCAAGGTCGCCTGTGTAAATATTGCCGGGATAGAGGATATGACCGGTTTTGGCAAAAGCAAAGGTGGCTGTTGCATCAGACTTTACAGCGATTCCCATGGGCCTGCCTGTATCCGAATGAAGGCCTGACGGGATATCAACTGAAAAACAGGGTTTGGGGGAAGAATTTATCAATTCAATGACGTCCTTGAAAAATCCCTTGACATTTGAATTAAGGCCTGTGCCAAAAATGGCATCAACAAAGAGATCATGGTGGTGAATCTTGTTCTTCAGTTTTAAAAAAGTATTAGCATCCGGGATTTCAATAAAGGAACAGGCATGGGACCGGTCACATAATTTTTGGGCAAGCTCCATATTGATTTTTGCATCGCCTTTTACCTTTTCTTTTGAAGAAAGCAAAAAGGTGTTAACAATGAATCCTTTTTCCATCAAATACCTTGCAATGACAAAACCGTCCCCGCCATTGTTGCCCCGGCCGGCAATCACTGCAATTTTTTTAATTCCCGGACCTTTAAATTTGTCGAGCAGCATGTCAAATGCGCCTCTTCCTGCATTTTCCATTAAAACGAGTCCGGGGATACCAAAGGATTCTATGGTCTGTTTGTCCATCTCCTGCATCTGAGCCGCCGTGACAAGAAACATGATATTCCTCCTTTAAATGAATTTTGCAAATGAAATTAAAAGGGAAGTTTAATGATAAATTTGGTATTTTTATCAGGGGTTGATTCCACTGTCATTTCCCCTTTATGATCTTTGACTATTATAAAATAGGAAACCGAGAGACCAAGGCCTGTACCTTCTCCCACGGGTTTGGTGGTGAAAAAAGGTTCAAACAGCCTTTTCCTCTTGCCTTCATCCATTCCCGGGCCGTTATTTTCGATTTCAATGCAGGCCATGGTGTCTTTTTTATAAAGCCGCAGGATAAAGCAGGGGGCAAAGGAATTATCTTTCAGCTCAAACATGGCCTCAGCCCCGTTTTTTAAAATATTTAAAAAAACCTGCTGAATCTTGTTCTTATCACAAAAAACAGGGGTGATAGATGGGTCAAATTCTTTAATAATATTAATGAGTTTAAAATCATATTTTTTTTTAAGATTATAATCGCTCCTGGCAAGTTCTATTGTTTTTTCCAGCAGGTTTGCAAGATCATGGGCCTCTAATACAGCATCACTTTTTCTTGCAAAGGAAAGCATGTTTTTAACTATTTTTGCAGCTCTCTTCCCGGTCTCATTGATCATTTCAAGCTTGTAAAGGATCTCTCTTTTTTCCATGTAGGCCCGTATGTCTTTCATTGAAATGCCGACCTCACAAGCCGCTTTTTCATTGGCAGGGATGTCCCGGGAAACCCTGTTGTAAATCACCTGGGCATTCTGCATCATGCCGGCAAGGGGGTTGTTGATCTCATGTGCCATTCCTGCGGCAAGTCCTCCAATGGAAAGCATTTTTTCAGACTGTATCATCATCTCTTCCAGGCGGACCTTATCTGTTATGTCGTCCATGCGGATTACAACCCCGTCAGCCCCGTTGGTGACTAAAGGGTAAATAATAATGTCCTCGTAACGTGTTTCCCTGCCGGTAAAATATTCCTGTTTTAATGTGGTTTTTATTTTGTTGGATCTAATGCTTGTATTAATCTCGTCCATATTCCGGGACAGGCGCGGAAAAATATCAACAAGGCGCTTTTCTTTTGCATCCTCGGCCTTCACGCCTGTTTCAAGTTCCGCCTGGAAATTCCACTGGGTGACAATGCCTTTTTTGTCAACCCCGACAAGTATGGACGGCATAGAGTTTATGATATTGTAAAGATAATTTTTAAGCATATCGCGTTCGTCAAGGGATTGTTTCCTTTCAATGGCCAGGGCAACCTGGTTGGATACTGAGATGAGAATATCAAGATCCTTGCGGCTAAAATAATTCGGGTCATCATAGCTTTGTATGGAAATAACCCCGAACGGCTTTTCTCTTTTTATTAAAGGAACGCCCAGCCATATTTTGGGCGTAGTTCCAAGTATCCTGCCATTGGCCCCCCTTTTTTTTAACTGGGCTTCATTTAAAAGCAGGGGACATTTTTTTTGCAACACTTCTCCTGTTAATGAGTTGGTTTCGGTAAAATAAGTTTCGTATTCGGAATATTTGTCATATTGATCTACAAAAAAAGGAATAGCAAGCTTGTTAATCTTTTTTTCAAAAACAGCAATATAAAAGTTGGGCAGGCCCATGAGCCTGTCAAGGGATTCATAGATGGATTTATATAGCTCGTTAAGGTCTGTTGTTGTATTGACGGCGTTTGAAATATCAAAAAGTGTCTGGGCAAGCTTTTCAGAAAATGTTTTCTTTAACGCGTGTCCTTCAAGTTCAATGATACGCTTTTCAAGCTCTTCATATGTTGGCTTGTCCATCACATGTCCTTGACATTTTATGTTAAACCGCTTGCCTTTCAATACACTTAGAATATGAACCAATTAAAAAAAACAAATTAGTCTTACATAATTTTATTCAAATTAAAAGCCAGTTTTTATGTAAATCATAAGAAATTAAATTATCCTTTTATCACCTCTTTATGTCTGAAACAGGATACAAGATGGTCATTTACCATGCCCACTGCCTGCATATGGGCATAGATAATGGTTGACCCTACAAATTTAAAGCCCCTCTGCATAAGATCCTTTGAAAATGCATCAGATTCCCTGGTGGCTGAAGGTACCTGATCAAGTGTTTTGAATTGGTTTATTTTTTGTTTTCCATCAACAAAGCGCCAGGAATATTTATCAAAAGATCCGAATTTCTCCTGGATTTTAATAAAAGCCGCAGCGTTTGACACGGCCGCATTGACTTTAAGCCTGTTACGGATAATGCCGGGATCGAGAAGAAGTTTTTCAATTTTGCCAGAAGTGAATCTTGCCACTTTTTCAACATCAAAACCAGCAAAAGCTTTTTTATATCCATTCCTCCTTTTAAGGACCGTCAGCCAGGAAAGCCCTGCCTGGGCACCTTCCAGTATGATGAATTCAAAAAGCTTTTTATCATCATGGACTGGCACACCCCATTGTTCATCATGGTATTTTATATAAACCGGATCATTTGTTGCCCAGCCGCATCGTTTCATTTTTTACCTTTAAAATATTTTTTTGTTTTCAAATTATGATCATCATAACTCTTCTTTATGAAAAAATAAAAAGAATGAGGTATTTGCTTTTTTATATCAGGGTTAGAAATAAAGATAAAATGAAAAAATAGCAGGAGCGATTCGCTCCCGCTGTTTTATATCAATTTTACAATGATATCAGTTAGATCGTTTTTTTCATAATAACCATGTCCTGAATTGCTTTGACCTTATGGCTGCCAGATTGACTAAAGGCTTTCACCATTGTATAAACTGATAATAAAATCTAAAATTTAAAAGGCAAAACAATGGATTTCAAAAAAGACCAGTTAGTGGCGCTGTTGGCCCAAATAGCGCCTAACCGCTATCTTCAGGCATTGTTGATTTTTCTTTTGTTTTTTGGCCTGGCAAAGGCCATGGACGTTATAATCACCCGTGTAATTAAAAAATGGATAGAAAAAACAAGGCTCAAACTGGATGACCAGGTCCTTGATATCTTTCACAGCCCGATATTTTTGAGCATCATACTTTTTGGACTTGCCATGGCTGCTGAAAGACTGGAGTTTAAAGAGGCCATAAGCTTCATAACCCTGGGCTGCCTTAAAACAGTGGCTATCTTTTCCTGGGCATTTGCTGCGGCACGATTTCTTAAACTTTTACTCAACCTTTTGAGTTATGATGACAGCCGGTTCAAGCTGATACAGGACCGCACCCTGCCTTTATTCCACAATTTGCTGATTCTTGTGGTAACAGGCCTGTCAATTTATATTATTTTCCTTGTTTGGAATATCGACCTGACAGCCTGGATAGCCTCTGCCGGTATACTTGGCCTTGCAATCTCCTTTGCAGCAAAAGATACCCTGGCCAATTTGTTTTCCGGTGTATTTATCATGGCGGATGCCCCGTATAAACTCGGGGATTTTATTGTCCTTGATTCAGGTGAGCGGGGAAATGTGACAAATATTGGTATTCGCAGCACACGCCTTTTAACCCGTGATGATGTGGAAATCACAGTGCCCAATTCCATCATGGGAAACACCAAGGTTATCAATGAAGCAGGCGGCAGGCATGAGAAATTCCGCATCCGTGTCAAGGTGGGGGTTGCTTATGGATCAGAAATTGACAAGGTCCATGAAGTTTTGCTGGAAGTGGCGAAAAGCATCCCGGATGTCTGCAAAACCCCTGAACCCCGCGTGCGGTTCCGGGCCTTTGGCGACTCGAGTCTTGACCATGAGTTATTGTGCTGGGTAAAAAAGCCGGTGCTGCGCGGCAAAGTGCTGCACATGCTGAATACAGCAGTTTACAAACGTTTTTTAAAAGAAGATATTGAAATACCGTTTCCCCAGCGGGATCTGCATGTAATGTCAACAGCGCCTGACATTACAGGAAAAATACCTCAGCCAAAGATTGTTTAAAAACCATGTTTTATTTTTAAACATTTCATAAGTATTTGATTTTATAAGCGAATCTTATCACATAAGCGTTCTGCTGCAAGGATGTGTTTAAAAATTAAACGCATCCTTGATATTTCCCAAGTGATTTAATTTGTAACTCATTGATATTTAAGTAAATCTATTGATGGCATCATTGTTGCTACAAAGTCTGCGAGGTGAGACATAGCGGTTTAAAAACTGTTGCTGCGGACTTTGTGAAAGCCGTGGTTTTAAAATAAATTCTAAAAATGGAGTGAATATGCACTGGAACATCTATTTACCAATTGCACATGCGAGTTTATCCCTGCCGCTGGTGGTGGGGCTTGGGCTGGTGGTCGGGTTGCTTTCCGGCCTGTTTGGTGTCGGCGGCGGATTTCTCATGACACCCCTTTTGATTATGTTCGGTATTCCGCCTACAGTGGCGGCAGCATCTGATTCAAACCAGATCGTTGCGGCTTCAGCATCCGGATGTTTTGCACATTACCGTCTTGGAAATGTGGATTTTAAAATGGGAATATACCTGTTGATAGGCGGTGTCGTCGGCGGAACCGGGGGAGTTCAGCTTATCAAGGTATTAAGGCAGATGGGAAATGCTGATTTTTTAATTAAGATTACCTATGTTCTCATGTTGGGATTCGTGGGCGGTTATATGTTTATTGAAAGCCTCCAGGCAATGCGAAAGAAAAAAACCGTTGAATACGTACAGGCGGAGCCAAAGGAATCACTTTATGCAAGGATGACCAAAAGGCTTCCTTATCAGACGAATTTTACCAAATCCGGTATTGTCCTGTCACCTGTCGTACCCTTGTTTTTAGGAGTCCTTGTAGGTGTGCTGGCAGCCATTATGGGTGTTGGCGGCGGATTTATCATGGTACCTGTCATGGTTTATCTTTTAAGGATGCCCATGCATGTTGTTGTGGGTACAAGCCTTTTCCAGGTTCTTTTTACCTGTATTGACGTGACCATCATGCAGGCATATTCAAACCGGACTGTTGATTTTGTCCTGGCCCTTCTTCTCCTGGTAGGCTCCACCATCGGAGCCCAGATAGGAGCCAGGTTAAGCGCTAAGATCAAGGATGACCAGCTTAAGATATACTTGGCTATTCTGGTATTACTTGTTATGGTTAAAATGTTATATGGACTGGTTGTTCCCCCTCATACCCTTTTAGCTTTTCATGGAGGTCATTAAGATATGAACAGGAACTATTTTAAACTCATTGTAATTATCTGTGCAAGCCAGATGATCCGGCTTGGTATTGCAACGGCGGAACCCATGCCTGCAAGCCTTGTGGTCACCCCTAAAACCGTGGCAGTGGATACCTTTTTTTCCGGTGGGAAACTTTCAGTTTCAGGCGACATTCCATCTGCGGATGATGTGATTATCGAAGTTACAGGCAAGGATTCAAAGAACCTGTTTGATCTGAAAGGAAAGATGGGGCCGTTCTGGATGACGCGCGGAAAGGTTCATATTGACAATGTGCCCGGGTTGTATATCCTGTTATTGCCTGAAGGCCGGGATTGGGGAAAGAAAATTAAGGCCCTGGGCATTGGTTTTAGCCGCTTAAAGTCAAGAATGACCACCAGTGGGCCCCAGGACATACCGCCTGAAATTTTTAAAATGTTTATAAAGTTGAAAAAATTCCAGTCACTTTATGGCGAATTAAAAGACGCAGTCACCTATGCCCCCGGGTCCAATGATAAAAAACACTTTACAGCTGTCTTAAACCTGCCGTCTTCGATTGCCCAAGGTGATTATACCGTCAGGGCCACAACAATAGCAAATAATGATGTTGGCGCTGTGACTACCCGGGAATTTTCAGTGGAAGAAGTCGGATTTATTAAATTTGTAAATCACATGGCCTCTGACCGCAGGGTGCTGTATGGTGTGTCAGCAGTCATTATTGCACTCCTGGCCGGGCTTATCATGGGAGTCGTTTTTAAGCAGAGCGGTGGAAGCCATTAATGAAACTTGCCGGTCAAATACTTTCTTTTATAAGAAATGTCTCCATTTTCAGAAAGGAGCCAAAGGTTTCCTTTCATGATCTTTTTGTCCATTTCCATCAGATCCTGGAGGGCAATAATGCCACCATGGAAATGGTGGCGGATATGGAAGACAAACTTGGGGGGCAATATGTATTTGACAGGAAGTACATGGAAGATTCCATTGCCAATATTGAAAAGGCAGTGTTGCAAAGTGCCTATAACCTGAATTTTATCTCAGGCAATAAGGATCTTGAACTATACAGTGTGATCGAAAAGCTGGCCAGGCAGTTGAAACAGGAACTTGCAGGCGAGCTTGTCATCCCGGGCGGCAGGATTGTCCTGGCCCTGGAAGATATTGAGGAAACAATGGATGAGGCGGTGGGCAACAAGGCCTACAACCTTTTCAGGATTTTGAATCTGCCAAATACCAATGTGCCGCCAAGTTTTGTGGTCACCATAGGCGGGTTTCACCGGTATCTTGCCATGAATAACCTGCATGACCAGATTAACGCCTTGATGGGTGAATGTAAAAATAAAGAGTCGTCCATTGAAGTCATATCAAATAAAATCCGGCTGTTGATTCTCAATGGCGAGATCCCTACAAGGCTTCGTCATGAAATTTTGAAAGCAGCCGAGGCCATATATCCCCGGAATTCAGAATCAGCCTGTTATTCGGTTCGGAGCAGCGCTGTGGAAGAGGACGGGGCATTGAGTTTTGCAGGATTGCATGATTCATTTTTAAACGTTCCTTTCAGGGAGCTGCTCTCAAGCTATAAAAAGGTGATCGCAGGGATGTACAGTCCGGGCAGTATCCGGTACAGGATTGAAAAGAAACTGCCCTTTACGGATATGGCCATGGCTGTTTTGTTTCAACAGATGGTTGAAAGCCGGGTGGCAGGAGTCGCTTACACGGTTGACCCAAATTCTCCCCAGAACCAGTCCTGCATGATTGGGGCTAACTTTGGGCTTGGAACCTCTGTTGTGGAGGGGAATACCGAAGTGGACATGTTCCACGTATCCCGCCGCAGGCCTTATGAAGTTTTAGATTCCAGGATAAATGAAAAAAAGTGGATGCTGTCGCCCAATGGCACGGATTCGCCTGTTGAAGTCAGCCCTGAAATGAGAAACAAACCAAGCCTTTTACCGGACCAGGCCGCTTCCATTGTGGAGACGGCTTTGATCATTGAGCGCTTTTTCAAGCACCCCATGGATATTGAATGGGGCCTGGATGATCAAGGGCAGCTGAGGATTCTCCAGGCCAGGCCTCTTGGAATTTCCCGTGGGGGCCAGTCCCGCAGCCCTGAATTAAAAGCCCTTTTAAAAAAACAGAAAGTGCTTTTAAAAGACCAGGGCGTGATTGCCTATCGCGGGATCGGCTCCGGGCCTGTGTATATCGTGCATGATGAGGAAAGCCTGAACAAGTTTCCGAGCGGCGCTGTTCTTCTGGCCCGTTTTGGTATCCCCATCTTATCCCGCGCTATTCCCCGGGCCAGTGCGATCATTACGGATGTCGGCAGCCCGACCGGGCATATGGCAACGGTGGCCAGGGAATTTCAGATACCCACCATTGTGGATACAGGTTCAGCAACAAGGGTTCTTGAACCGGGCTGCGATGTGACAGTGGATGCGGAAAAAAATATTGTCTATGAAGGCCGTATTACTGACCTGTTGTTCCATCAGCTTTTGGAACGCCCTTTGTTTGAGTCCAGGTATGAATTTCAAATTTTAAGGCGGTTGCTGCGCAGGATATCACCCTTGACCCTGATTGATCCGGAGGGAGCAAATTTTAACCCCAGAGGCTGTACCACTTTTCATGATGTGATCCGGTATATCCATGAAACATCGCTCGGAATCCTTTTGGCGATTGCCGAGAAGCCATCGGACCTTGCAGGGTCAGGCGGGCGGCGCTTGAAATCAAGCCTGCCTTTGAATATGATTCTGATTGATATCGGTGGTGGCCTTGATGCATCAACTCAAAAGGGCAAATGGGTTATGCCCGAACAGATTCTTTCCCGGCCCATGAAAGCCTTATGGGCCGGCATGGATTCCCCGGATGTGTGGAATACAGACCCGATCCCGCCGGATTTCAAGGGGTTGATGTCAGGCCTGACCCGGACCCAGATAGAATCCGTGGCAGGGCAGACATTGGCCGGACTCAATGTGGCTGTTTTAGGGGCTGATTATTTAAACATGACATTGCGGGTTGGCTACCATTTCACTGTCGTGGATGCATTAATGGGACCACGCCCGGAAAAAAACACTATTTTTTTCCGGTTTGTCGGCGGGGCAACCGATATAACCAGAAGATCGAGAAGGGCAGCTCTTTTACTCGCCATTCTTGAAAATATCGGGTTTAAGGTAGAAGGAAGCGGGGACCTGGTGATCGCCCGGGCCGTCAATTCCAGTGCTGACCAGATAAAACATTATTTATACCTCATCGGCAGGCTGATCGGATTTGTCAGGCAGCTTGACATCCTGATGAAAGACGATACTTCTGTTGAATTGTATTTTAATCGTTTTATGGCAGCCAATAGTATAATCCCGGCAAGCGATCCAAATTTTAGAGGAGCAAGAAAAAAATGAAAGACAAATTGTCAATCTGTGTACTGGATGATGAACCCATTGTAGGGGATCGGTTAAAACCTGAACTTGAAGACGCAGGCTATGAAGTCGAGATTTTTGTTGACAGTGCCAGCGCTATTAAACGGCTTGATGACCGGTGCTTTGACATTTTTGTAACTGATTTGAAAATGGAAGGCGTTGATGGCATGGGGTTTCTGGAGAAAGCCAAGGAACGCTGTGAAAACTCGGAAGTCATTATGATTACGGGATATGCCACCCTTGAATCAGTCAGGGAGTCTTTTGTCCGTGGGGCTTATGATGTAATTGCCAAGCCTTTCCGTATTGAAGAAATCCGGGAGGCTGTCAACAAAGCGAAAAAACGTGTCCGTAAAAAAAAATCACACTCTTAAACAGGGAGATAAGCATTGTTGAATCTGCTTGTAGCCGTTGATACCAGCCTGGAGGCAAGTATAGCTCTTAGAACGGCATGTTCTCTGAGTTCTAAGGTTTCTATCCAGCCCATATATGTCTATGACCCGCCCGGGCGGGACATTGAAGTCGGTGCCGGCTGGGCCAGGCACTCCTGGGAAAAGGAAACCAGTCATCAGGCAAGAGCCAATATCGAAAACCTGGTGCTGGCGGAAAGAAATCAATGCCCTGACATCAATGACCCTGTGGTATTGAAAGGTGATCCCGCAGCAAAAATTACAGCTTATTTCAGGCAGAATCATTTTGATTTGCTCGTGGTGGGGGCTCCTTTCCGGTCCATGAAAACTGTAGGGTTAAGCAGGTGTTTTAGGAATGCTGTCCAAAAAAGTAAAAAAGGCCTTCCATTATTGATTGTAAGGCACCTTAAGAATATCCAGAGGGTAGTCGCCCTGACTGATGGAGGGGATTCGGCAGAAAGGGCTCTGGGATTGCTGTTACGGTTCATTCCTTTTTTGACTGTTAAAATTACCCTGGTCGGCCTGGCCAGGGCCGGTGATAAATCTCATAAGATCCAGGTGTTGAATCTTGAAAGAGGGCGTGCCATTTTAAAGGAAAAGGACATGGAAGCTTGCGGCCATACCATATCGGAACTTGGCTTTAAAGGGATAAAAAAGAAACTTAAAGATACAGACCTGCTGATTTGCCCGGTCCTGCCGCATGACGGGCATAATTACCTCAAGGAGCTGGAAATAAACAAACTCCAGGCTGCGTTATTTTATATCGGGCAGGAATAATACCGGGGATTTTATATTTTAAGACCTAATTTTTTAATCTTGCGCCATAGGGTTGACCGCGTGACACCCAGGACACGGGCGGCCTGTTCCCGTTGTCCGTCCACGGCCAAAAGAACCTTGACAATATGATCTTTTTCCAGTTCTTTAAGACTTTTCAAGGGATTGGTCAATGACGGGGGATCACAAGCCAGGCAGGGAGGAAGATCGCTTTCGCCTATCCTGTCACTTTCGGTCAGGGCAACACAGCGGGCTATGATGTTTTCAAGCTCCCGGACGTTGCCCGGATAATCATATTTTGCCAGGGCATCCCGGGCTTTTGCTGAAAATCCGCTTATTTTTTTATTGTATGCCTGGCTGAATTTTTGGAGAAAATGGTCAGCCAGGAGCAACAGGTCTCCCTGACGGTCTTTCAGGCGGGGCAGAGAAAGGGTCATGACATTGAGCCTGAAAAAAAGATCTTCCCTGAACTTTCCTTTTTTCACCTCTTCTTCAAGATTCCGGTTGGAGGCTGCCAGTATCCGGATATCGATATTAATGGGCCTTGTGGCTCCTATGCGGTAAATCTGGCCTTCCTGGATTACCCTTAGGAGTTTAACCTGCATATCCCAAGGCATTTCAGTTATTTCATCCAGCAGAACTATTCCTTTGTCAGCGCTTTCCAACAATCCTTTTTTGGCTTTAAAAGCACCTGTGAAGGCAGCTTTCTCATGGCCGAATAATTCGTTTGCTATCAATTCAGGAGAAAATCCGCCGCAGTTCAGGGAGACAATGGGATCGTCACAGCGGGGGCTTAACCTGTGGATTGCTCTTGCAACCAGTTCCTTGCCAGTGCCGCTTTGCCCGTGGATAATGACAGGGCAGTCCAAAGGTGCGACTTTCTCAATTATTTTAAATACCTCAACCATCTGCTTGCTGGTGCCGATCATACCATCCCTGCCGGCTTCTCTCATCATCAACGCCCTGAGGTTATCAGCTTCAATCCTTAAAAAGATTTTATCGATCACCTGGGAAATCAGGCTGCTGAATTCTTCCAGGCGTATGGGCTTGGTCAGGTAATGAAAAGCACCTGCCCGGATTGCTTCAATGGCGGAGTCAATGGTTGCGTAGCCCGTTATCACCACGATTTCTGTCTCCCTGTGCCGGGCCTTTACCTGTTCTATGATCCCCATCCCGTCAATCCCCGGAAGCTTCATGTCGGTGATCACAAGTTCATAGGGCGAACACATATAGGATTCCAGGAAAGGCTCAGCCTGGAAAAACACATCAACCGGATAACCATAGTCTGCTAAATGTTCCTGGATGTGTATGGCGGATATTTTTTCGTCATCAATGACGGCAATCCGTATGGATTGTTTATTCATAAATCATTTCTTCTTTAGCAGGAAGGGTTACCTTAAATATGGTGCCTTTTTCCATAGAACTTTTTACTGTTATTCGGCCACCGTGTTTTTTAACGATTCCAAAGCTTACCGAAAGGCCAAGCCCCGTCCCTTTACCGATTTCTTTGGTTGTAAAAAAAGGATCGAAAATATTGGGCATTATATCTTCGGGTATGCCTTCACCCGTATCCCGGACCGAAACAATAACCCGGCCGCCATCATCGTGGAAAGTACGGATGGATAATTCTCCCCCTCTTTTCATAGCATGAATGGCGTTGACAACAAGGTTTAGGAAAACCTGCTGCAGTTCCTGGTGGTTTCCACGTATTTCTGGCAGATCACTGGCGCTTTGCCTTTGCAGTTTGATTTTTTTAAGGCTTAATTCATTGTCTGTGATTTTAAGGATTTCGTCCAGGACCTTGTTGACATCAACGTCCTGTATAACAGAGGTTTCGGCACGTGAAAAATCAAGAAGGTTTTTCACAATCCCGCTGGCCCGTATGGCTTGGTTGAGAATGTCTTTCAGCATTGCTGCCTGACGCTCTTTTTTTATTTTCCTGCCCCCTGCCAGTACATCAACCGTAAGTATAATATTATTTATCGGGTTGTTTAATTCATGGGCCACACCTGAAACAAGAGTGCCCAGCGATGCAATTTTCCTGTCATGGACAATCTGTTCCTGCCGGGCATCCAGTTCCTCGATCATCCTGTTGAATGCCAGTACCAGACGGTCCACCTCGCTTTCGATTTTCCCTGGATGGCTGATGGGGGAAAAATCACCATGACCGATTTTTTTTGTTGCCTGTTCAAGCTTAATCAGTGGATTGATAACCTTGCGGCTCAATAATATCCACCCGACAAAAAATAACCCGAGAATCATGCCTGCGGCAATAAGTGGAATCCGTATTGCATTATGGGTGGTTCTGGCAATGTGTGTGCGGCTTTTTTTCAGTAAATCAAAAGACAGTTCAACCAATCGTCTGCCGGCAAGGCGAATTCTTGCCTGATCGTTCTTGTTTGAAATTTTTTTTAATACAGGGTCTTTGAATATTCCCGCCGCAATGCCATATTCGGTAAAAGCATCAGGCCATTGGCTTTTGGTTTTTATGCCGGAGACCATACTGGGAGTTGCAGTCATTTTTTCATATATGTCCCGGGCCTTCTTGAAAAGATTCAGAATTTGATTCCGGTTCTCCTGGCCCTGGTAAAGGAGAAAGTTTTTTTCATATCGTCTCATTTCCAGGATTGTATCATATAAATCTTCTACATGCTCAAGGCCGATGGTTGCCTTGTTTATACGTTCAATTTCAATAAACATGATAAAGAAGCTAAGCAGCCAGATTGCAAGACCCAGACAGGCGATTACCCTGGCTTTATTCTGTAGATCAAACTTTGACCATCGTCGCTTCATTAATTTCAACCCCCTTGTCCGGTTTGGTTTTAACCCTCGGTATGAACGGGAAAAAGAATTTTATCTGTATTTAACATTTTAAAGGCCATATCATAAACCCTATGATCCCGCAACCGCAATTCCCATGTACCAGCAATTCTCGGTGAAGGATATTCGTTAACTTGATCAGTTCCTTGCCGTCCATTGTAGTCTACGTCACTACAAATTTAACCGGCAATATATCAATCTCCATACGTGGTCAGCGACCAGGCGGTGTATGGATGAATCAGGGACAGAGTTCTTCGAAGAGGCTAACAAAATGCATTTTTTACAGCGTTAACAAGGTAAAATTTCCTGACTTAAATTTAAAAATAATTAGTCTTAAAACCTGCTATAATTATGAATATAACACAACAGTTCAGCCCGTTTTTTCATCAGATGCATTCTCCGTCTCAAAAGATCCCGGGTAAATTTCATGCCCCTTGGATATGCAAATGCCATAATGTATCCCCTCTTGCAAGGCTTGCGATCTTATGGAAATCGACTTTGTCATTTTTGGCTTTACCGCCATGGATAGCTTTCATGTATAACGCATGGCCCAGGATAAATTCGATGTTGTTATCTTCACAGAGATTTGCTACCCAATACAGGAAGAACATGCATTCTACGGCAACAGCCAGATCATCAAGATATGGTTTAATCGCCTTCATGAGTGCATCAGGCAAAGTTTGGTGCAGATTCAAGCTGGTAGCCGCCAACAAAGCTTAACGGTAGATTCGTGGCGGACAAATGATGGTCGTTAGGAGTTTTATCTATGACAATAAATGTAGGCATATATATTTACAACGAGGTAGAAGTGCTGGATTTTGCGGGACCATTTGAAGTTTTTTCTACAGCTTCAAGAGTTAAAATTCGAATGGATACAGCCTTACCAGACCTTTTTAATGTTTTCACAGTCGGTGAGAAGATGGCACCTGTATTGGCACGAGGAGGGCTCAAGATTGTACCGAGATACCACATATCGGATCATCCGAAAATAAATCTATTGATTATCCCCGGAGGTATTGTTTCCGATGAATTAGAGAAGGAGCATTTAATTTCCTGGATTAAAGAGTCGTCAGGTGCAGCCGATATTACAGCCTCGGTTTGTACTGGAGCTTTTCTTTTAGGAGAAGCAGGTTTACTTCAATCAAAAGCTGCAACAACTCACTGGGAAGATATTCCTGATCTTGTTTCTATGTTACCGGACATCCAAATAAAAAGAGATGTCCGATGGGTTGACGAAGGCAATGTTGTAACTGCAGTAGGCATATCGGCTGGAATTGATATGAGCTTGCATCTTGTGTCTCGCTTAGATAGTAAAAATCTTGCGGTTCGAACCGCAAAACAAATGGAATATGATTGGACGCGAAACTCCTAACCCTAACCTGGACAAGCCCGGTGATCTAATATAAGAAAATATTTAATATGATATAGATCCATTTCTCTATGGCCTGCTTTTAGGTTATGGCATTGATGCGCCTTGAAAATTTAAATTGTTCTGTTTAAGCCTTTTTCACTCAACCGGAAAACAAGTGTATTAATTACAGGCTGAGGTTCCTTCAGCCAACTAAAATGATTTGCTGTTATGGTAAAAATTTCTGTATCGCTTTCAGGGAATTTATATAGTAGGTTTCATGCTATACATAATATTGTCTCATGATATTTTAAATCTACTTACAAGTTTCATAAGCTTCTCGGCTAATTCGGATAGCTCTTTTGATTTATTGTCAACCATATCGCTGCTCTGACTTATTTCATTGGTAGTTGCAGTGATTTTACAGATTTCTTTTGCAATTTCAGTAGAAACAGTGGAGCTTTGTGAAATATTACCATCTATATTATCAATTCCCTGGCTCATCTGAACTATACTGTGTGAAATATTCTGAGTGGTGGCAGATTGTTCTTCAACAGCCGATGCGATGATCACAACGATCTCATCCATCCGACTCACCACATTTGATATACTATCGATTTGTTTGACCGTTATTGCCGCGGAAGAATTAATCTTTTCAACTGTTTCTTTAATTTCGCGTGTAGCATCCGAGGTCTGTCCTGCTAGGACTTTTATTTCATTGGCCACAACTGCAAATCCTTTTCCTGACTCCCCTGCTCTTGCCGCCTCAATGGTAGCATTTAAGGCCAGAAGATTGATCTGTTCCGATATATTGGTGATCACTTCAACAACATTGCCAATATCAGCAGCGGCATGACCGAATTTTTCAATTTGATTGGATGCATCATCGGTCTTTGTAACAACTTCATCTGTAATATGTTTAGCAGTTAGTGTGTTTTTGGAAATTTCAGCTATTGTATTGTTCATCTCTTCCGTAGCAGCGGACAATGTTTCCATATTCCTCGTGGCTTCATTCATGGCAGACGCAACTGATGCCATATTGACACTCATCTGTTCTCCTGCTGCTGATACTGAACTGGTATTTAATGCAGTTTGTTCGGCACCAGCTGCCATGGATTTGGAAATTTTGGCCAAATTGGTAGAGGACTCATTCAATTCCTGTGAATTTTGGGCGACATCTGAAATTAGCCCGTGAATACGATCAATGAATAAATTGAACCAATATGCGACCTGTCCTACCTCATCTGTTAACCTGACTTTTAGTCTGCTAGTAAGATCTCCTTCTCCCTGTGCTATATCTTTAAGCTTTTCAACAATATCGATAAGGGGAAGGACCAGTTTGCCAGCAGTAAAATAGGCCATGGGAACCACCAAAATTATGCATATTAAAGCTACCGTACTAATTGTCAGTATCATTTGGCGTGTATTTGCTTTAACGATATCATCGGGCTGAAGAACCAGTAGCCCTCCAATAAATTTTCCTGTGGAATATAACGGCAGCATTCCCTGAAAATAATTTTGTTCTTTGACCATGATATCCTGAAAAAAAGTTTTTTGCTTTTTAACAGCCCATTCCCCTTGATGGGATACGGGTACATCAGTGATATTTATTTTTTTATAGTTCGGTAAATTTCCTATACTGAATATATCTTTGACAAACAAATTAATTTTCATGCCTGTCATCCGATTCATCTGGGCAATAAAGTCATCAGAAATCAGCGCTTCTGCAATAATAATTCCAAATTGAGCCGGTTCAATACTCATCGTTTTTTTGTTAATATAATTCGCATACACAGGTATCATTGTTTTAATACTCAAAAACATACCAGATGTGTCAAATGACACCTTTTTTTTTGTCGGAACCACTCCATTAAATTTGGCATTAAGACCTGTTTTCTCCAAAAAGGGGGATTCTTCAAATTGGAGCTTGTCATAGAAGTCTCCTTTTTTAAAGGATCTGTAATGATAAGTTGAATTGTTTAAAAAACCCATAATCATATTGTCGGATCCATTTTGAACGACGTAAGCCAGCAATTTCCCTTCTTTGGTATACACGCAAATACGCTTAAAGCTCCCGGAAATTGCAGCCTTAGTGATAAGATCACTGATTTTTTCATAGCTTTGCCGGGTAACACTGAGTCCACTTTGCCCGAATCCAGCTAAAAACTTGATATCATCACCCAGTTTGTTTGCGGTTGCCACATATGATATAGCGTCACCTGATTGTGTTTGTTGCTCTATAAGAGAGTATTGAATGTTGGATAACGCTTTAGTCATTTCAGCATGGACTGATGCTCTATTCTGTTGATTGATAATAACAGATACAACCGCCGTGATAGCTGCACATACTGTAAATACGAGGATTAACGCGCCTAATAGTATTTTATATCTTAGTTTTTTTCTCATCACGTCCCCATTTCTTTCAAAGATATTAATGCCGATACCTACCCGTCGACACCCATTAAAAAAAGGTTATCAGATCACCATCGGCCGGGAGATCAAAAGTATATTTGCCTTTGTCTGTCCAAAGCATCTTTTCCACTGCATCCAATGTCTGATGACAATTTCTTTTTAGTCTGAAACCGTATGGCAGATTAAGAAAATAAACCTTAAAGACAGCCTGTAGAATCTTTGTTATCCCTACCTCTGCTATGAATTAGTCCAACTCCCTTTTTGTTGGTTTATATTCGAAATGGTTTATAGCAAATTTTATACCGAAGAGAATATTTTATTATAACATACTGAAATAATAAATATAATTTAAATTGTGGCAGATTATTATAAGGAGGGTTTAAAAAAAAGGGTATGAAGAACAAAATATGTATAAGTTTTTATTCGTTACTCCAAAGTAAACATGTTTAATATGGGAAAATT
Source organism: Deltaproteobacteria bacterium (assembly GCA_013151635.1). Taxonomy (GTDB): domain Bacteria; phylum Desulfobacterota; class Desulfobacteria; order Desulfobacterales; family Desulfobacteraceae; genus Desulfobacula. Next base: position 10,576 of record JAADHV010000046.1, on the reverse strand, counting down.
TCAAATGATTCAAAGCAAATAGGTATGTATGAATATACATTCTATGAATGTAGTGAATTATATTCATTAATATTGACAATTTAAATATCCATCGGCTCAATATAGCTCACATTCCACACTTTAAATAAAAAAAATATTTGTACAATAAGCATAATCGCATAAATTTTTTGTAAAATTTTACCATAAGTTTTAAAATTGAAAGATATTGGCCTTGGCAATCTTTTTCTATTATAGTGCAACACATATTTTCTGAATCTTGATATAAGCTCATTTAACCCGCCAAGTGCTGAAAATCCATACACTTTTGGCTTGATCCAGCACCAGAATATTTCGGCAGGGTTATATTCTGGCGAATAAGGGGGCAGAAAAAATAAGTGAATATTCTTATGCTGTTCCAAGAATGCTTTGGTCTTTTGTAACTGCAGCCCATATCGTTAAAGGCGCGAGTAATCGTGTCTCCACTGACAGACAGGTCAAGCTTGGATGTCGCATCATAAACAATAAGTGGAACTAACCAGACATGATCCTGATAACCATGTTCAATAGGAGAGTCAACCCCAATATTGGGGTCAATATTGGAGGAGATAGTCAAAATTTATTATAGATATTTATGCAGATAAGTTTAACAGGATATATATTAAAGTTGCTCGGGGATATATCCAACAAAAAGAATATCTTTGCTTTAAGCATACCAATGCGGTAAAAGGTAAAATAAAAATTTAGGAGCCGGCCTGAATCAGGAGCTGAAACATATATGAGAATCGCCATGGAACCTGGCAAGGATATGATGCCCAAAGGATAAGAATATGCGCATTAAAAAGTCCATTCACTCTAAGGAGACCGATTATGACAGAAAATTTTTTTCCTGACATTCCTCCGGATCTTTTAACTGCGTTGCTCGAAAATCCTTATGAATCCATGATTTTAGTGGATAAGGACGGGATGGTTCGATTTTTAAGTCCGGCCAATGAAGAGTTTTATAAAACTACTATAGACCGTATTAAAGGCCGACATATTCTGGAACTCAATCCACAGAGTGAGCTTCAAAGGGTCATACACACCGGCAGGGCAGAGATCGGACGTCTGATCAAACTGCAAGGACGGGATCATATTATTGCTCGAATTCCGCTTAAAGATTCAGAAGGAATGGTCATCGGTGCTGTGGCCAAGTTGATGTTTGTCCAGCCGCAGAACATCAGGCAGCTTATGCGTCAGGTCGAGGTTCTCGAAAGCCGCTTGGACTATTATCAGAAGGAACTTAAGAGCTTATACAGCAAGCATTACACCTTTGATAACATTGCTGGTGAGGCTAAACCGATGCAGGAGGCAAAGCGTGTGGCTATTCAGGCTGCTAGGTCGGATCTCACCGTATTGATAACCGGCGAAACCGGTACCGGCAAAGAGATTTTTGCTAATGCTATTCATCAGATGAGTGATCGAAGGGACAATCCTCTGGTTCGCGTTAACTGTTCGTCTATTCCTCACGAACTTATTGAATCAGAACTTTTTGGTTACGAATCCGGAGCCTTCACCGGCGCCGCCCGGCAGGGAAAACCAGGGAAATTTGAATTGGCGGACAAAGGAACTATTTTCCTCGACGAGGTTGGGGATATGCCTATGGTTATGCAGGCCAAGCTACTCCGTGTCATTCAGGAATTTGAAGTGGACCGTTTGGGTGGGTTAAAACCCATAAAACTGGATTTTCGGGTGATCGCTGCCACTAATCAGGATCTTCAGGCCAGGATTCGTGAAGGTAAATTCAGACAGGATCTTTTTTATAGATTGAACATTTTTCATTTAAAAACTCCTGCACTGCGAACCATCCGGGAAGACATACCACGCATTTGTTATCACTTGCTTTCTAAATTCCATGAAGGCAAGCTATCAGCCCCAAAAAGAATATCACCTGAAGCCATGAGCCTCCTGGTGCATTACGATTGGTCCGGAAACGTCCGTGAACTTCAAAATGTTCTCCAAAGGGCGGTCTCTATCTCAAGAGACCGAACACTATATGTGGATCACTTACCCATGGAAATTCAGGACAGACTTCCCAGAGAACAAGAACCCCGTCATCTACCGGGAAAATTGAAAGATGAAATGGCCATAGCCGAGCGTCAAATTGTTGAAAGAGCGCTGCGTATTACCCAGGGTAACCGCGGACAGGCAGCACAGTTATTGGGAATTCACCGTACCGGCCTGTACCAGAAAATGAAGAGGTATGGGCTACAAGATTATGAATAAAATTTTATATACTATAATATTCTCTCGATAGTTTACTTTTTTCGTTTAACTCTCTAAAATTAAAGCCTAAACAACAGCTCGGTCATGGAACTATGAATAAAATTTTATTCATTTCTTTGATCCTAATCTAAAGTCCTTGTCTAAAACTGCAAACATATTCCTGCCTGTCAGAAGTATAAGCTTATTATTTCAATATGTTAATAAAATCAAATTTTTATTGGTACATAATTTGCTCCTGTCTTAAATGGGTGGCAGTAGAGAATAATTTCTATAATAAAGGAAAAAAAATCATGAAAAAGATGAGGCTTTTCACACGAGTCTGCTTGAGTGTATGTTTGATTTTGTTTACGGCGATAAACACCTGGGCAGCAAAAGAAATCAAAATTGGTGTCATTGGTCCCATGAATTTTACACAGGGGCAGGGGCAATGGAATGGCGCTCTAATGGCTGCCGATGAGATTAATGCCAATGGTGGTATTCAAGCAGGCAATAAAAAGATGAAAATCAAACTGATCAAGGCGGACTCTAATGAATTCATAAGCATAACAGATGCTGCCAGTGCCATGGAGCGAGTGATTGCTTATGACAAAGCAGACTTCATTGTTGGTGGTTTTAGAACAGAAGCAGTATTAGCCATGCAGGATATTGCCTCAGATTATAAAAAAATATTTCTTGGATGCGGTGCTGCTTCCAAAATCCTCTGCGACCGTGTTGAGAAAGATTATGATACATACAAATACTGGTTCCGGGTCACCCCCCAAAATAACATCTATCTTGTCAAAACAAATTTTGCCTTCCTGCACATGGTAGCGACAACGATTAGAAAGGAACTTGGGATTGCAAAACCTAAGGTGGCCATTGTGGGGGAAAAACAGGTTTGGGTTGAACGTATTATAGGGGCCGCCAAGGCAAATCTTCCAAAGATGGGAATGGAAGTGGTCGGCGCCTGGAGACCTTCACAAACCGCTACTGACATGGTCGCTGAGCTTGCAGCCATTCAGAAATCCGGCGCACATATCATTTTTACTCTCTTGACGGCATCATCGGGAATTACTTTTGCCAAACAAGCGGGTGAACTTAAAATTCCGGCAGTGATGGTAGGAATAAATATAGAAGCTTCCAAGGAAACTTTCTGGGAGACTACAAAAGGTAATGGAAATTATGTGATGACGATAAGTTCTCATGCCAGAAATGTGGAATACAATGAATTAACTAAACCGTACCTAAATAGATACATTAAAAGATTCGGCGAAATTCCCACATATACCGCTGGAACTTACAATGCTGTTAAAATTCTGAAACAAAGCATAGAAAATGCAGGAACCCTTGATTCGGACAAAGTAATACCGGAAATTGAAAGGTATGACGAAATAGGCCCTGGTGGACGTATAAGTTTTAATAAAAGCCATGATGTCAAGTGGGGACCTGGTTTTATTACAAGTCTTGGAGTTCAGTGGCAGGACGGAAAGCTTTTAGGTGTCTGGCCTAATCAGTGGCGAGCCTCAAAAGAAGCACCCCCTTTAACCTATAAAGGGATTGCACCGTTTAAGCTTCCGCCATGGATGATTGAAAAATATAAAAAATAGCCTTTTTTACTATTTAAATGCAAAATTCTTCTCCGTTAAATAAACAACTTTATGGAGAAGGATTTTTAACTAAAAAAATCGGATAAACTATTATGATATTCAACATCATCATAAGCTCTCTGATTAATGGAAGCACCTATGCCCTTTTAGCTATTGGATTTTCCCTTGTTTTTGGTGTGGCACGTATTGTCAATATTGCCCATACAGCCTTTTTTATGGTAGCGTCCTATTGTATTTTCCTTTGCACAAATATTTTAGGATTAAACCCTTTTGCTGCCATGATGGTGACCATTATTCTTACTGTTTTGCTTGGATTGATAATTTTTAAAATTATTATTGATCCACTACGTGAGCATGAAGCCGCTGTATTAATAGCTACTGTTGCTCTGGCAATGTCTTTTCAGGAAACAATGCTCCTTTTTTTTGGAGGTGTTTTTCAAAGTCTGCCATATTTGGTTACAGGAAATATGGAAATCGCTGGTATTCGTGTGGCTTATCAGCAATTATTGATCATTGCCATGGCTCCTCTCGTTCTCGCTGCTGTTTGGATATTTCTTAAAAAGACACGGATGGGTCTTGCTATCAGAGCCACTTCCCAGGACAGAGAAGTGGCAAATTTGATGGGCATGAATGAAAAAGGTATTGCAATGATGACCATGGCAGTTTCAGTGGCCCTGGCCGCTTTTACAGGCGCAGTTGTTGTCCCTCTATCTGTTGTTCATCCTCATATGTGGTTGCACCCTCTGGTTATGACAATGGCTGCGGTTGTTTTAGGAGGGATGGGAAGCGTCAAAGGAAGTTTTATCGGTGCTTATATTTTAGGATTTGCGGAAGCCTTGGTGGTTTTTCTTATCCCAATGGGTGCATTTTTAAAAGGTTCTGTGGCCTTATCTATTATGGTGTTTGTCCTTTTGTTACGTCCTGATGGCCTTTTCGGGGTCACTTTTGAGGAAGAAAGGTAATGTAAAAAAATGATTGCTTATTATACTAAAACACTTTATTCGATTATTAAGAATGATGTATTGGTTTTACCCAGTCGCATGCTGGTATTCTTTTTCATTGTCGCTATCATTTGTCTGCCTGTAGTTTCCAATGATCCGTATCTGTTACGAATTATAATATTGGCATGTATCTATGCCATTTTTACTGCCAGTTGGGATCTTCTGTCTGGTTTTACAGGTCAAATGAGCTTTGGCCATGCCTTTTTTTTCGGGGTGTCAGCCTATGCTGCCGCACTTTTAAATCGGCACCTTCACTTTCCACCCTGGGCAAGCATCCCAATTGGTGCATTAGCATCTGTTGTTGCAGGGCTCATAATAGGTATTCCGTGCTTGAGGCTTCGCGGAACTTATCTTGCGCTGACAACATTATCCTTTCCAATTATCCTTCTTGGAATTGTCCATGCATTTCCGGATATTACCGGAGGAGAGCTGGGGATTTCCGGTTTGGATCGCATTTGCCGTTCCAGAATTGGTACATATTATATTGTAGCAGTAAGTATGCTTCTTTCCATTGCTACGATGTGGAAACTTACTTCCTCCAAATTTGGAATTTTATTACATGCCATTCGTGAAGACGAAATTGCTTTAAGAGCTTCTGGAATCAATACTACACGTTATAAAATCATGGCATTTTGTCTTAGTGCCTTTTTCGCAGGCATTGCAGGTGGCCTCTATGCACATTTCATGAGGATAACAGGGCCTTCAACTTTAGAAGTGGCACTATCCTTTCAGGTAGTCATTTGGGGTGTTTTCGGTGGGATAGCCACTATATGGGGGTCTGCGGGAGCTGTATTTATTCTCTTTCCCATAATGGAGTTTTTCCGGTTCTGGCCGGAGTTTAGAATGCTGATTTTTTCTTTTATCATCATATTTATTCTGCTTTATATGCCAAAAGGCCTTCTTCCCTGGCTTCGGGATCAGGTTGAAAAAGAGTGTCCAAGGTGCAAAAAAAAGAATATCAGCTTTAGGAAAACATGCCGTATCTGTACTGCAACACTGGGTTAATATTAGCTTACACTAATCGAATTATTTCATAATCTCAAGTTAAAAAAACAATACGGAAATAAAAATAATAATGGAGATAAAAAATGAATATCAAAGAAATTTATCTTAATAAACCCTGGTTGAAATTCTACGCTGAAGGTGTTCCCAACGAACTTGATGTTCCGCAAAAGTCAGTACCAGAGTTATTAGATACTGTCGCAAAAAAATATGGGTCTAAAGCAGCTTTGATATTTTATGGTAAAAAAATTACATACCGAAAACTAAAAGAGGGTATTGATCGATTTGCTGCCGCCCTGCACGATATTGGAATAAAAAAGGGAAATACGGTGGCTCTTTATCTTTTAAACTGTCCACAATATGTTATCAGTTATTTTGCAATTCTAAAGATTGGGGCGACAGTAACACCGGTCAGTCCGGTCTACACCAGCAGGGAAGTTAAGCATCAACTTGAGAATAGTGAAGCCAAAGCCATTATTTGTGAAGATATTCTTTATGATAATGTAGAGATGACCGGAATTGAACTTGATAATGTTGTGTTGTGCAACATTAAAGATTATCTTCCGGTTTTTAAAAAACTGTTTGGAAAAAACAATGCTGGTAACACATATAAGAAAAAAATGAATTCCTCTAAATCTTCAAGTATATATTTTTTTAAAGATCTCATTAAAAAATATCTCCCTGCTGCACCCGATATTTTAATTGATCCGAAAAAAGATATTGCAGCGCTTTCTTACACTGGAGGAACTACAGGGCTTCCAAAAGCCGCCGTACTGACACATTATAACATGGTCTCTTTACAAGCCCAGGCCCTGGCACCTTACCCATTTATAGAAGAAGGAAAAGAGGTTATCATTGCCTTTTTGCCATTTTCCAATATTTATGGTCAGGTTGTGCTGATGCTCAGTGGTCTTGCAACGGGTGCGACCATTGTTTTGTTCACAACTCCTGATTTTCATAAAATTATTGCAGCTACCGACCGTTATAAAGGAACTGTTTTTTATGGTGTGCCTGCTTTATTTGAATATTTGAAAGGGTATGACAAGACCACAAGGGTGAACTGGCAAAATCTTAAGATCATTGTATCCGGGGCAGATACTCTTCATGAATCTACAGTTAAAGAATGGGAACGTCGAACTGGTACACGGATTTTGGAAGGATATGGGATGACTGAAACTACATCGGTAAGTCATATTACACCGCATAATCGTCCCAAGACAGGAACCTTCGGGGTTCCTATTCCAAATGTGAATGCAGCAATTATTGATTCTGATGGTTCTGATTTCATGCCAGTAGGCGAGGTAGGTGAATTGATTCTTCAGGGTCCAAACATCATGCAGGGTTACTGGAAACGGCCTGATGATAATAAGCGGGCTTTCGTAGACATTGACGGAGAAAAATGGTTTAGAACTGGTGATCTTGTGTGCATGGATGATGAAGGTTATTTTTATTTCATTGACCGCAAGCGGGATCTTATTAAGCATAAAGGTTATTCAGTTTTTGCAAGACATGTTGAAGAGGTGCTCTGCAAACATCCAAAAATTAAATCAGCTGGTGTGGTTGGCATACCTGATCCTAAAGTTGGAAATCAGATAAAGGCGTATGTAGTCCTCCATAGTGAAGCCCGAGGCAGAATAACTACGGAGGAAATCACTGCATTTTGCAAAAAAAACATGGCCCATTATAAGATCCCAGATATTATTGAGTTCAGGGGAGAACTTCCCAAGACAGATATGGGAAAAGTGTCTCGACGAGAATTGAGAGATGAGTCGGAGGTAATGTAATATGCCGTCACATATTTTAGAGTTAAGTTCAGTCACTAAGTCCTTTGGGGGGTTAAAAGCAGTCTACGACATAAGTTTTAAAATGAACAGTGATGATATTATCGGTCTTATCGGCCCAAATGGAGCTGGAAAGAGTACATTAATCAAACTCATATCAGGTATTTTGGAACCTGATTCAGGTGAAATTAAATTTAAGAATCAAAAGATAAACGGATTGAAAACCTGGGATATCGTCAACCTGGGAATTTCCTTCACTTTTCAGAATATGAGACCTTTTCGAAGGCTGCCGATTATCGCCAATGTTATGACTTCATGTATGTCTCCACGAGCCATGAAACGAGGAGAATGGGTCAAGCGCATTGAAGCTAAGGCCATGGATTTCTTAGAATTTGCCGGAATATCTGATATGGCTTTGGAAAAGGCCTCAACTCTTTCTCAAGGGGATTTAAAACGACTTGAAGTTGCAAGAGCCATAGCAACTGAACCGGAACTTATTCTTCTGGATGAACCTTTTGGCGGATTAAGTCCCGCAGAAACCGAACTTATGGCCAAGTCCATAAAGAGGCTGCACAAAGGCGGACGATTCGGCAGGCTCCATAGTGAAGGCCCGGCCATGATTATTGTTGAGCATAAACTTCAGCAATTGATGAAAATGGCAGATAGAATTATTGTGCTGAACTATGGCGAAACAGTTACTGAATGTGCCCCTAAAGAATTGGTTAATAATAAAGAAGTGATAGAATGTTACCTGGGGAAAGGAGCCCTTTAATCTATGCTGTTAGAGATCACCAATCTGACTGTTTGTTACGGTAAAGCTATGATTATCAATAATGTAAATCTGAATGTTGACCAAGGTGAACTGGTTAGCCTGGTAGGTCCCAACGGGGCTGGTAAATCAACCCTGCTTCGGGCTATCAGTGGTCTTGTTCAGTGGGAGAAAAAAGTCCAGAGAGGTACACCTGAAGGTGATATTTCCATTAGTGGTAATGTCCTTTTTAATGGAGAATATATTGAAAATATCGAGGCACATAACATTGTTAAAAGAGGTTTTATCCACTGCCCTGAAAGGCGACGTCCATTTCGTGAAATGACGGTTAAAGAGAACCTTTATGCAGGGGCATTTCTGGAAAAGGATAAAGACAGAGTGCAAACCAATCTTGAAAATACCTATCAAATATTTCCAAGACTCAAGGAACGAAAAAATCAGATATCAGGGACCCTGTCCGGCGGGGAGCAGCAGATGCTCGCTATTGGAAGGGCTCTAATGTCTCAGCCAAAACTGCTTTGTATTGATGAACCCTCAACTGGTTTGGCTCCGATCATGAGAGAAGAGGTGTTTAATAAAATCAAGGAAATCTGTGACCAAGGTGTTACCGTGTTGGTTGTTGAACAGGAGGTCTGCAGTGTGTTTAATATGACTACTCGAAATTATGTCCTCTCCTCAGGTAAAATTATTGCTGAAGGAACGGGAAGTCAACTATTAAAAAATGAGGTAATTCGAAAAACTTATCTTGGATTATAAATATCAATATTTTTAATGGAAAGTATGCTTAAAGAATATTATGACTATAGAAAATGGGATTGGGAAACAGGCAAGCCGTCCAGGGAGAAACTGGTGAAGCCGGGCCTCGATCACGTAGCTGCAGACTTGTATAAATAATGAAAGTCAAGGTTCATTTTCATGGCATCCTAGCAGGATGGACAGGTGTAAGCAGCAGCATAATCGATCTCCCGACGAATGCTGATTATGCTGCACTTTTACTTGATATCGATCGTAGGTTCGGTTCAAACATGCCCGGGCAATTATGGAATCATGAGAAAAAAGTATTTAAGGGGCCGATTCTTGTTTCCGGAAATGGACGGATTCTTAAAGCACCGTCAGATGCATTGATTAAAGGAGAAAAAATAACCTTTTTTTTAATGGTTGGCGGTGGATAAATATTAAGCACAATTAATTATGTATAAAACTTTATATATGTATAAGATTCTATTCATTTTTTTGATATCATAATAGATTACAATGGATTCCTTCTCATGCAAGCAAATGCGTTGAACATTTTATACAATTTATTATGCATATATTTTTTTGGAAAATTGTTGGATTCTATCTATATTTTTTAGAAATACTTTGTATTTTCAATCATTTATGCTCCGAGAAGTATAATCTGTCTATACTGGCAAGTAAATTGCAAATTAATAAAAATACTTAATTTTTTATAATATTAAAGGAGAATTTTAGCATGAAAAAATTTAATCAGCTACTTATTATTTTTATTACTCTTTTCTTTGTTTCACAGGCGTCCGCTCAAACAGGAACTATCACTGTTGAAGTTTCTGACATTAACGACCCAAAAGGATTAATTTCAATCGGAGTGTACTCAAATGAAGAAGGCTTTCCTGATAAAGGAAAGGAATACAAGGGAATGGATGTTAAAGTGACCGGCAAAACTATTGCCTGCACGTTTAAAGATGTTGTTTTTGGCACCTATGCAATAGGTATTTTTCACGATACAAATTCTAATTTGAAATTTGATAAAAATTTTTTCGGAATTCCCACGGAAGGGTATGCATTCTCTAATAATGTGTTCGGTGTTATGGGTACACCACCTGATTTTAAAGATGCTTCATTCCAACTTGGTGGGGATAAAACGATAAAAATCAAGATGGAATATTAAAAAGAGGGGCAATATGAAATTTATCATAAAATATTTACCCTTTATTGGAATAATTGCGATAAATTCCCTGGCCGTTGCAGGAAGATACCGGCTGGAGATAGTAAAATCTTATGTTTTGATAATAAGCGCCATTGTGCTGTTGAATCTAATTATAACCATTATTGCAAAAGTAAAAAGCTATTTTGTTTACGGAGTTTCAGGCATAGTTATAGTTGGTGCTCTTTGTGTATATTTCTTACCGGCACTTGGTCAAATATATTTGGAGAATGTCATCACAGGGTTATATG
>JAADHV010000075.1 GCA_013151635.1 Deltaproteobacteria bacterium | reverse complement strand
CTGTTGCAGTAAAAAAATAAATATGTCCATTTTCTTTATCCATAGCCAATTTTTCATTGAGAATGGTAGCACTTTTAGGAATGTAAGGAATGTAAGTTTGCAGCATATTTTCTCCAATTTATGTTGCAAAATATTTTACGGCATGCTCCCTAAAAAATCAAGTAAAATCAGCATTCTTCATGCTTGATATCAGGAGCTCTGAATTTAAGATTAATTGTATTCCCCATCAATTTGAAATGATTATCAAGAGAGTATACTGTACAATAATTTTGAATAGCATTTTGAGCGATTATCAAATCTGGAATTCCAATACCATTAATACCCTTTTTTAAACATTTATGCTGATAATCAATGATTTGATCCCAATTAATATTTAAGTCAAGTTTGTTGATTGAATTAAGCAATATGACTATTTTGCGTTGTTTTTTTATTTTTAAAAATGGGATTAATTCAGCGAGAATTAAATTATTGATAAATAATATATTTTCATCAATAAAATAATCCAATTTATTTGAATTTTTACCACTTCTAAAATAATCAATCCAAATAGAGCTATCCACTAAGACCGGCATTCTCTGCTCCGTAACTGATTCATGTCAATATCGAGATTCACCTTCCCTTTATATTTTTTTAAATCAGAAATTTGAGCCTTTCGGATTAAATCTTCCAGAGCAGTTATAATTACCTTTGTTTTTGTGTTGATATTAGTCGCTTTCATTGCCTCGATCAACAGGTTCTCTGGTAAATCTAATGTAGTTCGCATAGCATCACCTCCATATGCATAGATTTAGTTATCTATGCATATATTGTCAAGTATTTTTTGGCCGAACGCTGAAAATCACCAGTCCCATACAGCGTATTTTTTTGTTGGAATTAAGCCTGATCCCGGCATCTTTTTTAGCCTTATAGTAAATTTTCTGTGCCGTCTCAATCGGCATGGGCCTGGATCTGGCACACAGAATATTATTTGGCAATAATTAAAAGATAAGCTTTTTACTAATGTTTTGCTGACCATCTTTGATTGGTCAGTTTAATCAGGCCTTGCTTTTTTTTCTCCTGGAACGCAATATATGCCGCCTTTGGACAGTCCTGGAATAAAACATTTGTTGCAGGAGACACAACCGGCACAGTCGGTTTCATTGTTTTCCCATTTTTTGGGAAGATCAGGTTCCCTTATCAGAGGTCTGGAAAGAGAAATAAAGTCCATGCTGTCCTCTGATATCGCATTTTGGGCAATTTGAAGGGACCTGAAGCCGCCTACACTGATAACAGGGCAGGACACTTGTTTTTTTATGGCAAGCGCAAGGTCTAAATTATACGCTTCCTTTTCAGGAGAATTGATTTGTTTGCGCGCAGGCCCTTTTTTGCCTGATGCGGCAGTGCCGGACGAAACCTCTATGGCATCAATTCCTGAATCGGAAAGTTTTTTTGCAACCAGGACGGCTTCTTCTTTTGTCAGACCGTTTTCAACATGGTCATCCCCGTTTAATTTTATAAAAACAGGGTAGTTTTTACCAACCTTTGCCCTTATCTTTTCATAGATGTCAAATAAAAACCGGCTCCTGTTTTCAAGGCTTTGGCCGTAAGCATCAATCCTCTGGTTTGTCACGGGGGACAGGAACTGGTTTACAAGATATCCATGGGCGCCATGAATCTGGACAGCGTCGAATCCCCATTCCTTAGCTCTTTCAGCAGCCCTGGCAAAAGCATCGGTAATACCTTCTATCTCCAGTACGCAAAGTTCCTGGGGGATTTCAGGGAATATACCTGCCTTTATGGCTGAGGGTGCCACAGGTTTTCGGCCCGCTGTTTTTGAGTCTGTTTGTCCGCCGGTATGAACAAGCTGGATTGCAATTTTACCTTTTAAATCATGAACCGCCTGTGTCAATTGTTTAAACTCTCGGGCAAATTCATCCGTGTGGATTCCCATCTGGCCCGGCAGTTGCCTGCCATCCGGCCGGATAAAGGTATAGCCTGAGATGATTAAGGCGATACCACCTTTAACAAGATTGCAGTAATAATCTGTAAGTTTCCGTCCGGGCCTGCCGTCCGGTCCGCACATTCCTTCCCAGGTTGCAGATCTTATCATCCTGTTTTTTAATTTAAGAGTACCGATTAAACCCTGATCAAATAATGAAGCCATATTCTTTCTCCCGGAATGAAAAGTATGTAGTAATATGCCGCGCCTGAAAATTTCCCGGCTCTTTTTAAATATATTAATACCCAATAACCCGGCAGAAAGTCAATATTTATACTTTTTGAATAATACCGCCTTCATGGCTCCTGATGCCATCGGCATTAAGCCGGCCCTGGATATATAAGGACAGGGCGGCAATGGCCTTGTCGCAAACCGTGAATACAGGCACATTGTTTCTGGTCAGGGCATCCCTTAAAGGATCATAGAGACGGCCTCCGTCAACAACAGCCACAATCGGGGTGTCACAGGTACTGGCAATTTCAATGAGCTGGTTTTTAATACTTTTTTCATGGTGCATGTCAAATCCGGGGATTTTTTTGTCATCAAGGGTTTTCATTGCTGGTGACAAAGGGTCAAGGCTTACAACAACAGCGTCAACCCCTTTATCCCCTGCCAGGATTCTTGTGATCTCGGCATGGGTGTCGTCATCGGCAGCAGGATTGATGTCCAGGGGGTTTGTGAGCGTGACAAAGGCATCCAGCTTTTTTTTCTTTAACACAAGGGCAAGCTTTTCCCTGGTGGTTTTTTCAAACCCGGCAAGCTCCATCTGGAAATCATCTGACTGGATGGAGTCGGCCATACCGACAGCTTCAAAGCCAGCGCCACTGACGGCAACCAGGCGGTTGCCCAGGATGGTTTTTTTGCTTAAGGTTTCTGAAAGGACCAGGAGTTCCTGGAATTCTGAAAAGGTTCTGGCAACAATAGCACCGGCCTTTCTAACACAGCTTTCACAGACCATATAGTCCCCGGCAAGGGATGCGGTATGGCTGGATGTGGCGGCCTTACCCTCAAGGGTCCTGCCTGCTTTATAGAATATCACTTCTTTTCCTGCAAGAACTGCCTCTTTAACGGCTTTGCAGAACTCAAGGCCGTCAAGGTCGTTGAAGCCTTCGGCATACACGGCAATTACATCCACTTCGTCAGACGACTTAAAATAGTGCATCATGTCTCCCAGGGTAAGATCAGTCTGGTTACCCATGGAAATCATGTAGGCAGGTCTCATTTGGGGGCATTGGTGGCTCCGGTGGAGCATGAACGCACCGCTCTGGGATACCAGGGCTGCCCTTTGAAAACTCAAGTTCCTTTCCTTTGGCAGTTTGGCTTCCGGAATAAACCAGGTGTCGTAGCTTCCCGGTTTTGAAATAACGCCCATGCAGTTGGCACCAAGGAATACAGGGCCGCCGCCATTTGCGCCGCGGGCTTGATCTATTTTACGTATAATATTCCGGGCGCGCGCCCTGCTGTCACGAGTTTCACCAAGGCCGCCTGGGATAAGCATGATGGTGTGGGCTGCATCCAGGCGAATAAGGTCGTCCACAAGATCCGGAACCTTTGCCGCGCGAACAGCTACTATGAAAAGGTCCAGTTTTTTATTGTCTTCATTTTTCAGGGCTTCAAGGCCGGGCAGGCATCTTACTCCTTTGATTTCTTTTACTTTCTCCTTGAAAATAATTGTATTTTCTTTTTTGAATCCTTCAGCAAGAATATTGTCAAGGATGATTCTTCCAAAGTTTTTCCTGGTTGATGAAACCCCTATAATTCCGATGGATTCAGGGTGCAGCAGATTGTCAATTTTTTTTACGGGCCTTTTTGAAGCAACCTTTTTTTTGCTGCAGAACCTGCACATGCCGTCTAAAGGCACCATGAGGTAATCGCAAAAGGTAAAAGGATTGATTTCAAGTTCTTTAATTACAAAAGGTGCTTTGGGGTTTGCCTGGGAATAAAAATTACCCATGCGGATAAAGGATTCAAAACATTCAATGAGCTGTTCATCTGTTACAATACGGCGCTGGCCCCTTGTCAGGCCTGTAAGTTTCCTGTAGGAAATGGTCTGCTTGAAAAGCTGGAAAAAACTATGGCCGTCATTCATTGCCGTGGATGCAGCCACAATGGCCTGGCCTTTTCTGAACCTTTTTGCATAAAGTTCAGTATCTGTTCCACCAAGGCCTGCGCTTATAATGGTGCCAAATTCCCTGGTATGGCGTAATCCCACGATTAATTCGTTACCAAAGGCACTGGAATCGGGCGGCATGAACTGTACTTGTAAAATTCCTTTGATATCACGGCTTATGGCAGCGGTCAGGGCTTGTTTTGAAAGTCCTTTATAGGCAAGGGGGGCTGAGCCCGGATGTCGTTCTATCCAGGCGGCATAGTTTTCAGGCACTTCGTAGTGCATTCTTCTTATGGCAGAACGGATAGGATGGGTTTCTTTTTTAACAATCCTGACACCTCCTACCTCTGTTTTATGAATGATATTGGGAGAAATGATCTTGAGTACTGTTTTTTTTCCCGGAAGGGCATTCAATGCTTCATTGGACGGCCTGGAGCCCCTGGGAATAAAATGGCACTTTGGGGGAGTTTCAGCACCGGATTTTGAAAGAAGCAAATACACCTCATATTCAAATAAGGACTCCCGTCCCTCTTCATTTGCTGCGGCAAGCATTTTTGTTATGCTGTCAAAATCAATTGCAATACCCATTGGATTTTTCCCCTTTATACACATCTGTTTGAATGGGTTCATATGAAAATTCCTTTTTAAGCAGGGTTAAAGTATAAAAAATATATCATTAACCCTGCAAGCACTCGATTTTTAAAAGTCATACTTTTAGTATCAAAAAATCAGATATAATGTCAATATGGAAAATCATAAAAGTAAAATTTTAAAATCTATTCATTAAATCAGATAGTTATATAATAGTGTGATACATGATAGAATATATGGTTTTAAAACTTTTTAAAGGGCCGGGCTATATAATGATGATAATTCTTTAAAAGTCATACTTATATTTATTGATTGGATCATACTAAAAAGCATGAGCTTTTGTGGATGGCGTGTCATTGTTATCTATCCTGGTTTATGGTATGAGCATGGTCAGGAGTTTTTAAAAAGGCCAGGTAAAAAAAATTATTTTTTTTTAAAAAAAGGGCAGGATGAGTAAGTCCGGCAATTATCCCAAAAAGACAAAGTCCACACCGCCAAGGTTCCAGGAGATCATGACGCGTATAAAAAGGGATATCCTCCTGCAGCATTACCGCCCGGGGGACGTGCTTCCGAAAGAAGAAAACCTTGCAAGTAAGTTCGGGGTGGGGCGGGCTCTTATCAGGGAAGCATTGGGTGTGCTGAAAGCCCAGGGGTACCTTGAAGCTAAGAGGGGCAGCAGCGGGGGGACCTTTGTCTGCGATCTTCTTCATTCCAGGGGTGTCACTACATTGCTGGCTGATCTTATTGTAATGCGCTCAATGACCATCAAGCATTTATGTGATGTCAGGATTTTAATTGAACCGGAAGCTGCCCGCATGGCTGCCCTTGAGGCTTCGCCCTCCCAGCTCCAGCAGCTTGGGGACCTTGTTTATCAGAGCCGGTCTTCTGAGAATGTCCGGGAAAGGATTAATTTTGATGTTGAGTTCCATACCCAGATATGTGAACTCAGCGGCAATCCTTTTTTCTCTCTTCTCATGCGCAGTATGATGGAGTTTTTGCAGCAGTTCCTGGAAGTGCTGGATGACCATACAACTTATCTGCATGACAAGGAAAGCCACAGCGTTCTTTATGATGCAATCTCGTCAAGGGATCATCAAAGGGCCTATGAAAGCATGTATGCCCATGTGGTGATTATGAAACAGCGGTTCTGTGACCTGGAAAAAGATTTTTTAAACATCCAGGCCAGGAATCTTCAAAAATAGATGAATTTGTATGTAATTATACCGGATTTTTCTATTCTGCAAGACTCTTGAAAATGGATTCCTGTTCATCAAGGATTTCGTCAAGAATATCAACAGTGGTCATTGGATTCATAATAACACACCTTAATACAACAGTGTTATGGTGGTCGTCCCGGAAGGCTTTGAGCCTGGTTCTTGATACAAAGCTGAACCCTGCTTCCCTTTGAATTCTCTGGATTTTGATGTTGATGTCATCTAAGACGGCATTAAGTTTTTGTCTTTTTTTTCTGTCAGCTGTTTTAAGTTTTTTCTGGATGTCCAGGGGAACAACCCGGTAAGTCAGGATATTTAGCTGGGGGGGTGTAACAAGTTGAAAAAGAGGTCTTTGCCTGATCATTCTGGCAAATTGCCCGGCGGTTTCAATTCCATGCTCGATCATCAAAGCATAGCCTTTTGCGCCCATTATTTTCAAGGCACTGTCAAGGATAAGGGAATTGGCCTCTCTTGAGCCTTCAAGGGTTTTTATCCCAAGATCGACACTGCCCGGCCTGTTGACATATCTTGCATGGTATACGATCTGGTCCAGGGCCTTGGGGTCTTTGAAATAAACCATCCCCGAAGTCATGGGCATGTAAAATTGTTTGTGGCAGTCAATGGTAACAGAGTCTGCCCGTTCAATGCCTTTTAAAAGATGGCAATATTTTTTAGATAATAAAACAGGTCCGCCCCAGGCTGCATCCACATGGAAATGAATATCCAGGGCTTCGCATATGTCTGCAAGTTGTGGAAGCGGATCAATAATCCCTGTTTCAGTTGCACCGGCAATGCCGACTATGGCGATAATCCTTGTTTTTTTATCAGCCTTTAGTTCCTTGATTTTGGCTTTGAGTTTTTCAAGGTCAATGCTTCTGTTTGAATCAACGTCAATGGGGATAATATTCTGGTTCCCCAAACCCAAAATGCCCCCGGCTTTTTTTAAAGAAAAATGGCCTCTCCTGGAGACAAGTACCACGGCCCTTTCAAGGCCATGGGCTTTCATTGCTTCAAAAAAACCGTTTTTTTCTATGCTTTCAAATTTTCCTTTTGGGGGTAAACTCTTGTTTCTGGCCACCCACATGGCTGTAAGGTTTGCTGTTGTGCCGCCGGTTGTAAAAACACCAAGTGATGTTTCCGTGTTCTGGACATGTTCAAGATAAAAAGGCTCATCAAACTTGAATATCATCCTGTGCATTTTGGCAAGTATCTGTTTCTCCAGTACGGATAATACTTTTGATGTTTCAAGTTTGATCACGTTCTGGTTTAAGGCAGCGGTAATGGCTTTTAAATGCACCATGAAAAAAGGAATGGCAGAGGTCATATGGCCGATGAAATAAGGAGAAGCCACATTTACTGCCCTTGGTGCGATTTCATCTATGATATCTTTGATCACATCAGCCAGTTTTTTTTGCGGGTCTTGATTGATTTTTGTATCCTTGTATTCCTTTGCAAGTTTTACAAGGCTGATTTCTTCTGTGACCCCGACATGCTTGTTTAAAAAGTCATGAAGGCCGAACAGGATTTGTTCCATATATTTGACAAGGGTCTGCCTGCTGCCCTCGTCTTCGGGTCTGATAAATACTCGGTGAAGGGTGTTCCAGTCTGCAACAAGGGAGGATGGTTCATTTTTTATTTTTGGCATGGCCTGCTTTTTCCCACCATATAGTTTTTTTTAAAATTTTGTATGATGATATGTTCGCACTTATTAGTCAATATTAAATTGGTATTTGCAATTATTTGATATATCTTTTTTCAAAGCCAAAGTGAAAGAAAACCTTTGCAAACAAGGTTAAAGTATGTAAGTTCTCATAAAAAAAGATTAAAAAGGAGAAAAAATAAAATGGATCTTCATAAAAATGATATTCTGACAAAGATTTCACGGTATAACCTGATCAGAAACGGGAGAATGATTTATATTGATGTGCATAAAAAAATTCAAGGGAACCTTGCAGGCAGGTTTATTGCTGTGCCGAACCTTGTTAATATCGTGGCAAAGCCTGAACACCAGGGAGCAGGTGAGGATGAACAAAAAGCACTGGAAGACTGTTTGAAAAAAATTAAAGGCCTGAACATTGAAGACCTTTTCCCGGCAACAAGTCCCTTAACGCCGCCTCCAAAAGAAAATTAAGAAGCAAAGCCTGTTGCAGTAATATTGTGCAACAGGCTTTGCCATGGGTTTGTTAATTAAATCAATATCTTTCTTTTTTGCCCATTTCCAGTCCAAGTTCCAGGGCTTTTTCATTCATTTCCATGAAATCCTCCGGAATGGTCGTTTCCAGGACCCTTATAATGGATTCGGGCTTGATAAGTTCTGAAATACCGATAAGGGTTCCCAGCATGCAGATGTTAAACACAATGGGTTTCCCTATTTTTTCCATTATAGTATTAAACATGGGAAGGGCGATATGTTTTGCATCAACCTTTTTCCCGATGGTTACATATTTTGAATCCACCAAAAGCAGGCCGCCCGGCCGGATAATGGGAGAAAATTTGTTATAACTCTCCTGGGTCAGGCTGACCAGGATATTGGGCTGGATAACCTTGGGAAAATACAATTCAGAATCATCAATTATAATATCACTTCTTGTGGACCCGCCTCTTGCGGCTGCACCATAGCTTTGGGACTGGATGGCATTTTTATTTTCAAAAATAGCTGCAGCCTTTGCAAGGATGATGGCGGCCGTTATAACGCCTTGTCCTCCGGAACCTGAAAAAACCAATCTTGAACGTTCCATTATGCTTTTCCTTTCATTGCAGTCTCAATGATTTTATCATATGCCTCACAGTATTCAGGGATGTCCTTATTATCAACAAAAACACCCCTCTGGATTAAACCAGGATCCTTTTCCAGCTTTTTGGAGCCGATTTTCGCTGTATTGGCTTTATAGCTTTCCATCATCTGGACAGCATCCCCTTCCTTGTTTTTTCTCCCGTAATAGGTCGGGCACTGTGTCAGGATTTCCACGAGGGAAAATCCTTTGTGGGAGATGCCTTTTTTAATAAGGTCTTTGCATTCAGTGGCGTGGTACACGGTTGATCTTGCAACAAAAGTCGCGCCCGCGCTTTTAGCAAGCTCAACCACATCAAAACTCCTGTCAATAGTTAAGTAGGGCGCTGTCGTGGCTTTTTTGCCACTGCCGGACAAGGGTGAAAACTGCCCGCCTGTCATGCCGTAAATCCTGTTATTCATGACAATGGCCGTGATATCAATGTTTCTCCTGGCCGCATGGATAAAATGATTGCCGCCAATGGCAAGGGCATCGCCGTCTCCCATGGGAACAATGGCTTTTAAATTAGGCTTTGAAAGCTTGACACCTGTGGCAAAAGCAAGGGCCCGCCCGTGTATGGTATGAAGTGAATGAAAATCAACATATCCTGAAATCCTGGATGAACAGCCGATCCCGGACGTCATTACGATTTCATTTTTATCAAGGCCCAGTTCATGAACAGCCCGGAGCAGTGCCCCCAGAACAATGCCATGGCCGCAGCCGGGGCACCACATATGGGGGAAAAATCTAGGTCGAATATAATCTTTAAAATTAAATACTTGTTTTGTCATGTTACACCCCTTTCCCCTGGATCATTCTTAAAAGGGATTTAATGTTTGAAGGTGTGATCAATTCTCCGTCTACCCTGTTTGCAAGAAAAACATTATCCGGGTTGTCAACAGCATTTTTAACCTGTGTTACCACCTGGCCCATGTTCATTTCCACAACAATAATGGCTTTGGCACCGGCACATTTTTCCCTTACCATATCCGCGGGAAACGGCCAGAGGGTCTGTAATTCCAGAACTCCTATCTTTACACCCCTGGATCGCCTGTTTTTGGCCATGTGAATGGCAGACCTTGCAGATGATCCATATGATATCAGGATATATTCGGCATCATCCATCCAGTATTCTTTATACATGCTGATTTCATTGACATTACTTTCTATTTTGTCCACAAGGTGCCGCAAAAGTTCGCTGACAACCTGCGGATTGTTATTCGGGAAGCCCCACATATCATGGAAAAGACCTGTGACATTATACCTGTGTTCACTTCCGAAATCCGACATGGGAAGCCTGCCGTCCTCTCTTGGAAGATACGGATGATAATCCACCCCTTTTTTAACAGAGGTTCTAAGACGTTCCACAACAGGGATGTCTCCTTGTTCAGGGATCACAAGTTTTTCACGCATATGGCCTATTACCTCGTCTAAAAGCAGGATCACCGGGGTACGGTAGGTTTCGGCCATGTTAAAGGCTTCCACGGTTACTTTGAACACATCCTGGTGATTTGATGCAGTGAGCGCAATTATGGCATGATCACCATGGGTTCCCCACCTTGCCTGGTTTACATCTCCCTGGCTTACATGGGTCGGGTTTCCTGTTGAAGGGCCTCCTCTTTGCACATTTGCAATGACACAGGGAATTTCAGCCATGCAGGCATATCCTAAAGCCTCCTGTTTAAGGGAGAATCCAGGACCGGACGTAGCGGTCATGGCCTTTTTCCCTGTGAGAGAGGCGCCGATAACAGCTCCCATGGAAGCAATTTCATCTTCCATCTGGATAAATTTTCCGCCTTTCTGGGGAAGCCTCGATGCCAGATGCTCAGCTATTTCAGTGGACGGGGTAATCGGGTATCCTGCGAAAAAATCTATCCCGGCATAGATAGCGCCTTCCACACAGGCTTCATTTCCCTGGACAAACCTGATATTATTCTTGTTTTTCATTTTCCCCTTCCTGGTCTTCTATGATTTGTATTGCTAAATCAGGGCATCTGAGTTCGCACAGCTTACATGCAATGCAATCTTCCGGTCTTGCTGCGTCCGCCTTGTCGTGCTTATCAAATTCAAGTACATTTTTGGGACAGAAGTGAATGCAGATTCCACACCCTTTACACCATTCTTTGTCAATTAAATGTTTGACGGTTTTGCCTTTTCCCATAATATCCTCTTAATAGATAATAAATATCTGTAAATTAAGGCCTTTCATTAAGTGATTTAAATTAGTATGTCAAGGATAATAGTTGTTTAAATGAATCATATTCATTCTTTTTTATTTTATAAGAAAATGCAAGAAAAAAAAACAGGTTATAAGAAAGTGGAATGGTTGGGCCTTTTTGAGATTTTACAAACAAAACCTGCCTTTGTTTGCCCAAAAAAAACTTAAATGGTATATAGCTGTCATGAATAAGAAAAATCAAAATCTTGTCAGTGTTATCCTGCCTGCATTTAACCGTGCCTGGATCTTGAAAGATGCCGTTGATTCAGTCCTTTCCCAGGATTATCCTCATATTGAACTTATTGTGATAGATGACGGGTCTTACGATAATACAAAAGACCTGCTTGAAGAATATAAAAATAAAATCACTGTTTTGACACAGAAAAACAAAGGTGTCAGTGCTGCCAGGAATGCGGGAATAAAAAAAAGCAGGGGAGAATTTATAGCTCTCCTGGACTCCGATGATGTCTGGGATAAAGGCAAAATATCCTGCCAGGTAAAGTTTTTTTTGCAAAATCCCCGGGCCCTGATCTGCCAGACCCAGGAGATATGGATAAGAAACGGGAAAAGGGTAAACCCGAAAGTTAAACATAAGAAACCGTCCGGGATGATATTTGAACCCTCATTGAATTTATGCCTTGTAAGCCCGTCTGCAGTCATGATGAGAAGGCAGTTGTTTGACATTAAAGGATATTTTAATGAGGCTTTTACGGTTTGTGAAGATTATGACTTGTGGCTCAGGGTCAGTTCAACCATACCGGTTTTTCTTATTGATAAGCCCTATACCATAAAAAGGGGAGGGCACAAAGATCAGCTTTCAAGCTTTCATTCCCAGGATAAATTCAGGATCCGTTCATTAATGGGTATTATAAAGTCAAACACCCTGACAGAGGATCAGGAAAAAAAAGCAAAAGAGGTTTTAAAAAATAAATGTACCATCTATGGGAACGGCTGCCTCAAACGCGGCAGAAAAAAAGAAGGGGAGTACTATTTAGGTATCGGCCTGTCAGTCTAAAGATCTGAGATATTCATTTCATAAAATTGGATATTTTCCTCCTTAAAGGCAAGTTCACGGATTTTACACCGGGAAGCATCTTCTTTTAAAATTATAGCGGAATGCGGGCCTTTTATGATGGAATCCTGGGTAATGGTTTTTGCAACCGTGATAACCGGCAGGGGCCTGTCTTTTTTTGAAAATTCTTTTAATGCTTTCTTTTTTATGACTATATTTTTATTTTTTTCTTCCAGAATGCTGATTTGATCCCTGGCCCTCTGGATTTCCTTTGCAATATTATCCTGGGTTTCAAAAATCAGGTTCAGCTCCTGTTCAGCCTCTTTTGCTTTTTGAGTCAGTTTTTTAATGCCATTTAATTTTTCAGAATCTGCCGGGGAACTTTTTAATTTCTTTATTTCCACCTGGGCACGATCCTGGATATGGGCTTTTTCTGATATCTTCCGGTAGAGTTCCTGGTCCTTTTCTTCAAGTCTCTTGATTTCATCCTTTAGTAAACCGGTTTTACCAACTGATATTTCCAAATCTTTATCCATCTTTGTTTTAAGGGTCTCAATATGTTCGTCAACGCCCACTTTAAGCCTGGCGGGTTGTGAAGAAGGCGTGCCGATTTTGCCTGCCTCAATTCCTGTTTTTGCAGTAATTTCAGAGGAAATAATATGGCCGGTTGAGTTGATGCAGCTTTTGCTTAACATAATTTTAGAATCAATAATTTCTTTTGATACTGTCAGGTCCCCGAATCCCATGATATTTGAATGATTGATAAATTTTGCATAAATATTTCCCTGGGTGGAAATTTTTGATTCTGTTATTCCCGCACAAACCTTTAAATCGCCGGATAAATCAATCACAGCCCCTTCTACCTCCTGGACTGTCAGGTTTATGCCCTTTACCGTGAAACCTTCCTTGATCATGCCTTTGACAACGATATTTCCCTTAAAATCAATATTGCCGGTTTCAAAGTCAACATCACCTGGGATCATAAGTTCCGGGTTGACCGAGATCGTACCAAGGGCATCAAGGTGGGGCTGGCCGTCAATGGCAGCATGAATTTGAAGGCCGTCTTCCGAGATTTCAGTACCAGTACCTGCAACGAAAACAGGGTCAACTGCCTCATTAACCGGAATGGGAGTGCCTGAAACAGTTATGCCGGGTCTGCCTTTTTTGGGCATTGTCTTGACCGCCAGCAGTTCTCCTTTGCTTACGTAAGGGATATCTCCCCTTTCCCTGAAGTCAATGCTGCCGTCCTCACTTATTTTTCCCGGATTTGTGAAATCGGTTTCAAAATTAAAATTTATCTCGCCATCGCGCCCGGGAACCTGCTCTTCACCTTCTGCTATAATGATTTTTTTAACAAATGATTTTGATATCCAGGTTTCAATGGCCTGATCATCGAGGATGCCATAGGAAACCTGTTTTTGTATCAAAAGGTCAAGAATATCTGAAAGACCGGGTGCAGGGAAGTTGTCGCCAGGCTCTTTGATTTTTTTGATATATGCTTTTATCTGGTTTTTTGATATTGAAATTTCAAAGTAGTCATCAAGAAGGTCCTGTGTTCCTTTTACAGCGGTATCTTCATTTTCAGGAGAACTGACGGGTATTGGAGCTGCTTTATCAATCGTACGGGTGAGGGCGGCTTTAATGATTTTCTCTATAAGTTTTTGTGAAGAGGGTTCATCGTCTTTTTTTACCGTATCCAGGATTTCTTTTAAATTAAGGTTTAAGGAGTCTGTACGGTGCCGGGTTATAACCTGGTCAAACAGGTCCTGTATGGTTTTGCAGATAGTTATAAATTCTTTTTTAAAAGTATCAGGGGCAGGCTCTATAGCTTTTTTGTCCATCAGGTTTGAGATGCATGTATTGGCGTTTAAAGCATTTAAATTTTCAGCGCTTCTTTTTTTTGATTCCAGAGCAAGTTTTTCAGCATTTTTCTTATCAATAAGATGTTTATAAACATCATCTTTTTTTTTGAGTCTCTGTGCAATTTTCAGCATTTGTTTGTTCTGGTGGGCGCTTACCCTTTTAAGCTGCTGTCTTTTTAATGCATGCTTGAATTTTTTAAAACAATGCTTAGCCTGGTTTACCAGGTCTTCATCCTTGAAAGGAGATGTGATGCAGGCATTAACTCCGGCTTTGTTAATGACACTGATCAGGGTGTCTGGTTTGTTAGCAGGTACCATCAGCATCCTCTGTGTTAGCGGCGAAATTGATTTCACCTTTTGCAAAATATCATCACCTTCCATTTTTGGAAGTTTGAAATTAGTGATAAACAGGGCGAACCGTGTATTTTTAGATTGGGCAAGTGTGTCAAGCGCATCTTTGGAGACATGTTCACACCTTACCTGCCATCCCTCTTTTGATAAGATGGAGCCAGCGTGATTACGAAGCTCATCATTGCTTTCAAGGATAATGACTTTTGGCTTTTGTTTCCTTATCATTTGATCTCACCCTCAATAACAGGCATTTCAAAGCCGTTTTGATTGGCCAGTTCACTGAACCGGTCATAAAGGGCCTTAACTGTGTGTGAAAAAAGGGCCTGGATTTTTTTTGAATCAATACCATTATCCTGTTTCACGCTGGTTTCGATCTCATCTGTAATCGCGTCATGATTGGCTGATGGCAGGGAAAGAAAATTCTTGATCTCTTTTTCAATTATTTCAATGTCACATTCAAGTTCCTGGATTTTTTTATTATGGGTTTGTGTGGCCTCGACCAGCTTGCAACTGAGCTCATATAATTTTGCATTTTGCTTTTTAGCAAGGTTTAAAAGCTTTTCATTGTCCAGGAACAATTCATAAAGTTTAATACCCGATCTTATGGCTTTTACAAGATCATCGTGTTCCCACGGCTTGACAATATACTTTTGAATTGATCCTTTATTAACGGCATGAATAAGGGTTTCCATTTCTGAATAGGCAGTCATCAAAAAACGGATAGTGTCAGGGAAGAGTTTTTTTGCATGCTCAAGGAACCTTGTCCCTTTCATGCCGTCAAGCCGCTGATCTGCAATTATTATAGAGAAAGGCTTTTTTGTTTTTTCTATTTCCTTGAGCGCTGATTCACCAGAGTTTGTAAAAATGCACTCGATTTTTTCAGTTTTAAGAATGCGGTCAATGGTTTTTCCAACCTGCTCATCGTCGTCAACAACAAGTACTTTATGAAGGTAAAAAGCTTCCATTAACCCGCCTTCTGATCATTTGAAGTCTAAGGCTTAAAATTATTATTATTTTAATCTTAACGTCTATCTTTGCCAAAATCAAGACCAAAAGCCGTATCACAGCTTGCAGGCGGTGATGTGCCCGTAAATTATTAAAAAAATCAGCCACCGGCAAGAAAAGTAATAATCTGGATATCGTCACCATGTTTTAATTTTCTTTCAAGTTCTCCAGGGTAAGCGCTTTCCTTGTTTAAATATATTTCAATATAATGCAGCAATTCTCCTTTTTTATCGAAGATTTCATTTTTCATGCCTGGGTAAAGGGCAATAAAATTATTTAATGCTTCGCCGACAAAGCTCCCTTCAACTTTGATTGTTTTTTTGCCGTCAGTGTGCCTGCGATGGGTAACATGTATATGTATTTTTACACTCATTTTTCTTGACCCCGGTAAAATTTTTATTCTTTTAAAAAAGCTTATCCTTAATCTAAGATAGAATATTTTTTTTATTAATTCAATGGTTAACTGGCTTTAATACAGCTATATTGTAATTAAATATTGACAATAAACTTGCCTTTGATTAATGTTGGCAGAACGTATAAAGCTATTATCATATTAAAATTTAATATGAAAGTCTTTGCAATCCAAATCAGGACTTTCATGTTTTATTGTGGGCAAACTCTGGTGAAATACCAGGTCTGCCCGTGGCAGTTATTTAAAAAGGAAGCCAACCGATGGAAAATAAAAATTGTGATCCTTCAAGCCTGGATAATACTTTAAAAACAAAGTTAATTGTTGACATGCTGATAAGAATTGTAGTTCACTATGGTTTTTGGTTCACTGAAGTCAGGCACCAGATGGGCATGGACAAGGCTTTGGAGGTCCTTGAGAAAACAACAAAAAAAAGTGTTTCAATTGGATTAAAAAGATTTGCAGACATATTAGGCTTCAAGCTCCAGGACGGTTTGCCCAAGGCCCTTTTGGAAATGGAAGGTGAAAAACTTGAAGCTCTTATGGGGGCTGTGGCAAAGAACTGGCTGGCAAATGACGGTGTGTGGTTTCAGGCTGTTGAATTTGATAGTGGAATGAATGATGCCAAGCGGTGTAATGATTCATGCTGGGCCCAGTTTTCCCCGTATGAAGCCTTTGCCGTTAAAAAGTTTTTAAAGCTTGATGACAATTGCGGGCTCAAGGGGTTGAAAAAAGCCTTGAATTTCAGGATGTATTCATTAATTAATGAGCAATCTGTTGTTGACGAGGGGCCTGAAAGTTTTGTATTCCAGATGAATGGCTGCAGGGTGCAGTTGGCAAGAAAAAGAAAGGAACTGGATGATTACCCTTGCAAATCCGCAGGACTGGTTGAGTATGCATATTTTGCAGGGGCGATTGATAAAAGGATTAAGACCGAATGTATCGGGTGTCCGCCGGATGCTCATCCGGAAGGATGGTTTTGTGCATGGCGTTTCAGTATGAAAAAACAAAATAATGGATAAATAATAAGAAAGGGTTTGTGCTATGGGAGTCACATCTGACAATATCCGGGAACTAAAACAAAAAGAACAGCAAATCTTAGGAATGGGTGGTGAAAAAGCTCTTGCAAAACGACGGGAAAAAGGAAAACTCAATGCCAGGGAAAGGCTCGATATCCTGTTTGACAAGGGGACTTTCAGGGAGCTTGATATGTTTGTCACCCACAGGTGTACCAACTTTGGCATGGAAAATGTGGAGATTCCGGCTGACGGTGTTGTAACAGGGCATGGCAAAGTGGATGGCAGGATAGTATTTGCCTATGCCCAGGATTTTACGGCAAGGGCAGGGTCTCTGGGAGAAATGCAGGCCAAAAAGATCTGTAAGGTCATGGATATGGCATTAAAGTCCGGGGCTCCCATCATCGGCATGAATGATTCTGGCGGTGCAAGAATCCAGGAAGGGATTGATGCCCTGTCAGGATATGGTGAGATTTTTTTTAGAAATTCCGCAGCATCGGGTGTCATACCGCAGATTTCAGCCATCATGGGGCCTACGGCAGGCGGGGCTGTTTACTCACCTGCCATGACGGATTTTATTTTCATGGTTAAAGAATCAAGTTATATGTTCATTACAGGCCCCAATGTCATTAAAGCTGTTACAGGCGAAGAGATTACCTTTGAAGAACTTGGCGGCGCCATGACTCATAATGAAAAGTCAGGCGTGGCACAATTTGCCTGTGAATCTGATGAGGATGCTGTTTTGCAGATGAAAAAATTATTATCCTACCTGCCGTCCAATAACATGGAAGATCCGCCCTTTCTGCCGCCCACAGATGATCCGGGGCGTATGGATGAATCTTTAAATTCAATCATCCCGGACAACCCAAACAGGGCTTATGATATCAAGGACGTGATAGCTTCCGTTATGGATGACGGGGAATATTTCGAACCCCATGAGTATTATGCTAAAAATATGGTTATCTGTTTTGCAAGGCTCAATGGACGGCCAATTGGCATTATTGCCAACCAGCCCAATCACCTGGCAGGATGCCTTGATATTGATGCTTCTGATAAGGCCACACGGTTTATAAGGTTTTGTGATGCTTTCAACATCCCCATGCTGACCATTGCCGATGTTCCGGGATACCTTCCCGGGAGCAACCAGGAATGGGGGGGTATTATCAGGCATGGCGCAAAACTTTTATGGTGTTATTCGGAAGCAACTGTTCCAAAACTTTTATTGATTACAAGAAAAGATTATGGGGGCTCTTATCTTGCCATGTGTTCAAAACATCTGGGTGCAGATATGGCTTTTGCATGGCCCAGTGCCCAGATTGCCGTCATGGGCGCTGAAGGGGCCGCCAATATTATTCATGCAAGGGAAATCAAAGCAGCAGATGATCCGGGGGCAAAGCGCAAAGAGAAAATTGACGAATATAATGATAAATTTTCCAATCCTTATTGTGCTGCTGCAAGAGGTTACGTGGATGCGGTGATCAAGCCTTCTGAAACACGGCCCCGCCTTATTGACGCCCTTGAGGCTTTATCTACAAAAAGAGAGTTAAGACCGGCTAAAAAACATGGAAATATACCTGTATAGGATAAAGGGATAAAAACAATGGATAAAAAGAAACTTGCCGCAGCCATGGCTGCTGTTTTTGCCTGCATTAAAACATCTGAGGAAGCAGCTTTATATAATGCCCCCGGGATTTACGGACCGGCAATGGATATTGCTGCGCAGCCACAACAGGGCACCGGGCAGAATAATATCTGGGGAATATCAGGGCGTCAGAACCAGATGCAGGCCAACTCAATGATGCAATTGCGGATGTTTAAATAATTTTGATATCAAAATAAGAAATAATATATTCAGGAGAAAATAAATGAGCGAGCATACCCAAGTTAAAATGACTGAAATGAAGTATGACAAGGACAGACCTGCTGCAAAACATAGATTAATGATTGAAGACTTGTCCCTGCGGGATGGCCACCAGTCTCTTTTTGCCACAAGGGGAAGAACAGAAGATATGATCCCTGTTGCAGAAAAAATGGATGAGATCGGTTTCTGGGCGGTGGAAGTCTGGGGCGGGGCAACCTTTGACACCATGCACCGCTTTCTAGGAGAAGATCCCTGGGAAAGGCTCAGGACACTTAAAAGATATTTTAAAAAGACTCCGTTTTCAATGCTTTTAAGGGGCCAGAACCTCGTAGGGTACAGAAACTATGCAGATGATGTGGCAAAGCTGTTTGTGAAAAAGACCGTTGATAACGGGATGGAGATTTTCAGGACCTTTGATGCGTTAAATGATTTTAGAAATTTCGAAACCGTGGTTCCGGTGATCAAGGAATGCGGGGCTCATTTCCAGGGCTGCATCTGCTATTCGCTGACCGAGCCGCGAATTGGCGGAGAGGTATACAACCTTGAGTATTATTTGAAAAAAGCAAAAGAACTTGAAGATATGGGGGCGGACAGTATCTGCATAAAGGATATGGCAGGGCTCATGGCACCCTATGATGCTTATAAGCTTATTAAAGCTTTAAAAGACAATGTCAAGCCATTGATCCACCTTCACAGTCATTTTACTTCCGGCATGTCGCCCATGACTCATTTTAAAGCCATTGAGGCCGGGGTTGATATCATTGATACATGCCTGACCCCCTATGCCTACAGAACATCCCATGCAGCATTGGAACCTTTTGTAATGTCGCTTCTGGGCACCAACAGGGATACGGGATTTGACATCAATGCCCTGGCCCGGATCAATGAAATCTTGGAAAAAGAAGTACTGCCAAAATATAAGCATCTCCTGGATGATACAAAGGTATCTGTTATTGATATCAATGTCCTGCTCCACCAGACACCCGGCGGCATGCTGTCCAACCTTGTGAACCAGTTAAGGGAAATGGATGCCTTAGATAAAATTGGTGAAGTCTACAAGGAACTTCCAAGGGTGAGAAAAGAATTAGGACAGATTCCTCTTGTAACACCCACCAGCCAGATTGTCGGTATTCAGACCGTCAATAATGTGTTGTTTGACACGCCTGATGAACGGTACAAGATGGTGACAGCCCAGGTAAAAGATCTTTGCTACGGGCTTTATGGCAAAACAAGCGTACCCATTGATCCTGAAGTTCAAAAGAAAGCACTGAAAGGCTATGAAAGAGGGGAAGAGCCCATCACATGCCGGCCCGCAGAAGTGCTTGAACCTGAGCTTGAAAAAGCAAAACAAGAGATAGGAAGCCTTGCCGCGGATGATGAGGACCTTATCACCTATGCTCTTTTCCCTGTTACAGGTAAAAAGTATCTCATGCAGAAATATGGCAAAGAGCAGGTACCAGACAGTGTAAAACCCATCACGCTTGAGGATGTGGAAAAGCAAAATAAGATGATTGAAAAACTCAGGAAAGGGGAGCTGGTTGAAAAAATCAACCCGGAAAGTATTCCTGAAAAAAGTGAAAATGCCCGTACCTTTAATGTTTTTGTAGAAGGTGAATATTTTGAAGTGGGTGTTGATGAAGTAGGCGGAGCTCCTGTTATTACCTATGCAGCCCCTGTCCCGGCAGCCCCTGTGGCCCCGGCAGCTCCTGCGGCTCCGGCTCCTGCCGCACCGGAACCTGTAAAAGAGCCTGCCGCAAAAAAAGAACCTGAACCTGACGTATCTGCTGGAACCCCTGTCACAGCGCCCATGCCGGGTATGGTAATTAAATATGAAAAAAATGTGGGTGATTCAGTAAATGAAGGTGAAACTGTTGTGGTGATTGAAGCCATGAAAATGGAGAATGCGCTGCCCGCACCAGCAAGCGGTGTGATTAAAGCTGTGACCTATAACAGCGGGGACTCAGTTGCCAAGGGTGATGTGCTGGCAATGATTGAATAATGCGGTTTGACAAAATACTGTGTATGCTTACTTTGGTAGTCTGAATAGACAGACTACCAAAGGAGACCGATATAATGGCGTTTGAAACAAAAGACGAACTGCTTCAAAAATATTTAAAAATGGACAAGCCCAGGTGTCCTCATTGTAAAACCGATATGACATTGTGGGAAGTCCCCCCCATTAATTTCAGTGATGGACTGGGTTGGGGGACCCCATATCTTTTTGTATGTTTTAATGATGAGTGTTCAAGCTATAAAAAAGGCTGGGAACACTTAAGTGAAACCATGGAAGCTCCGGCATCCTATCGGTGCTATGTTGAACCGGGACAGAATAATTTTGAATACATGCCTGTATTCAGCCCCGTGGGAGCCACGGGCGGAAAACTGGATGATGAAGTCCTGGTCCGGGAAGAAGCTAGAAAAGAGCTTTTAAAGCAGACATTCTCGGTTCTAACCGATTATTATATATCAAAGGACTGGGACGAGATTTTGAAGATTTGCATTGATCCTAACATTCCACCCAAAGCACGGCTTAAGGCAGCCCAGATGGTTGGTGAATTAGGCGGGGTTGAAGCAATAGAGCATTTGATTAATCACAAGTTTCCAACCCCTATCCTTCAAAAAGGGGTGAAAGACGCAATTAACCAGCTTCATGAAAGACATTTTACCCGTGAATGCCCGTATTGTGCTGAAATTATTAAAAAACGGGCCACCATTTGCAAACATTGCAATAAAGAGGTTTCAAGGGCCTGATTTAAATATTTATTTTTTCAAGGTTAAAGGAGCGGTAAATAATCATTTCCCGCTCCTTTTTGTTTTCATCAAAGGGTTTATAATCAATGGTTTGAATCATCTCAAGGGCTTTTTCTTTTGAAGGAATAGCATCAAGACCCTGCCCCAAACTTTTCCCCGAAAAGGTATCCATCAAAATTGCATCCCTTGCATCCGTTGAAACCGCAAAGGGTATTTGATAGTCATAAACCAGGCGTGCCCCGGCCAGGATTTCCCTTTCATAGGATCCGATGGACCCTGCTACGCAGGTCACGGCCATCAGGGCTTTTTCTTTGCAGCAGACAATCAGGTCAATGGCTGAAACATAGTCCTCGCCTTTAAATTGGACAATCAATTCTTCATCTACCTTGATGTCTTTTTTTGTATAACCTTTCTGATTAACCAGGAATTTTTCAAATATCTGCCTGCTGGCTTCAGGGCCTGCATTCCTCACCGGTTTTCCTGTTATAAAATCTTTAATAATATAATCAATATTCATATCAAAGATGTTCCTGTCATCTCTAAGGGTTGTTCTATGTTTAATACTTTCAGAACAGTGGGTGCGATATCACCAAGGATGCCGTCTTTCAAGACAGTGTTCCTATAGTGTTCCCCTGCAAGTATCAGCCTTACAGGGTTTAAGGTATGAGCTGTGTGGGGAGAACCGTCATCTGCAATCATTTGTTCCGAATTCCCATGGTCTGCCGTAACAAGGGCGACCCCGCCTGTCTCCCATATTGCATTAACAACAGTCCTTACACAATTGTCCACGACTTCGCATGCCTCTATTGCAGCCTTAAGAATCCCTGTATGTCCCACCATGTCCATGTTTGCAAAATTCAGCAGGATAAACTGGTATTTTTTTGATTTGATTTTCCGGCAGGCTGTTTGTGCAACTTCAGAGGCACTCATACCTGGTTTTTCATCATAGGTTGCAACATCTCTTGGAGAGGGGATCAATATCCGGTCTTCCTTGTCAAAGACTTCTTCATTCCCGCCGTTAAAGAAATAAGTAACATGGGCATATTTTTCAGTTTCAGCAATTCTAAGTTGGGGAATATTGTTTTGGCTTAATATTTCCCCAAGGATTTTATCCAGGTGTTGAGGCCCGAATGCCACTGGCAGGCCAAAGGTTTCATCATACCGTGTCATGCACACAAAATCTGTAAGATCTATTAACTTTTCCCTTTTGAATTCATTAAAACCAGGCTCAGTGAATGCTTTTGTGATTTCCTTTGCCCGGTCAGCCCTGAAATTAAAAAAGATAATGCCGTCCTGGTCATCAATTACACCGTCAGGGATACCCTTTGATTTTTCTTTATCATGCTTGATAAAAACAGGATCAATAAATTCATCGGTCCGGCCATTGTCATAAGCGTTCTGCACAGCCTTGACAGGATTATCAAAAACCAAACCCCCCGCCTTTGTAAAAAGGGAGTATGCTTTTTCAACCCTGTCCCACCTTGTGTCCCTGTCCATGGCCCAATAGCGGCCGACAACACTGGCAATTTTACCGTATTTGTTTTTATCAAGATAGTCCTGCAATTGTTTCATATAAGTGATGCCGCTTTTGGGTGATGTATCCCGCCCGTCCATTACCGGGTGGATAAAAAGGTTTTTAACACCAATTTGTCCTGCCATGTCAATCAAGGCGAAAAGATGGGAGATATGACTGTGAACGCCGCCGTCGGACAGCAGCCCCATGAGATGCAGGCTTTTTCCACCGGTTTTAACCTTTTCCATGATATCCACAAGCGCCGAGGTTTTAAAAAAGCTTTTATCCAATATAGCCTTATTGATCCTTACAAGATCCTGTAAAACTTTCCGGCCGGCACCGATATTCATATGCCCGACTTCCGAGTTGCCCATGGTCCCGCCAGGGAGGCCGACAGCGTTGCCGGAGCATGAAAGCCTGCTGCTTGGAAATTTTTTTAACAAAGAGTCCAGAAAAGGAGTATCTGCTAAAGCAAAAGCATTTCCCTCTTTTTTATCATTAATACCCCAGCCGTCAAGGATCATTAAAATATTTACAGGATATGAACCAGAATTCATCATAGCTCCTCCTTTGAATCATATTCTTTTTCAAACCCGGTAATATCAATCCTCGGGGCATCAGCCCACAAGCCTTCTATATCATAAAAGGATTTTTTTTGGGATTCGAAAACATGAATAATAACATCACCATAGTCAAGCAGGGCCCATTCTCCTTCTTTGATTCCTTCAACACCAATCGCCTTGATTCCCCCGGCTTTTAAAGTCTTAATCAAATATTCGGCAATGGCTGTCACCTGGCGTTGGGAGTTTGCTTCAATAATGATAATGGTATCTGTATAGGAAGTAAGTTTTTTTACATCAATGGCAGCAATTGATTTTGCTTTTCTCTCAAATGCAGGGGTAAGATATTTTTTTAGATCATCTGTTAAACTGGCGGGTTTTGTCATTTATACAATTCCTTTGTTCTAATAATTTTTTCAACATCTGCCGGTACAAGATCCTTTATGGATTTGTTGTTTTTTACACGTTCCCTTATCAATGTTGATGAAATATCTATTTTAGGCACCTTGCAAATCATAATTTTTTGTTTCTTTTTATGGGAAAAAGTATTGTCATGTTCATTAAAGGTGTACTCTTTTGAAATGTTTTCGTCAATAAAAGAGGCAATGGTATTTGTGTTTTCCCGGTGTCCCCTCAGCATAATTATTATTTGAACGGTTTTAAAAAGTTGATCTTTACGTTCCCAGGTTGTTATGTCTGAAAATGCGTCAGACCCCATTAACAGGAAAAGGCTGGTTTCAGGCCCATATTCTTTTTTGAATTCGTTGATAGTGTCAATTGTAAACGAAGGCCCTTTTCTTATTAATTCTTTGTTGGATACGAAAAACCCTTCACGGCCTTTTAAGCTTTTTTTTACCATAGCAAACCTGTCCTTTGCAGGAGCAAGGTTGATGCCGGGCTTGTGGGGCGGTGTTGCAGAGGGGATTAAAAATATTTTTTCCAGGCCATATTCTTTTTTGACATGGTGGATAATACCAATGTGCCCGTTATGAAAAGGATTAAAAGTTCCGCCAAAAAGTCCTATATCCATTGTTAACTCTTTGTAAGCCTGGAAGATAAGAGTTTGACTAGCTCTTTTACCCCTTTCCCGGTTGCTGCTGACAGGGCCAATACCTTAATGCCTTTTAAGGCATTTTTAAATGCTTTAACTTTTTCTTTTGTGTCAGGCAGATCTATTTTGTTCAGCACAACAATTTGAGCTTTTGCAGAAAGCGCCTTGCTGTACCGGGACAATTCATTATTAATCAGGCTGAAAGACTTAAGGGGGAAGTCCGGGTCTACCCCGGAAACATCAATCATATGAACCAGGATACCGGTTCTTTCAATATGTTTTAAAAAACTGATACCAAGGCCGGTACCTTCATGGGCACCTTCAATTAGGCCTGGAATATCTGCTACGGCAAAGGGTTCTCCAAAAGGGGGGTCCACCATTCCAAGAATCGGTGTCAGTGTTGTGAAAGGGTAATCGGCTATTTTGGGGCGTGCTGCTGATATGTGGCTGATAAGCGTTGATTTGCCGGCATTTGGCAAACCCACAAGGCCGACATCCGCCAGAAGTTTTAATTCCAGTTTCAGGTTCAGTTCAATGCCTGGCATCCCTGGTTGGGAATACCTGGGAGCCCGGTTTGTCGCGCTTGCAAACCGTTTGTTGCCGCGTCCGCCCATGCCGCCCCTGGCAATAATATATTCATCCTCGGTGTTTGTTAAATCGACAATGATTTCATTTGTATCTGCATTGGTAACAATGGTACCCGGGGGAAGGGCGATGGTGCAGTCGGAACCGTTTCTGCCATGTTTTTGTTTGCCCTGGCCGGGCGTGCCGTTTTGGGCTTTAAGCAATTTCTGGCGGCGATAATCATAGAGCGTTCGTTTGCTCTGATCGATTCTCAGGATGACATGTCCACCGTCGCCGCCATCCCCACCGTCAGGCCCGCCTCTTTCAATGTAGCGTTCCCTTCGGAAGCTTGTGCATCCTCGGCCGCCGTCACCGGACTTGACAGTGATAATTGCTTCATCTACAAATTTCACGCTTCATAAACGCTGACTTTTTTTCTGTCGCGGCCTTTTCTTTCATAGGTCACAACACCATCGATTTTGGCAAAAAGAGTATAGTCTTTGCCCATGCCCACGTTATTGCCGGGATGGATTTTTGTACCGATCTGTCTTACAATAATATTACCGGCAACTACGTTTTCCCCACCGAATTTTTTAACACCACGCCGCTGGGCATTTGAATCGCGACCGTTTTTTGAACTACCGGCTGCCTTTTTATGTGACATTAGATTTCTCCTTAATATCTAAACCGTAATGGATTCTATTTTGATTTCAGTATAATGCTGCCTGTGGCCTTTCATTTTTCTGTAGCCTTTACGTCGCTTATACTTGAAGACTAATTGCTTTTTGCCCTTTCCCTGCTCTACAATGTGCGCTTTAACTGAGACATTTTCAACTTTGGGGCTTCCAAGCGTAATGGTTTCACCATCTGAATACATGAGGACGTCATCAAATTCAATCTGAGAACCTTCGGTACCATCAAGTTTTTCAACTTTCAGGATCTGTTCTTCATGAACCCTGTATTGTTTTCCTCCGGTTCTAATAACTGCGTACATTTTTAAACTCTCCTTATTATTTCAATACTTTTCGCAATTTCAAAAACTCTTAATGCTATACTTATCTGCCGGATTTGTCAAGGTAAAGATGATTGAAAATTTAACTTTAATAAAGACAAGGTCGTCTGGCTAATACGGACAACCCGTAATTGCATAAAAAAAGAAGGAAATTAATAGTAAAAAAGCTTGAGGGAGCCCATGAATCAGCCTTAGCGGGCTTCAACAATAGCTTGTTCATTTAATGCCCATTCAATTTCATATTTGAATACCCATTTGTTTTTTTGTCTTTAAATGATAGGCGTTTAGCCTAGGGGATAACGCTTCTAATTCGGACAATGCTTTCTTTATCCTTTTTTGCCGTTTTTTTTCATCATCCAGTTGCTTTGAACTGCTATGTACAAAAATGTTCCTGAAGCCTTTTTTATCCGGTTGGAGTTCATAGGTTTTGTAGATATTAAACATCCCCTTTTTTCGGGTATTTTCAACTTCAAAGGCTTTTTCCCACCGGACATTTTCTTTTCCCAATAAAGCGCGCAGGGCATTCCAGTTTGACATATGGGTCACATCATCAGAAGTATTACCGTCAAAGAGTTTATAACTCAGTGGGACATGGCCGTCAGATGTGATGTTTAACGTTGATAACGACTTGCTTTAAAGTTGTCTATACCTTTTTCGCTGGCATTCTCCTTTTTTGTGTAAAATGTGGCATCTGCTTCCAACGCCATTCGTTGTGTCTCGTTAAGTGCAACCCCCCAAGGCGAGTGCTTTGCATTTGAACCAATCAGGCAGGCTGTCTCGAACAATCAGGACAGGTTACCGCATATTCCAACAATTGCTGGCCTCCTTAATTTTCATTATAGAGGCTTAACCCCAACATTGGGGTTAACTTAGTGTGTACAATATCGGGGTAGGATCAGTTCCTTGACAAAAGGCAAAAAAGCATTTACTTATCCTTCATTCTCACCTATTGCTTTGGGGTTATATATGATAGAAATAAAGTCGGTTATTGGGTTTATAATAGCGGCTATAATCGCCGTTACATTTTATACATCAGGGATCGCTTTAATCCCTTTTCATTTAATAATGGAGAAAAAATAAATAATGTTCAAAAGTTACCTAACAGGTTATATCGCCTTAATCCCTGTATCTCTCAGTGCTCTGTGTATCGCCGGTATAGTAAAGGACGAAAATATTTCATGGCCTTTTGCGCTCACGCTGATAACCGGGGCACCAATGGTAATTAATTAGGCAAAAAACAAAAGGAGAAACCCATGAAAAAGCTAATAGTAATAATTTTATGCACCTTATTTATTGGATGTGCCACACTTCAGCAAAAGCCAAAAAACCCTCCACCTGTAACCAAACAAGGCACAAATCAACCTGTACCGGGCCCTGCTACAATTGTGACTAATAGAATTATAAATAGGAGAACTGGGCGAAGATCTAAACAGTATGACTATCAAGAGTATAAAAGCCAAAGAGAAGGCGGGGTATTGGTAGTATCTGTTATACCCGGTTCTGCTGCAGATCAAGCCGGCCTGGAAAAAGGGGATGTAATTTTCAATATCGATGGACACAAGCATTTGGGTCTTCAGAGTTTTTTGAATTATATTAAAATTTCACGAGCAGGAACACATCTTATCATGGTTGAGAGAAATGGAATAAAAAAACGTCTCTTGGTTCATCTTCCTTCTTTTAGTGTTGTTCCTCGCTTAGGTGTTATGCTGTCTTCTTTGCGGCCGGGGGCTGTAACTACCGGCGGTGGTAAAGGACAAACTTCTAATGCTGACTTATTTTATGCTACCCGTAAGGTTAATTATTCTCCTCCGGATTCTTTAGGCCGGAGGCTTAAAGAAATAAATGTGCTGAAATATATATTCGTCGATCCTCAGACAAACAAGGTAATTTTTGTCGGTACTTACGATTCCCGTTATCCTTCTGGTCCAATACCGTATTACGATTTACTGGCAGATGCGTTAAATGATCCGTATCCTGAATTTTCTCTGGATCTTGAAAGCTCTTTATCTTCTATACGCAAAATCAAAGATTTTATGAATCCGGAAATGCAGCGTATAAGCAACGATGTCGAATACGGTAAAAAATGGATGGTAAATATGGGTATGAGTATTTTGAACTCAAATGATTCAATGCCTGAGAAAGCGGTGGTTCTTAAAAGGATGAAACAGGAGATGGGCATTGAACCGGAAGAGTTCGAAGAGTATCTTAAATTTGACCCTCACGCAAGGCTCATTACTAATCAAGCTTATGAACGGATGGAAAATTTCCTTGGCAAACTTCTGGCAAAAGTTGGGGTAGAAGAAAGATTTGGTAAGGCCTTTATAGTTTTTTCCCGTATGCAGAAAGAATTCAGAGAGGGAAGCATAAGCAATTGGACCCAACAGCGTCTTTACAGGCTTCTTAATGTTCAAAAGGAGATTTTTACCATACGGGATGATATGGATGCACGGCGAATTACTGCTGAAACTGCCGCCCGGCGTATGTTTGCTCTTTATTACAGCGCGTTACTCAAAGGGTTTGGCGCTCCGGCGGAAAAGGTAGATGCTCTGGCAGATCGATACAGACAAGGATACAGTTATGATGAGAAATTAGCGGAGATGCTTGAAGGCCGCTATGAATTTCTGGCAAAAAAAGCTTTGCAGAAATATGTTTTTCAAAGCTTTGTTTTTTCTCAGGAATTTCTTCACAAAGTATACAAACAACTTCCGCTTGCTACTTGCGGCGTTAAACTCTATGGCCGCAAGCCTGATTCGCCTTTGGCCCGGATAATGTTTAATGCTGATTATGCTTTAAAGTATATTTCGGCCCTTAGCCCTGAGGCGCTTTCTGTTCCGGGGCATGAATTTGCATCAGAATTTCTCACTAGAGAAGCAGAGCGTCAGGGTGTATTGCTTCCCGATGAAGGATTGCAAAGAGCTTGGATAAAACCTGGGAATGTGGACTTAAAGGTGCTTGATAATAATGGAAGTGTATATTTTGCAAAAGCTGATTTGTCCATAGGTTTTGAACCATTGGGTTCAAACAGAAATTCGGCTTTTATGAAAAAGGCGCTTAATCTTTACGCTGATAGGCTTACGCACAACTATGATAACTATGCCAGAATTTATCCAAGCCTGCATGTTATGAGAGAGGCTGAGAAGATTATAGCTTTTGCGCGCTGGATAAAAAATAATAAGATTGAGGCAGATGTACCGCAGTATCACCCTTTTAATAATCCGGTGCCGAAAGAAGTAATAGGATTTGTTACTGTCAGCTATGTTAGTAAGAAAAGTGGCGAGACTGACAACATGTTTCTTGATGTAGAGGCGGAGTAGTTTTTGATAAAAAAGAAGGAAATGCCTGGATAAAAACAGAATCTGATTCTGTTGTGACAAAGGATGTAATGAAGCAGGTTGGAGTCAGTACGGCTTTAGCGGAACAGGCAGCCGGTGCTGCTTGTGACGGAGATCTTGAAACCGCGCGTGATCTAGCGGAAAAAAGCGCTCAGGCAATGACCGGTGCCATTGGCCCCGAAGGATTGCCCGAACCGATCGCCAGCCCCAATTCAGATTCTTTAGGTAAAGTTGACTATCCCGAGGCTGTACCTAACGGGTTAGCAGTACCAGTGGGTGCTGCGGCTGTTGTTTCTGTAGAAGCGAATTTAGCTTTAGACCGTAATATACAAGCAGTGCAAGAGGCTAAACAAAAAGTAGCGGATGCTGAAAGTTTTCGTGAAACTAAGCCAGCTCATTATAAGCAAGTAGTATCTCAGGCACAGGAATCGCAGCAGGTATCGGAAAACAATTTAAGAAAATTAAAGGATCAACTTATATATTATCGGAATAAACCTACGGATTATCAGAAGGTTATAGTCAGCATACAACATATTGGCCATTTTAATTCGGGGGCTGTATCAGCACCATCACAAAAGGCTGAAAAATCTTTAGTGAATACGGTTGTTTTGGCCAAGAAAGCCCTTTTAAGGGAAAAAGAGCTTATGAAGAAACTAAATGAATTGCGGTCAGAATTAGAAATTACCAAAATGGTTTTAAAGAGATTAATCGGTAATATTCAATTAAATAACAAGCTATTTAATGAATGGCAGGATGAAGCCAGTCTGGCGGTGAGCCATGCTGAAGCCCGGGCACATAATTTTGTTAAAGATATTTTGAATGAAAAGCTCTTTAATCTCATTAAGTGGAAATTTAAAAACAATACAAATCGAGTTAATGAAATTGAAAAAATTGAAGATTTGATCGAAACAAAAAATTTTACTGATTGGGCAAAGACTAACAAACATACCTGGGAAGATATCGGGAAGGGCCTTGTTTCAGCGATTGAAGCGGTGCCTATTGTTAGTAAAGAGGTAAAGACTGTAGCAAAAGCTACTCAGAATATCATTGGTTCCGCATATGATATTTCGGCGTGGTTTATAAGCTGGAAAAGGATTGATGAGCTGGATAAAAACTCAACACGCTATTTGAAAGCAGTAGATAAAAGTTCTGTAAAAATGAAGAATATTATTACCCGCATCAACGAGGTTAAAAAGGAACTTGCCAAGAATCATTTTTAGTCCAATGTAGAAACCCTGGTCCTCAGGACCAGGTCAGAGTGCAGTGGCTTTGCCATCTGTACGGCTCAATGTTACTCAAAGATCAAGTTGTCGCCACAACAACAGACCAAGGAGTAACAAATGAGCCGATTTCGAAAGTTATCACAAACGATATGGCATTGCCAATATCATGTCGTTTGGGTTCCCAAGTATTGATATAGAATCTTGAACGGACCGGTTGCGGTAGAGGTGGATAATTGTATAAGAGCATTTTCGGAACAAAAAGGTTGTGAAATAGTTGAACTGAATATTCAGATCGACCATGTTCACCTGCTTGTGATGGTTCCTCCCAAGGTTTCAATATCAGATTATGTTGGCACAATCAAAGGTAGAAGTGCAATAAGGGTGTTTAATAAATTTAAGAAGTTAAAGGACAAACCTTATTGGGGTAATAAATTTTGGTCCAGGGGGATACTGTGTACCCCAGCGTTGCATAAAATTTTTCAAAAATCACTTCATTTTTACGCTGCTTTTTGCAACACATCCATAAAATGCAGTAAATTTTTTCTAACCGCCGGGTTTGGACTCATTGTAAGGGTGAGTTTTCCCTGAGGTCGAGTTAACCGGCCAGCTCTTTGGATGATCTGATGACGAATGGCATCCAATTTTTTAAATTTCCAGGCAGTCGGACGTTGATCAGGTGGTGACCGAAAATTGGAGATACCTTTAAATGGGAAAAGCAATTTTTGAGTTTCTTTTTCAAATCAAGCCGCTTAAACAATAGTTGAAAAACCAAAAGACCTGAAAAGGAAGTGAGCTGTTGATCCTCGAATCGAATCTCAGGAATTTTATGGAATTTAGTATAAATTTGTGTTTTACTGGACTTCACTTTGGAGTGGCCTCCTGAACAGGGTTGTTTTTTGTCTCGATAACTAATTATAACCTTTATTCATGGGCCATTTCAAGCTTTTTTACTTCTAATTTACTTATATTTTTATGCAATTACAGGGTACAGACTCGTTTTTTTTAGCCGTCAAATTCAAATAAAGGAAATAAATTATGGGAAAAAGACAATTTAGTGAACAAGATGTTCTTGCTTTAGCACAGGCAGCCTATGAACAGGATTCAGCTGACTTTCCTGTTATCGTTCAGAAATGCGCATTGATTGTGATTGATATGCAAGATGAATTTGTCAAACCCCATGCTTCACCTTATTGGGTACCGGAAAGTACGCGTATTATACCGAAAGTCAAAGGATTGATTGAAAAATGCCGTCAGTTAGCCATTCCGGTAATTTATACAGCCTTTGCTAATACCCATAATCGTTTAGATCGACCAAAAACATCGAAATTTATGCCTATTGGGTACCCGAAGATTCAATTTGATAGTTCAAAAATGTTTATGGATGGCAAAATCTGTGCTGAACTCAAACCACTGCCTAATGAGATTATTATCCACAAGCCTTCGTATGGTGCATTCTATGATACATCTCTTGATACCATCCTTAATAACCAGGAAAAAGATACACTGATTATTTCTGGAACACTGACCAATTTTTGCTGCGGTACCACTGCGCGTCAGGCTTATGAAAGGGGATATAAAGTGGTTTTCGGTAGTGATGTGAATGCCACAGACAGTCCTGAAATGCACGAAATGGAATTAAAGGTTTTACGTAAAGGCTTTGCGAGAGTATTATCGGCCGTAGAAATTATGGCCGAATTTGAAAAAACCAAATAAGCTTGAATTGTAGATAGTCAACATATCGGCTAACACATATGGGCCGCCTGCTTTACGGAACCGGCATGAGAGTATCTGGGGCGTTAAATATAATGGTTAAAGATTTTAACGGGATCAATGGTGTTTTGACCGTATATCAAGCCAAGAATTACAAGAACCGATTGATCCCTGATCAAATTATTTTTGATGATTACCTGGGACAATGGAATTATAGAGTGGTACCTGAAAAAATATAATTGTGTTCAATTTATTTTGTATTCATTCCTTAGTCTAAATGGGGAACAGGTTCATGGGAATTTTGGTATTTTTACGTTCTCTATCCCATTAATACTTCTTGGGTTATGGGTTTTGAAAATTGCTTTCCAGCGTCGATAATAATTTTCGAGATTGCAATGAATCAATTGAATATAATTCAACAGATGTTCAAAAATACTGTATCAAAAAAAGCAGGTATAGAAGGTAAAATCCTTTAGGGTTTTACT
Source organism: Deltaproteobacteria bacterium (assembly GCA_013151635.1). Classification (GTDB taxonomy): domain Bacteria; phylum Desulfobacterota; class Desulfobacteria; order Desulfobacterales; family Desulfobacteraceae; genus Desulfobacula. The sequence continues at coordinate 8,867 of JAADHV010000075.1, read as the reverse complement.
TGACTTATATTCTATTGTACAATATATTGTACATGTACCAAATATTGTAAATGGAGGGTGGCAAATGAGAGCAATATCATATACAACAGCAAGAAATAGCTTAGCAAGCACAATGAAACAAGTTTGTGAAGATCATAATCCGATTATCGTAACACGAAAAAACAATCAGGCTGTAATCCTAATGTCTCTTGAAGATTATGAATCACTTACTGAAACTGCCTATCTTATGCAAAGTCCCAAAAATGCTAAGAGACTTATTGATTCAATTGAAGAGTTAAAAGTTGGACATGGGCACGAAAGAGACCTCATAGAATGAAGCTGATATTTTCTGAAAATGCTTGGGAAGATTATCTGTATTGGCAAAAAACTGATAAAAAAATAATGAAACGAATCAATAAACTTATTAAAGATATTCAACGGAATAAATATGAAGGAATTGGCAAGCCAGAGCCCCTTAAACACAATCTATCTGGGTTTTGGTCACGAAGAATTAATAATGAACATCGGATTGTTTACAACATTGAAAATAATACGTGAAAATAATACGATTTTAATTGCGCAACTCAAGTATCATTATTAGAAATTCGGGGAATATAAAGGAGAAACGAGAGTCAAATCTATGCGCTCTGGATTGAAAAAAAGCAACATGCTGACGTTGCGACAAGTTAAGTCGCTTTTAATATTGTTAGACCACGATCTAACCTGCTGTATTACCAGCAGCCTAAAAAGGAGGCCTGGAATACCTCTTGAAGATGTTCGCTGATATGAAACAAATTATGGCAAATATAATGGCAGCAGACCATAATACAATAAGGGACGCCTTGAAGCTTCAATCAGACAGCTCGTTGCAAACGCAAGAACAATTCACGGGACAGACTGCACTCTTGAATTTCTGGGTGCTGTTCCCTCGGGAACCCATATGGTGACCATAAATATTTACCATATAGTACAGGAAGCCATCCAGAACGCCGTCCGCCATGGCAGGGCAGATAAAATTAGCACAGTAATGGAAACACCAGAATCAGTTCAGGCTGAGCATAACAGACAGCGGCACCGGCATGACCCGTTCAGAAGAAGCCACCGGTATGGGTTTGAGAATAATGAACTACAGGGCAAAACTGATCGGAGCCTCCCTTTTTGATTTTCATAAACTCCTTCCTGTGGGATGTGAAAAAGCAAGAGTTCTGGTCAGAAAGCGTGCTGCAAAGGGCATGATGGCTGCTCCTGCTGTGAGCAGTTTCAAGGTGAATCCCACTTTCCAGTGGATTTTTCTTTTAAGGCATGCCCTGAAAACCGTTTTGGCCACCTGTTCCGGGGTCAGATTCACCTTGAGCCGGGATACGCTTGCAGCCTTGTATTCTGCGTTCAGGATCATGGGGGTGCGGACATAGGGGGCCATTATATCGCAGACATGGATTCCATGGGGCTCGAATTCTATGTTCAAAGCTTCGGTCAGGCCGCGGACAGCATGCTTGGTGGCGGAATATACGGCAAGCTCCGGTGTGCCGTAAACGGCTGATGCAGAGGACATATTTATGATTACGGCATTCTGAGCAGCTTTCAGCAGGGGCAGGCATACATCGGTCAGATTGAGAATGCCAGTTATGTTGATATCCACGGTTTTTTTCTGGTCATGGATACTGATACTGGAGTACGGGCCCATGAACAGCACTCCTGCGCAGTTGAAAAGAACATCCAGACGGCGGCCTGTTTTGCGGGTCATCAGTTCCACGCATGTTCTGACATCGTCATGGGATCTTACGTCCATGGGATGGGAAAAAGCGTTTTCAGGGCCTATGGCAGAATAAAGTTCTTCAAGTCCCTTGCGGTTGAGGTCGAAAAGCCCGGCAAACCACCCTTTTGATGCGAAATAGAGTGCTGTGGCGCGGCCGATGCCGCTGGCCGCTCCGGTGATAAGTATGGTTTTTTTCATCTTAAACCTTTTCAAGAATGTGTATGCACATGGCTGCTTCTTCCACGCCTATATTGCCGCCTCCGTTTTCGGCAAACCCGAATCTGGCTCCTTCAACCTGGCGTTTTCCTGCCTTGCCTCTTAACTGAGTGACGATTTCATGGATCTGGGCAAGACCTGAAGCCCCGACGGGATGGCCGCGGCATTCCAGGCCTCCGCTGATGTTGACGGGCTGTCTGCCTCCAAGTCTTGTGGCGCCTGATTCGGCATGAATCCCGCCTTCGCCCGGAGGACAGAACCCCATTGCTTCAGTCTGGTGAAGTTCTCCGTAGGCGGTTGCATCGTGAAGCTCTGCAAGGCTGATATCCTCAGGGCCCACTCCAGCGGTTTCATAGGCCTGTTTTGCCAGACGTTCGCCAATATCGATACCGTCCAGATCCCGGTCAGCCCCGGTACCTGAAACCGAAGCTCTGATTCTGACAGGCCCTGCGCATTTCTTTTTTTTCAGATATTGTTCCGAACATACGACAACCGCGGCAGCCCCGTCGCCGACGGGCGAGCACATGGCCCTGGTCAGGGGATAGGCCACAGGCCTGTCCGCCAGAACTTCCTCCACGCTCATGGGCTGCTGATACTGGGCAAGGGGATTCATGGAGCCGTGCCAGTGATTTTTGGAACAGATGACGGCAAGCTGCCTCTGGGTGGAGTTAAACCGGGTCATATGCCATCTTGCCCCCATGGCATAGGCATCCATGAACACACTCCTGTTTTTCCCCGGACTGTCCTGATCTTCCGGAAGTTTGAAGTTCAGGGTTTTATTGATTTTTTCCAGCATGTCGAGGTGGGACTGAAAATTTCCCACATCCATGCATGAGGCGTATGCGCCAAGGGACACGGCTTTGTCCGGACTGGAAATTTTTTCACTTCCCAGAACCAGGACAACGTCATGAATACCTGCTCTGACAAAGGCATATGCCATGTGAAGGGCGCTCGATCCTCCGGCACACGCATTTTCTATATTGGTTACAGGAATTTTGTCGATGCCCATGGATCTTAAAACTACCTGCCCTCTTATGGAATGCTGGTTGCTGAAAAATCCCCAGAAAGTATTGGCAAAAAAAGCTGCCTCAAGTTCCTTCTTTTCCATTCCTGCGTCAGTCAGCGCCAGACCGGCTGCTTCATGGGCCATATCCCGCACATTCCTGTCCTGGTACTTGCTGAAGCGAATCATGCCGATGCCTGCTATGTAAACGTTATTCATTGGTTTTCCCCCTGAATCGGATTAAAGATGATGGGCAGCCGTGATCATCAGGCTGTCGTTGGCACCGTCTTCTATCAGGCCCGCCCTTGCATCCCTGAAGAATTTTTCAACCGGGTATTCCCGGCTGAGGCCATTGCCGCCGAAGATCTGGACGGCAGCATTGGTCACCTCAAAGGCCACGTTCGTGCAGAAGACCTTTGAAGCAATGGAATACTGGATCATGGGCGGGGTATTGTTGTAATTGTAGATCATGGCAGCTCTGGAAAAGGATCGGGCTGCCTCTATTTTTGTGAACATGTCAAACAGCCTGTGCTTGATCATCTGATGTTCGAACAGAGGTTTTCCGCCCTGGATTCTCTGTTTTGAATAAGACAGAGCCTCTTCCCAGGCCGCCCTTGCAAGGCCCACGGACATGGCTCCTATGCCTGCATTGGCCGTAGAGAGAGTGATGTCGAGCATGGTTTCATAGCTGTCTTCCTCCACCAGCATGAATTCGGCAGGTATTCTTACGTCGTCGAAGAACACCTCTCCCTGGTTCAGAGCCCGCTGGCCCAGCTTATTCAGGGGACTGCCTTTTTTCACTCCTGGAAGATCAAGGGGTACAATACAGATACCGCCTCCTGACATGCCCATGGAGGGATCTATTGTAGGATACAAAAGACAATGGGTGGCAATGGTTCCATTGGAAACCCAGGCTGCTTTCTGCCCTGAAATGATATATTCGTCTCCCTGTTTTGCCGCTTTTACCTGGCCTGATATGCCGGGGTCGCTGAATTCGGGAGTGAATGGACACAATGTGTCGGTGCCGTGTTCAGGCTCTGTGATTCCCCAGCACCCGATCATGGAGGCATCCTTGTTTTCGCAGAACGGAACAATAATTTCTTCGGTCAGACGGTCGGTTGGAACCATGGCGGCAAAAAAGGCGGGAAAGCAGGAAACAGCGATGCCCACGGCAAAATCCATGCTTCCCCAGGCAAGTTCCTCAAAGATTATATGGGTTTCCAGAGGATCGGTTCCAAGTCCGCCCCAGGTATCGGGCAGCATGGCGGTATGGTATCCCAGTTCATAAGCTTTTTTGAATGTATCTTTGAAAACCGGACTGTCAATGACATCCCGGGGATCTCTCATCTTGTCGAGTTCCAGACTGGCAGGCCTCAGAACCTCCTTTGCAAAATGCCTTGTTTCTTCCCTGATTGCTGTCTGCTCACGGGTAAGGTCCATGTTCAAATCAGTATATCCCTTCATTGCGGCTCCTTTGTAAATGAAAATTGATAATCAGTCAGGCTGAACACATTGTCTGCTTCAGGTGAAAACATCTGTTTCAGCACCCTGTCCAGGGCTTTTTCTGAAATGGTTTTGGGAATTTTGTCCATGATTTGCAAAAACGACGGAACACAATTGGGCTCCAGTTCCTTTCTGCATTTTTCAAATATCAGGGCAGGGTCAATTGTCCTGTTTTTGAACGGAGTCACCGCTGCAACCAGATCGCTTTCTCCAGGAGCGCCAGAAGCGGCTTCAATACCGTACACACAGACTTCGCTGACGTCAGGGTGCTCGCCGATGATGCGCTCGATGCGGTCGGGCTGGATGAAATCGCCTGATCTTCTAAGCTCCGAGCCTATCCTGCTTTTGAAGAAAAACCACCCGTTTTCATCCTGAACGATCATATCGCCGGTCCTGAGCCATCCGCCCCGTGTTTTTTCCCTGGATGCTTCTGTGTTGCCAAGATAATCCACCCTTGTTTCGCCTTTTATCATTTTTATGATCAGTTCGCCCGGAGTTCCGGGCTGAACGGATCTGTCGTCATTGTCCACAACCCTGAATTCCATCATTCCCGGCAGGGGCTTGCCAAAGGAACCCACAGGGCCTTTCCCCGGCGGTTTAAAGGCAAAACCGCCTTCAACCGCCCCGTACCATTCAAGAATTTTCAGGTCAAAGCGTTTTTCAAAATCCTTCCATATGGCAAGGGGAGTACCTGCACTGACAACGACCTTTACAGAATTGTCAGCATCATTGTCCTGAAAGGGTTCGTTGAAAATTCCCGCCATCATGCCTCCCAGCAGTGAAAAGGTGGTGCATCCGTATTTGCGGCAGATATCCCAGATCCGGGTTTTGGTGAATTTTGCACTGATAACCGCCGGTATTCCGGTTGCAAGGGCAGGAAAAAGGGTAACGGCCTGGGCATTGCCGTGGGTCAGGGAAAGCCCTGTGTAAAGAATGTCCGAGGGCCTGTATTTCCAGACCAGCCTGGTCACGATGGTGAACATGCCGAACCGGTTGTTGCGGATCATCACGCCCTTGGGATCTCCGGTCGTTCCGCTGGTATAGATGATCTGCATGGGATGGCGGACGTCCATTACAGCCTGTGGAACAGATTCCCAGGAATCATTTTCAAGTATTTCATTGAGGGTGGGCCAGTCAAGGGATTCCGGCATGGGCTGCCAGGGTTTTTTCACGACAAAAACCGTTTTTATCAAAGGGGTTTGAGGCAGAACCTGTTCCAGCCAGGGCAGAAAATCCGCTGAAACGACCACGGCACTTGCCTTTGAGTGAGTCAGCAGAAACCTGAGCCTGTCTCCTCTGCTTCTGGGATCGACCGGCACCATGACTGCCCCGATCACAGGCCCTGCCAGCATGGACAAGACAAATTCAGCATGGTTTCTCATGAATACGGCATAAACATCGCCTTTTCCTATGCCAGCGTTTAAAAAGGCCCTGGCGATTCTGTTGGATTTTTCATGTATTTCACTGTAGGTCAGTCTTTCTTCGGGATAACCGCTGTTCTCGAAAACCAGAATTTCCCTGTCAGGATCGGAGTCTGCCTTGAGCTCGATGAAATGGGATACAATGGCCTGGTTCAGATATGATTTGGTGGTCATGAAGTTTCTCCTTTCCGGTCAGTCTTCCACTGCTCCGATAAATCCTCTGGTATAGGTTGGAAATTCCCTGGCGAAAATTTCATCCCAGTGTTCCCTTGTCCAGTATTCATGGCGGTCGAAAAAGGGATTCTTTTTTCCTGCACTGACGCATACGGAAATGCAGATATCGACTCCTTCTATGATCTCCAGTGCCTTGGCGCTGAACGCCAGGGTGGAAAATACCCGGCAGTGCAGGCCCAGCTTATGGGCCATGGATGCTGCGGCATTGGCGGCAATACCCATGTTCATGTTCTTGAACAGACAGGAAGGTCCGTTTGCTGTCAGGGATTCCACTTCCTGCGCACGGTTCATCCCGGCGCAGGAGGCAAACCCGCATGCACCGCAATCGTAATTGAAGTCTGATTTTCGTTTATCCCCCATAACCAGCAGTGAACAGGGTTCTTTCATCATCTGCACAAGATTTCTGCCGTCTCTGGCTGCCAGGGGGGACATGTCTCCCAGAGAAAAACAGTATTCGGCAATCTGTTCCAGATCTTCCTTTTCTATAGCAATGAATTTCACACTGTTTCTTTCACTGAACCTGAAGCTTGTATATGCTGCCACGGACATCAGCTCCACAGCTCTGTCCATTCCGCTGCCAATAAGATCTGACATTTGTTTTACGGCCATTTCAACCTCCTTTTCCGGGCTTTGGTTAACTGTATATGGACCTGAACTGCGGCCACAGCCGGGTTATCATTCTGTCCGTCATGGTTCGCTGGTTGATCTCGGCATATTTTTCAGGAATATCCCTGAACGGACTTTTTTCCGTGACTGAAATGGCCACTCCAAGGGCGAATCCCGTATCCTTTGGCAGAATCCCCATTCTTATTGCAGCAGCCCCGAGTGACCAGTAGACACCGTGATCTATGCCAAGGGTTCTTGCCTGGTTGATCATACCGCCTATGGCATAGGCCAGATTGGCTGCCCTGAATGTACACAAGGGGCCTGTGAATGCGATGTCATCGCGTTCAGGCAGTTTTTCCTCCTTTTTCAGATATTCGCAAACCAGTTTGCCGCACATGTTGCAGTTTATGTCGGAAGGGTCATTGAGGCTTCTCAGGGATGTGGCTATCAAAAGGGCATCTGCATCCCTGAGCATTGCAGCGTCCCGTTTGAAGAACTGCCATTGCTTTTTGATTTCTCCCATTTTTTCAATTGTCTGGCAAATATCTTCTATATCGCATTCATCGTCTATGATATGGATGCTGCATTCACACACTCCGCCCACTCTGGGGGTAGTGGTGCCCGAAGCCAGCATCATCTGGGCAGCAGTCATTACCGCTTTTTTGCGATCTTTTTCAAACTGTCTGATACTTCGTTCCATGTTTTTCTCCCTGTTTTTGTATAAGGATCAGTTTACCGGCATGCCTTTAGATTCTGCCCATTCAGGGTAGGCATCATAAGCAGGTTTGAGCAGAGGCATCAATTTCAGAACCTGGGGCATGGGGCCCTTTGCCCTGATCAGCCCTTTGGCAAGCGCCACGGGCATTCCTATTTGCCGGAGCCAGAATTTGTGGCAGGTGTCTGCGCTCAGGGTCATTTCCACGTTTGCCTTGATATCCCCGGCATCCCAGATGATTTTTCCTTTTTTTCCGTCTCCGGGTGTAATGAAAAGTTCTGCGTTGGGATCGGATATATTGAATTTGACGGTAATTCCGGCCGAGGCGAATTTCGGCCCTGCCTTGGGATCGTTCAGCAGTATGTCGAACAGTCCACCCAGCACTTCTTTCAGTTTCTCCCTGGATTCGAATACAGCCATTGGTTCTCCTTTCAGATAAAAGATTATTTCATATAGGGGGATAAAATCCCCATGATGCCCTTTTTATATGTATCGACAGCCCACTGCCTTGAGTGGCTGTCTCCCCCTAAATACCAGCGGGTTGCAGTGCCCTGGTAAATGGCGGAAATCGATCTTGCCACATCAATGACATCCATTTCTCTGAAAATACCCCTGGCAATCCCCAGGGAGAGTGCGCTGCTCAGCAGTTTTACCCAGTTGTTTATCCATTGTTCCATCATTGCCCGGTATTCTTCGTCATGGGCTGCAAGGGACATCAGATCCAGGAGAAGGGGATACCCCAGCCCGGTTTCAGGATTGTCCTGATCATAGAGCCAGTCATAGGACAGAATTTTATCCAGTGGATCGGTGAATTCTGCCATGGTATCGGCGCTCATTTTGAAGATCCGGGTGAAGAATTCCTCAAAAACTGCGGAAAACAGGATGCGTTTGCTTTTATAATAATGGACGAGCCCGCCTTTGGACAATCCTGCCGCCCGGCAGATATCATCCTGGGTTGTGCCAGCGGTTCCTTTTCTGGTCAGCACCTTAAGACCTGCTTCCAGTATCTGGGCTCTGCGGATTGCTTCGAGTTCCGGGATTGGCGACATTTTCTAACTTTTCCTTTCGTGTTTCCGGTGAAAATAAAACCAACTGATCAGTTTATTGACCGACTGATCAGTTTATAACTTAGCCAATCTTTTTGCAGGTGTCAAGTTTTTTTGAAAAAACCCAGCAATTCTCGGTGACAAATAATTAACACACCTTAACCGCTATGAATTTTTTGATGTGGTATTAAGAATTGATTTCCATTCTTAATGTTACGCTTCGCTAAGATCTTGTAGCAAACTGATCTAAAGGTTTCATTGCAAGGCAAGCAGCCCTGCACTGGAAACTGTGGTTTTTTTCAAGGGTAGATTTTCTTTGAAAAATAAGAATCGCATCAAGGTGGCATGAAATCAGGTGGACCGATTATTTTCTCTATCATGGTTTCCC
>JAADHV010000048.1 GCA_013151635.1 Deltaproteobacteria bacterium | reverse complement strand
CGGCCTTTGGCGGCAATGTAATGGCCACCATTGCCAACCGGTATTCCCGTCCCCAGATGGCAACGGTAAGACCGGGGGTAATGGAAAAAAAAATTGTGTCACAAAACAATGCCGATATTATCAAATTCACCCCAAAGCTTTCCGAAACCGGTATCAGGACAAAGATCCTTGAAATCGTAAAAGAGAAAAAAAAAGGTACAGACATTACACAGGCAAATGTGATCGTGGCAGGCGGCCGTGGTATTGACGAAAAAAAAGGTTTTGATATGCTTAAAAAACTTGCAGACCTTCTGGGTGGAGAGCTTGCCTGCACAAGACTGATCGTTGAACAGGGAATCCTGCCCAAAAGCTCCCAGGTGGGACAGACAGGAAAAAAAAACAGTAAGGCCTGAAATCTACATTGCCTGCGGCATATCAGGTGCTATCCAGCACAGGGCCGGAATGACGGGCGCAAGGTATATCATTGCTATTAACAATGACCCTAAAGCCCCGATTTTCCAGGTGGCCAACTGGGGCATTGTGGGAGATGTCAATGATATTGTGCCTGAAATGATAAAGAAATTGTCAAACGGAGGAGCCCTGTGATGAAACCTGCAACAAAAAAAACCGGGAAACTTAAAATCAGGTCCAATACAGAAGACATGGTAAGAAAGACCATGCGGGATTTTGTGGACAGGGAAGTGATTCCCATTGCAAGAGAGTATGACGAACAAGCCAGGTTTCCGGACCACCTTTTCAAAAAGCTCGGTGATATGGGACTTTTCGGCATCAGGTACCCCAGGGATGTTGGCGGGGCCGGTGGAAACACCACGCTTTACTGCATTGCCATGCAGGAGCTTGCCAGGGGTTTGATGAGTCTTGCCGCCACTGTTGCCATGCAGTGTCTCATGGCCACTAACGGGCTTTATCTTTTCGGGACAAAGGAACTACATGAAAAATATTTATACCCGGCCCTGAAAGGAGAAAAAAAAGGGGCCTTTCAACTGACCGAACCGGATGCAGGGTCAGATCTTAAAGCAGTGAGTACCAAAGCCACAAAGACCAGTGACGGATGGGTGATCAATGGAATGAAAACATGGTCCACCTCCGGTCCCAAGGCGGACTTTCATACTGTATTATGCCAGACTGATCCATCCAGGGGATTCAAGGGACTGGGGTTTTTCCTTGTGCCAAAGGACACACCGGGATTTTCATACTCCAAGCCCTTTGATCTTTTAGGGACACGGAGTTCATCCATTTCGGAAATCTATTTCAATAACTGCCATATACCCGACCATTACAGGCTGGGAGAAGAAGGAAGAGGACTTGATGTGCTCTTAAAAATCCTGGCTGAAATCAGGATCATGACAGCATCCCTGGCCCTGGGTCTTCACAGGGCTGCCATGGATGATTCCATTAAGTACTGCAAGGAAAGAACGGCATTTGGAAAACCCATCGGCAATTACCAGCTCATACAGGCAAAAATCGCCAACATGGCAGTCAATCTTGAGGCTGGACAGCTCATGGTGAACAAGGTAACTAATTTGATCGACAATGGGGTATCCTGCCTGAACGATGCATCCATGGCAAAATATTTTACGGTTGAATCAGCATGCAGTGCCTCTGATGAGGCCATGAGAATTTTCGGGGGATATGCATATTCCATGGAATATTCCGTACAAAGATATTACAGGGACAACCGTTTTCTGCTCTACGGCGGCGGGACCCATGAAGTCCTGCAAACCACAATTGGAAGGGAAATTTTATCCAGATGAAATTAAGCAACAATTTTAAGGAAAGAAAGTCCCTGGGACAGGATGTATTTGACTATTTGAAAAAAGCCATAATCGACCAGACCATTGAGCCTGGGTCAAGACTTGTGGAAAGCAGGATTGCAGACATGCTGGGTATCAGCAGGACCCCGTTGCGGGAGGCACTTCACAAGCTTGAAAGAGAAGATTTCCTTGAAAAAACCACTTCGGGAGGATTCCGGGTGGTGACGCTCACAAAAGATGATATTGACCAGACATTCGGAATCAGGAGCGTTCTTGAAGCATATGCAGCAAGGCTTGCAGCAGAGAACCACAAAGAAAAGGACCTTATTCCCCTTGAAAAAAAGATAAGACAGTTTAGAGCCTGCCTTGAAGAAAACGACAATGACAAGCTCCAGGAAATCAATACAAGTTTCCATGATCTTCTCTACGGGTTAAGCAAGAGCCCGAAACTCATTAAAATGATAAACCAGCTCCGGGCACAAATCTCAAGGTTCAGACAGATTATCCTGAAACAGGATGAATATGCCCACAAAAGCAATGATGACCACGTAAAGATGCTGGAGGCCATTAAAAAAAGGGATGGGGAAACAGTGGAGAAGCTTGTAAGGGCCCACATAATTAAAGGTAAAAATGCTGTTTTAACTCAATTGGAAAAAGAAGAAAAAGAGAACAAAAAGAGTGCTTAAGACAAAAGACATACTCTCGGGAAACAAGCTTGCAGGAGCAAGGCTTATACGTTTTATTGAAGATAACGATCCTTGTGCCTTCAAACTTTTAAAAGAACTCTATCCTTATTCAGGCAACGCCTTTATAATCGGGATTACAGGGCCTCCCGGCGCGGGCAAATCCACCCTGATTGATGGTTTGATCCTGGAATTTCGAAAATACGGCAAAAAGGTTGCCGTCATTGCCGTTGACCCTACAAGCCCTGTTTCAGGCGGGGCGATCTTAGGGGACAGGCTCCGCATGCAGCGCCATGCTGCGGATGACGGCGTCTTCATCCGTTCCATGGCATCAAGGGGACAGGCAGGAGGTCTTTCACGGGCAACAAAAGATACTGCCCTTGTCTTTGATGCCATGGGTTATGATATCATTATTATTGAAACCGTGGGGGCGGGACAGGCAGAGTTTGAAATAGCCGGGCTTGCCCATTCAATCGGGGTCGTCAGCATCCCCGGGACAGGGGACGGCATCCAGGCCATAAAAGCCGGCATTCTTGAAACCTGCGATATCTTTATTGTCAATAAATGTGACAGGCCTGACGCTGATGCAAAAGTTCTATCGCTAAAAATGATGCTTGGCATGCGGAAACCCGATAAAACAGGATGGACCCCAAGGATAGTAAAAACCATTGCCCCTGACGGAACAGGAGTTAAGGAACTTGCCGATACATTTTTATCCCATTTTGAATTCATGGAACAAAACAGCAGTATAAACGAGAAAAGAAAAGAACTGGAACTATTATATTTTCAATCGCTTCTAAAGGACCTGACCCTGGAAAAAATACTTTTATTTATAAAAGAATCAAAAGACTTTAAGGCAGCAGCCGGCAAAATCAAATCCCGCAGGATGGACCCCCTGACTGCGGCTGAAAAGATTGTAAATAAAATCTGCGTTTTTTAAAGAACAAAAGGTTAAAGGAAAAGACATAAAGGAAAATTTTCTTATGGAAACAAAAAACAAAATTCGGGTGCTGATCGCAAAACCAGGGCTTGACGGACATGACAAAGGCGCAAAAATTGTGGCCCTGGCCTTAAGAGATGCAGGCATGGAAGTGATTTATTCAGGGCTTCACCAGACCCTTGATCAGATCATACAGACCGCCATCCAGGAGGCTGTGGATGTCATAGGGTTAAGCATCATGTCAGGAGCCCACCTGCCCATATCTGAAAAGCTCATCTCCATGATGAAAGAAAAAGGGATTGATGATATCCGCCTGACGGTGGGGGGCGTCATTCCACATCAGGATATTCCAGGGCTCAAGAAAATGGGGGTGGCAAAAGTGTTTCCCGGCGGGACCTCTTTTGATGATATTATTTCCGGCATGAACAGCCTGTTTGAATAAAAAGGGTTATTTCTTAAAATTACGGAGAGGTAAAAAAATGGGTGTTGCAAAATATACCAAAGATGAAAAAGGGGCAATAAAGACTGTTACCTACCAGTCCGGCATAAAGGTAAAACCGGTCTATGGCCCGGAAGATCTTGAAAAGGCAGGATTTGACTATGATAAAGATCTGGGGGCACCCGGCGAATATCCTTTTACCCGGAGTCTGCATCCCCAAAGCTATCGCAGCCGTGCCTGGACAACAAGGCAGTACACTGGTTTCGGCACCCCTGCTGAAACCAATGAACGTTTCAAACTCATGATTGCAAACGGCCAGAACGGCCTGAATGTAGCCTTTGACCTGCCGACCCAGATGGGCTATGACTCTGATCACCCCCTAGCCCAGGGTGAAGTCGGGCGCGTGGGCATGGCTGTTGATTCCCTTAAGGATTTTGAAACCGCTTTTGCAGGAATACCCTTGGACAGGATCGGGTCCGGCCTGACCATCAATGCCGTTGCCACCATTATGATGGCCATGTACCAGGCAATGGCGGAAAAATTCGGTTATTCCAAAACCCGGATTTCCACAACTCCCCAGAATGATATTTTAAAAGAAATGATTGGAAGGGGCGCCTGGATTTTTCCTGTTGAACACGGGGTCAGGCTTGTCGGGGACTCAATCGAATATGCGGTTAAAGAACTTCCAAGGTCCAACCCCGTGAGCCTTTGCGGATACCATATCAGAGAATCGGGCGCCACACCCGCCCAGGAAATCGCCTATGCCTTTGAGATTGCAAAAGCATATATTGATAACGTGGTGCAGCGCGGCATAAATCCTTCGGAATTTGTAGGGCGGTTTTCCTTTAACTTTAATGTATACGGCAATATGTGGGAACAGATTGCAAAATTCAGGGCAGCAAGAAAACTCTGGGCAAAAATGCTGAAAAACGAATACGGGGTAACAGATAAAAAGAAACTCTTTTTAAGGGGATTATTTGGCGGAGGCGGGTCAGGCCTTACCAAGGAACAGCCGGAAAACAATATTATGAGAGGGGCGTATTATGCGCTTGGTGCAGCCCTGTCCGGTGCCCAGACAACAGCCCTTTGTTCCTTTGACGAAGCCTATACGATCCCAACCCCGAGATCTGCATTGCTGTCCTTGCACACCCTTGAAATACTCATGGACGAAGTAGGGTTAAGAGACACGGTTGACCCCCTTGCAGGATCATATTTTATTGAAACCCTGACCCTTGAGATGGAAGAAAAAATACTTGAAGAAATGAAAGAGGTTGAAGACCTGGGCGGCATGGTAGGTTGCATTGCCAGCGGCCTTATCCAGAGAAAATTGTCCGGCCAGGCCTATGAGTTTGAAAAAGGACTCCAGTCAGGGGAGTATAAAAAAGTCGGCCTTGACCCGGGATCAAAGGACAATGATCCAGGCGCGACAAATGTGGAACTTCACGAGTATAACGACAAATGGGCACAAATTTCCAAAGCCAATCTAAAAGAACTGAAAAGAACCCGGAATGACAAGGAAGTAGCTTCAACTCTCAAAGCTCTTGAAAACGCAGCAAGGTTTGATGAGAATGTCATGCCCTATCTTGTAAAATGCTGTCATGCCTATGCAACGGTAGGGGAAATGGCCGGTGTGTTCAGACAGACATTTGGAGAATGGAAAGAACCGGATTTTTATTAGAACATAAAGGAGGTGTAACTTGGACCAAAGGACTTACCGTCTGGGCTGTGACATTGGCGGCACTTTTACAGATTTTGTTCTTGTAAATAATGAAACCGGACAGTTTTATACTAATAAATGCCTGACCACGCCCTCAGACCCGTCTGATGCCGTGGAACAGGGAATCAGACAGCTTAGTGACAAAATTCCGGGTTTCATGGATTCTGTTGAAGAGGTGATTCACGGGACCACCCTTGTCATTAACGCGATCATCGAGAGAAAAGGCGCGAAAACAGGGCTTATAACCACAAAGGGTTTCAGGGACGTGCTGGAACTTGGAAGAGAAATACGCTACGATGCCTATGACATCTTCAGTGAATACCCGGAACCGATTGTACCAAGGACGCTTCGCATGGAAATTGATGAGCGTCTCAGATCCGACGGTACAAAGCTAAAGGATGTGGATGAAAAAGAGGTGATTGAGGTTCTTGAAAAATTAAAGGCTTCTGGTATTGAATCCCTGGCTGTCTGCTTTATCAATTCCTATGAAAACCCGGTAAATGAAAAAAAAATAAAGAAAATTATTGAAAAAGAGGCTCCGGAGCTTTTTTTATCAACTTCATTTGAAGTGCTTCCCCAGATCAGGGAGTATGAAAGGACCTGCACCACGGCAGTCAATGCCTATGTTAAACCGATTACATACAGGTACCTTGAAAAACTCACCACAAGACTTGAATCCATGGACTTTAAGGGCAAACTTTTCATCATGCTCTCTTCAGGGGGAATAACTTCAGTTGAGACAGCAAGGGAATTTCCGGTCAGGATCATAGAATCCGGCCCCACGGCTGCCGTAATCGCATCCCAGCATTATGGCAGGATGTTTGATATCAAGGACATGTTCTGTTTTGACATGGGTGGCACAACCGCAAAATCCTGCCTTATCCAGAAAGGCCATGCAGGCCTTGTTTCCACATTTGAAGTCGGGCGTGTCCAGAGATTTAAAAAAGGCAGCGGCCTTCCCATACAGGTCCCTGTTGTGGACTTAATGGAAATCGGGGCCGGCGGCGGAAGCATTGCAAAGATCAACAAGCTCGGCCTTTTAGGGGTAGGCCCTGAAAGCGCGGGAGCCGACCCCGGGCCTGCATGTTATAAACAAGGCGGGGACAACCCCACTGTAACCGATGCCGACCTTGTCCTGGGATATCTTGATCCTGATTTTTTCCTGGGCGGCACCATGGACCTTGACATAGAACTTTCTAAAAAAGCAATACAGGAAAAAATAGCCGGGCCACTGGGCACAACAATGGTGGAGGCGGCCTTTGGCATCCATGACCTTATCAACGAAACCATGGCAGCAGCGGCTAAAACCCATATTGCGGAAAAAGGCGGCAATCCTGGCATGGTGACCATGTCGGCCTTTGGCGGGGCCGGGCCTGTTCATGCATACGGACTTGCAAGAAAAATCGGGGCGCCTTCCATCCTTGTTCCGCCCCTTGCAGGGGTGGGGTCGGCTTTGGGCTTTTTTACGGCGCCTGTGGCATTTGATCTTTCCAGAAGCCACAGGGTGACCCTTGATGATGCTGACTTTAAGGAAATCGAAGCTCTTTTTAAACAGCTCGAGGAAGAAAGCGCCGGTATTTTAAAAGATGCTGCAAAAGGCCGGGACATTATTTTTGAACGGACACTTTTGATGCGGTTTGTGGGCCAGGGGGCTGAAACAGACCTTGCCATAGAACAAAAACCCTTTTACGAATTTTCAAAAAAAGATGTCCGGAACCTTTTTGACGAGGAATACAAAAGGCTTTACGGCAGGACATACCTTGAGACACCAGTGGAACTTGTAACTTTCAAGGTAAGGGCAAGCCTTCCTAAACAGCCTTTTTCAATACCTGAAATCAAAAATGAAACATCTGACATTCAAGCCTGCATCAAAGGCGAACGCCAGGCGTTTTCCGTTATTCAAAAAAAATATATCCCGTTCACGGTCTATGACAGGTCAAAACTTTTTCCCAAAGCAAAAATAATGGGTCCTGCCATTATCGAGGAACGAGAATCCACTATCGTGATCGGCGAGGATGCCCGTGCCAAGGTTGATAATTTCGGATTTATCTGGATCAAACTGATAAAATCAAGGGGTGAGAAATGATAAATAAAACAAAAACAAAATTTGACCCCATTACATTGGAAATTTTATGGCGAAGACTTGTCTCTATTGTGGACGAGGCAGATGCATCAGTTGCAAGAACAGCATTTTCAAGTCTCTTAAGGGATGCCCATGACTATACCTGCATGTTCACGGACAGTCGCGGACAGGAACTTGTCCAGGGAACATTCTGCACACCGGGCCAGGCAGGTGCCATGGCCCTGGGTGTAAAAAAGGTCGTCAATTTAATTCCCCTTGAAAATTATAAAAAAGGAGATGTTCTTATTGTTAATGACCCCTGGCTCCTTGCAGGGCATCTCAATGATGTCTGTGTTTTAAGCCCCATCTTTTACAAGGAAAAACCTGTGGCATTCACGGCATGCGTTTTTCACCACTCCGATATCGGGGGGCGGGTTTCTTCAGACAACAGGGAAGTGTTTGAAGAAGGCATATATATTCCTGTAACAAAGCTTTATGATGCAGGAAAACTCAACAAAGATCTCTTAAATATGATCCGCTGGAATGTGAGGACACCCGAAGAAGTCACGGGCGACATACGGTCCCAGGTGGCGGCCAACCATGTCTGCGCCGGAAAAATCATTGAAATGCTGGAAGACGAGGGTCTTGATACCCTGGACGATCTGGCCGATGAAATCATTGGCAGGACCGAGGCCAGCATGCGCCTGGCAATTGAAAAAATCCCTGACGGCACCTATGCCCATGAAGGCATTATAGAAGGTGCGGGCAAAAGGCCGGACATTAAAATCAAACTGGCTGTCAATGTTGAAGGATCAGACATAAAAGTAGACTTTAACGGCACTTCCCCCCAGGTAGACTGGGGGGTCAACGTGGTCTACAATTTTACCTATGCTTATGTATTCATGGCCATAAAGTCGGCCTTTGACCCGGACATTCCCATTAACGAAGGTGCCATCCGGCCCGTTAAAATGACTGCTCCGGAAGGTTGCATTATTAACTGCACTTTTCCGGCAGCCGTGGCAGCCAGGATGCAGGTGGGCCATTTTATGACCGAGATGGTATTTAATGCCCTGTCCCTGGCAACACCGGATAATATCATTGCAGGCTCCGGCGGAACCCCTGCCCAGACAAATATCCTTTACGGCAAAAGGGCCAATGGAAAACCATGGCACACCATGATTATACGTGGCGGAGGCATGGGAGCTTCTTCCCGGTTTGACGGCCACCACTGTGCCATATTCCCTGCCAACGGGGCCAACACACCTGTTGAAATCCTTGAAAGCGATACACCTTTAATCATTGAAAAAAGAAGCCTTGTCACGGATTCCGGGGGCCCTGGAAAACAAAGGGGCGGTATCGGCCGGCAAATGATCGTCAAAAGCCCTGATGACGGCGGCAATTCACCCGGAAGGACCACCATTGCAGTCCAGGCCGGCAGGTTTGTTTATCCGCCCCGGGGCATATTCAAAGGCAGGGACGGATCAAAGGCAGGATTCCTTAAAAACAAAGATAATGCAGACCCAAGCGGCCTTACCTTTTGTGACCCCGGTGACAGGATCACCTTTATAAGTGCCGGCGGAGGCGGGTACGGGAACCCTTTTGAACGTGATCCCAAGGCTGTTGAACAAGATGTGCAATACGGGTTTGTAAGCATTGAAAAAGCAGAATTTGATTACGGCGTTATTATTGAACCTGACTCTCTGAAACTTGATCTTCCCGCGACCCTGCAACTCCGTGAAAAAAATAATTGAGAATTTAAGGGGGCAAAAAATGAAAAAAACCTTTATGCCCGGGTTCAAGGACACAGGGCAGCTTTTTGACCATCAACTGAAAGGGCTTAAATGGACGGTTTCCCACGCTTACAACGGGTCATCTTTTTACAGGAAACAATTTGAAGAAGCAGGTGTGACACCTTTGGACATAAAATCCCTTGATGATATTTCGGCTCTTCCTTTTACCACGGGAAAAGATCTAAAGGACGGATATCCTTTACCCCTTTTGTCCGTATCTGAAAAAGACGTGGTAAGGATCCATGCCTCCTCCGGCACGACAGGAAAAAGAAAAGTGCTGGCTTATACTGCAAAAGATCTTGACGTATGGTGTGACATGTTTGCAAGGTGCTATGAAATGGCAGGTGTCACCGGGAATGACAGGGTGCAGATCGCAGTGGGCTACGGTGTCTGGACAGCCGGCATGGGATTCCAGCTCGGATGTGAACGACTGGGTGCCATGGCTGTGCCGGTGGGCCCCGGCAACATAGACATGCAATGCCAGTTTTTAGTGGACATTCAGTCCACAGTATTTTGCTGTACCGCATCCATGGCGCTTCTCATGGCAGAAGAAATCAACAAGCGGGGAATTTCAGACAAGATTAATTTAAAAAAAATGATCCTGGGTTCGGAACGAAGCTCTTCTGCCATGCGGGCCAGAATAAAAGAACTGATGGGTTTGGAAGACATGTTTGACATTACCGGCATGACAGAACTTTACGGGCCCGGGACCGGACTTGACTGCCCCATGCACGAAGGGATTCACTATTGGGCGGACAAATTTATCCTTGAAATACTCGATCCTGAAACCTTAGAGCCTGTTGAAGACGGAGAAGTCGGGGAAATGGTTGTAACCACCCTTTGCAAAGAGGCAGCACCGCTGATAAGATACAGGACAAGGGATCTCACCCGCAAAATTACCAAACCCTGTTCCTGCGGTAATATTCTTTTCATGCATGACAAAATCATGGGACGTTCCGATGACATGATCATCTTAAGGGGTGTCAACATCTATCCCGGCCAGATTGACGAGGTATTGTCATCAATTCCTGAAGTGGGCAGTGAATACCAGATCCATCTTGAAAGAAAGGATGACGGTAAAGACTATATGACAATCAAGGCAGAGGTAAAGCAGGGGGTTGATCCTGATAATACCGCAGATACCAGGGACAAAATAAGGAAAACCATACAATCAAAAATCATGGTAAGCTGTGATGCCAGCATATTAGGATACGGTGAACTGCCAAGGTATGCGGGCAAGGCCCGGCGTATCTTTGATAACCGAAGCTGATGAAAGGAAACCCGTATGAAAGCATTTAAATATTTATCCCCAAAAAGTGTTGAAGAGGCCATTGCTTTCCATGGCCGGCACAGCGAGACATCCAGATTTATCGGCGGGGGAACAGATGTTATTGTAAAACTCAAAGAGGGATGGATGGAACCTGACTTTTTGATTTCCCTGAAAAAAATCAAAGAAATGGGCGAGCTTTCTAAAAATAATGCCACAGGCGAGCTTTCCATAGGTGCCATGGTCACTCATGCCACCCTGGAAAAATCCATCATGATTCAAAAAGAGTACCCTATTATTTATGACGCGGTTTCCAATATCGGATCTTTGCAGGTAAGGAACGTGGGGACCATCGGCGGCAACCTTATCAATGCCGTGCCGTCGGCTGACGGTGCCATCCCATTGATAGCCCTGGACGGGGTAGCTCTTCTTCACGGCCCTGACGGTGAAAGGTCTGCCAGTGTAAAGGATCTTTTTATAAAGCCTTATAAAACCATTTTAAAACCCGGGGAAATCTTAAAAAAAATTACGATCCCGCCGCAGGAGCCTTATACGGGCAGTGCCTATATCAAATTTGGCAGAAGGGCTGCCATGGAACTTCCTCTGGTCGGCATAGGGGTTCTTTTAACCCTTGATCATGCCCGTAAGATTTGCAAAAAGGCAAGAATCTGCCTGGGGGTTGCAGCCCCTGTTCCCATGAGGGCGTTTGATGCGGAAAAATTTCTTGCAGGAAAAGAAATAAATGAAGAAACCCTGGTCAAGGCCGGCAGAATTGCGGCTGATGAATCAAAAGTCAGGGACAGTGTCAGGGGAAAAGCCTGGCACAGGAAGGAAATGATCCGGGTCCAGGTAAAAAGAATGGGTCAAAAATGCCTGGAACTAATTAGGAATAACAATTAGGAGAAATTTTACCCATGGCGACAAACATATCTTTTATATTAAATGGTGACGAGATCTCATACGAGGTCAAGGACCATTGGACCCTGTTACACCTTTTAAGGGAAAAAATGGGGCTTATCGGGACAAAAGAAGGATGCGGCAATGGTGAATGCGGCGCCTGCACTGTTATTGTTGATAAGCTTGCCATAAATTCCTGCCTCTATCTTGCTGTCGAAGCAGACGGGAAAACCATAGAAACCATTGAAGGGCTTGCCTCAAGCGACGGCACCCTGCATCCTGTCCAACAGTCTTTTGTTGACAATGGAGGTATCCAGTGCGGTTTTTGTTCACCCGGCATGATCATGTCTTCCAAGGCTTTGCTTGATGAAAACCCTGGTGCTGACTATGAACAGATCAAACATGCCCTTGCAGGAAACATTTGCAGGTGTACAGGTTATGTACAGATCCTGGAATCTGTTGAAGCAGCAAGGGATATGGGAGGACAAAAATGAATGAATTAAAAAGCGATCTGAGTGTCGTTGGCAAGCGGATTCCAAAACTTGACGCCTCCTTGAAAGCCATGGGAAGGGCAGAGTATATCCAGGACATTAAACTTCCAGGCATGGTCTACGGAAAAATCCTTTACAGCAGCTATGCCCATGCAAATATCATTAAAATAGATACATCAAAAGCCGTGGCTTTGCCCGGGGTCCACGCAGTCCTGACGGGTGAGGATATCCCGGGGAAAATGAAAATGGGATTTTATAAGGACAACCCGCCCATAAAAAAGGGCAAGGTCTGCTCCTTTAGAGATGAAGTTGCCGCTGTTGCTGCAAAAAGTCCTGAAATTGCCAGGAAAGCCCTTAGTCTCATTGAAATTGAATATGAAGAATTAGAAGGTATATTTGATCCTGAAAAAGCCATGAAAAAAGACAGCCCCCTGGTTCATGAAAAAAACAAAACAAATATTTTAAAGCTTCCGTGGAAACTTCACTACGGGGACGTGGAAAAAGCCGGGGAAAAAGCTGCTTTCACAGTTGAAGACAGGTTTTCCACCACATGGGTCACCCATTGCTGTCTTGGGACCAGCGGGGCTGTTGCATTGTTTGATGCAAACGATAACCTGACCATCTACACCAACACACAAATCCCTTCTCTTGCCCAGAAAGATTTTTTAGAGGCACTAAAAGCCATGGGTCTTGAAAACAAAAGGGCAAGAGTCATCAAACCTGTTATCGGCGGTGGTTTTGGCAGCAAGCTTGATACATATGCTTATGAACATATTGCAATTCTCCTGGCCCATAAATGCAGGAAACCTGTTAAGCTCACCTTTGACAGGCAGGAAGAATTCAAGGCAACTTCCACGCGCCAGCCAGCCATAATCGACATCAGGCAAGGGTGTGACAAAAACGGCAAGCTATTGTTCAGGGACATTAAAATGATCCTGGATAACGGGGCCTATACCTCCTGGGGTGCCACGACCCCTTCTGTCATGATGATGCCTGTCACATCTCTTTACAGGGTAAAAAATGTCAGGTACAGTGCAAAATGTGTCTATACAAACAATACATATTCCCAGGCCATGAGAGGGTATGGGAATCCCCAGGCCACATTTGCAATTGAAAGCAGTATGGACATGCTGGCAGAAAAAGCAGGCATAGATCCTATTGAATTTCGCAGGATTAACCGCAACCATCCAGGGGATGTTACCCCCCAGAAATTTAAGATAACAACCTGCGGACTGGACCTGTGCCTTGATACAGTTGAAAAAGAACTTAAGGAAAACAATATAAAACAAAAAGGGGTCGGCATTGGTATTGCCTCCCTGATCCATGTCGGCGGCGGCGCCAGGATTTACAAGTCTGACGGCTGCGGTGCCATTTTAAAAATGGATGATTACGGCAAGGTGGATATTTTCACCGGCGGTACTGATATGGGCCAGGGGCTTGACAATATCACGGCCCAGATCGTGGCAGAAGAGCTTGGGCTTTTTGCCGAAGATATCAATGTGGTCCATACGGATACTGATGTCTGCCCGTGGGATGTGGGTGCCCATGCCAGCCGCAGTACCTTTGTGGCCGGGAACGCAGCGCTTGGAGCTGCTAAAAAGGTAAAAGAAAAACTCCTGGAATTCGGATCAAAAATCCTGGATGCAGACCCAGGCGACCTGGTGTTAAGGGACAGGCTCATATTTGTCCCTGGTGACAATGAAAAAAAGATGGCAATAGACAAACTTTTAAGAAAGGCTCATTTTTCCCCTGGCGGAACCATGCTCATGGCTGATTTTTTCTATGATCCTGATAATGAAAACCTGGGGAAGGAATTCAAGGGAAATATGTCCATGACCTATACCTTTGGTGTCCACGGGGTAAGAGTAAAAGTAGATGTAGAAACCGGTAAGGTTGAAGTCCTTGAATATGTGGCAGCTCATGATGTGGGCCGGGCCATTAACCCGCTGCTCCTTGAAGGCCAGGTCTACGGCGGTGTGGTCATGGGGCTTGGTTATGCACTGACAGAAGAAGTGGTGCATAAAAAAGGAAAAAACATGAATGCCAATTTCAGGGACTATAAATTGTTTACAGCCAAGGACGCCATAAAAATCAAAGCGCCTGTCCTTGAAACGCCTGACAAG
Organism: Deltaproteobacteria bacterium; assembly: GCA_013151635.1. Classification (GTDB taxonomy): domain Bacteria; phylum Desulfobacterota; class Desulfobacteria; order Desulfobacterales; family Desulfobacteraceae; genus Desulfobacula. Next base: position 45,287 of record JAADHV010000048.1, on the reverse strand, counting down.
GACGGCCCTTTTGGTGCCAAGGGGATAGGAGAACCAGGATGTGTTCCCACGGCCCCGGCCATTGCAAATGCGATTTATGATGCTGTTGGTGTTAGGATTTATGATCTTCCCATCACCCCTGAAAAAGTGCTGGCCGCTTTAAAGGAGAAAAACAATTAACTGGGCTTTTAAGCTCTAAACAAAGGAGGCTCAACCCATGGTAAAACGATCAATTTTTTGTGCAACACTTTTTTTCTTTACTGTCATAACTTGCCTGATTGTATTTCAATCCCCTGTAATGGCAGGTAAAATCAAACTCAATTATGCCAATTTCCCCCCTGCTCCCACATTCCCCTGCGTCCAGATGGAAAGATGGAAAAAGGAAGTTGAAAAACGCACCAACGGCCAGGTCATGATCAATACTTTCCCCGGCGGAACACTTCTCGGGGCAAAAGGCATGATGGACGGTGTTATTGCGGGACAGGCAGACATCGGGAACATCTGTATGGCCTACCAGCCGGGAAGGTTCATTGTCACCAATGCCATGAGCCTCCCGCTTGGCATAAAGAATGCCAAAAAAGGCAGTCTTGCCCTCTTAAAACTCTATGAGAAATATAAACCCAAAGCATTTAAGGATGTCGTGGTCCTGACAATGTTCACCAATGCCCCGGGAAATGTCATGTCAAAGGTTCCGGTAAGGCGCCTTGCTGATATAAAAGGTCTTGATTTAAGAGCCTCGGGCGGGGCTGCCCAGATCCTGAAAGCCTGGGGTGCAAACCCCGTGGGGATGCCCATGCCGGCAACTGTTGAAGCTTTGCAGAAAGGTACGGTAAAAGGTCTTTTTTCTTCCCTGGAAGTCATGAAAGATTTTAAATTTGCTGAAAACTGCAAATATGTGACCATGACTGAAACAGTTGTTTATCCCTTTGCTGTCATCATGAATAAAAAGAAATGGAATTCTCTGCCTGCTGATGTGAAAAAAGTCATGACAGACCTTAAAAAAGAACAAGCGCTCTGGACCGGAACATACATGGACGAACAGATTCAAAAATCCATTGCATGGTCAAAGGATGCCAATAATGTCGAGTTTATCTCCCTTTCTGCCAAAGAAAAAGCAAAATGGGATAAAAAACTTGATTTTATAACTGACAAATGGATAAAGAATGCCAAAGACAAAGGCCTTCCTGCAGAAGCAATTATCAATGATATTAAAGCATTTGCCAAATAAGCCTGTAATAGGCTGCTGCCTCTAACCGCCATTGTGCGGTTAGAGGGTTTCGGAGACTTTACATGGATCTTTTAATGAGAATCAATAAATTCTTGAACAAGCTGCTCACATTGATCGGAGGCCTGTTTCTAATTGGTATGATCCTTCTTACCTGTGCCAATATTTTTATCCGGCAGTTTTATATCCCCATAAGGGGTACATTTGAACTTATGGGATATGCAGGAGCTGTTGTAACGGCCTTTGCCCTTGGATATACCCAGTTCACCAACGGGCACATCGCCGTGGACATTCTTGTCAACACCTACCCCAAACCGCTGAAACGGATTGTATCCATCATCAACCACGGGGTCTGCTGCACCTTTTTTTTAATTGCTTCCTGGCAAATTATTCAAAAAGCCCTGATACTTAAAAATGCAGGTGAACTCTCCGAAACCTTGAGAATTATTTACTATCCTTTTACCTTTGCCGTTGCATTCGGCTGTTTTATCCTGGCTCTTGCCTTGTTTACCGATTTTCTAAAGGCAGTTTTGCCTCAAAAGGAGAGTGCAAAATGAGCCTTACCCTGATCGGCATTATTGGTATCTTTGCCCTGCTTTTTATCCTGTTTGTCTTTGGTATCCCTGTCGGATTTACCATGGGCCTTGTTGGATTCTGCGGGTTTTCCTATGTCATTTCACTTAATGCTGGCTTTAACATGCTGGCAACAGTTACCTGGGATACGTTTTCCAAGTATGGGCTGACCGTCATCCCATTGTTTATCTTTATGGGGCAGATTGCCTTTTATTCCGGGGTCAATGAAAAGCTTTACAATGCCGCCTATAAATGGGTGGGCCATGTAAGAGGCGGCATTGCCATGGCAACGGTGCTTGCCTGCGCGGCCTTTGCCGCCATCTGCGGTTCCAATGCAGCAACTGCCGCCACCATGACCACTGTTGCCCTGCCCCAGATGAATAAGTATAATTATGAACCAATGCTCAGTACCGGGGCCATTGCCTGCGGATCAACCCTCGGGGTTGTCATCCCTCCCAGTGTTGTACTGATCATTATAGGCCTTTCAACAGAACAGTCCATTGCCAAACTTTTTTACGGCGGACTCGGTGCCGGTATTTTGCTGGCTCTCTTACTGACAATAACGGTCTATGTGCTTTGCAGCATTTACCCTGAATGGGGACCTGTGGGGGAAAAAACCACGTTTAAAGAAAAAATTTTGTCCCTGACCGGGGCTGTTGAAATGCTCATCCTTTTCCTTGTGGTCATGACCGGGCTCTATTTCGGACTGTTTACCCCGACAGAAGCCGGTGCCATCGGATCATTTTTTGCCGTTGTCATTGCTTTGGTCCAAAGAAAACTTTCCTGGAACGACTTTTATAATTCGATTTTCGATACCTTGAAAATATCCTGCATGGTCATTGTCATTATAACAGGAGCAATGATATTCGGGCGCTTTCTCGCCATAACAAGAATACCTTTTGACATTGCAACATGGGTTGTCGCCCTTCCCTTTTCCAAGGTTAGCATCATGGCCATTATCTTTTTAATTTACATGATCGGGGGTGCTGTCATGGATGCCCTGGCCCTGTTGCTCATAACCATTCCCATTTTCTTTCCCGTGGCACTAAAATTAGGGTATGATCCCATCTGGTTTGGTGTGACAATTACGATTATCACCACACTCGGGGCTGTGACCCCGCCTGTTGGTGCCACAACCTATGTTGTTGGCGGCATGGCAAAAGATGTGCCCCTTGAACGTGTGTTCAGGGGAGTGGCCTATTTTTTGCCTGCATATATACTTTGTGTGATTTTAATGATGCTTTTTCCAGAAGTGGTCCTTTTTTTACCGGGCCTCTTGAATTAATATGTATTAGAATTTAAGGAGAAATAAAGTGCGGTTACCAAGGTTTGAATATTTAGAGCCCGGCTCTATCAAGGAGGCTTGTGACCTCCTGTCCACCCACGGGGATGATGCAAAAATCCTTGCAGGCGGGACTGATCTTCTGGTCAGGATGAAAAAAGGGCTTTTAAAACCAAAAATTATTATCAGCCTCAAAGCCTTGAAAGAATTATCCTATATTAAAAAAGAAGATTCATATATTAAAATCGGGGCCAAAACCCCTATTGCAGATATAATCGCTTCTGATCTCATACAAAAAGAGGCCAAAGCCCTGGCCTCTTCCTGCGAAAAAACCGGGGCCGTCACCATCCAGCATTACAGGGGCACCATCGGCGGCAACATTCTCCAGGACAACAGGTGCCATCACTACAACCAGTCAGCCTTCCACAGGTCCGGACGTCAAGCCTGTCACAAGGACGGGGGGAAAATCTGTTATGCAAGGGATGAATCTGACAGGTGCAACTCAACCTGCCAGTCGGACGGTGCCACGGCTCTCATGGCCCTTAATGCCGCCGTTACCCTGGTAAAAAAAGACAAAAAAAGAACAATTGATCTGGTCAATTTTTATTCAAATGACGGCATCATGCCGCATGCCATGGAACCTAATGAACTGTTAAAAGAAATCATCATCCCCCTTAAGGGGGCAAAAAGTGCATACCATCGCCTTGCCTGCCGCTCCGCCATTGATTACCCCATTGTCTGTGCAGGCGTTTTAATAAAACCGGACCGGAAAAATAAAATCAGGGACGCAAGGATCGTTGTGGGCGCCATGGGAAGATCTCCTCTTTTCCTTGCCAAGGTTTCATCTTCTTTAAAAGGAAAAAGCATTAACGATACCAATGCCTTTAAAAAGGCTTCCCGGGCTTCCATGGACAGTGCTGCGGCATTTGCCGTTCATAATATAGGTGCAAGTCTTGAATACAGGTGCCAAATGGTTTCCACCATGGTATTTCGTGCACTTGAAGAAGCAGCGCGGTCAGCAATAAAGGCTGAACAATAAAAGACAATTTTGGAGTGTTTTTAAAATGAAAAAAATAAAAATCACCTTGGATATAAATGATAAACCCTTTGAGGTCTTTGCAGCCCCTAATAACACCCTTTTAGAAGTATTGCGGGACGAACTGGACCTTACCGGATCAAAGGAGAGCTGCGGTGAAGGTGTCTGCGGGTCATGCACTGTTCAAATGGATGGCAGGCCTGTCCGGTCCTGCCTGACCCTGGCCCTGGAGGCCAGGGGGTGCAAAATCAAAACAGTGGAAGGCCTTGCCGACGGGGATGAACTGTCTGATTTACAGGAGTCGTTTATCGACCACGGGGCTGTCCAATGCGGGTTCTGCACTCCAGGCATGCTCATGTCAGCAGACGCTCTGCTAAAAGAAAACCCGGAACCTGATGAAAAAACCATTCGAAAGGCCCTGGCAGGAAACATCTGCAGGTGTACTGGCTATGCAAAGATTGTTGAAGCCGTGGCCCATGCCGGGAACCCCCGGGAGCATTGCCCTGACTGCAAAACAAAGGAGTAAAAAATGTCTGATTACACCATAATAGGCAAAAGGATGCCAAGAGTTGATTCAAGGGCAAAAGTTATGGGAAAGGCAAAATTTACGGCCGACCTGAAACTGCCCGGCATGCTCGTAGGAAAAATCAAAAGAAGCCCCCATGCCCACGCCCGTATCTTGGATATTGACACATCAAAAGCCCTGGCACTTCCGGGAGTCAAGGCTGTTGTCACAGGTAAGGATACAAATGGAACCAAATGGGGAGTATTTGCCTATACCCGTGACCAGCAGTTTATTCAGGTTGAAAAAGCAAGATATATAGGAGATGAGGTGGCAGGTGTGGCTGCTGTGGATGAAGAGACAGCCCTTAAAGCCCTTGATCTTATAGAAGTTGAGTACGAACAACTGCCCGCGGTCTTTGACCCCATGGAAGCCATGGCATCTAAAACAGAACTTATCCATGAGGACTTTCCAGACAATATTAATGTCCATGTAAACATTGATACCGGAAACGTGGATGAAAATTTTGAAAAAGCCTATTATGTCCGGGAAGACACCTTTGTGGCACCGGAAGAGTCCTATTTCCAGGCCGAACCTTATGCTGTCATGGCAAGGTTTGACCATGAAGACTGCCTGGAAGTCTTTTGTCCCAACGGCGGCCCCCACATGAAGTCCAAACCCCTTTCAAATGCATTTAAAATTCCCCTTCACAAGGTGAAAATCAAGAAAGTTGCCATTGGCGGGGCATTCGGGGGACGCTCTGAGATATGCCCGGCAGATTATATCTGTGCTCTCCTGGCAAAAAAGACCGGCAAACCTGTAAAAATAGAGTTTACAAGAGAGGAAAACACCATTGCAACCCGCCAGGGACATGCCATGATCACCACCCATAAAACAGGGGTGGACAAGGACGGAAGGGTTCTTGCCCGTGAAACCACCTGCTATATGGACGGGGGCGCATATTCCAGCACCGGTCCCATTGCCGCAAGCGTGCCCTTTCTTTCCATGGAACAGGCCTATCGCATGGGAAGTGTACGGTACAACGGGTACAGGGTTTATACCAACAAACCCATCCGGGGCATGATAAGGGTTCATGGGCGTGGTTTTGCCGCAGGTCTTGATACCCAGCTTGACATGATTGCAGACCACCTTGGTATTGACCCTGTGGAAATACGCCTGAGAAATTCCCGCCAGCCGGGAGACTATACCAGTACAAAATCTTTTGTCTCCTCCTGTGCCATGGATGAAACCATTTTAAAGGCCGTGAAAAAATCAGGGTTCAAGGAAAAATGGGGAAAGCTGCCGCCCTTCCACGGTATCGGTATCGGCACAAATTCAGTTCAGACAGGATTCCCCATGGGTATCCGCGGCGGGTCCCAGAGTTTTATAAAATTCAATGAAGATGGCGAGGCAACGGTCATGTCAGGGGTAGTGGACAACGGCCAGGGCAATGACAATATGCTTGTCCAGATTGCAGCCGAAGAACTGGGGCTTTTACCAGAAGACATCCACCTTGTTTCAGCAGATACCGAGACCACATCTTCTGACCCTGGCTCTTACTCCCAGGTTTCAACCTTTGTAGGCGGCCACGCTGTTAAGATTGCAGCACGGAACTGCCGGGAAAAACTTTTTAAAGTGGCCGCAAAAGTGTTAAAGGTTGGGCCTGAAAAGCTTGCGGCCAGGAACCGCCTTATTTTTGTAAAAGACGATCCTGAAAAATCCATCACCATTAAAAAGGTGGTGAGAATCAGCCTTTTGAATTTTAATTCCGTCAATGCCGAAGGAGGCTACTGGCCTGAAGTTGACATGAAACGTGAATGGGTCAAAAACCCATACGGCCAGATGTGTGAAGCTTTTTCATTCGGCACCACCATTGTTGAAGTCAAGGTGGACCCTGAAACAGGAAAGGTTGACGTTCTGGAAGTGACCGCGGCCCAGGATGTGGGATATGCCTTGAACCCCCTGGTTTTAGAGGGCCAGTTTGAAGGTTCCGTCGCAATGGGCGGACAAGGCGGCATGCTCACCGAATACCATGAATGGAAGGACGGCAGGTGTATCAATCCGACAATGCTTGATTATAAACTGCCGCTGGCCTGTGACATGCCGAAAATCAATAATATAATTGTGGAATCTGTTGATCCCAAAGGCCCTTACGGGGCCAAGGAAGCCGGAATGTCCATTGCCATGTCAGCGGCTCAAGGCTATAGCGCAGCAGTCAGCAATGCCATTGGCGTATACATGGACTCTTTTCCTTTAACACCGGATAAAATCCTTTTGGCCATCAAGGAAAAAAATGAAAAAAATCAAAGTTGAAGATGCTGTTGGAACTATTCTCGCCCATGACATGACCAGGATCATCCGGGGAAAATTTAAAGGAGTTGGATTTAAAAAAGGGCACATTGTACAAAAAGAAGATATCCCAAAGCTTTTAAAGATCGGGAAGCAGTATCTTTATGTTCTTGACCTTGAAAAAGATACGCTCCATGAAGATGACGCAGCAAGGAAGATAGCAGGTGCCATCTCAGGCAATGACCTGGAATTTTCCGAACCCCGGGAAGGTAAAATCAATATAAGTACCAACCATGCAGGCCTGTTAAAAATCAATGTTGATGCCCTGCTCCGGGTAAATAAGATGGAGAGCATTATTGTGGCCACTTTAAAAAACAATTTTCCCTGCAAAAAGGGAGAAATCATTGCAGCCACACGGATCATTCCATTGACCATTCCTGCAAAAAACATCAAAGCTCTGGAAACACTGGCAAAAGAGACAGGAACCATTCTTTCTGTCAAACCATACAGATCCTTGAAAGTGGGTGCGGTAGTAACCGGTTCTGAAGTCTTTAACGGTCTGATTACAGATGACTTCGGCCCGTCCGTGGGCAAAAAAATAACAGATGCAGGGTGTACACTCGTTAAAAAAACCCTTGTGCCGGATGAGGTAAAAGCCATTTCCAACGCAATTCTTAAATTAAAACATCTTGGGTGTGAGCTGATCATTACCACAGGAGGGCTTTCTGTTGACCCGGATGATGTTACCCGTAACGGGGTGATAAAGACAGGGGCCAGGGTTACATTTTACGGGAGCCCTGTTCTTCCCGGGGCCATGCTCATGGTTTCAATGCTTGACAAGATACCTGTTATCAGCCTGCCGGCATGCGTGTTTTATTACAAACAAACAGTGTTTGACCTGATTTTCCCAAGGGTTCTTGCAGGAGAAAAAATCAAGGAAGACGATATTGCAGCCATGGGGCATGGCGGATTGTGCATGAACTGCAAAGTCTGCCATTATCCTGTCTGTTCATTCGGCAGATAAAATTTTAATACAGGCATTAAAATAAAAATGGAAATAAAAAATCTCACAAAACTTATAATTGCTGTAAAGGGGGCGGGAGAAATGGCTACCGGCATTGCCTGCCGCCTTTTCCAATCAAATTTTAAAAACATCTTCATGATGGAAATAAAAAATCCCATGGCTGTAAGAAGGCAGGCTTCTTTTTCCGAGGCTATCCACGATGACAAGATCACGGTGGAAGGAGTTGAGGCCAAAAAAGCATTTCAAGCAGATGACATCCGGACTGCCTGGGAAAACGATTGTATCCCTGTCATGGTTGACCCGGACTGGGAGTGTATAAAAGTTATCCGGCCCCATGTGGTGATTGATGCCATTATCGCCAAAAAAAATCTTGGGACAAATATGCTTGAAGCTCCCCTGGTTATAGGGCTTGGACCCGGATTTGAAGCTGGCAGAGACGTTCACATGGCGATAGAAACCAACCGGGGCCATAACCTTGGAAGACTTATTTTAAAAGGTCAACCCGAGCCCAACACCGGAACTCCCGGCAATATTGCAGGATATACCAGCGAAAGGGTTCTTCGCGCCCCATGCTCCGGCATATTCAAGTCTTCTCTGTCCATCGGCACCCTGGTTAAAAAAAACGATGTGATCGGGCATGTTGACAACCAGCCGGTTATTTCACAGATAAACGGTGTTTTAAGAGGGAAGATAAGAAACAACACCATGGTGAATGAAAAGCTTAAAATAGGGGATATTGATCCCAGGGGGAACAGGCTTTACTGCAATACAATCTCGGAAAAAGCACGGGCAATAGGAGGCAGTGTCCTGGAAGCTGTTTTAAAAAAATATAATCATTGATGAGTTAACAATGACAATCATCAGGAGGATTTAATAATGTTAACAAAAGCGTTTATCCCATACAGAGGCTATTATTCAAGCCCTTTTTCAAAATGGCAGGGAAACTTTGCCAATGAGCATTCCATTGTTCTTGGATCAAAAACAGCCAGGAACTGGCTTGAAAAAAAGGATATAAGTCCGGATATTTTTGATTACCTGATCCTTGGTGCCACCATTGGGCAGCCCTATAGTTTTTACGGAGGCCCCTGGGCGGCAGCCTTAACCGGTGCCGCAAATATCCCCGGCTGCCTTATCAGCCAGGCATGTTCCACTTCAACCACTGTTTTATTCCAGGCTGCCGTGGGTATTGAGACAGGCCTTTACCAGAATGTCTTCACCCTTATGACGGACCGGTGTTCCAACGGTCCCCATACAATCTGGCCTAACCCGAAAGGCCCGGGCGGGCAGGTGATTTCGGAAAACTGGGTCATGGACCAGTTCAACAATGACCCCTGGGCAGGAAATGCCATGATTAAAACCGCGGAAAATGTAGCAAAAGAGGCAGGGGTAACAAGGGAACAATGCGATGAACTTGCCTTGCGGCGGGCAGAGCAATATCAGGATGCCCTGGCCAATGACAGGGAATTCCAAAAAAAATATATGTTCCCTGTCTCCATAAAGGTTTCAAAAAAAAAGACCATCGAGGTAAACGAGGATGAAGGCATAATGCCCACCACAAAAGAAGGGCTTGCAGCTTTACGACCGATCCTGCCCGGCGGCTCCCATACGTTCGGCTCCCAGACCCATCCGGCTGACGGCAATTGCGCCCTGATTGTTACAACAAAAGAAAAGGCCGCTGATTTAAGCCTTGACAGCGCAAAAGATGCAAGGGTTGTTTCCTACGGGTTTTCACGGGCAAAAAAAGGGTTCATGGCAATGGCTGTAGTTCCTGCCGCACAAATGGCCCTGGACCGGGCCGGGATATCCGTCAAAGACGTGAAAGTCATCAAGACCCACAATCCCTTTGCTGCAAATGACATTTATCTTGCAGGCAGGATGAACATTGATGTGAACACATTTAACAATTTCGGGTCTTCACTTATATTCGGACACCCCCAGGCACCAACTGCAGGACGTCTTATCATCGAAGGCATTGAAGAACTCTGTGACAAGGGTGGAGGATATATGCTCTTTACCGGGTGTGCGGCCGGTGATACCGGTGCCGCCATTGTAATTAAAACAGGCTCTTAAAATCAATAAACTAATAAAACTTTAATATAATTTTAAGGAGGAAAAAACATGCGTGCATTAATAATAGGCGGTGTCGGCGGTATGGGACAGGGGGTTGCAAGGGACCTTATCAAACAAGAACAGGTCACAGATGTTATTCTGGCTGATTTGTACCCGGACCCTGAAAGACTTAGCGGCAAACTGCGCGACAGCAAAAAAACAAAACTGATAAAACTGGATGTAAATGAACATGACACAATGGTCAATGCATTCAAGGAAGTCAACGTGGTCATCAATACGGCAGGACCGTTTTACAAGACCGCCGTACCTGTTGCAAAAGCAGCGGTTGAAGCAAAGGTAAACTATATTGATATATGTGACGATTATGAAGGAACCCAGATTCTTTTCAACTCTGAAATTGATAAAATGGCAAAAGAAGCGGGTATCACTGTTTTGACAGGCATGGGTTCTGACCCCGGCACCAACAATGTCCTTGTGAAATGGTATGCTGACAGGCTGGACCATGTTGAAGAAATCTATCTTTACTGGGTTGTCAGCATTGCAGAACTTGCAGGAGCAGCCTGGGACCACAGTCTGCATATGACCCTTGGAAAAATCCCCCAGTATATAGATGGAGAGATTGTCTATGTGGAAGGCGGGACCGGTGAAACAGCAGAACAATTTCTTGAACCCCTTGGCACCTGCCATGTCCGCTATGTAGGGCATCCCCAGCCAATGACCCTGCCAAGATACATTAAAGGGGTTAAAAATATTATAATCAAGGGGGCCCTTATTCCTTTATGGGTGGATGAACTTATAAAAGAACAGAAAGAAACGGGCCTTCTGGGTACCGACCCAATTGATATAAAAGGGAAAAAAGTAACTCCATATGATCTTGCCTTGAAACTTTGGGAGACCATTCCGGAGGGAAGGGACAATGGTCCAAAATCTTCGGGTCTTAAAGTCATTGTCAAAGGCGAAAAAGACGGGAAAAAAATTACCTATACTGCTGACATGGTTGGCAGGATGGCACCCGGCACCGGGCTCCCCGCCTCTATTGCATCCCTTATGATGGACGCAGGCGATGTAAATGTAAAAGGTGTGGTGGCACCCGAAGGATGTATTGATCCTGACAAATTCCTTGGCGCATTCTTAAAAAGAGGTGCAAGAATCCATCAGACCAAAAAAATTTCATCCATGTTTGAAACAGACAAATAAACCAGGAGGCCTATAATGCAGGGGACAAAAAAACTTACCATTACAAAAAGCCTTGAATTGTATGAACAGGCATTAACCCTTATCCCCGGAGGGGTTTTAGGAGCAAGAAAGCCTGGGGATTTTATTGCCGGGGAATACCCGATTTTTCTTGATCAAGGCAAAGGCTGCCGCCTGACTGATGTTGACGGCAATGAATTTATTGATTTTTTATGCGGTTACGGCCCTATCATCCTTGGGTATCGTGAGGATGAAGTGGATGAAGCGGTTTTCAGGCAGATAAAAGAAAAAGGGTTCTGTTTCACCCTGACCCAGAAATTTCAAAATGAGCTTGCCAAAAAGCTCAGCCAAATTGTACCCTGCGCTGAAATGAGTATTTTCCTTAAGACCGGTTCTGATGCCACAACAGCCAGTATCCGCATTGCGCGAGCCCATACCGGCAAACTCAAGGTCATGCGCTGCGGTTACCACGGATGGCATGACTGGTGCGTTGAAATGAAGGGAGGCATTCCGTCAAAATTCTATGAAGATGTCTTTGAATTCCAATACAACAACCTTGACCAGCTTGAAGATTTAATGGCCACCCATGGCAATGATACCGCGGCCATCATCATGACCCCTTTTGGCCATCCAAACCATCAGAAAATGCAGGTTCCGGCCAGGGGTTTCCTTGAAGGGGCAAGGCAGATTGCCGACAAATACGGTGCAGTCCTGATCTATGACGAGATAAGAACCGGTTTCAGGCTTTCAATGGGCGGTGCCCAGAAACTTTATGGTGTCACCCCGGATCTAACGGTTCTTGGAAAAGCCATGGCCAACGGATATCCCATATCGGTCGTGACAGGTATTAAAGATGTCATGATGGCGGCAGAATCAAAATTATTTATTTCTTCCACTTTTTTCCCAAACAGCGAAGCCTTTGTTGCCGCGCTTAAAACCATTGAAATACTGGAACGGGACAATGTGCTGGAAGCTATCAGGAAAAAAGGCGAACACCTCATGAAAGGCATCAGGGCCGCGATTGATAAATATGATACAGGGGCTGAGCTTACAGGTCTAGGCCCCATGTTCTACATCACCTTTAAAAAGGATGAACAAGGCGGGTACAAGCGCAAACGAAAGGATTTTTACACCCAGCTTATCCGGAAAGGTATATTTTTCACTCCCTTTCACCATGCATATATAAGTTATCGCCACACTGATGAAGACCTGGACCTGGCCTTAAAAGCCATTGATGAATCTTTATCTTTCATAAATGACTGTCAACTTTAAATTTTAAATTGACTCACCATTTCATTGAGGTCCTCTGCAAGTTTTAGAAGTTCCCGGGAGCTTTGATTAACCGTATCACTGTCCGTATTCATTTCGTCTGCGGCCTGGCTGATATTTGCGATATCCCGGGTCACTTCTCCTGTAACTGCTGATGCCTGGTTTACATTTTCGTTTACTTCCTGGACACCGGAAGCTGCCTGGCTGACATTGTTTGAAATTTCCTTAGTGGTAGCTGACTGCTCTTCTATGGCTGTTGCAATGGTTGTTACAATTGCATTTATTTCATTAATGACATCCACGATGGTTTTTATTGCAGCGACTGATTCTTTTGTTGTATTTTGAACACCTGATATTTTTGAATTAATTTCAAGCGTGGCCTCTGCTGTCTGCTGGGCAAGCACCTTGATTTCCCCAGCTACAACGGCAAATCCCTTACCCGCTTCCCCGGCCCTTGCAGCCTCTATTGTCGCATTCAAGGCCAGCAAATTTGTTTGTTCAGAGATATCGGAAATACTCTCCGTAACCTTGCTTATCTCCTGAGCGGCCTTACCAAGCTCGTCAACCTTGCCTGATACCATTTTGGCATGATTAACCGCATCCTGTGTGATCTCACTGCCTTTAGCTGTATTGTTTGCAATTTCCTGAATAGTTGCCGTCATTTCTTCAGCAGCAGAAACAACCATCTGGAGATTAGCGGTTGTCTGTTCTGTTGCAGAGGCAACACTGTTCATATTCGTACTCATCTCTTCGGCTGCTGCTGCAACTGTATTGGCATTTTCTGATGTCTGTACGGATTTATCAGACATCTTCTGGGAGACAGAGGATAATCGGGTGGATGATCCTGTAATGGTTTCAGCACTTTGAATAATATTTTTGATCAATTCACACAATTGGGCAATAAATGCATTGTATCCGTCTGAAATAATACCGATTTCATCTTTTGCATCAGAGTTAACCGTAGCTGTAAGATCTCCCTGGGCGGATTTTGAAAAAGCCTCTTTGATTAAGTTCACCCTGGTTTTAATATCAGAGGATATAAAAAGGGCAATCAGAACAGAAAAAACAAGTACAACGACAATTAATATAATTAACATTTTTATTGCACTGCTGCTTTGTGCGGATATTTCACGGAATGAGTGATTAAGTTTCTGCTGATGGTCTTTATCAAATTTATCAATGATGCCGGATAGTTTTTCAACATAGGGATCAAATTTATCCATCATGGGGTTACCCTTTTCAGGCCCGCCGTCAATATAAGCCTGGGCCGTCTCTTTACCCACTTTGTAATAGGCATCAAGGCTTTCCTGCATTTTTCTTAAGAGGGCCACCATATCTTTATCTCCATAGGCTTCATACTCTTTAATAGCAAATTCAACCCTTTTCACAGCATCATTGAAATACTTTTCTGCTTCACCATACCCGTCATCATATCCCTTGGCTGCTCTTGTCGCTGCAATGTCCGTCAACCACTCCTGGGCCTGAAGGATATCTTTTTTAATCTCAATAAAGTTCATGGTATTGGGTAAAATTTCATTTTCCACCTTCTCGATGGAATTATTGATCGCATGGGTTGACCTGCCGATTACAATCCCGGCAACACCAAATAACAGGCAAATCAGGCCAAATGCAATAAACAGTTTCTTGCCGATTGAAAAATTTTTAACAGAATTAGACATTAATGACATTTGGATGCTCCTTCATTCTGATGAATACTGAATTGTTAAATATTAATTTTTTATATCATATTTTTGAACCGATTGAATTTACCTAAAGTCATGATACATCCATGTGGCTAAAAAGGTAATATAGTTAAGTCTATACATCATTACAGGAAATAATTCAACAGGTAAAAATATTGAAAATAAATTTGTTTTACATCACAAAATATTATAAGCTGATGTTCATTGAACCTGATCAGGAGATGACAAGCATTTCGCCCCGAAAATTGAGCCCGTTCCAAATTTTAAAAGGCATGTAATATGGAGAAAAAATCAACTCATAGGGAATTGAAACAACAGATTTCAGAATTAAAAAAAGAGGTAAAAAGATACGCTGCACAAAACAGCGATGAAAAATATCGTATTCTGTTTGAAAAATCTAAAGATGCTATTTTAATAATCGAAAACGGAAAATTTGTTGACTGCAACCAGGCAACTGTTGACATGATGGGGTATAAAAATAAAGCCGAACTTATTCAAACCCATCCTTCGAGCCTGTCTCCGGACCATCAGCCGGATGGACAAGACTCTTTCACAAAAGCAAAAAAAATGATGGATATAGCACTGAAAAACGGCAGTCACCGGTTTGAATGGGATCACATGAGGGCGAATGGAGAAGTTTTTCCTGTAGAGGTTCTTCTAACAACAATTTCCCACCAGGAAGGAAACCGGGTGATTCACACTATCTGGCGGGATATCACCAATCGCAAGCAGGCAGAAAAGGCCAGGCTGGAAGAAAAAGAAACCCTTTCAACAATTCTTGAAAGCACACCGCATGGCATTACATTGACTGATAACCAGGGTAAATATCTCTATGTAAACCCTTATTTTACAAAGATTACAGGGTATACACTTAAAGATATTGCCACTAAAGAAGATTGGTTTAAAAAAGCATATCCGGATAAAGATTATCGAAAGAAGACCTCTGCAACATGGAGCAATGACAGCAATCACCCAGGCCAGGGAAAAAATTGTGAATTTAAAATAAGATGCAAAAATGGTCAGTCAAAATACATAGAATTCAGATCCACTTTTTTAAAGGATCGAAGAATTTCTGTGCTTACTGATGTGACCTCAAGAAAAAAATCAGAAGAAATAATCAGAGAAAAGGACCGTTTGCAAGGAGTCCTTGAGCTGTCCGGAGCGGTTTGTCATGAAATGAATCAGCCACTAATGAGCATTAAAGGATATTTCGATCTCATCTTAATGGATATTCCAAAGGACACCCCGCTTTATTCCAGAATTGATAAAATCCATGCGCAAATAGACAGGCTGTCAAATATAACTAAAAAATTAATGAAAATTTCAAGATATGAAACTAAAAATTACCTTAAAGAAAAAATCGTGGACTTAGCCAAAGCATCAACCACTGAAAATTCATAACTTAGGCAAAGGGAACCCATGTTCCCGACAGCAAAAAGGCTTACTCGAAATCGAATCGTCATTGATGATTTTTTTTAAAAAAGATGATAGCTTGCAAATTAATATTGCAGCACAAAAAATTTTTATTAAAAAACTAAAAACCCTGGAGAAACAAGCTATGGGAAACAAACCCGTACTCTATGCAAAAAAAAACAAAACAGGCATAATTTCATTCAACCGCCCGGACAATCTTAATACAATGAACCAGGAAACAGTCCTTGGTTTCAAAGAAATCATAGATCAAGTAAAGGAGGACAGGCAGTTACGCTGTCTTATTATCACAGGCAGCGGCACAACCTTCTGCGGCGGGGCTGATTTGAAAAGCGGTTTTGAAAAAAATCACGGCCCCTTTTTAAGCCAGGCCCTCATGGATTTTTACACCCCCTTTCTTGAGATAAGGAAAATCAAGGCCCCTGTAATTGCCGCAATAAACGGGCATGCCATAGGCGGGGGCTTTGGGATTGCCATCATGTGCGATATCAGGGTCATAAACAGCGAGGCAAAACTCGGGGCAAATTTTGCCCGCCTTGGATTACATCCAGGAATGGCAATATCCTACATTTTACCCAGACTTGTGGGCCTTGCCATAGCAAATGAACTGCTTTTTACGGGCAGAATCATAACAGGCAAAAAAGCTGCTTCCATGGGGCTTGTAAACTATGCTGTTGACAAGGATAAGGTAATGGAAAAATCAATGGAAATTGCAAATGAAATTGCAGGGAGCGCACCGGTTGCGGTCAGGATGATGAAGCACTCTATTTACAGGGGACTTGACTGGGATCCTGTAAAAGCTGCTGAAATTGAAGCTATGAACCAGGCCCGGACATTTGAAATGGAAGATGCAAAAGAAGGAATGTGTGCATTATTGGAAAAGCGAAAACCGGATTTTCAAGGCTGTTAGAAAAAAAATCCTGGACATAAGTATCTCAGGTTCAATTCCTGATTTTCTTGAACTTACAATAATTGTGGAATGGTATGCAAAAAAAGGATTTATGGGCGATGCCGGTGTTTCCTATCTTTTCAAAACAAATAAAGGCTCAATTCTGTTTGATGTGGGCTTTGGCCCCTCACGGCCTGCTTTTTGCCACAATGCCGCAAAACTAAAATTTCATATGGACAAAAAGGGCATTGACAATGAGATCTTGAACAAAAAAAAATTAATCATAGGGATCGTCTGATGGCGCTGGCAACAACCTCTTATCGCAATTGTACTTTATATTCATCATCAATAATCAGATAAGTCCTGTCGTATTGATCAACTTCAAAATACATGGCGCTCCCTGATATATCCACCCCGGTATATTTTATCAGTTGAGAATTGAGCATTTTCCTGTTGACAAGGTCAACTAAGAGATAGGCGGTTTCGACCCGGCCCTGGATTTTTGCCGGCATTGATATTAAAATTGCCCATCTTTTATTCTTTGCAACCTCTACAAGCTGTAATACGGATGATATGTCTTTATAGGCAACCATGCCCTTATTTTTATTATCATCCAATAATAATGCATTCTCATCTTTACTGATATAAATTTTATTAATATTGTTAGCTATGTCTGTTTTATGGGCGACAAAGCTGTCATTAAAAAATATTTCCGAAATGCAGACATCGTCATATTTTGTGCCTGGGTAAAAAGACGGTATTTCGATTTTCAGGATAAGGCAGGTATCGGCTATTGGCAGATTAAAATCTGCTGTATAGTGCTGAAGTGTTTTTTTTCTAAAGGCCTTTAACTCTTTTTTTAAAAAATTCAAGGGAAACGACTGGACACCGAAATGATCTGATAATTGAATGGATAGCTTTTGTGGAAATTCAACCGCTTTATACAGGGTCTTTATTTCAGAGCTGTATCCCTGGGGATTAATGCCAACAAAAACAGACAAGTTTAATTTTTCTGGGCGGGCATTACGGCCATACAATTTTTTATTCTTTCCATATCCGGAAAAAATATTTAATCTTATTCTGTCAAGTTTTGGCAGCCGGACAAACAACAGGGCGTTATTATTACTTTTATCCGACCCCCATACCCAGCAGGTATTAAAATCAGCATCAAATAAGTTTGAAGGAGGATAATGATCATTGGATACGGCATCGACATTAAACAGGGCATAAGGAACAGTATCCGTCATATTAATATCTTTCCACTCTTCCTTTGATTTTGCTGACCCTTCAACAGGATTGCAAAACCAGACGAGGACAAGAAAAATAATCAGATTATAAAAAATCGTTAAGTTTTTTACAGGTTTCTTTATAGTAATTGTCATAATTTAGTTTTCTTACATGATCTTTATAAGATGAATTGTCCTTTTTATCTAATTTTTTCTTATAGTTATCCATTTCCTCAAGTATATTTTTTATTTTCTTTTTGCTTAAACCTGGAATAATCTGTTCCATTATCGCCTGACGGGTGTAAGGGGTGCCTTGATTATAGATTATATGGTCGATGTAGTCTTGATTTGATTGGGGATAGATATCTTTTAAAACAATTCCCCAATCTTTCAGAGCAACTTCCTTTAACAAAGAATCTAGTTTTTCATAAGCGACTTTATTTGAATTTTTTGTTTTATTAAAGACCTCATTAAATATCAAAGAGTCTGCCGCCCTGATGTTATGGGTATTAATATCATATGCATAGCTTTTATTATATCGTTCTATAACTGAATGGACTTTTAAAGAATCCGGGCCTGTCTTAAATTTATCAAGTTTCCACATATTAGGTTTTATTTTATAATAGATTAAAGGCCCCTGAAACGCGATATCACCATCATAATTGCTTCTCCAGGCAGTAATCCATTTAGTGATATCGTTAAAATCATCTACTTTAATGAGCTGTTTATCCTGCAAATTAAAATAATATAAACTGACATCCTGATATTCTATCTTAGACATGCCTCCGTCAGGAAGGCTTGCGATTCCACCTGCACGTCTGTAAGCCATTTTTGTTACCATAAAAGCAACCGCTGTTTTTTTATTGTTCCAGACAGGAGACCTGCAGATTTCGATATTGACGGTAAGATATTTGGAATGACAGGATGTTAAAAATAAAGACACACCTGCTAAAAGTACAAAAAAAAGAAGCTTATATTTGTTAAAGAAAAAGGGCCTCATACATTTCCCCATGTGTTATAAAAATTGAATAATATATCGGCTATCCTTTCATTACAAGCCCTGATTGTATCTTCAACCAAATTTTTGTACAATGAAAACAGCGTCCAGAAATTTTTAAATTTATCCGGATTATGGTTTGATTTTGCACTCTGATCGGCGTAATATGCATTTTCAGCAGAATTCCTATCTTTGATTTGGAGAAAAAGGAAATGATTAAAAAAATAAATTTTACTTTAATAATATTCATCGTTGTGTTTTCATGCATCATTGCCCCGGGAAGGACACAGGCGGCATCCTCCACCTGGACAATTGAAATTATATCAGCCCGGGGCTTGAGAAATAAGGACTGGGGACCTGAAGGCAAATCCGATCCGTATATAAAGGTCTATGCCTATACCGGCAAAGAGGAATTGATTGGAAAAACCCCTGTTAAAAATAACACTCTGAGTCCGGTCTGGCATTATATAATAAAAAAAACTTATCCTGCCGGCCAGGAGATGGCGACATTTGCCTTTGTTATCTGGGATAAAGACAGGCTGAAAGATAAATTTTTAGGGGTGGCCCGTCTTACTGCAACCAACCCCGGAGTGGAATACCATTTGAATTTACACCGCCGGATGCGGCTGGTCTGGCCGACTGTTCCGGGACGATTTGCCATGCCGGGAACGCTGAGGGTTAAGATTACCAGAACCGCCCCTTTGGTAAAGGTTCCGGACTTGAACAGAAAAACAGAAAAGCAGGCCCGGGAAATATTGACAGCGGCCGGATTAAAACCGGGTTGTACCGGCGGAATTATTGTTGGACATAAATCTGATGTCGGAAAAATTTTTGACCAGAGACCTTCGCCGGGGGAAGACTTGGCGCTTGGCCGCATGGTATATTTTCACGTCGGCATGCTGCCCACATATGCGGTTCCGAATGTAATCGGCCGCAATATCCGCATGGCCAAGTGGCTGTTAAGACCCTTTAAACGGATAGCAATAACCTATAAAGCCCCTTTGGTTGGCACGCCGCGCGACAAATGGCTGCGAGTTGCAGACCAGACTCCGAAACCAGACCAGGGCAGGAAGACCGGGGATACCCTGATTCAGCTAATCGTGATCCGGCCCCCAAAAGATTATAAACTTATTGTCCCCGACGTTGTCGGCGATGCTGTTGATGAGGCGAGAAAGGCATTGCAACAGGCCAATATGCCCCGGATAAAATGGGTAAAAGAGCGCACTTCAGATGAAAAAAAGAACAATACAATTGTTGCGCAGAATCCTGCCCCTGGAAAAAAAATCTCATGGGATGTGAACACGCCGGTCGATATTACGGTGGGATGGTATGCCAACGGGAAATCTTTGTACGCCGCAAAACCGACACTGGTTGACAAACCGTTTACGGTTAAATTTGACAAACCTGATTCTGCCACATACCGGCTGGTTGAGATAACAAAACCCGGATATCTTACCTTAAAGGCAACAGGTCAGGGTAACAGGGCCATCACCCCGATGGCCAGTTATTATCAACAGGGCAACGGCTGGACCCAGGTCAATGACGGGCGGTATCAGTTGCCTGCGGCACAACGGGTAACCAAGGGAGAATGGGTGGTCCAGGTAGAGCCGGAAATAGGGGAAAGCCATAGCGACACCCCCTGTCAATTTGAACTCAATTTTATAGAAGAGTTTGATCCTGCGGAACCCAATAATACAATTGACCAGGCAGTTGAAATACTGCCGGACGCACAAATGGTAGTAGGATTCATAGGGGAGAACGATTCAGATTATTATCGCTTTGAGATAAAAAAGGCAGGATACCTGGAAGTCCTTTTTAAAGAACTGACGTCACAGATTGTCGATAATACATCAGAACGTGGTCTGGATATCCTGTATGCACTTTATACACATGAGAAAAAAAAGATAGCCAGTTATTATCCCCCGGCCACCACCTTCCTTACCCCGGGCCAGTATTATATTCAAATAAAAGGTAAGGGCGGGTGGAACCGCCTTCATTATCAGTTTGACTTGCGGTTCCATGAGGCCCGGGATGTGGGGGAACCCAACAATTCGCCTGAGACAGCTTTTGAGATTCAGCCGGGCAAATCAATCCCGGTCGCGTATTCAACTGAAGATGAAGACTATTACCTGATAAAAAGTAATCAGCCCGGTTATGTGGTATTAAACCATGACCGGAAAATTCCTTTTGATATTGATTTTAATCACTACGGTTCTGACGGGAAGGCTCAAGGGCATATGGTATATTTGCCGGCGGCCATCCGGATCAGCGGGGAAAAACTGGTAAGTCTGTCGGCCAAAAATGAGGGCCGGTATATAGTTGATCCGCCTGCAAATCTGCAGGTCGGGTTTATCCCTGCTGAACAAGACGCTTTTGAACCCAATGATACCCCGGAAAAAGCAGCACCCATAAAATTGAATCAAACAATAACAGCTCTTTTATTACCGCGGTTCGATCAGGACAATTACCGGTTTACCATTAAAAATCCCGGGGAAATCTTCTTTGATATGGTAAAACCTGAAGGAGAAAAAATCCCGATTAAAGGAAAAATCCTTTCTTCCGACGGGAAAACAGAGATCGTGGAAGAGCTTTTTTTGCCCTGCACAGTAAAATTCAAGGCAGCGGGCGACTATATCCTGCAATTTGGCCAGGAACCAGGATTCGAACGTTTATGTCAAAGTCAATATCAATTAACCCTTCGGGACGGTAAAAAGGATTCGCTTGATAATGAGCGTAACCCGCGGACCCGGTATGGGGATAACAAAAATACCGACTGTATTGCCCTGGCAAAAGAGGCTTACCAGTTTCTTTTAAGTGGTGAATATGAAAAAGCAAAAAATTTATATGCAAAGGCGCTTCACTGTCTTCCTGACAACGAGGTCATATGGAATGATTACGGCGTATCATGCTATAAACTCAAGGATAATAAGACCGCCCGGACAGCACTGAAAAAGGCAATCGAGTTAAATAAAAATTATGCGCTGCCCTATCGTAATCTTGCCGTTATCGCATGGCAGGGGAATGATGATGACCAGGGCCGGAAAATGGCTGTTAAAGCATCCAGCTTAAACCCCATTGACGAAAATTTACGCTATGCTGCCCATGCGTATATCGTTTTGGCAGAAAAACAAAAAGGGGAAGAAAAACGAAAATTATTGAAAAAGGCGGCAGAATATTATAAAGAGATGAAAAATATCCCCAAAGCCTCCCGGGGAAATCTGGATAAAATTGAAGCGCTCCTGAAAGGAAATTCAAGCTTGTAAATTATACTGGGAAAGGAGATGGAACGGCATGAAAAAACTAATTTTTGTTGGGCTGGCTGCCATATTTTTTGCTTTTATCGGATGCTCGTCTCAAAACACGGATGAAGCAAAAAACAAAGCACCGGTCCAGAAAAAACAGGCTGCAGTGGAAAAAAAAGTATCTGATCCGTTGTTGACAAAAGAAGGATTAGAAAAAAAGTTAACTGTTCTTGGAATTATTGCTTACCCCAAAGCTGAATTTGAAAAAATCAAATATATTGATGACGAATATACTATTTCTTATAAGCTGCCGGATCTGAGCCAGGCAGGCAGCGACGATGTGGATAAGTATTATAAGGAACTATATAAAAAACTGATCGCAGACGGTTGGAAAAGATTTGATGAAGCCCATGCAATCTTTTCTAAACACAAACAAATGATCCGGTTCACCCATCTTTACAAACCAGAGTTGAAGATGCATAAAATATATACAACTTATGGTCTAATGGATTAGAAGATATTGCAGAACAATTAAATGGGGATACGTAGAGCACTTCAGCAGTTTTAGCATTCAGCCGGAGGCCTTCTATAACTTTTAAAAAAACGTTCAGGAACTGGAGTGTGCAGGAAGAGCAAACCCAAACGTATCAACTTAGACCTTTGGGTAAAATCTCCGCCATTATGACAAATATCCAGTTATTTAACCTTTTAAAAACTCCCAAAAGATGAGGCAATTGCTCTAAACATTCGTGCGGTCTTTGGTTCCTTATTCGAAAAACAGGATCACCGCCATAAAACGGTCGTTCAATTTCCCTTAAAAGCAATTCAAAAGAAGGAGGAACAATAATGTGGACGGCAAAAAAATACCTGATGGGTATATTATTGGGCTTCTATTTGCTACTGGCTTTGGCTTCTTTATCATATGCCGAGGACAATTCGAAGAAAAAAATTCTAATCCTTAATTCTTACCACAGGACTTTTCAATGGACAGATAGCATTATTCGCGGGATAGACTCTGTCCTGGGTACAGAAGGACAGGACAATAGCACGTATATTGAGGATATGGACACAAAAAGATTCTCAAACAAAATATATGTTCAACAACTGAAAAAAATGCTCCGTCTAAAATACAGCGATATTAAATTCGGGGTGATTATCAGCTCTGACGATATTGCATTCCATTTTCTTCTTAACAATCGGGACGACCTTTTTCCCAATACCCCAGTGGTTTTCTGCGGTGTCAATTACTTTGAAGATTCCATGTTAAATGGGCATAAACTATTTACGGGTGTTTTAGAAACAACAAATATCAAATCAAATATCGATCTGATATTGAAATTGCATCCAAAAACTAAATCCATAGCTGTAATCACGGATAATACACCTGTTGGAGAAATTACCCGAAAGGCTTTTGCACATTTGAAAAATAATTATTCCGATATAAAGATAGTGTCCCTGGACGGCTCAAAGATAGTCAGGGCAGAACTGTTCAAAAAATTGGAATCTTTACCTGAAAACATCCCCGTACTTTTGCTGAACTTTTATAGAGATAAATCAAATCGATTTATCTCTTATACTGAATTCATCCCAGAGCTTTGTGCCAGCATCAAACCTCCTGTTTATTGCGCAAGTGATAACCTTTTGGGCCACGGAGTAGTCGGAGGCAAGGTGAATAGTGCATTTTATCAAGGAAAAACTGCAGGGGAAATGGCTAAGCTTATATTGCAGGGAAAAAATATTTTCGACATTCCTGTGTTAAAAGAAACTCCAGATCCGTATATGTTTGATTACGATCTCATCCAACGTTTTGGCATTAGATCATCTGATTTACCAGAAGGGAGTGTTGTCATTAACAAACCTGTTTCATTTTATGAAGAGTACCAGGTTCTGTTCCGGGCAATTATCGCAATTATTTTAGGCCTGGTGTTTTTCATAGTTATGCTCCTTGCCAACATCAGGACCAGAAAGAGAGTTGAACAGGATCTAAAGAAAAGTGAACATAAAATCAGATCAATTCTTGACAATGCAACAATACATATCTGGGCCTTTGACGGGAAACGATATCTCCATCTCAACAAGGAATGGTACCGATATACCGGGCAGGACCACTCACAGCCCCTTAGTCTTGAAAGATGGACCGAACTTGTTCACCCTGATGATCTGGAAAAAGCTGTCGAGACCTGGCAACAGGCCTGGAAGAATAAAAGTGCGCATGATAATTATTTCCGGTTGAGAAACACACAAGGTGAATACAGGTGGATGTATTGCCGCGCTGTTCCTGTTTTTGATAAAAATGGTAATTTTTCGCATTTTAACGGATTCAATATTGACATCCATGAACGCAGGCAATCGGAAGAACAATACAAGACCATTATTCAAACAGCTATAGACGGGTTCTGGATGGTTGACCTCCAGGGACATCTTATTGACGTTAATGAGGCCTCCTGTAAAATGCTCGGCTACAAGCGGGAAGAACTGCTGCACATGGAGATTTCAAATATCAATGCAATAGAAACACCGGAAGAAACAGCCCGGCATATCAAAAAAATTATTGAAAAAGGCTGCGACAGTTTTGAAACCCAGTACCGATGTAAAGACGGCACTGTCATTAACGTACAGGTAAACGCCCGGTATTTAAGTATTAAAAAAGGCGTATTTGTTGCTTTTATCCGGGATATCACTGAAAAAATGGCGAGCCTGCAAGCACTTGAAAACAGTGAAAAGCGATATCGGAACCTGTTTGAAGGAGTACCCGTGATGTATGTAATAGCAGCAAAAAACCGGAAAGGGTTTCCGGTTATCACGGACTGCAACAAACTGTTTTTGAGAGTTTTAGGGTATAAGCGCACAGATGTGATAGGCAAACCGTTAGCAGTATTTTACACGGCCCAGTCACAAAAAAAGATGATGAAAGATACAGACCACAAGCGGGATATGGAAAACCTTTTTACCATGTCAGAGCGGGAGCTGACAACCCATGATGGAAGTGTCGTCAGTACATTGCTCCAGGCAGTGCCTGAATATGACACGCAAGGAAATGCCATTGGAACCCGTGTCATGTTCGTGGATATTTCTGCCCAGATAAGAGCTGAGGAACAGCTCATAGAAAGCCGGGATTTACTCCAAATGATAGTTGACGGAATTTCAGACCCCCTGATAATGGTTGATAAATATATGAATGTGCTTATGCAGAATGTAGCGGCTATGAAATACTATGGAGTTGATTATAAAAAAAATTGCTTGTCAAGAAAATGCTATGAAGTGTTTAATGGAAACTCAGACCCGTGCAAGGGATGCACAATTCCCCTGGCGGTTTCAAGCCTCCGGCAGTCGACCTTTGAGCGGAAGGGCTTCATGGACCCTGAAAAACTTGAACAGATAACCATATACCCCATCAAAGAAGAGGGTCATGGATGGGCAGCCATTATCCGCATGAACGACATTACAAAAACAAGGCTGATGGAGAGGGAACTTATCCAGGCTGACAAAATGATCTCCTTAGGTATCCTGGTCTCTGGTGTGGCCCATGAGATCAATAACCCGAACAACTTCATCATGTTGAGTGTACCTCTTTTATGCGAGGCATGGGAAGATATTGTGCCGGTCATTGAAAAGTATTACGGGGAAAACGGTGATTTTATCCTGGCAGGCTTACCCTACAGCGAGATACGAAATGAAATCCCTCTAATGTTCAAGGGAATAACAGAGGGTGCCGAGCGTATCAAACAGATCGTTGAAGATCTGAAGGACTATGCCAGGCAGAACAGTTCTGATATGGATCAAGCCGTAGATATCAACATGGTGATCAAAAGTGCAGTCAGACTGACAGGGGACCTGGTTAAAAAGAGCACTGGAAAACTTAAGGTTGAATATGGTCGCAACCTGCCATTGATAAACGGGAATAAGCAAAAGCTTGAACAGGTGGTAATAAACCTGGTCCAGAATGCCTGCCAGGCACTCCCTGATAAAGAAAAAGGAGTTTTTATAAAATCCTTTTTTGACAGGAAAAAGAAGAATATTGTGGTCCGGGTACAAGATGAAGGCTGCGGTATTCCAGAAACGATAATGGCTCGTATCATGGACCCGTTTTTCACCACCAAACGCGGCAAAGGAGGAACAGGTCTTGGTCTATCCGTATCTTCAACCATTGTCAAGGCTCACAAAGGCAGGATTGAAATCACAAGTGAAATTGATAAAGGAAGCATCTTCAGGATTATTTTACCTGTGAATAAAATCAAGAAGCCTGTGAAAATTCTTGTGGCAGATGATGACCCTGCCATCATAAGGCTTCTCCACAGCGCATTTGAAAACCATGAACACTATTCTGTCAGGGAGGCTTTCACCGGAAACGAAGCATTCCTTAAAATCGGGCAGCAGCTTCCTGACCTTCTTATTCTTGATGTTCATATGCCTGATATGAATGGTGTTGAGGTTTGCCGGTTACTCAAGAAGAATCCCAAATTATCGGGTATCAAGGTCATCATCATTACTGGATTCCCGGAATCCATCCAGGTGAGAGAAATCGCAGGCATGGGTTTTAACACGATATTAGCCAAACCATTAATTTTATCAAATCTACAGAAAACGATGGACAAAATTTTGGAGATTGAACGATGAAGAGATCCCTTTTCCCTTCAGATCCAATCCTGCTGGTGGATGATGAAGCAAATATACTCAGAGGTTTTAAACTGGCGTTAGGATCTGCCGGTATAAACAATATCCTTTTATGCCATGATCCCAGACAAGTTATGTCCCTGCTCTCAAAAAATAAAGCTGAAGTGATCCTGCTGGATCTGACCATGCCCTTTATTCCCGGTGATAAGCTTTTGTCCATGATCGTCGAAAAGTTTCCTGAAATACCTGTTATTGTTATTACCGGGAACAATGAAGTGGATATGGCTGTCTCATGTATGAAAACCGGCACTTTTGACTATATGGTTAAGCCGGTTGAGAAAAATCGGCTTGTGTCAGGAGTAAAACACGCTATCGAGATTCGCGGGCTGCAAAATGAGAATCAGATGCTCAAAGAGCGCATCCTTTCCGGAAACCTTGAGAGCCCTGAAGTATTTTCAGATATCATTACAAACAACCGCACCATGCTTGGCCTGTTTCAATACGCAGAGTCTATCGCCCAAAGCTCCCAGCCGGTATTGATTACCGGGGAAACAGGTGTCGGCAAGGAACTCATGGCCAAATCCGTCCACACACTCTGTTCACGCAAGGGACCCCTTATCACTGTAAATGCAGCCGGGATTGATGATAATATTTTCTCGGATACGCTGTTCGGGCATATCAAAGGCGCCTTTACCGGGGCTGACGTTATGCGGCAAGGTCTTATTGAAAAAGCCTTTGGCGGTTCCCTTTTTCTGGACGAGATAGGCGACCTGAGCCCTGATTCACAGGTTAAACTCTTAAGGCTTTTACAAGAAGGGGAATATTTCCCCCTGGGTGCGGATTTACCAAAAATAGCGGATGTCCGGATCATTGTTGCAACAAACCATGATCTTCAGGCCTTATGCGAATCAGGCAGGTTCCGCAAGGATCTCTATTACAGGCTTTGCTCTCATCATATCCATATTCCTCCCCTTTATGAGAGACTGGATGATTTACCGCTATTAATGGATTATTTTTTTGAAACCACGGCCAGATCCCTTGGCAGAGAAATACCTTCAGCCCCTTCTGAACTTATAACATTATTGTCCAATTATAATTTTCCAGGCAATATCAGGGAACTTAAGACTATGATCCATGATGCCGTGGGCAGCCATAAATCAAAAATCCTGTCCATGGACCGGTTTGAAACCCACATTAAAAAAAATCAATCCTTTTCCAAGACTGTGTCCAAAAAAAATTTTCCAAAGCATGATTCCTGGTTTACCGGTTCCGAACCGATCCCGACATTGGACCAGGCATTCAGAGCCCTTATTGCAGAAGCCATGAAACGATCTGACAACAACCAGTCCATGGCTGCCAGGTTTCTTGGAATAACCCGGCAACGGTTAGCCAGGCAGTTAAAATCCTTTTCCTGATAAACCTTGTTGTTTTGTAAGGATTTTCCCTACAGCCTGACCGATTTGATCAGGGCTGACAGGTTTTACAATACATATTGAGTGCTCTATATTACAGGCCTTTTCCAAAAGTTTTCTATCTGTATAACCCGTCCAGAATAAAATTGGAGTATCATATTCGAACCGTATATGTTCAGCTGTTTTTATTCCATCCATTTTACCTGCCAAATTGATGTCCATTATCACTAAATCCGGTCTTTTCTGTGCCACACATAAAATGGCATCCTCGCCTGAAGGTACTTCCGCACAAATATCATAGCCCAGCCGTTTTAAGACAAGGCGTAACGATATCACACTTATGGTTTCATCTTCCACAATCAAGATTTTTTTTTTGTTACCATTATTACATCTTTTCCTTATCCACTGGTCCCTTAAACATAATTTGAAAAAGGTGTAATGTTTTGTAACAATGGTATATTTTGTAACATTTCATGAATTGTCCCATAATTCAGAATGTTACCAATCAAATACATGAATTTGCTTGCAAAACGTAACACCCTTTTAGCGCCTTTGGCTTTTATCAAGCGCCTTTAAATTGCTCTTAAATATTGAGTGCTTACTGCATAAAGCGCACTTTGGCACATTATTGGCAATAAGATCTTTTCTAAAAAGATTCTTTTCTAAAAACTAATAAAAAAGCGATTTCTCATTCTTTAATATCAACCGTCATAGGGCAGCATATCAAAATACGGGAGGTAATGCATGGAAAAACCAGGAGATAAAATGAATGATTTCAATGTAATGGATCAGACCATTAAGGCCACCACCATTAAAACAGGGAAATACCTGACATTTACCCTGAAAGAAGAGGAGTATGGAATAGGGATACTCAAAGTCAAAGAGATCATTGGAATGATGCCCATTACATCGGTTCCGGGAACCCCGGAGTTTGTAAAAGGAGTCATCAACCTGCGCGGAAAAGTCATACCGGTAATAGATCTCAGGCTCAAATTCAGCATGGATTCCATCGCTTATTCTGAACGTACCTGTATTATTGTGGTGGAGATTGATGCGGAGTCCGGAACCGTTTTCATCGGTATTATTGTTGATGCCGTATCTGAAGTACTGAATATCAAAAAAGAAGAGATCGAAGAGTCACCTGCGTTCGGGGCAAAACTGAATATGGAATATATCCTTGGAATGGCCAAGATGGGAAACAGGGTCAAAATTTTGCTTGATATTGATAAAGTGCTCAATGCACAGGAAATCAAAATGCTTGATAAAGCAGGATAGGACACGGTTTTTATAATAAACTGACCGGACCTGCAAACATATTTTAAATATTATCAATGGAGGAAAAAAATGTTTAAGAACATGAAGGTAGGAACGAAAATTGTAGGCGGTTTCTGTATAGCCATCCTTTTGTCTGTGATGATAGGTGTCGCAAGCATATACAATATAAGTAAAATCGGTAACATTATCAAGCAGCTGGCAACACAGGAGATACCTGAAACAACAGCAGTGATTGAGACTGAACGTGCAACATGGGATACCCACGTTTCTTCCCTGGAATTTGATAAAAAAAAAGATGACAAAAGTAGAGAAAAATGGTTCGGCCGGCGTGAGGAAATAAATAAAAGTATTGATAAAGTCGTATCCATTGCCACTGTCCTGAA
The DNA here is from genome assembly GCA_013151635.1 of Deltaproteobacteria bacterium. GTDB lineage: Bacteria > Desulfobacterota > Desulfobacteria > Desulfobacterales > Desulfobacteraceae > Desulfobacula. The sequence goes on along the minus strand of JAADHV010000048.1, from coordinate 15,672 downwards.
CCATACAGGAACATTAAAAACAGTAGATAAGATTAAAAACATGATGGGTGGGTACTCAAAAATCGGGGAAAAATATGCATCCCTGGTCATGGAAGACAAAAAAATAGAAAAACAGATGAAAACAAGCGCATCCATTGTCGGCAAACAATGGGCTGACTATATACAGAACCAGAACAGGCAAATGGAAAAATCCATTGCAGCCAAAGATATTGAAGATATTGTCATAAGGGTATCGAAGATCAAAACAGCCAACGATGGTATGGATCTTTTCAATGCAGCCTTAGAAAACGAATACCAGTATATTATTTATCAGGAAAGCGAAAAAGCCTTGGCATTGCAGTCTAACATCGACAAACTGATTGCTGTTACAAAAGGGATAATCAGAGTCTCTACTGATCCTGCAGATATTAAAGGAGCTGAAACAGCACTTACTCACACGGAAAAATTCGGCAAACTGATGGAAATCTGGATAATAAACAAGAAAAAACAGGCAGATCTGTTAACCCGGTTAGATAAAAATGCCAGGGAAATTATCAACCTTACCACAAAAATAGCAGTGCAGGCGGAAAAGAATGCATATGACATGGGCATGGGCACAATAGGGCTTGTTTCCAATGTAAAACTTCTTCTCTTTATCATATTAACCAGTGCAGTGGCCATAGGATTGGCTTTGGCTTTTTTTATAACCAGGGGTATTACCAAACCATTGAACCTTGTGATTGATGGCCTGCGTGAAGGAGCCGAACAGGTAACATCCGCTTCAGGCCAGGTATCATCCTATAGCCAGTCCCTGGCGGAAGGAGCGTCACAACAAGCCGCCTCCATTGAAGAGACATCTTCGTCCATTGAAGAGATGGCTTCCATGACAAAGAAAAATGCTGATAATGCAGGTCACGCTGACAGCCTGATGAAAGAAGCCAACCAGATGGTGAGCCAGGCTAATGAATCCATGACACAGCTTACCCGGTCCATGGAAGATATTTCCAAGGCCAGTGAAGAGACTTCAAAAATCATAAAAACCATTGATGAAATCGCTTTCCAGACTAATCTCCTGGCATTAAATGCTGCTGTTGAAGCAGCCCGGGCAGGGGAAGCGGGCGCAGGCTTTGCCGTGGTGGCAGATGAAGTCAGGAACCTTGCCGTGCGGGCGGCTGATGCGGCAAAGAATACAGCCCTGCTGATCGAAGGAACCGTTAAAAAAGTTTGCGACGGGTCAGAGCTGGTTTCTGCAACCGATGATGCATTCAGCCAGATATTGGAAAGTTCAGCCAAGGTCGGGACTCTTGTCGCAGAAATTTCAGAAGCATCCAAAGAGCAGTCCGATGGAATCGACCAGGTCAACATAGCCATGTCCGAGATGGACAAAGTTGTCCAGCAGAATGCTGGTAATGCAGAAGAGTCAGCTTCAGCTTCTGAGGAAATGAGTGCTCAGGCTGAACAGCTTATGGAATTTGTGGGAGATCTTGTAGGGCTTGTAACCGGCAAAAATGGCCAGGCAGCCCAAAAACCTTATGTAAGGCAACAAAAAGTTGTTTACTCAGCTTGTGACCCAGGCCCGGCTCCGGTGAGAGAAAAAAAAATGCTGGCACACTCAGGAAGCCAGGTCAGGCCGGATCAGGTAATCCCTTTGGATGAGGATGGTAATTTTAAAGATTTTTAATTTTTTTCAATCAGGAAATGCCCGGGTGAAAAATATATGAATTTTAACTTAATAAACATTACAGAGAAAATGCTTTCCGGAAAAGACCTGAAAGAGCATGAACATTATTTAAAAACAATATTAGATTCCGTACAGGCAGGTATCATCATTGTTGATCTTAAAACCCGTAAAATTGTAGAAGCCAATCCTGCGGCAATTAAAATGATGGGTGAACCAAAAGAAAAGGTCTTAGGCTCGCTTTGTCATAAATATGCCTGCATGACAGAAGCAAACCAGTGTCCTGTCATTGATAGTGATCAACATATTGATAACTCGGAACGTATCCTGCAAAAGGCAAATGGCGAAAGGCTGAACATCATAAAAACGACGACAAAGATCATGATTCAAGGCAAAGAACATCTACTGGAAAGCTTTATTGATATTACAGAAAAAAAGAAACTTGAAGCCCAGCTCAGGCATAGCCAGAAGATGGAGGCAGTCGGAACTTTAGCCGGAGGAATTGCCCATGATTTCAATAATATCCTGCAAATCATATCCGGCAGCGTCCAATTGATGCTGGTTGAAAAAAGCCCGGATGATCCAGACTGTAATGCTTTGGAAATTATAGAAAAATCAGTACAAAGGGCCTGCGATCTTACAAAACAGCTTCTGATTTACGGTAAGCAGGTGGAAACCAAATTCAGAACAGTGGATCTTAATCAAGAGCTGTTGAATGTTTCTAATCTGCTTGAACGGACAATTCTGAAAACAATCCATATTGAATTAGACCTTCCTGAAAATATCAAAACCATCGAGGCAGACCCTTCACAGCTGGAGCAAATAATATTGAACCTGGCGATCAATGCCAAGGATGCCATGCCTGATGGCGGGGAGTTGGTCTTTCAAACGGGAAACAAAACCATAGACAAGGAATTCTGCAAAGCACATCCAGGGGCAAATACCGGGGAATATGTCCTGTTAAGCGTTTCTGACTCGGGCCTTGGTATGGATAAAGAAATACTGGAGCACATTTTCGAACCTTTTTATACAACCAAGGAAATGGAGAAGGGAACCGGTCTTGGGTTAGCTATGGTTTACAGTATTGTGAAAAGTCATGGGGGCTATATTATTTGTGACAGTATGCCTGGTTATGGGACAACCTTTAAGATCTATTTTCCCGTTGCTGTACCCTGCTGAACAAAGAAAAAATAATACCCGGCTTACCCTGGCTATTTTCATGTCTTTGCTTGTGACCGGAAGCAATTCTGCTCCGGCCATGGCAGTTATTTGAATTTATAATTGACGATGAGTGCTTTTTTTAGTAACATTTTAAGAATCTTTATTGGGAAAGCCAATATTAAATCAGAATTTTAAGACAGCATTTTTATCCATCGTCTAATCAAATTTTTTTAATGATTAACGCAGCCTTATGCTGCATTTTATTAATAACTCTAATATGAGGGAGGTGGAAAATGAATAAATCAATATTCTTTTTTTGGTTTGCGGCGATATTTATGACGGCTCTTATTTTTTCAAGCCAGGCATATAGTGAAACCCTAGTGTTCAATACTCAGGATTTTCCACCTTTCAGCTATAAAGTTGAAGGCAAGGTTAAGGGGCCTGCAGTAGAAATTATCAAGGCAGTATGCAAAAAAATCAATGTCACCTGTTCTTTTCGTCTCCTGCCGTGGACAAGGGCACAAAATTACGTAAAAGAGGGAAAGTCAAATGCCATGTTTGTCATCGGCTGGAACAAGGCCAGGGATGCATGGCTTTACTTTTCACCCCCCATAATGAAGACTGAGTATGGATTTTTTGTTAAAGACGACAACCCCCTTGAATTCAAGGATGCTTCCGATGTGAAAGGCTACAAGATCGGTGTGTACGGTCCTTCAAACACATCCAGATCATTGGAGAAGATAAAGGCCAAAGCGGACGGCTTAACCATCGATCTTAGACCGGATGACGAATCAGGGTTTAAAAAACTCTCCGGCGGCAGGGTGGACGCTGTTTTTTCCAACAGGGATGTCGGTTTTGCAATAATTAAAAAAATTCATCTTGGGAACATCCGGTATGCCGGCAAGCAAAGGGAGTTAAACTATTATATCGGATTTTCAAAAAAATTTAATGAGAAACAGGTGGTGGACAAATTCAACAACAAGTTTATGGAATTGTATAAAAATGGTTCCATAAAAAAAATACTTGATAAATATTTTCTGGAACCTGCTGTGATCAAGTAGGCAACCGGTGTGGCCTGCACCTTTTTATCAAACGGACATGCCGATGCCGATCCGTATCAATACCCTTCACGCTGTAACTGGTCTGCTGCGGCTGGTGGTATGCATGCTTTTATGGGAAACTTCAGTCAATACAGTTTAAACCATATAATTCCCAATACGATTATGGTATAAAAAAATAATAATTTTTAACCTTAATTCCCGAATATGAAAGGAAAAAAAATGGATATCAAAATTAATTATTGTACTGTCTGAAATTACCAACCAAGGGCTGCCGGTCTGGCAGAAGCAATTCAAAAAGAATTTGGCATATCTCCTGAGCTTATTCCGGGGGCAAACGGGGTGTATGATGTAATCCTGGATCAAAAGACTATTTTTTCAAATGCCAAACGATTTCCTGATAATGATGAAATCATTGCATTGATCAGAAGCTGATTTTGCCAACGCCCTTGTCGCAGGCATGTTTATTTATACGTAAAGGAAAATTATGGACATTACAATAATTGGTGCGGGTGCGATGGGAAGCCTTTTTGGCTCACTCCTGGCACAGTCAGGGGAAAATGTTTTCCTCATGGATATATGGAAGGACCACGTAAGTGCCATCAATTCCCAGGGCCTTGCGGTTGAGTTTGATGGAAAAACAAGCCGGGTGGATATTCCTGCCTCAAGCAATATGCAAGACACCCGGGAATCAGACCTGGTGATTATTTTTGTAAAATCCACACAGACAAAACAAGCTGCTGTTCAGGCCTTGAAGTGTTTAAATAATAAGGGGGTTGTACTAACCCTTCAAAACGGAATGGGCAATGCTGATAAAATTGCACAGGTTGTGCATCCTGACAAGGTCATAGCCGGCACGACGTCCCATGGGGCAACCATGCTGGGTCCGGGACTCATCCGTCATGCAGGAACCGGCCCTACGCTGATCGGCATGTGGTCAGGAAAAAACAATGCCGGTCTGGAAAACATCAAAAATGTATTTTGCAATGCAGGTATTGACACCAAAATAGAGGATAATATACACCTGATTATCTGGAAAAAACTGATAATTAATGTGGGGATCAATGCCATTACTGCCCTGACAGGGATAAAAAACGGCAGGATACTTGATTCTCCACCCACGGGAGAACTTGTCCGTACTGCTGTGAAAGAAGCCTGTGATGTGGCCCTGGCCCATGGTGTGAAGCTCCAGGACGATATAGCTGAGCAGGTATTTGACGTTGCAAAGGCAACCGGTCCCAACCGGTCATCCATGGGACAGGATGCAGACCATAAGCGACTGACTGAAATTGATGCAATCAATGGTGCTATTGTCAGTCTGGCACAAAAAAAAGGGATCCATGTTCCGGTAAATCAGACATTGACGGCGCTGGTTCAAACATTGCAGGAAAATTACAACCCAGAATATCAAACAGGCCAGAAAAAATGATCAGGGGTTCATATGACATGTCCTGATTTAAATTTTTGAATCTGGTCTCCGGTATACCCCAGTTCCTTTAAGATAGTCAGGGTGTCCTGGCCGAATGTAACCGGTCCGGACTTGATGGCGCCGGATGTCCTGCTCAATTTTACGGGAATTCCCGGGACCAGGTTGCCTTGATCATCTTTTTGAATCATTTCCCTTTCTTTAAACATGGGTGCTTCAACAGCCTCATCCAGGGTTCTGACAGGACTGACACAGGCATCAAGGTCTTTGAATTCCTTCTCCCAGAAGGCAAGTTCTTTTTCTTTAAAGACCTGCTGCAATTGTTTGATAATATTTTTTCTTTGATGTTCATCATATTGCAACGGGATCAATTGCGGCATATCCAGCTTAAGGCAGATTTTTTTCCAGAACACGGGCTCAACAGCACCCAGGGCAATGCTTCTTCTGTCAAGCGTTTCATAAGTGTTGTAGCAGGCATACCTGTGGGACAGCATGGATGCGGACCGCTCAGGAAAACCCTTGAATGTTTTTCTGAAGAATTCCAGTATAGGAAAAAAGCTGATCAGGGAATCGGTAATAGAAACATCGATATACTGCCCCCGGCCTGTCTGCTGCCGGTGGAACAGGGCCAGAAGGATACCGATCACACCATTTTGTGCCCCTTGAATATCAGCAATCTGGATACCGGGGATGCTGGGCGGTCTGTTTTTGGCTCCGATGAGGTCAAGCAGGCCTGCCAGGCTCAGGTAATTGATGTCATGGCCTGCCATTGCCTTCATGGGCCCTGTCTGGCCAAACCCGGAAATGGAGCAGTAAATGATATTAGGATTCACCTCCCGGATATCAGGGTAGCTTATGCCAAGCTTTCGCGTCACATCCGGCCTGAAGCCTTCAACGACCACATCAGCATCTTTGACAAGCTTGAAAAAAATCTGTCTGCCTGTATCTGATTTCAGGTTCAGGGTCATGTGTTTCTTGTTCCGGTACAACGGATGGACAAAATGCCCGTCTTTTTCAAACCGCCTGTCTTCTATTGCCGTGACATCCGCACCATGATCGGCAAGGATCATGGTGCATAAGGGGCCGGGAAGAAGCCGGGACAAATCAATGATTTTTATCCGGTTTAATGCACCCTGGCATAATGCTTCCATAAAACCTGACCTTCCTTTACAGCTTATTTAAGATATCCTGCCGAAGCTGTTTCTTTAAAATTTTTCCCACGGGATTCCTTGGGAGTTTCTCAATGATTTCCATACGTTCAGGGTGCTTGTATTTTGCAAGTCCTTTTTCTTCCAGCGTCTTTACAAGGGCATCCAGGGTTATTGTTACCCCGGGTTTCGGGACAACATAGGCACACATCCTTTCCCCCAGTTTTTCATCGGGCATGGCCACCACAGCAACCTCAACTACATCAGGATTGGAAAGCAGGTGGTTTTCCACTTCCTGGGAACTGATGTTGTATCCTCCGCGGATAATGATATCCTTGGCCCGTTCATGAAAGCCAAGATAATTGTTCTCCTTTATCATGAAAAGATCCCCGGTCCTGAAAAAGCCGTCCGGGCTAAAACTTTTTTTTGTCATTTCCTCATTTTTAAAATAACCTGCAAAAAGTCCCGGACCCTTGTAGACAAGCTCCCCGATTGATCCGGGCTCAGTGAGTTCCAGGCCCGAGGGATCAAGGATCTTGAGTTCCACGCACCCTGCTGCAGAGGAAACAAACTTTGTGCCTGGTTTCCCGAAATGGGGGAAGGAATCCGTGCGCACTGCCATGTCCGGGATATCCTCAATCCCTGCCATGAATCCTGTGCCTTCGTTCTGACCCCAGATATTGGCAATATCAATGCCCCACCTTTCTTTGAACGTCTGCAGGGTCCACAGGGAGGGTGAGGCCGATCCCAGGGTAATGGTCCTGAAAGAAGACAGGTCAAAGGAATCCACATTGGGATGTTTGGCAATCATGTTGGCGATTGCCGGCACCATCAGGGTATAATCAGGTTTTTCCCCCATGATCTGCTTCATGTAAACACCAGGGTCAAAGGGGTGATGCAAAAGAAGGCTCCCACCCAGAATCGCCCATGGAAACAATATGGTTCCCACAGAGGCCATGTTGACAAGCGGCCCTGCCGTCATCATCTTATCCCCGGATTTCATGCCTGCGGCATCCTGGAGATGGGCCATGCCTGCCCAGTTGTTGTGGCTCAAAGGACATCCTTTGGGGCTGGCTTCGGTCCCGGAGGTCCAGCACACGGTAAGGATATCATCCGAACATACCTCAATGCCGTCCAGGATACCTTTGATGTCCTGTTTTGCCATGGATCTTAATTCTTCGTACAAAATGAGGTCAAAGGGATGGGTCCTGCTGATTTCCCCGGCCATAGCGGCATGGTTGAACCCGTTGAATTCATTGATGGTGATAAAAAACTTTGCCTCAAGCTGTCCGGCAACATAGGAGAGCTCTGCGGCCCGCCACAGGACAGGAACCGGTGAAATGATTCCGCCTGCCCTTCCCACGGCAAGATAGAGCATGGCAAGCTCCCAGCAGTTGGGCATCTGGACAAGGACGGTATCATCTTTTTTGAGCCCTTTTTCAACCAGGGCCTCGGCCACGGCATCCACAGCCATGTCCAACTCCTTGTAAGTCAGTTTTTCAGGGTCGGTCCCCAGCAGATCCTGTTTGTTCGGTGGATCAGAAATACAGATTCTGTCAGGGAACTGATTCACATGGATCTTGAAATAATCCATCAAAGTTTTTTTAGTGTAAATTCCCATCCTGGTATACTTCTCAATGTTTTCTTTACTGGCAAGAATCATTTTTTCCTCCCTTTCATCAAGGTTTGGGTTAAGAAAGAGTAAACCGTGCAATAATCTCTTTCATGATTTCATTGGTCCCGGCAAAGATAGACATGACCCTGGTATCCCTGAAGGTCCTGGCAATGGGGCACTCCTCAAGGGAGCCATAATCCCCGATCAGTTCAAGGCATCGCAAAGACGTGCGTTTGACAAGATCAGTGGTATAATATTTTCCCATGGATGTTTCTATTATAACGTCTTTTTTTTTCATGTGTTCTGACACCAGTTTTTCCATGAATACCCTTGCCATCTTTGCCTGTGTGGCCATCTCCACCAGGGCAAACCGGGCTGCCTGGGAATGGATGGCCAGCTTTTTCCCCCTCTTTTTTTCCTTCAGATAGCCGATGGTCCATTCCAGCATGTTTTCACAAAAGAAAACAGCGCTGACAACGCAGACCAGCCGTTCCTGCTGGAGTTTTGCCATGAGCATTTTAAAGCCGGCCCCCTTTTTTCCAAGCCGGTTCTGTTTCGGAATCATGCAGTCGTTGAAAAACAATTCAGCCGTATCCTGGCTTTTCCAGCCCATTTTCTCCAGAGGTTCCCCTTTTTTAAACCTGGGGGTTTTAGATTCCACCAGGTAGAGGGAGACAGCCTTGTGCGGATTTTTTTCTTTTGGATCTTTGGCAGCCAGCACAGCCAGATCACAGTTAACCCCGTTGGAAATAAAGGTCTTTGCCCCGTTGATGACCACATGGTCCCCCTTTTCCACGGCAGTGGTGGTCATGGCGGCAAGATCACTGCCGGCATCAGGTTCAGTCATGGCAACAGCCGTGATCATGTCGCCTGACACGCATAAGGGCAGGTATTTTTGTTTCAGGTCCACGGACCCGTAGCTTTCAATGTACGGGACCACGATATCACTGTGAATAAAGGCGGCCAGCCCGTTGTGATTTGTCCTTGCAAGTTCCTTTATCACGATAACCGAATGCAGGAAATCCCCCCCGATGCCGCCGTACTCTGCCGGGAGGCTGGGGCAGAGGAACTTGTTTTCCCCCATTTTTTTCCATACTGATTTTGGAACTTTTTTTTCTTTTTCCCAGGTTTCTATATTTGGAACCACTTCCCGGTCCATGAAAGTTTTCAGTCTTTCCTGGAAATCAAGATGGCTCTTACTGAATTTGAGTATTTCCATGAATTCTTCCTTAAAGAATTAGGTCTAAGCTGCCCTGATTTTGCCAATGAGTTTTTTTGCCACGATTTCCTTTAAATGCAGGCCTGCCGGCTGGGTGATTTCAATTGATTTTGCATCCCGGTAAAACCTTTCCACCTCATATTCTGCCATATATCCGTAGCCGCCCAAAAGCTGCACAGACTCGTCCGTAACATGGACAGCGGTTTTTGCGGCCTGGAAAAGGGCCATGGCAGCAAGGGTTTCATCATGTTTCCCCCTTATCATGTTCCGGTCAATATCAAAGGCTGCTTCAAGGGTTAAAAGCCTTGCCATGCGGATGCGCATGGCCATGTCGGCAAATTTGTGCCGGGTCACTTCAAATGCTGCAATGGCCTGGTTGAACTGTTTTCTCAGCCTGGTATGGGCAAGGCTTCTTTGAAGGGCTCCCAAGGCCATTCCTAAAACCATGGCTGCCTTGGATACCTGTTCAATGGAAAGGAAATTTTTTGCCTGAACCAATCCAGTGCCGGGTTTTCCCACCATATTGGAAAGAGGTACGGCAACATCGCAGAATTCCATATCTGCTACCGGAATCATCCGGCATCCCAGTTTTTCTGTTTTGGGCTTGATCAGAACCCCTTTGGTCTTTTTCTCAACAAGTACCAGGCAGGGCTCTGCCCCGGACCCATCTTCAGACAATACCCGGCACAGGACAATGAAACATCCTGCCAGGACCCCATTGACCACATATTCTTTTTTCCCGTTAAGGGTTAACATCTTGTCTCTTTGAATGGCCGTTGTCGTGATGTCTGAAAGATCCGGGTCTCCCCCTGGCTCTGCAAAAGCACAGGTACTGAGGATCTGGCCTTCCAGAACCCTTTCAAGAAAGGTTTCCTTCAAAGACGCATCCCCTGAAAGATACAGACATTCCGCTCCCCTGCACGCGCTCAGGATTGAACTGCCAAGGCTTGAATCAACTGCGCAGAACTGTTCAGCCACAAGCACCTGGTCCACAAGGGAAAGCCCCGCCCCGTCAAGGTGAAGGCCCACAAGCCCGAGCCGGGCTGCTTTTTTCCACAATGCTTCAGGAAAATTTTCTTCTTTATCCAGGTTTGCGGCAAGGTCCTTGTCAAACTCTCCCTTTGCAAATTCCCGGGCTGCCTTTTGAATCTCTTTTTGAGACCCTTTCAAATCAAAATCCATTTTTCCCCCTTACTGATCCAGGGTAAAGCTCAGGCAATGGGTAACTCCCTGGGAATACCTGTCCCGGGTAACCTTTTTACTTGAAATTTTTACCTGTTTTCCCAAAAGATCCATGGATGCAGAAGAGGGATCAATGCCCTCAAGGTTCCCCATGACATGGAATCCTGAATCAGTCCTGACAAGGGCCACAATAAAGGGAGGGGTCAGACCTTCCGCCGCCACCCGGATCACGGTAAAAGTTTCTAAAGTTCCGCTTTTTTCAGATACTTTGCCAACAAGGTCCATACTGCCGCACTTGCTGCATGACAGGCTGGAATGGAAGGAAAATGTCTTGCATTTTTTACAATAAACCCCGATAAGTTCTCCATTTTCAAGCCCCTGCTGATAATCTTTGAACAGGTGTTGATGTTTCATTATGCATAGCTCCTTAAAATTAAATTGCATACTGTTCCGAATTCTCCGCCCAGGGTATCCACAAGTCCTGTTCTGGCTCCTTCAACCTGTCTTTCTTTGGATTCTCCCCTGAGCTGTTCCACGATTTCCGTTACCTGAGCAGCTCCTGTGGCGCCAATGGGATGCCCCTTGGCTTTTAACCCGCCCGAGGGATTGATCACGGTCCGGTCGCTGCCAAGCCGTGTTTCCCCCTTTTTTGCCGCATCATACCCTTTGCCGAACTCATAAAAACCAAGTCCCTCAATGGCCAGGATTTCGGCAATGGTGAAGCAGTCGTGGAGTTCGCAAAGATCAATATCTCCTGGTGTGACACCGGCCTCTTTGTAGGCCATGGCTGATGCAACTTCCCTTGGTTTGATCCGGGTCATGTCAGGGTTGTTTATGACAGGGCCGCCCGCAGCCTGTCCGGTTCCGATGATGTAAACGGGCTTGTCAGTCATCTGCACGGCTTTTTCCTTTGAGGCGATCACAACCGCCGAAGCACCGTCGGAAAAAGGACAGCAGTCCAGAAAATGCAAGGGATCTGCCACCATGAAGCTTTCAAGGACTTTTTCAACACTGATCTCTTTTTGAAACTGGGCCTTGGGGTTCATTGAAGCATGGAAATGATTTTTCACGGAAACATGGGCCATGTATTCGGAAAGGCTGCTGATATCCATGCCGTATTTTCCGGCATACATGTGGGCGGCCATGGCAAACACGCCCGGAAAGGTGATGCCGGTGGGGGCACTGTAACAGGAATTGGACGCCATGGCAAATGTTCTTGTGGCCATGGGCGTATCCATGGCTGCCACCCGTTCCGTGCCGCCGGCCAGGACCACATCATAGATACCGGCCCCCACCATCAGGGCTGCCTGACGGATGGCCACGGTGGCTGTGGCACAGGCATTTTCAAACCTGAAAGCCGGGGCGGCCATGGGAAGCCCCAGTGCCGTGTGGATATGGGCACCCATGTGGGCCTGGCCATCTTCAAAATCCCCCAGGCAGTTGCCCAGGAAAAGAGCTTCAATGTCCTTTGGTTCTATGTCTGATTTTACAAGGGCTCCTGTGGCTGCCTGTCCGAACATTTCAATGCAGGTGTCTTCACTGATGCCGAATTTTGTCATGGCCACACCGGCAATAGCAACTTCTCTCATAATTGAACCTCCTTATCTGTCCGTCATTCTCAGGCTGCCGTCCAAGCGGATGGTTTCACCGTTCATTACAGGGTTTTCAATAATATGGCTTGCAAGAAAAGCAAATTCCTTTGGATCTCCCAGCCTTTTGGGAAATGGAATCTGCCTGGCCAGTGATGCTTTGACCTTTTCTGACAGCCGGCCAAGGATGGGAGTGTCAAATATTCCCGGGGCAATGGTGATAACCCTGATGCCATAGTCTGCAAATTCCCTGGCCAGGGGCAGGGTGATCCCGGCAATGGCGGCCTTGGACGCGGTATATGCAACCTGGCCGATCTGGCCTTCAAAAGCTGCAATGGAAGAGGTGTTTATGACCACGCCTTTTTCACCGTCTGCATTGGAATCATTTTCCACTATTTTTGCAACTGCATGGCAGATTACATTCATGGTGCCGTTAAGATTCACCTGCATGGTCTTGATAAACGGCTCCATGGACATGGGACCGTCCTTGCCCAGGACTTTCATTGGAATCCCCATACCAGCACAGTTGATAACAAAATGAATGCTGTCCAACCGGTCTGCAACTGCCTCAATGGATTCTTTTACATTGGTTTCATCGGAAACATCGGTTTGAAGAAAAATAGTTTTTTCTTCAAATTCCTTTGCAAGGGCGGTTCCCTGGTCTTTATTCATATCAAGTATTGCAACCCTGGCACCTTTTTGTACCAGTTGTCTGACACAGGCTTTTCCAAGCCCGGAAGCCCCGCCTGTAACAATGGCTACCTTGTCAATAATTTCCATATTCTCTCCTTTGTGTTTATGCGTCTTTAGATTTATTCCTTCAGGCAAATGAATGAAAACGATAAAAAGCAAGACCTGTACCAGGCAGTTTTTTTCATTGCCAGCCAGGTTGTCACGTGAAGGCAAGGCGTTACTGGTGCGGGTTAAATGAAATTCCTGAAAAGCCGGGCCTGTTTAAAAAAAAGAAAGGAGACATGTGTACTGTCTACTTTAGAGGGCATATGTCTCCTCTTGAGGACACATATCTATTGAATGCCGGCCCGGGCCATTTTTTTATACAGCCATGACCTGCTGATTCCAAGGAGCCGGGCTGCTTTTGCCTTGTTTTGGCCCGTAGATTCCAGGGCCTGTTTTATCAGGTTGATTTCATGTTCCCCCACATTATGTTTCAACAGCGTGTGGATGGGAGCGGTCGTTTGGGTTTTTACTGACAGGATTGTTTTTTCCTGAAGGTACATGGGAAGATCCCCAATCTCCAGGAATTGTGTTCCGGCAAAGTTAATGGCCCGTTCAATCACATTTTCCAGCTCCCGGACATTTCCGGGCCAGTCATGTGCATTGAATATTTCCAGGACATCCTTTGAAATATAAGACACGGATGCGCCAAAGGTCCTGTTGTATTTTTCAAGGAAATAACCAGCCAGAAGCTCTATGTCGTTAACCCTTTTCCGCAATGGGGGTAAGGGCAGGTGAATGACATTGAGCCTGTAGTACAGGTCTTTTCTGAACCTGCCTTCATTGACCAGTTTGACAAGATCCTGGTTGGTGGCTGCAATAAACCTGATATTCACCTTGACAGAGGTGTCCGAGCCCACAGGTTCAAAGACCTGGTCCTGTAAAACCCGCAACAGCTTGCTCTGGAGGCTGAATGACATGTCTCCGATTTCATCCAGGAACAGGGTGCCGCTGTCTGCGGCTGCAAGTTTTCCAATCCTGCCTTTGGAAGAGGCACCGGTAAAGGCGCCGGGAGCATATCCGAAAAATTCGGCCTCCAGCAGGGAATCCGGGATGGCCGCACAGTTCACCCTGACAAGAGGTCCCTGGCTGCAAAGGCCTGCCATATGGATGGCCTTTGCAAACAATTCCTTTCCCGTACCGCTTTCTCCGGTAATCAGGACATTGGAGGCACCCCTTGAAGCGACCTGGCCTTCCTTTTTTATCCGTTTGAATTCAGGGTCATTGGTGAGGATGGTATCAAACTCTGCAGATGCAGTGGTCTTATGACAGACCTCGTCTTTGTAATAGGCAAGCTCCTGATCCAGGTTGTCCAGTTTCTGGACAAGCTCTTTTATTTCATCCACATCCCTGAAAAGGATCTTGCAGACCGCACCAATGATTTTACCCTGTTTTTTAATGGGCAGGATGGTAACCACATAAGGCTCACCATTGATCATCCTGACCTTGTTTTTCTCAGGCAGTCCTGTTTTGATGACAATATGCAGCATGGTGTTGTCAATCACTTCCCGGGCAGGTCTGCCGATCAGGTCTTTGGTATTCTTATTCAACAGCCTGGATGCGGACCGGTTTAACATGGTAATCCGGCTGCTTTTATCCACGACAATAATGCCGTCATAGGCGATTTCCATAATAGAATCAAGGGTTTCATACTGGTGGGTCACGTTGGCAAGCTCTGATATGATTCTTGCAAGATCGGTTGTATCCTGGATAACGATGATGGCGCCCTGCCCGGCCTTTTCTCCCTTGACCGGCGTGATATTGCACAGCAGGCTTATGGATTTGTGTTGATAATTCACACCGATTAAAGGCTGCCGGGATATAATGATCCTGTTTATGTCAAGTCCCGGCAGAACCGTATCTGCCGCCTGTCCGAGAGCCTGTTCAGACGTCATATCCAATATTTTCCGGGCTGCATTGTTAATATCGGTGATACGCCCTCTTGAATCAACAGCAATCAGTCCGTTGTGCATGGTATCATAAATGGCTTTCAGCCGGCTGCTGAGCATGGCCTCTTTTTTAAACATGCCTTTGATCCAGTCTGCCTTGCTGAACACACCTGTGACTTCATTCCGGTCATTCAGGACAATACCGGTTCCCACTTTTGAGGTGCGTACGATCCTTGACAGATCGTCATAGGATATATGGTCCTGCACCGTGACGGGATTTCTGGTATAAAATCCGTCAATGGGCCGGCCAGGCAGGGTCCCTGACGACACGGCATCATACAGGTTGGCTTTTGTCATAACCCCCTTGAGACCGCCCCTGGAATCAATCACGGGAAGCCCGTCAAACCTGGTCTTCCTGAAAAGTGAGGCCGCACGGGTGATGGGGTCGCCCGGCCTGAGCGTTTCATAGGATCTTACAATAATGTCCTGGAGAATTGTGTCCTTCATGAATAAATTGCTTTCCTCCGGGATGCACCGGCCTGTATGTACAAGATCCTGCAGATCCGGCAATATAAGGGTGTGCATCATCTCTAATGCGTTAATGATGCATAATCTATTTTTTATTTATAAATTTTTCAAGGCATATTATTGAATTTATCTCAATATTGTGAGAACACTCGCAAGCGGTTTGTGAGGTGGATAATGTCGCAAACCAAGACTGAAATCAAACCGTATCTGATAAGATCGCCGAACCAGTATCATTTATACCGGGAAAAAAAACTTAAAAAGGCCGCTTTTTTATGAGCGGCCTTTTTAAGAAAAGGAAAAAAAGATGAAAAAATTAATCTTTTGTTATGTTGGTTATTACTAAAGCAATTGACATGCCAAAGGCTCTAATAAAATTTTTTAAAAACATAACTCATTAATTTTATTAAATAATTAAATTGAAAATTTTAAACTATTTAATTTTATCATCTTTACCTTGTCTTTATA